>NZ_POTW01000027.1 GCF_003236295.1 Jiangella anatolica
ACCCCACTCCCCATCCCGTCCCCGGCAGCGTCGCCATCGCCACCGTGCGGGTGGCAGACGCGGTGTACTCGAACGAACTGGTCTACCGGTTCTTGAGCGGCTGGGCCGCTATCGAACTCGGCTACAACGACCTCGCGGATGACGAGGTCACAGACGTTCAGCGCGCCGTCGTCGTGACGGAGGCGGATGTGGAAGACCTGCTGGGCGACTGGGATGACCAGTGGCCGGACGAGGCGTACGAGTACTTCCGCGAGTGGTTCGCCGCGAAGCTCGAAGGCGGTGCTGCGTGAAGGTACTCAACCCCACTCTGAAGATCTGCCAGTATGAGGAGTGCCGGCGTCCACTGGTGCAGAAGGACTATGAGGGCGCTTACAAGTTCAAGAAGCGCAAGTTCTGCTCGCCCGAGTGCCATCAGAGTCACCGCACCAAGCCGCAGACCAAGGTCTGTGAAGAGTGCAAGGCGACGATCTTCCGCAACAAGATGAACGCCGCCGATTGGGCGGCGCGAAGGTTCTGTTCCAAGAAGTGCCGATTCGCCAAGGGTCCACGCCCGGAGGATGAGAAGGTCTGCACGCTGTGCGGAGCTTCGTATTCTCGCGGTAGGCGCTCCATCGTGGACTTCACGGCACAGAAGTACTGTGGGCAATCCTGTGCTGCCATCGCACTGCGCAAAGAGGACCCGCCTCCGCTGGCGGGTCCTCACGTCAAGTACGACATCAACACCCCACCGCCGTGCTTCCTGAATGTTGACTTCTTCGAGCACGAGACTCGCCTGAAGCAGTCCATTCAGTACAACAAGGCTGGACCAGCGCGTGAGGCCAAGATCTCAACGCAGATGGACGAGATCAGGGATCGTTGGTGCCTGAACTGCCCGATCCTCAGCGAGTGCGAGGTGTGGGCCAAGGAAGAGGGCTACTCCGGCATTGCCGGCGGACATTGGTTCGCGGAAGGGGAAGCACAATGAGCAGCCCGACACTCGCCCGAGCGCTTCAGATTGCTGATGAGCTGGACAGGTTCGACGTACGTCCACGTGAGGTGATCTACGCGCTACTCGCAGCCGGGCTCTTCCCGGCCGAATCTCTGCCAGTAGAAGGGGAAGCACAGTGAATAAGAAGCAAGCTGAGGAGACCTGGAAAGAACTCCGTGAGCACTTCGTCAACGCGGAGGCGCTGATCAAGAAGATCATCGACAGCAAGGCGTGGGAGCCGCTTGGCTACGCGTCGTTCGCTGAGGCGTGGAACGACCGCATGGCTGGAGTGCGTCTGGCCACTGACGCAGCTCGGGCGTACGTGGTGTACGCCCTCTATGACTCTGGTCATACGCCGGACGAGGTTGCCGGGGTTGTGGCGGGCGTCTCCTTAAGTGGTGCTCGTCAGCTCGCCACGAGCAAGGCGGCGGGTACCCCGCCCGAGTTCGCGAAGACCTGGGGCCGCACGATCAACCCGGAACCAGAAACGCACCCGATCATCATCCGGAATATCCCCAAGGCGCTGTTCGAGCGTTACGAGGCCCTGGCCGCCAAGCATGACTCCACGCTAGAGAAAGAGGCGGCCAGGGCCGTACACGCGCACTTCGAAGCTCTCAAGTGAGGCACGGCACGGCGACGGGGTACTGCTACCACGGATGTCGCTGCGACGAGTGCACGGCAGCTAACGCCGCCAAAGTTAGGGAGTACATGCGAAAGCGACGCGCCCGAGATCCGGACGGCGAGCGAGAGCTGAAAAGGTCGCGTGAGAAGGGGCGGAGGCTTAGGCGGCCGGATGCGCTCTCGTTTAACTGGAAGGCGCGCTGGGCTGATCAGCCTGGGTATCTGCGCAGGCAAGGCCGCGCCAAGATGGCCCGAAGGCAGGAGGCCACCAAGGTACGAGCAACGCACCAAGCGATGCCTTGGACCGAAGCGGAGGATCTTGTCTTGTTGCGGCCGGACTTGAGTGTTATCGATATGGCGTTCGCCCTTGGGCGTTCGTACCAAGCCGTGGTGTTGCGGAGGTTCCGGCTTCGCCAGAAAGGGTTGCTTTGAAGCAGTTAGCGGATGAGCGCCGCCGCATGGCGGCGCTGCTGGACCAAGACTGGAGTGAGGACCTGGACTCCCTTGTGGACCAGGTCCTCAGTCTTGCGTACCAAATGAGGGACGAACGCGAAGAGCACGGGCTGCTCTTCTCCCAGGACGGCCTCTGGTTGGTCGTGCGTGGGTTCACCACGCCCCTACAGGCAGAGCGCTGGGGTACCAAGGCCGGCCTTGAACCTGGGCAGGCCGTGCTAGCCATTATCAAGACAGGAGATCAGGTGTGAGCGTGTTTAGTTATGAAGACATCAGTGGTAACTCGATGGAGATCTACGAATACTCGGATGACAGCGGAGACCTTCGAATGGAGGTTCACAACGGTGGCTACGAGTCGGCAGCCATCGAGCTTCCGAAAGAACCCGCTGTGATCGATGAGCTGACTCGGGTTCTGAACAGCAACCGCCGAAAGCTCACCGGGAAGGAATACCTCGACTACATTTTCGGACGTGGTGGCAAGTGACCGGCATCAAGTACTGCATGTGGTTCGACCAGGCGGGCACCTTCCGTGCCTGCAACCTGATGGCCAGACCGGACGACGATCTGTGCGCCACGCATCGTGGCCACGTTGATGCGCAGTTGCGCATGTTCCTGGTGGCCTACGATCGGGAGATCAGCAATGGACACTGAGGAGTGGGAGCCGGGAGACCCGGTCCACGGTGAGATCTATGACCCCGGGGTTCCTGGTATCGATCCGGTCTATCACCCGTGGGGCGGTCAGAGTGTCGCCGTTAGGCGCTGGATGTTCCAGCTCATTGAGGACCATAACGACGCCCTCTGCTTGTGCGGCACCAGCCACTGGTGCCCGCCTGGCAATTCAGCTATGACCGTGAGATTCAAGGAGGCAGCATGATCGAGGACCCCATTGTCCTAGCCCTGGAGGCGGAGGAGGCTCGCTACGACGAGTTGGCCGAGCGCATCCACCTCTACTATCACCTGGACGCAACCATCGACTCCGATGTCAAGGAGTTCGCTGAGCTGCGCAGGGTACTCGGGAAGGACCGTGAGGCAGCATGACGGAACCACTGTCGGAGGATTGGCCACTGATCGAGGTCAGCCCCGAGAGCCAGGCAACCGGCGAGGCCGTGTACATCATCAAGGCGGTGGACGGGAAGCGAGTGCCGGCCTTCACCCTGAGGCTTCGCCCTCGGGATGCGGGGCGTGTGCGAGCGGCGCTGCGCGCCGGCTTCGCTCAGGTGTGGGACGAGGGCTACTCCGAGGGCCACTGGGACGGTGAGCATGCGGATGACTCCCGGAACACTCCAAGTAGCAACCCGTACCGGCCCCTTGATCACACCGACAGCCCGAGCTAGCCTCTGTGGCAATCTATGCGCGGGGGGCGCTGATGCGACGCATCAAGGACACCAACCAGCAGGACACACAGAACCCGGAGTGGCCGCTCTTCCTGATCAGCCCTGACTGGCTGCACGGGAGACAGGCGTACCACCTCACAGCCCCGGACCGAGACCTACCGGGCATGCCGCCCTTCTGGCTCACGCCGAAGGAGGCGGACCACGTCCGCTCCACCATCCGAGCTGGACTGTCTCAGGCGTGGGTGGAGGGACGTAGCGGAGGGTGGCGTGACACGCCACTGACGAACAACCCATACAAGTAGGCACAAAGAGAAGCCCCAGCCTCCCTTGCGGGAGAGCTGGGGCCTTTTGTGCGTTCTGGGCTTAGTCGTCTGTGACGAACGAGTTCTCCCAGTCGAGGTCCGCTACGTGCTCCTCGCCCAGCTCTTCGCGAATCAGGTCCTGGGCCCACTTGAGCTTGTCTTCCTCACAGCAGTGGTCGAAGGAAAAGCTCTTCTCCTTGCCGTCCATCTGGATCACGTGACCGCAGCAGCCAGTGTCGCAGCCGTAGAAGGCGTGGTAGACAACGACCTTGCTCATGCTCAGATCCTAACCTCGGCATTGCTGGCAAGCTCCAGCACCTCATACGCCTGAGCGTCGCTCAGTGCCCCGTATTCGTACTCCAGTAGTTGGTGCACCTCGTGTACCGAGAGGCGCTCCAGATACTCACGTACGACGCGTGAGGCGGCTCTGATGAGGTCTTGTGGGGTGAGGGTCATCAGTCCGCCCTCAGTCGGTCAAAGTTCGGCTGGGTCGCGGCTTCTCGCTGAATCAGAACTTCTCCAGGCCCGTAGCCCTCGTTCACATCAAGGACCGTTCCGATGCAGTCGCAGCCCTCGATAAGGACCACGGCGCTCCGGTCCTCCACGTTGAGCAGCGCCTCGATCAACTCGCTGACAGTCACTTCTCCACATCCTCAGTTGTGGCGTACGCCAGGTGCGCCGTGGTCACGTCGGTCTCAGCGTTGTACTCGGTGGCGCGGATGACGAACAGCTCACCCATGCGATTGGGGCCAACAACCTGGCCCTCGATCTTGCCCCTGAGGTCACCGGGGTAGTTGAGCTTGGCCCACGATAGGTATTCGTTGCTCACTCCGGCCACTTCCCATCGAGCACCATCAGAGCGATGGCGCTGTAGTTGAGGAGATCGATGAACGAGTCGCGGAGCGACTCATTGCTGGGCTCTACGTCCTTGTCGACCAGGTTGTTGATCCGAGCCATCTTGTCCCACATGCGCACGCGCAGCCCATTGAGCGGGCCACCGGGACTGAGGCTGATGTTCTTGGAGCCGTAGTCGTGGTTCTTGCGGAGGAGTAGCTCCTCAGCCTCGGAGAACACATCCGAAGCGGCCTTGCCGAACTCCGAATCATCCGTCTCCTGGAGGAGGGTGGGCTTCTTCGGAGGCAACGTGTGCCCCAACGCTTCGGCCAGATCCTCGACGGACATGGCCGGCTCCGGGATCGGCTCATGCTGGCAACTCGGGTGGCAGCTCACTTCTTCCCCTCCACGGCATCAACGAACCCATAGCCGAGGGCTTCCTTGGCGCTCAGCCACACTTCCTTGCGGTCGAACATCTGGTAGATCTCCTTGGCCTTCAGCGTGGAACGCTCGGCGTACACCCTGGCGATGTCCATCTGTGCGCGCTCCAGGAACTCGACGTTCTCCCGGTGCCTATGTGTCTTCCCGTACGCACCATTGGCCGTCTCATGCATGTGCAGGTAGGACTGAGCACCGATCACCCTGTGATCGGCGGCCTGGAGCACGACACCAGCCATGCTGGCTGCCCTGCCACGGACAGTGATGGTCACGTGGTGGCCGTCCTTCGAGACGGCCCGCAAGGTGTCGAAGAGCCTCCAGCCGGCCCACAGTTCTCCGCCGGGAGAGTTCAAGTACATCAGCAGCTCTGCGTCAGGGTTCTTCAGCGACCACTTGGTGATCTTCTTGACGGCCTTGTCGACAGAGTCTTCCTCGATCTCCCCGAGGAACGAGCACACCAGCGCTTCAGCGGCAGGGGTTGCAGTCTTCTTGCCCATTCAGGCCACATCCCATCGCGCGTTGTGGTAGTCGTATCGCTCTTCGCCGTGCCAGTCGTTGTGGATGGCTGTCTCGATCTCCTTGGCGCTGGGGCGTCGGCCCGTGTACTCCTCCAGGCCCTTGAGCTGCTGTCCGTAGAACGCCTTGGCGTCCTCGTCAGTGGTGACCTCACCCTCGAAGGGTGTTTGGCCGTTGAGGAACCGACGCATCTTGTCCAGGTAGTAGTTGACCCTCGACCGAGCTGCGTCAGTGCCAATCGATGAGTAGTCCTCACTCATCCAGATAGCGCCCAGGACGTCGAAGTCGAAGCCTCGGTCTGCTGCCTGGAGAATGGCCTCATGCTGGTTCTCGGGCAGGCTGCCGAGGGCAGCCCTGACATCAGCAATGGAAGCTAGGGACTCCTCAGCCGGGTTCGGGTGGTAGTTGACCACCGCCTGGGGCAGAGCAGCCATGAGAGCCTTGCGACTCCAGCGGTACTGGACCTTCTCGTCCCCGTGAGGCGCGCCTGCTGCGCGCCACTCCTTGCGGCAGTACTTCACGCCCAGGCGCACCAGTGTGGTGTAGAGGCCAGGCTTGCCGGCCCTGAACTCCAAGACCTTGGGCTCGTGGGTCAACATCCACGTCAGCATCTCCTGCTGGATGTCGTCCGGGTGAATGCCGTAGGTGCGGGAGAGACTGGCGGCAGCGGCCCGAGCCGTACGCAGCTCGTTCTTGGTGAAGTCCATCTAGAACACCGACCGAATAAGCAGGGTCCAGGACACGATGTCCACGACAACGATGAAGACGATCAGGGTGATCATCAGCTTGAGATTCATCAGGCGCTCCGCAGTTCGACGCCAGCGATGCGCTTGCCACCCTGGAACCAGCTCTTGCACTCTTGGCACTGGTACTGCTGGAACAGAGACACGTTGGTGGCCTTCAGGCCACGCTTCTGCACATGGTCGGAGCCACACTTCGGGCACCCCTCGGTGCCGTCATAGAGGTTCACGTTCGGGTGCGCCGGCAACCACGGCAGAAGCTTCTCGTAGATGGGCTTCAGGAGCTTGACGTCCTGAATGCAGTACCGCTTCATGCGAGCCCAGGCCTTCTCATCCCCAGCCATGCAGTCCAGCCAGAGCTGAAAGCCCTCGTGCTGCACCTTGCCCGGAAGACCAAGCGCCCGACTTACGAACTCCAGCTTGTTCGACGCCAAACGGAACTGCTTCCGCGCGGCCAACATGAGGTCAATCTCCTTGATCGGAGCGGGCGGGCTCATGCCCGCCAACAGGAACTCCTTGTTCATGGTCTTGCTGTCGAAGGCTTTGCCATTCCACGAAACCAGAGCATCCGCCTCATTGATCAGGTCCCATGCGGCCTGGAGCATGGCCTCCTTGCCGTCATGATGGACGGAATGGAACTCCACCTTCTTGGAGTCCGCCCACTGGGCGGCAAAGCAAATGACTTCGCCCGGCTTCTCGATCTGGTTGAGGCCGACGTTTTGCTGGAAAAGGCCCCAGGTGTACGTCGCGTGAGGCGACGTCTCCAGATCCCACATTAGAACTCTGATCTTCCCCACCCCGATTCACATTCGCTAGGTTCGCGCCTTCACATATGGCGCCTGGACTAAGCGTAGCTCATTGTGGCCATAGTATACAAATCAGACCTGAAGAAGAGACCTGAACTCGTCAACACCACGCTCCATGAGAACGCTGTTCACATCAGAGTTCTTAGGCATGTACACTGCACGAGCGTTCTCCACGTCGTTCAGGACCTTCTCTGCGAAGTTCTTGCCAGGGTCATCGCCGTCGGCCAGGACCACAACAGACTCGTAATCCTCGAACAGTCGGAGCCAGTGGCGCTTGCTCCTTTTGGCCTCGTCCTCGTCCCGAGGGTGCTTCATGTTCCACGCCTGGACACCGGGGACTCCTACTGCCGGGAACCCCACCACCGTGGCGCTGATGGCGTCCAGTTCGCCCTCCGTGACATAGAGCGTGGAGTCGGCCGCCCTCAAGGCGGCCACGTTGTACAGGTTCACCTTCTGGCTGGGACCCAGGTACTTGGCACAGTTGGATTCCTTGCAGTCGTGGTCACGGAGACAACGGAACCTCATGTTCACCACCGCACTCGGCGTCAAATAAGGTACGACGAGCCGGCCCACGTAGGACTCGTGCCCAGGGATCGGGTCAACGACGACGCCAAGGAGATAGTCGTCGATCGTAGATCGGTCGTTGAGTCCTCGCGTCTCCAGGTACGGCAGGACGTTGTCAACTTGAGCGTGATACCGAAGCGCCGCCCGCTGAAGTGCTTCACGCTGCATCGACATGCCGCCATGACCTCCCCAGCGCGATGTAATAGACCTGGGTCTTGCTGATCCCAAACTCCAGCGCCAACTCACTGGCGCTCGCCGTGGCGTAGCGACGCCTCATCTCGCGAACGTCGTCCTCGGTGATCTTCGCTCGACCGTGCTTCTCCCCGTGAGCGTGGCGCCGACGCCCCACCGCATCAGCAGTGTTCTGCTTCCTGGTGCCAACCAGGAGGTGTGCTGGGTTCACGCACGGCGGGTTGTCGCACGCGTGGCGAGCGCAGAGCCCGTCCGCCACCCTCTCGCCCTTGAACATGATGAGACTCGCATGGGTGGCGCGACGCTGGAGGCCCTCAAAGAAGAACCTCCCGTAGCCGTTCTTATCCCGGCTCCCAATCCACTCCCAACAGTCGTCCACAACCCGAACTTGGAGCAGGAAGTTGTCAACGACGGTTCGGTGGGAGGAACCTCCCCGAACCCTGGGAAGCTCCCATCCGCCAAGATGGGATAAAACGGCCTCTTCGACCTGCTCCCACGGGACTCGGATCCCCGGCGTCTGCTCGTAGTTCAGCCTGCGCGATCTCGTTAGCGCCATTGAAATCAACCCCCCTATCATGCATGATCAATGTGTACACGTCGCCGCTCAGGTTGCACGAGAAGCAGTGATAGACGCCCTTCTGGGCGTCTACGGAGGCCGAGGGGCTGCGGTCCTGGTGCCCGATGCAGGAGACCTTCTGGTTCCCGTACTTTTCGGGATCGACCTCAACGCCCTTGGTGGCGAGAAAGGCGACCAGCAGGGCGCCCTTGTCTACTTCTGCCACCAGTACCGCCGCCGCTCAGCTTGCAGTTCCAGCTCCCGGACTCGATCAAAGAGGTTCTGGAGCAGGTCGTCCAGCGGACGACCGTGGACCGGGCTTCCGTCGACCGAAACGAAAACCACGATCTTGCAGTTCTCAACGACCTTCTGTAGGTGTTCGTCCACCAACTGTTCGATAGGCTTCGTCATCGGGCCACTCCTCCTCGGGGATCTCTCCTGCGTACTCAGGTACTTGCTTGCACTTGCCGCAACGTTGCCACGGGCCGCCCCAGCCGGGCATGGGCATGATCCAGTACTGACAGCAGAAGCCCCAGACGCTAGGCAGCCTCATGACGCACGCCCCGCCACGAGGCTCTTGACGGCCGCCTCCAGAATCAGCACCCGCGTGTCCAGGTTGAGAGCATCCTCGGGTGACATCTCCGGACCCTGATCGAACTCAATCTGCGTCATTAAGTCAGTGAAGTCAGCGAGTCGAAGAGCAACGATCCACTCACCGACACGCTCCTCCCCATAGCCGTCCGGGCGCCACACGACGAAGGGGGTCTCGTTCTCCCCGGTGTTTCGCTCTGCTTGCTTGAGGGCTCCCGTGAGGGAGCCATCCCTCGTGGCCTTGACCTCTGGCGCCCAGCCGGGCATCCCGTTGATGTCTTTGCCAGGGAGGGAGGCGGCAATGCTCTCCGCGTGGACCCAGCCGTGGTCCCTGAACCACTGGGCTACATCCGCCTGGGTTTTGCGACCCCTGCTCACTCGACTATTCGCCACGTCGGTTCAGTCCTTCGTTCATCAGCTCAGTAAGGTCAGGGTGCTCGTAGCATTCGGCGAACGCGCTCATCCGATAGCACGGATAATCCACGCCTTCGACAGGTGCGTCACAACGAACCGCGTCGCACTCCCTGCATAGGTCACGAGTGAATCCGGGCGGCTCGTCATGGATATAGACGACCTCCCCGCAGTGACAGTGTCCGACGATGTAGTCCTCCGAAACTAGTTCCATCAGTCCACCACCGGAAGTCCACGAACGAAGCGCTCATAGTCCTGCTCGTAAGCCACGGGACCGTGCTCTTCGCAGAGGGCCACGGTCTGGCCAGTCATCCATTTCGTGAACTCGTCCAGGTGGTCACCCAGACGCGATCGGAGTTCGTAGTAGGTCAATCCCAGCGGGCACTCTCGCTCGGTCATGACGCCCTCCAGGCTTCGAACTTCTCAGCCAAGCTGTCGTCCGCTTCCCAGATGATCTGGTCAGTGCGCTCTTCGGCCTCTGCGTCGTCATCCCACTCGGGCTCTATCTCAAGCCAGATGCGCCCCACCCCGGGGGCGCCACAGGCGCCATCCTCTTCAGGGTCTGCGTAGAAGCAGTAGTGACCCTTGCGGCACAGGTAGCCGATCTCGATACGCCTCATGAGCGCAGCCCCTCGATCTCCTTGGCTGCAATGGCCAGCCCACGGAACACGCCCTTAACATAGTCAGGACCCTCAATCGCGTCGTGCTCACGGGCCCAGTCATCGGCCACGTCCCATATGAGGAGAGCGTTCCGCTTGCTGGTGTAGGAGTGGAGTCGCGAGAGGAGGAGGTCGATCTCGTGCTGGTCGACGCCCTCAAGATTGATGTCACTGTCACGCAGAATGTCGTGCTGGTTGTAGCTCATCAGATCCCCAAGTCCTCGAAGCGCATGGACTGCGTGTCATAGCGCAGAGGGATGAATGTCTGGCCGGTCTTGTCGGACGGGCCGAACCTGTTCTTGACGATTGCAACTGGCTTCTCGCCAGCGCGGAACCCTTCGGCAGTGGTCAGAATGACGGCCGGCTTGGCTGCGATCTTGCCCATGATCGCTTTACGCGGAGGGCAAGGGTTGCTCTTCTCGGCCTCACTCGTGTGGTGCAGAACGACCACTGCCGCACTGGTGGTGCGGGCCACATAGGTCAGGGTCTTCATCACCCGGCGCAGCGCGCCGAATTCATCCGCATCCATCTGCTCGACGTCCGTGGCGTTGTCGATGATGAGGAAGTCCGGGAGCCGGCCCCATGCCTCCTCGTGAGCGCTCAGCTCCAGGTCGATCCCGTCCAGCGTGATCTCCGGGTCAAAGCACCAAGAGATGCCGTCCGTGGACTTGATGACCGCCAGCGCCTCGGGGTCGCCCGCCTGTAGGCGGGCTTCCATCTCCTTGACTGGAGTGCCGGACACCATTGCCCCGGTCCTGGACGCGGCCACCAGCTCGCTGCTGTCGGCCGAGAAGTAGATCCCCAGGTGCCCAGCCCCGGCCCAGTTGATGGAGAGCCAGAGCGCGATCATGCTCTTGCCGGCTCCAGGTTCGCCGGCAATCATCGTGACCTCGCCACGCCTGATGTGCGCACCAGCGCGGGCCAGAGAGGGCAGCACAGTGGGCATGGGCGCGCCGCCGGAATCGGCGCCCTTGATGGCTCTCGTCAGACTGCGCACCCTCTACCACCTCTCCAGCGTCTTCATGTTCGTGACCTTCAGGACTGGACTCTCGTCTCGTGTTTCCACCACGCCTCGAACCGTGACCACGGCACCGTCCACGACGTCTCTCGCCACGTCTCCGAAGGCAATTGCGGGACAAGTGCCCTCAAGGTCCTCCAGCGTGAACCGAGCCCAAAGAGAGCCACGGCGGGACGTTGCGACGTCTGCGTCAGAAACCACCCCTGAGACAGAAAGCCATCCTCCCGCTCGACCCTCACGAACATGAGCCGTCGTCTCAGACTTCGGAAGCTGAACGTGGTTGAGAGGGTGGCTGGAAATGTAGAACCGGAGTTCTTCTCGCTCACCGATCAGCCTCTCTCGAATGTCGTCTGGCAGTTCAGGGAACCGAGGCCAGGGAGGGGACGCCAGAAAGGCGTCCCACTCCGCAACCTTCTTTCGCTTTCTGGCCAGGGCCTTAGCCTCTTTAGCGTCCAGCGGTCCGGACTCCAGCTTTACGATCTCCGCCTTGAGCTTCTCCAGATCTTGGCGTCGCTCAACGATGAAGTCCGTCACCGCCAGCAGGCCGCGCCGGCTCACCGCAACCAGAGACCCAGGCCAATGGCAAGGGCGACCAGCACGGCGCCGAACGCGAGGTCAAGGGTCCAGCCCCAGCGCTCCAGCCAGTCGTCATCCATCACGACTCCCAGGGGGCCTTGGCCTTGGCGGGCTGGCTACCGCCAGCCGCGATCTCGAAGTCCTCGTCCGTGGGGTCGTTCAGGACGTAGTAGTTCTTGACCTTGGCCAGGCGACCGAGCACGCTCTCACCGATCTGCTCGCGCATCGCCTTGATGACCACCGTGCTGGTGATCTCAGCGTTCTCGTACGCCTTGCCGGCGTTCGGGCCAGTGAACACGGTGACGTCAGCGAACAGGGTGTCGCGGACCTCCTCGAAGCGGTTCTTGTAGTCCGCCTCGAAGCGGCGGACCTTGAACCCGACCAGTGCCCCGACGTTCTCCTTGGGCTTGAAGAACTCCGCGTTGCCGCCAGTGTTCTCGGGCTTGCTCCAGTCAGCCATTGCTCAGTTCTCCTTCTCGATGCGGTAAGGGTTCTCGCCCTCTTCGGGCCAGTTGTTGCCGGGATGTGCGTCGCGGTAGCCCTCGTCGTAGGCCATGGCCTTGATCTCACGGATGACCGACTCCGCCCACGGGAACGCCAGGCCCTTCTCTGCGATACGCTCGGCAGCAGCGCGCGCTGTCTTCTCGCGCATGGCCATCACGCCGCCTTCAGTTCACTCAAGCGCGCACGAGCGCGACCTGGGTCGTCGAGCACGCTCTCAAGCCAGCGATCGAAACCAGCCTGGGCTTCCTTGTAGGAAATCGAGCCGAGCTGAGCGACGTAGTCGCCATAGCTCGCGCGAACTGTCGCGGTCGTCGGCGTGTAGATGCTCATCACGCCGCCTTCAGTTCAGCAATGCGAGCCTTCACAAGCTCGGTCAGCTCGTCGGTCCACTCGTCCTTGCGCTGCTCGTGCAGCTCGTACATGAACTGCTCAGAGGGAGCGGTCTTGATGAGCTGGTCCAGGGGCGGGTCCTCGGTCTCGGTCTTAGCGGCCTTGGCCTGGGCGGCGAGGCCGCCCTTAGCGCCCTTCTTTGTAGCCGTGGTATTCATTCGAGACGTGCTTTCAGGGGCCGGCTCCTCCGCCTGAGGCCCCTTGTAGCCGATACGCTCAGCGGCGTTCATCATGTAGCGGATCTTCAGCGAGAACTCGATGATGTCCTCGATCAGGCCGATCTCGTCGGCCTTCCGGATCCAAGCCTGGATCTCCTCCGGAGTATCCCCGTGCGGCGTGAGCCACGGGTACTCGAAGCCACCACCGAATTTCAGCGTGGCGTTGCTGTCAGTCATCGATAACCTCATCCACGTGGATCAACGACGGAGCCAGACTGACCCTGTTCAGGATCTGATCAACGATCTCCTCCACGTGCTCGAACTCGACCGGGTTAATCTCAACGGTCACCTTGTACATCTCGCTCCTCCTCGCGAATCCATTCGTCAGTGTCGAACTGCTCCATCGCTTCCTCTCGCGTGAGAGGCCAATCGCCTACGTACTCCTGGAAGAACACGCTGAGGTCAGGCATCCTTCTTACCCGCCTTGTTATGCAAGGGGTCCTCCTCCGCAATCGCCTTCAACTCCGCCTCTTCGGAGGCAAGCCGAGTCTCGAACGGCTCCAGTCTCGTTCGCTCTTCATCCACATCGGGCCACCAGCGCTTCGTCGCTCTGTGCGTGGCCTTCCGCTGACTCCATGAATCCTGGTAGGTCCTGCCCACGTAGAGCAGGGCGCCGTCGCGATCATAAAGTCGATAGACATAACTTGCCCGGTTCATGGCGGGATTGTCCGCCAGGCGCTCTAGGCGCTTCCGTCTGTTGTATTGGCGAGCCCACTCGCTCGCCTTTTTCTTGTTGTGTTCAAGGTCGCGATACCTCTTGAGGTACACCAGGCGCTTGGCGCGGTTCCTCTGTTGGTAATCCTTGACAGACCGGTTCCAGCAGGGCTTACACCGATAGGTCAGTCCGCTGGGCCGACTTCTGTCGATGTAGAACTCCGAGCGGGGCGGGCGCTCGGAACCCTCGTGTCGCTTGTCGCGGCACGCTCTAAGATCCCCCTCCACTACAAAGCTCCTCACCGAAAAATGGACAATAAGAACAGAGTGCGCTCGGCTCCTTCTCTGGGATCTCGCCGTTCGCCACGTTCTCTTTCACGCTCTTGAGCCAGCCGATGGCCTCAAGGGCATTTGCTTCGTCGTACTTCTTGGTGAACACCTTGATGTCCCGGAACTTGCCATCGCGTGGAATGGCGACGAGTTCCAGCCTCTCGACTTCATAGCCAGCTCGATTGCAGAGGTATGCGTATACGTCGGGCTGATACCAGCGCTTGGCGCCCGGAAACCAGCGAAGAGACGCCAGCTTCGTGCTCTTCCAATCGGTGACGACGCCCGGTCTCCACCAGTCGATGTGGCCATCGCCAAGGCCGATCTCGGGAATACCCGGAACGGTGAGTTCCGGAATACCCTCAGCCTTGCCTTCGGCTATCGCAAGGTTCAGGGCTCGCTCGATATGGTCATGCATCGCGGTGCCGATCAGGGCGCCGAGCTTGTCCGTGTTGTGGTTGACGGTTTCCTGGCCGACAAGCTCGAAGAACACCTTCCTCGGGCAACCCATCAACTGCGATGGTCCGATGAGCGTCTGCTGGCTTCGCGCTCTCCCCTCGTCGAGCGCGACCCAAGCGTTGATCAGAATTTGCCGAGTTTCCTCGCCATCCCCAAGTCCGTCTTTCTGGGCTTTAGCCTGCTTTGCAGGCCATTTGGCGCCCCCATGAGGCCTAAAGCCCGAAGAGCTGGGCGCAACCCAAGTGGTCACCGGATGCGCTCGACGAAGGTCGCCTGGACCCCCACGGCGTGGGTCACTGAGTGACAATCCCGGCAGGCCAGTCCATAGCTCTCATAGCGGTCTTTGTGGTATGAGCACCAGAAGACGGAAGTCGGCGCAGCGCAACCACAAGGTCGGCGAATGTGAGCCAGATACTCGGCCTGGTTAGAACACCTGCTGCGAAGGGTGCCGGCGTCGCACGGCTTCTCGATCTCGTGGTTCAGCCAGGCTTCGAGGTCTTCGTTCTCGACCGGCGCCAGTGTCGTAGTGGTCATACCCGAGGCTCCAGGTCTGTGCCCTCGTGCTCCGGAACAACGATCTCTTCCGAGTGGCCGTTGGCCGCGAAGACGATCCTGTCGCCAGGCTTCACGCCCTCAATGGTGCAGTTCTCGAAGCTGAGGTTGAGATCAACCTCGTCACCCGAGGCCTGGGACCAGAAGTGAAAACCGTTGTCCAGGTCCCAGTCCCGGCGCTCAACCCGGTAGGGGTTGTCGTGCTCCTTGGCCCCAGCGATGTAGTCGTCGGCGTACTTCCAGGTGTAGTCCTCGCGCAGGACGACAAGCTCCCGGCCCACCTGAGCCACGACGCCCTTGCGGTCGAAGGAGTCGGTGACGTTGTCGCCCAGTTCCAGGGCCTCGAAGCCCAGTCGGTTGTCGCTCATGCCCGCGCTCCCAGCTCGTAGGCGCGCTTGGCGATCTCCCGCCAGACGGGAGTGCCGCCATTGACGCTAAGGGCCAGGGAGAGCGCCTCGATCTGAAGCTTCTCTGCCTGCTCCCGCTCAGCCTTCTCGGCGTCACGGGCCAGAGCATCGCGGTAAGCGGCCAGATCCAGCAGAAGCTGCTCCAGGTAGTAACCGGAGCTGTAGTCAGCAGGAATAGTCGGCAGGTGGTGCCCGGCCGCCTCCAGCACACGGGCCAGCAGGTCTGCTACCTCGGCATCAGTGGGGTCCTTCACCGTCTCGTCCCATACAGCCTGCGTGCCGGTAACGGTCCGGTGAAACGAGCCACCGCGATTCAGTAGCAACTTACGCTTTGTGGCCATAGTATACATTCACCTCCAAAGAGAAGGCCGACTCTCGTCGGCCCCTCCGGTTTAGGCGGCCTCGCCGGCCGCTCTAGGCTCCTGGTCGTCCAGCGCCAGGACCTCCTCCCACGTCAGGGTTGGCCTCCCCTCGAAGTACCTGTCCCAGAACTCTTCATCCGGATCCTTCCCACCCTGCACTCCACCCTCCCCTGCACTGGGGTCTTGCCGTTCGTCACAGGATCGGCGCGGGAGCCCTAGATTGCAAGGGAGCCAGAGTCACAAACCCTGAACGATTGAGCTGAGGCCAGCCTAGCGGCCACAGTAGACAAACGTCAAGGAGGATCCTGACCAAGATCAACTCGTGGGTCTCTCAGGAGGGCCTGGCGGCCCTCGGCGGCGACAGGAAGATGTGGGTTGCAGGGACTTGACGCCATAGTCTACAATCATGGTGGCGGGTGGGGCTGGGGGTCAGTACTCTTAGCTCTTTACTCTTAGAGCTATGATCATTGGCAAGGGCATTGGCTAAGAACTCTTAGAGAGAGAGTACTTCGTACTCTCTCAGCTCTTTGCTCTTAGATCTATGTCAAGGCTCTAGCTCTAAGAGACAGAGTCCTAGCTCTATGGCACTGAGGTCGGCCTCTACGCAGAGCAGGTACTCCGGCTCCGCCGGAGTCACGGGCGGAGGACTTGGCGTTGGGCTCTCCGTAGGAGGCCCCACCGTGGGACTGGGGCTTGGCTCTGGAGGCTGAGACGGAGTCTCAGACGGCGTTGGCTCTGGCTCCGGTGGCTCAGGCGTAGGCTCTGGGCCTACCGTGGCGCCGCCTGAGGGCGGCGAGTTCGGCTCTTCCGGAGGGTCCTGGACCTGGACACCAGCCCCTGGCGCTGAAGGTCCAGGGGGCGCCCCAGCGTCCCCCGTGGCGCTGGGGCGTGGCTCTAGACCCGGAGTCTTGGGCGGGACCTCGGGGGGCAACGTCCACGGAGCCAAGACCCCGGGCGCTCTTGGTGGGTCGCTGACGACCTCGCCATCGTCGCCGTAGATCTGACCCAGGATCAGCGCTCCGGAGAGTGCGCCGCCCATCATGGCGGCGCCACTGATCCCCGGATGCTTGCGGACCTTGTCGAAGGCCCAGGCTGCGCCGGCCACCAGGCCGCCGCCCTTGATCAGCGTGAAGATCGGGCGCTTCGGCTTGGGGAAACGCCGCTCCTCGATCTCCTCGATCTCCGTCCGGATGTCATCAGCCTCGGACTCAAGCGCCGTCAGGCGCTTGCTCAGTTCGACCAGGCGATCTTGGTCATTCACCTATGGCAAACTACCCCGTCGCTAGGCAAAGTCACCCACAGTGAGGGAATCTTTACAATCCGTGACCATGCTCAGCCAGCGCGCTGAGACTCCTCGACATCCTGAAGGGCCGCCAGCCGGCGGGAGGACTTCACGGTGTCAGCCTTCACGGCCTCCGCTCGGCGCTTGGCCAGCTCCAGGTGCTTGGCCTCCGGCGGGAGGATGGGCACCCTCGGGTCCGGGTGCAGGTAGTGCTCGGGCACCGTGTCCCGGTCGACGTACTTCCAGCCGTCGACCGGGCTGTAGTGAACGACCTGGTTGCGCAGATCTAGCCGCTGGAGCCAGGCGTCCAGGCGCTTCTCGGTTCTCGGCGTGAGCGGTAGCCCTCTCAGTCGCCGCCCCAGGGCGCGAAGCTGGATCACTGTCTCGTCGTGAGAGTGCTCGTTGTGCACCGTCCACGGGACGGTGTAGTCGTGCCTGGGGAGAGACCCTTCGTTCGAGAGACGCGCCCGCCTCATGCGGGTCGCGATGGCAGCCTTCGTCCAGGGCCAGCCGTACAGCTCGGTGGCCATGATTGCCATCTCTCCGTATGTCTTGCCTGACTCGCGCCAACGGCGCAGCTCGGTATCGTCGGGTCCAGGGTTCCTGGGCCGTCCCATAGCTTCCTCCAGGTCGTGGGCGTGCTTGCCTCGTTTGAACACACCTACGACGCTCAGGGTACCGCCTTGGTTTACAAAGACACCAGAGGGAGTGTAGATTCGTCTCAACGCGCTGGTCGCAACTGTGGTCCTGGTACTGGAACAACATCACCACCGGCGAGCACACCGGCACCCACTTCGACGCGCCCGTGCACTGGGTCAGCGGGCAAGACGGCGGCGACGTCGCGCAGGTGCCGCTCACCCGGCTGGTCGCGCCGGCCGCCGTCGTCGACGTCACCGAGCAGGCCGCGGCCGACCCGGACTTCCTGCTGGAGGTCGAGCACGTCAAGGAGTGGGAGTCCGAGCACGGGCCGCTGCCGGACGGCGGCTGGCTCCTGCTGCGCACCGGCTGGGACGCGCGCTCGGACGATCAGGAGGCGTTCCTCAACGCGAACGAGACCGGCCCGCACACGCCGGGCGTCAGCGTCGACTGCGCCCGCTGGCTCGCCGACGAGGCGCCGATCCTCGGCATCGGCGTCGAGACGGTCGGCACCGACGCCGGCGCGGCGCACTCGTTCGACCCGGCGTTCCCCTGCCACTCGTTCCTGCTCGGCGCCGGCAAGTACGAGCTGACGCAGCTGCAGAACCTGGCGTCACTGCCGCCGACGGGCGCGGTGGTGGTCGCGGCGCCGCTGCCGATCGTCGGCGGGTCCGGAAGCCCGGCGCGAGTGCTGGCGCTGGTCGAGCGCTGATGCTGGCCGGCGAGGCGGTCGGCGCGGCCCTGGCGGAGCTGGGGGTCCGGCAGGCCTTCGGTGTGGTCGGCAGCGGCAACTTCCACGTCACGAACGCGCTGGTCGACGGCGGTGCGCGGTTCGTGGCGGCGCGGCACGAGGGCGGCGCGGCGACGATGGCCGACGCGTACGCGCGGATGAGCGGCGAGGTCGCCGCCGTCACCGTCCACCAGGGCTGCGGGCTCACCAACGCGCTGACCGGGATCGCGGAGGCGGCCAAGAGCCGGACGCCGCTGCTGGTGCTGGCCGCCGAGGCGACGGTCCCCGGCTCCAACTTCTACGTCGACCAGCCGGCGCTGGCCGCGGCGGTGGGCGCGTCGTCGGTGCGGGTCGCGTCCGCGGAGACGGCGCTGGACGACGTCGCGCGGGCGTACGCGCTGGCCCGGCACGAGCGCCGCACCGTCGTCGTCAACCTCCCGCTCGACGTGCAGGGTCTGCCGGTCGACGACGGGGCCCGGGTGCGGCCCGCGGCGCCGCCGGCTCCCCTGCCGCCACCGTCGGTCGCCGAGCTCGCCTCGGTGCTCGCGGACGCCCAGCGGCCGGTGCTGATCGCCGGACGGGGTGCGCGGCACGCCCGCGCCGAGCTGCTCGCCCTGGCCGAGGCGTGCGGCGCCCTGCTCGCCACGTCCGCCGTCGCACGGGGGCTGTTCAACGGCAGCCCGTGGTCGCTGGACGTGTCCGGTGGGTTCGCCTCGCCGGTGGCCGCGTCGCTGATCTCGTCCGCCGACGTCATCGTCGGGTTCGGCTGCGCGTTGAACATGTGGACGATGCGGCACGGCCGGCTGATCGGGCCCGGTGCCCGGGTGGCCCAGGTGGACGTCGAGGCCGACGCGATCGGCCGGCACCGCCCGGTCGACGTCGGCGTCGCCGGGGACGCCGCGGTGGTGGCGTCCGCGCTGACGACGGCCCTGGGCGGCGCGCCCCGGCCCGGGTACCGCAGCGACGAGGTGCGGGCCCGGCTGTCCGCCGAGCTGCGCTGGCGCGACGTCGCGTACGACGACTGGGGCGGCGACGGCCGGATCGACCCGCGGACGCTGACGATCGGACTGGACGACCTGCTGCCGGCCGAGCGCGTCGTCGCGGTCGACTCGGGCAACTTCATGGGCTACCCGAGCATGTTCCTCTCCGTGCCGGACGAGTTCGGGTTCTGCTTCACGCAGGCGTACCAGTCCATCGGGCTCGGCCTCGCGACGGCGATCGGCGCGGCGCTGGCCCGCCCGGACCGGCTCCCGGTCGCCGCCCTCGGCGACGGCGGCGCGCTGATGGCCGCGGCCGAGCTCGACACCGTCCGCCGCCTCGGCCTCCCCATGGTCGTCGTGGTCTACAACGACGACGCGTACGGCGCGGAGGTGCACCACTTCGGCGCCGACGCGCCGCTGGAGACGGTGACGTTCCCGGACACCGACATCGCGGCGGTCGGCGCCGGCTACGGGTTCGACGCGGTCACCGTGCGGTCGCCGGCCGACCTCGGCGCCGTCCGCTCCTGGCTGGACGGCGCCCGCGGCCGGCCGCTGCTCGTCGACGCCAAGGTCGCCGCGCCGCAGGGCTCGTGGTGGCTGGAGGAGGCGTTCCGCGGTCACTGACCGCCGAACGGCACCCGCGCGGCGGCGGCCGCGGCGGACCCGGCCGCGACCGCGATCGCCACGGCCATGAGCGCCGGCGCCAGCCAGAGCCCGCCGTCGGGGAGCAGACCCTCGCCGCGCGCCCACGAGAACGGCACGACGGAGGTCAGCGCGGCCGCGAGGCCCAGGCCGGCGCCCAGGAACCCCGTCACCAGGCTCTCGACGACGACCGACGCGCGCACGGTGCGCGGCCGCGCGCCGATCAGCCAGAGCCGGCGCAGCTCCGGGCGCCGGTGCGCCACCGCCGCCGCCCAGGCGTTGACGACCATGATGCCGGCGAACAGCGAGATCATCACGACCACCACGACGTTGAGCAGGTTGGTCACCTCGTCGGCGGCCGCGCCCATCGAGCGGACGTCGATGTCGACCAGCCACAGCGTGCCGATCGACGTGCCGGTCAGCACGATCACCGGTGCGAGCGTCGCACCGAGCAGGTGCGAGCGGCGGGCCGCGTTCGACACGGCGAGCTCGGCCGCCGCGCCGCGGCCGCGCAGCCGCCCGGCGAACCGCCGCAGCAGCAGCGGCGCGGCCACGGCCAGCCCGATGCTCACCAGGACGCAGGCGTTCCCCGCGGTCATCATCGCGTCGTACGGCTCGGCCGACCGGCCGGTGACCGCGACCGTCACGACCGCGAAGCCCAGTCCGTAGAGCACCAGCGCCGCGGCCACGACGACCCGCCACCGGGGCATCCGGTACTCCCGGTCCCGGACGTCGCGCACCGGCCCACGGCTGGCCCGTGCCCCGGCGACGGAGGCCGCCACCCGAGCCACCAGGACGATCGCGACGACGGTCGCGATCAGGGCGAGGCCGCCGCCGCGGAACCGCACGTCGTCGCCGACAACGTCGCCGGACCGCAGCGCGTCCAGCAACGCCCGGGCGCCGAACCACGCCGGGACGGCGCCGAGCCCGGCCGCGACGGTCGCCATGACGAGGGTCTCGCCGCGCACCAGCGCCCGCACCTGGGAGCCGGCCGCGCCGATGGTGCGCAGCAGCACGATCTCCTCGGCGCGCTGCCCGACCGTGAGGCCGATCGTCGACGCCAGCGAGTACAGGACGATCAGCAACCCCCAGCCGCCGACCACGCCGCCCATGATGAGCAGGGCCAGCCGGTCCTCGCCGTCGCTGTACAGCGCGGTCTCGATCAGCGCGGCGAACGGCCCGATGACGGCCGTGCTGAGGAACACCGTCAGCGCCGCGGCCAGGAACGCCGCCGGCCGATGTCGCAGCGACGGCCGGGCCAGCCAGCCGACCCGCCCCAGCCGTCCGCCGGCGGGACCGTCCGGCCGCCGGTTGGCCGGCCGGGTGCCCGCCGGCGCCACACCGGCGGCCGCGCGCCGGGCCCGCTTGCTGGGCCGGGTCGCCGTCCGCGCCGCGCTCATCGGGCCACCGCCGGACCGGCCGCGACGAGCTGGTCGAGGTGGGCGAGCTGGCCCGCGACGGCGTCGACCGTGGGGTGCGCCAGGTGCCCGGCGACCCGGCCGTCGACGAGGAAGACGACGCGGTCGGCGTAGGCGGCGGCGACGGGGTCGTGCGTCACCATGACGATCGTCTGCCCCAGCTCGCCGACGGCGGTGCGCAGCAGGCGGAGGATGTCCTTGGCGCTGGCCGTGTCCAGGGCGCCCGTCGGCTCGTCGGCCAGCACCACGGCCGGCGAGGTGACGAACGCCCTCGCGATCGCGACGCGCTGCTGCTGGCCGCCGGACAGCTCCGCGGGCAGATGGGCGGCGCGCCCGGCCAGCCCGACCCGGTCCAGCAGGGTCCGGACCAGCTTCGGGTCGGCCTTGCGCCCGGCCAGCCGCAGCGGCAGCGCGACGTTCTGAGCGGCCGTGAGGTACGGCATCAGGTGGAAGCTCTGGAAGACGAAGCCGATCCGCTCGCGCCGCAGCTGCGTGCGGGCGTCCTCGTCCCAGAACGTGACGTTCTCGCCGTCGATCAGCACCTCGCCCTCGGTGGGCCGGTCCAGTCCGGCGACGCAGGACAGCAGCGTCGACTTGCCGGACCCGGACGGGCCCATGACCGCGGTGAAGGACCCGCGGGCGAAGTCGAGATCGACGCCGTCGAGGGCGCGCACGCCGCTTCGCTGGTCTCCATAGACGCGGGCCAGCCGGCGTACCTGTACGGCAGTGGTGTCCATCGTGGTCTCCGTTCGTGTCGATTGACCTCGACGCTACGGATCACCGCAGGTCAGGAGCCATACAGCTGGCTACCGACGTGGGGTGGAGAAAAGTCCACCCGGATCGGGGACCCAACCGGATCGAGGCCGGGACCGCGGCTCCGTAGCGTCGAAGACACCCGAACGAGCGAAGGAGAACACCATGGAACTCACCGATCTGACCCGGCACCTGCTCCGCCCCGACACCGTGCCGGCGAGCGCCGAGGACAGGACCCGGGCGGTGGCCGTCCTGACGCGGCCCGGCACCGGGCTCTCGGACGACGAGCTGCGGGCCCGGACGGCGGCGGTGCACGAGGCCGCCACCCGCAACGACGTCTACCTGGCGCTGGAGGGCCTCGGCGCGGGCGTGCCCCCGTGGGGCGTCACGATGGCGCTGCGGGTCGCGACCGGTGTCTGGATCGCCATGACGGCGGTGCAGATCGTCGTCTGGCTGGCGATCGGGATCGGCTCCGGCGGGCTGGACGTGCCGTGGTGGCTGTACTCGACGGTGGGCGGCGCCGGCGTCGTCGCGGCCCTGTGGTGGACGAACGAGTCCTACCATCGTGGTCCGGGCCGTCGACCTACCGGCGCGGTGGCATGAGGCGCGACGACGGCGGGCGGAGGTGATCCGGTGGTGGACCACGCGGGCGGCGGGCGGCCCTCGGGCCGGCCCGCCCCGGCCGTGGCGCTGCCGCTGTTCCCGGTCGACGTGCCGGGCCTGCTCGAGCGGCTCCGGCTGACCGCCGTCGCCACCGGGACCGCCGCGCTGGCCGTGCCCGCCTGGATCCTGCTGATCCTGGCGATCATGGCGGTGCCGCTCAGCGTCATCGGCATCGGGCTGTGGATCGCGCTGATCGTCGTGCACGGCACGGCGACGCTGGTGAACGTCCTGCGCACGATCGCCGAAGGGCTGCTCGACACCGACCTGCCCGACCACCCCGTCGACGGACCGCGGCGCTCGCCGCTGCGGCTGATCGCCACCTGGGTCCGCGACCCGCGGCGCTGGCGCGAGCTGGCGCTCGTCGGGTTCGCCGCGACCGGCGGGCTGGCGCTGTCGCTGCTCCCGGCCGGGCTGCTGCTGTCGTTGCCGGTGCACGGCACGATGCTGCTGGTCGACGGCGGGTCCGTGTGGCCGGTGTTAACGGTGCTCGCCGTGCCGATGACGGCGCTGTGGTGGGCCGGCACGCCGTGGCTGGTGCGGGCGCGGGCACTGGCCGACGCCGCGATCCTCGGCCACTCGCAGACCCGCCGGCTGGCCGAACGCGTCGTCGAGGTCGAGAAGACCCGGGCCGAGCTGATCGACCACTCCGCCGCCGAGGTGCGGCGCATCGAACGCGACCTGCACGACGGCGCCCAGGCCCGCATCGCCGCCGTCGGCATGAACGTCGGCCTGGCCGAGCGGCTGATGAGGACCGACCCCGCGGCCGCCGCCGAGCTGCTGCGCGAGGCGCGCGAAGGCACCGTCTCCGCCCTGGAAGACCTGCGCTCCGTGGTCCGCGGCATCCACCCGCCCGCACTGGCCGACAGCGGTCTGACCGGCGCCGTCGAGGCGCTCGCGGTGGCGCTGCCGGCGCCGGTGACGGTGACGCTGCGGCTGCCCGAGCGGCTCCCGGCCCCGGTCGAGTCGGCCCTCTACTTCGCCGTCGCCGAGTGCCTGGCCAACGCCGTCAAGCACGCCGCCGCCACCCGTATGTGGGTGACCGGCGTCGCCGAGCCCGGCCGCGTCCGCCTCGTCGTCGGCGACGACGGCCGCGGCGGCGCCGACCCGCGCGGGTCCGGGCTGGCCGGCATCGCGCGCCGGCTGGCGGCGTTCGACGGGACCGTCGCCGTGGAGAGCCCGGCCGGCGGCCCGACCACCGTGAGCCTGGAGGTGCCGTGGCAGAGCTGAGAGCGTTGATCGCCGAGGACCAGGCGCTGCTGCGCGTGGGGCTGACCCGCATCCTGGAGTCCGACGGCATCGAGGTCGTCGACGCGGTGCAGGACGCCGCCACGCTGGCCGCGGCGCTGGCCAAGGACGACTTCGACGTCGCGATCCTCGACGTCCGGCTGCCGCCCACGTTCACCACCGAGGGCCTGACGGCGGCGACCATGGCCCGCGCGTCGCGGCCGGCGCTGCCCGTCCTGGTGCTCAGCCAGCACGTCGAGCCGATCTACGCGCGCGACCTGCTCGCCGACGGTCAGGGCTCGATCGGCTACCTGCTCAAGGACCGCGTCGCCGACGTCGACGGCTTCCTCGCCGCGGTCCGTCAGGTCGCGGCCGGCGGCACCGTGCTCGACCCCGAGGTGGTGGCGGGCCTGCTGACCAGCCGTCCCGACCCGGTCGACCGGCTGACCGAGCGCGAACGCGAGGTGCTGACGCTCATGGCGCAGGGCCGCTCCAACGCCGCCATCGGCGCCCGCCTGCACGTCTCGGAGGGCGCGGTCACCAAGCACATCAACAGCATCTTCACCAAGCTAGACCTGCCGCAGGCCCCCGACGACAACCGGCGTGTGCTGGCCGTCCTGGCCTGGCTCGACGGCGCCGGCGGCTGACCCGGTCCCCCACCGTGACGCAGCCCACGTAGGCGGCCGGTTCGATTTCGAGACTGACGGGTCTAGCATCTCTCATATACGGAACCCTCCAGTCTCGGAAGTGCTCATGACGCTCACACCGCTCGACACCGAGTCCGCCGCCCTCCCCGACCGCGCCCACCGCCGCCGGTGGGCGACGCTCGGGGTGTTGTCGCTGAGCCTCGTGCTCATCGGGATGGACACGACCGTCCTCAACACCGCGATCCCGACCATGCAGCGCGACCTCGGCGCCACCGCCAGCGAGCTGCAGTGGATCATCGACGCCTACACGCTGGCGTTCGCCGGGCTGCTGCTGACGGCCGGGGCGTGGGGCGACAAGTACGGGCGCAAGCTGGCGCTGGCCGCCGGGCTGATCGTGTTCGCCGGTGCGAGCGTGTGGGGCGCGACGGCGAACGACCCCGGCACCGTCATCGCGGCGCGGACGGTCATGGGCATGGGCGGCGCGCTGATCATGCCGAGCACGCTGTCGATCCTCATCGACGTGTTCCGAGACCCGGCGGAGCGCAAGCGGGCGATCGGCGTATGGGCGGCGATGGCCGGCATCGGCATCGCCGGCGGGCCGGCGGTCGGCGGCTGGCTGCTGGAGCACTTCTGGTGGGGCTCGGCGCTGATGATCAACGTGCCGGTCGCCGGCGCCGCGCTGCTGCTCGGGTTCTGGCTGATCCCGGAGTCGCGGGACCGGCGGGCGCCGCGGCTGGACCTCGTCGGCGCGGCGCTGTCGTGCGCCGGGCTGGTCGCGCTCGTGTGGGCGCTGATCGAGGCGCCGGAGCGCGGCTGGACCGACGCCGTCACCCTGGGCGCGATCGCGGCGGCGCTGGCGATCCTGGCCGGCTTCGTGCTGTGGGAGCGCCGCCACCCGCACCCCATGCTGCCGGTCGAGTTCTTCCTCGACCGCCGCTTCAGCGTCCCCGCGATCTCGATCACGCTGGTGTTCTTCGCGATGATGGGCGCCGCGTTCTTCCTCTCCGTCTACCTGCAGACGGTGCTCGGCTACACGCCGCTGGAGGCCGGCCTGCGCATCCTGCCGCTGGCGATCGGCCTGGTCATCGGCGGTCCGCTCGCCATGGCGGTCGCGCAGCGGGTCGGCGAGAAGTGGCCGACGGTGTTCGGGCTGGCGCTGCTCGCGGTGTCGTTCTGGATCTTCACGGGGACGACGGTCGGCAGCGGCTACGCGCCGCGCGGCCTGACCGCGACGATCGTCATGGGGTTCGGCATGGCGTTCGCGATGGGCCCGGCGACGGAGTCGGTCATGGGCGCGGTGCCGCGGGCCAAGGCGGGCGTCGGCTCGGCGGTCAACGACACCGTCCGCCAGGTCGGCGGCGCGCTCGGCGTCGCGGTGCTGATCTCGGTGCTGAACTCCGTCTACGCTGCGCAGGTGGACGACGCCACCGCACAGTTGCCGGCCCAGGCCGCGCACGCCGTCGAGGACAGCATCCAGGGCGCCTACGCCGCCGCCGGCGAGCTGCCCGCCGAGCCCGCCGCGGCCCTCGTCCACGCCGCCGACGCCGCGTTCGTCGACGCCATGACCACGACGACCGCCGTCGCCGGGATCGTCGTCCTGGTCGGCGCGCTGGTCGCGCTGCTCTGGCTGCCCAGCCATGCCCGTGATGAACAGGACTGACGAGCCCCGCCGCGGCCGTCCCCGGGACCCGGAGGCGGACCGGCGCATCCGCGAGGCCGCCGCCGGCCTGCTGCTGGAACGCGGCGTCGACGGCATGACGGTGGACGCGGTGGCGGAGCGGGCCGGTGTCGGCAAGGCGACGCTGTACCGGCGCTGGGCCAGCAAGGACGAGCTGGCGCTGGCGGCCGCCGAGACGCTGTTCGCGCTGGAGGTGCGGGTCCCGGACACCGGCACGCTGCTCGGCGACCTCACCGAGGTCTACACCGACATCCTGCGCCTGGCCGGCAGCGACGACGGCCGGGCGTTCTTCCGGCTGGCCGCGACGGAGGCCGGCCGCGACCCCCGCGTCGGCGAGCTGTACCGCGCCTCGCTGGCCACCCGGCTGGCCGAGTCCGGCGCGGTGTTCGACCGCGCGATCGACCGTGGCGAGCTCCCGCCCGACGCCGACCGCCAGCTGATGTTCGACTGGTTCGCCGGGGTGATCGTGCTGCGCATCCTCACCAACGTCGCGCTCCCCCGGCCCGAGGACGCCGAGACGCTCGCGCGCACGACGATCTACGGCTTCGGCGCCCGCAGCTGACCGGCGGCCGCCGCGACGACGGCGTCGGTGAGGGCGGTGAGCAGCGGCGACGCCAGCTTCCAGCGCTGCCAGTAGAGCGGCACGTCGAGGTGGCGGCCGGGCGCGATCTCGACCAGCCGGCCGTCGTCGAGGGGCGCGCGGGCCATCGACTCGGGCAGCATCGCCCAGGCCAGGCCGAGGATGGTCGCGTCGGCGAACCCCACCGACGACGGCAGCACGGTGGCCGGCGGGTCGACGCGGCGGCCGGCGAGCTCGCGGGCGAACCGCGACTGCAGGGCGTCCTTGCTGTTGAAGACCAGCGTCGTGGCCATGCCGAGCGCCGCCGCCGTCGGGCCGTCCGGGAACCAGCGCCGGGCGAAGTCCGGCGTCGCGACGCCGAGGTAGCGCATCCGGCCGAGCGCGCGCACGCTGCAGCCCTGGACCGCGCGAGGATCGGCCGTGACGGCGGCCAGCACGGCGCCCTCGCGCAGCAGCGTCGCCGAGTGGTCCTGGTCCTCCTGGTGGATCTCGAACCGGGCGCCGCGCTCGCCGGCCAGCCCGGTCAGCGCCGGCAGGAACCACGTCGCCAGCGAGTCGCCGTTGACGGCCACCGCCAGCCGCACCTCGGCGTCGTCGGCGGCGAGCCCGGCCAGCGCCTCGCTCTCCAGCAGCCGCAGCTGCCGCGCGTACCGGGCCAGCACCTGCCCGGCCTCCGTCGCGCCGGTGGGCCGCGTCCGGGTGACGAGGACGCGGCCCAGCCGCGCCTCCAGCGCCTTCACCCGCTGGCTGACGGCCGACGGCGTCACGTGCAGCCGGCGAGCGGCCGCCTCGAAGCTGCCCTCGTCGACGACGGCGGCGAACGCGCTGAGCTGGGGGAGGTCGATCCGCATCATGAAGCCATGCTAATGAAGGCGTAGAAACTTTAGCTGGTCTTCGGGCGGCGACGACCCTAGCGTCGAGGGCATGTCCAGTGCCGCCGTCGGGTTCGTCACCTCGCTGTCGCTGATCGTCGCGATCGGCGCGCAGAACGCGTTCGTCCTGCGCCAGGGCGTCGCCCGCCGGCACGTCGTCCCGGTCGTGGCGGTGTGCGCGGCGGCGGACGCGCTGCTGATCGGCGCCGGGATCGCCGGGCTGGGCGCCGCGCTGACGGCGCGCCCGTGGGCGCTGGACGTCGCCCGGTACGGCGGCGCGGCGTTCGTGCTGGCCTACGGCGCGCTCGCGGCGCGGCGCGCGCTGCGACCGTCGTCGCTGGTGGCCGGGAACGGCGCGGCGACGACGGCGCGGGCGGCGGTGCTCGCGTGCCTGGGCTTCACGTTCCTCAACCCGCACGTGTACCTCGACACCGTCGTGCTGCTCGGCGCGCTGGCCAACCAGCACGGCGACGACGGCCGCTGGCTCTACGGACTGGGCGCGATGACGGCGTCGGTGACCTGGTTCACCGCGCTCGGGTTCGGCGCCCGGTCGCTCGGCTCGGTCTTCGAGCGGCCAGGCGCCTGGCGACTGCTGGACGGGCTGATCGCGCTGGTCATGGCCCTGATCGGCGTAGGCCTGCTGGTGGGCTGAGCAGCGCCTCGATCGTCTCGGACGGATCGACGCCCAGCTCGTCGGCCAGCAGCCGCCGGTACTCGCCGAGCTGGTGCGAGGCGACCGAGCGGTTGCCCTCGGCCAGGTGGGCGCGGATCAACGCGCACCACGCGGACTCCCGCAGCGGCTCGGCCGCGATCGCCCGGTACGCCACGTCGATGGCCGCGCCGAACCGGCCTGCCGCGGTGAGGCGGCGGCTGAGCGCCTCGAGGGCGTGGATGCGCAGCTGACGGTGCCGCTCGCGCTCCAGTTGCAGCCAGTCCTCGTCCCAGCCGGGGAGGATGTCGTCGGTGAGCAGGTCGGCCGAGTCGGGCAGCCGGTCACGGCCGGACGGGTCGAGCAGGCCGCGCGCGAGCCCCGCGCTCTCGGCGAGGTCGACCCGCACCGACGGCCGCAGCTGGAGCTCGTCGCGGCCGCTGCGAACCAGGCCGGCCGGGAGCTGGCCGATCCGCCACAGCGCCGTGCGCAGTCTCGCCCGCGCCTGCGCCTGCGGCACCCAGCCCCACAGCTGGCCCGTCACCGCGTCGCGGCGCTGCGCACCGCCGTTGACGGCGAGGTAGGCCAGCAGGCGCCGCGGACCGGCGGGCAGCGCGACCGGAACACCGGCGACGAGGACCTCGAAGGCACCGATGACGTGCAGGTCAGCAATCTGATTCACCGCAGCCATCAGCGACACCCCCCGTTTCGCCGGACCCACGCGATGGCTCGCGGATCCGGCTTAGTCACTGTTGTACTCGCATGATCGCGACTCGCCTAGGGTGTGCCCGCGCCTACTCCAGGAAGTCCTCCGCATAACAGCTGTAGATGCTCGCCTGATCCTTCAGCCGGTCGATGATCCACGCGTTGAACTGCTTGAAGGCCTTCGGCAGCGCCAGCAGCCCCAGGCCCCACTCGGCGCCGGAGGCGTAGGCGATGATCTGGCTCATCTTCACGATGCCGCCGGCGATGTCCTCGTCGAGCAGCCGCAGGTTGGTGGTGAGCCGGTCCTCGGGCACCTGCGGGCCGAACAGGTCCGGATGCAGCAGCCGGGACAGCACGCGGCTCCACTCCTCCGGCCTGGGCATCTGGTTGTCGCGCTTGATGAGAAACACCTGGGTGTCGCTGGCGAACCGGTCGTCCATGCCGGGCTGCTTGATCTTGGCCAGCACGCACTTCAGACGCTTCACCGCCTCCGGTGTCAGCGTGGGCGACGACAGCAGCGGCGTGACCCGCACGATCACCTCGTCCAGCACCAGCGGGTCCGGCGGCGGCGTGTAGTCCCGGTACACGGTGATCTCGACCCGGCGGTTCAAGGTGTGCAGTCGGGTCGAGAACGGCCGGTCCTCGCCGTAGCTCTCGATGACGTACTCGATCCGCTCCACCGTGCCGACGGGCAATCGGCCGGCCTGCTGGGCGACCAGCTCCTTGAGCCGGGCCGCCACCGCCTGGGCCCGGCGGCGGCCGAGGTCCAGGTTGTAGGCGCGGGTGCCGACGGGGTCGGTGTGGCCCTGCACGACGATCTTCGTCACGATACGCCGCGAGTACCAGCTGCGGACGATCTCGCGCGCCAGCGACGCGATCAGCCGCTCGTGCTCCTCCGTCAGGGTGGCCTTCGCGAACGGGAAGCCGCGCAGCGACCGCTGGTCCATCGGCGCCACGACCGCACCGACGGTCCGCGGCAGCAGCGCGTACACGACCAGCTTGTAGGTGGCCGCCTGGTCGACCGTCAGCTGGGTGGACAGCCCGGCTGCCGCGGCCAGCGAGCCGGGGGCGAGCTCCAGAGCCTCCTCCAGCCAGCGGTTCATCGTCCACGGCCCGACCGAGACCGCGTCGAACGGCGACACTTTCGGGTACGCCTTCTGGCAGAACCGCTGGAACGCCCGGAGCTTGTCCTGCTCATTGACGTCGAACGGCACCGCCTCGACGACCAGGACGTGCACGGTGCTGCTGGGCCCGGCCTTGGGGAGGTCGGGCAGGTCGACCAGCAGGCGGTCGCCCCAGCCCGGCTCCGCGCCCGTGTTCCCCCGCGCCCCCGCGATCATCCACAGGATCCGTTCGGTCCGCACGGTCACCTCGGCGCTCACCAGCGGTTTGGCCCGCAGCACGTCGGGCAGTTCGGCAAGTGCCGCCGGCGGGAAGGTCCGGGTCAGCCGCGACAGGGCGGGCGCGGCCTGCTCCTCGAAGGCCGGCTCGCCCGGCGCCTCGTAGAGGTGTCCCCACGACTCCTGCTCCCCGGCCGGCTCGGGCGTCGCCTCGGCCGGCGCGAACGGCGACTCCAGGAGGGTGGCGATGAGCGGTTCGCTCGTCATGACGGCCTCCGTCTCAGCCGCGGCCGTTGGTGGCGACGGCGGGCGTCGGCGCCGGGGCGGGCAGCGACGGCACGGGCGGCGGCGGTGCGGGGATGCGCAGCGGCTGGGCGCTCAGGCTCCCGACGACGCCACCGACGGGCCGGTCCTTCACCCGGTCCCCGGTCGCGGACTGCCACAGGTCGATGATCCGGTTCATGTCCTGCAGCAACTGGGCGTTGACGCCGCCGGCCAGCGGCACGTAGAGCGTCTCCGCCTTCTCGCCCGTGTCGAACACGCCCAGCTCGATCGCCCGCAGCATCGCCGACATCAGATCGGCCAGCTCGAACAGCTCGCGCGACCGCGCCGCCGGTTGTAGGCCGACCCGCTGAGCGATCTTCGCCAGCCGGTCCGCCGCGTTGGTCGCGTCGGCTCGCAGGTCGACCACGATCGGCGTGTCGGGGGTCTCGAGGGTCAGATGGAACCAGCTCATGGTGGCGACGTACACGAACTCCTCGCGCGCGAGCTGCCCGCCGCGGCGGCGCATGGCCATCATGTCCTTCAGCGCGGTGCACAGGAACGCCACGTACTCCTTGTCGGTGGCGTTCGGGCCGCTCTCGTTGCGGGCGTTCTCGATGCCGAGCCACACCTGCCGCAACAGCTCGGTCCACTTCTCCCGGAACCCGGTATTGACGCCGCTGCCGGTGTCGGACTTCCAGTCCTGCTCGCCGGCCGAGCCTGGCCTGGCCCAGCGCGCCGGGATCGGGTGCGGGAGGTCCATGCCGAACATCCGCCACATGCAGTTGCGCCGGTTGACCCGGTCGTCCGGCCGCACGGCACTGGTCACGCCGCCGATGGAGAACAGCGGCGGGTCGCGGAAGAACAGCTCCTCGGTGGCCCGCACCCAGCGCAGTCCGCCGGCGGAGAGCGTGTCCAGGGTCTCGCCGGTGACCAGGCGGCGGATCACCTCGGCCAGCACCTCGAACACCCCGGTTGACTCCACGAGGTACGCGTACGCCAGATGGTCCCACGCCAGCCCGCTGGCCTGCGGCCGCAGCGCTTGGCCGCCGAAGACGTCGGGGTCGGTCAGCACCACACCGGACGGCGCGACCTCGGCGCCGGTGGTCACCTGCGGCCGGGGCAGGTTCAGCGTCTCCACGACGTCGGCCGCGCCGAGGAACGGTTCGAGGGTGGTCGGGTCGCCGAACGCGGGCACCGTCCGGGCGCTGTCCCACGCCTCGTCGAGCCAGCGGCTGAGCTGGATCGGGTGGACGAGGAACACGTCCCGGCGGTCGCGGCCGGGTGTCGCGGCGAACAGCTGGGCAAGGTTTCTGAACATGTCGTGGGCCCCCTTCGGCTGGTCAATCGACCGGGGTCTGGGACGGCAGGCGCGGCAGCCGGGGTCCCAGCCGGATCGGCTGGCCGGCGCCGTTCCACACCTCGAGGCGCGCGATGTCCTTGCCGCGGGTGCGGTCGAGCGTGACGGTGCCGGAGGAGCCGGAGCCGCGGTCGATGCCGAGCAGTTCCTGCTCCTTCTCGCCGGCGGCCTGCACGGCCACCCGGGCCGCGGACGGCGGCAGCGGCTGCAGCTCGATCCGTTCCCGGTCCTTGTCCTGGAACCGCCGCGCGCTCACCAGGACGCCGCCCGGCGCGAGCCGGCCGGTCAGGGCGCCGAGCACCCGGTAGTCGAGGACGGCGCGCCGCTGGGCCGCGGAGGCAGGTCGATCCCCGTCGCCGCGACCCCGGCCGTCGTGCGGCTCGTCCGAGTGCCGGGTGATCGCGGTGGCGACGTCCTGCAGGGCCCGCACGAACTCGCGCAGCGTCGCCTCGGACGGCAGGCCGCCGTCCGGTGGGCGGTCAGCGGACATGTCGATCTCCTTCTCCGATGGTCAGGCGGCCCGCGCGGGCGCCTCGGGCGAGAGCCGGGCCAGCCAGGCGAGCACGGCCCGGCGGTGGGCCGCGCCGTTGACCGGGTCCGTGAGCGGCCGAATCGCGAGCCAGGCCAGCACGGTCAGCGGCTCGCGGCGGGCGAGGTACTGCGAGGTCAGCAGCGACGGCCCGGCCCGGCGGGCCAACTCGTCCAGCGTGGCGGGCGAGCGGCGGGCCGGGTCGGCGAGCGCGGACAGCGGCTGCCCGCCGAACGCCGCCATCGGCCGGCGGGTGCAGACCCGCACGATGTCGTCGAGCGCGTCGACGCTCAGGCGGGCCAGGCCGGCGATCTCGGCCGGCGCCCGTTCCGGCGGGTGGCGGCGCGCCCATGCCTCGGCCAGGCCGTCCCACGGACCGGCGCCGAACCAGCTCCGGCACAGGGCCGCGTTGACGATCACCCTGATCCACGGGAACGGGTGCGGATCGCCCGGTACCGCCGTGTACACCGCGGTGGTGTCGCCGTCGACCACGTTGGCCAGCGCCGGCACCGGCGCCCAGCCTGCCTGGGCGAAGGCGTGGACGTCGGCCGCCAGCTCGCTCGACCAGCCGCGCCATGCCTCGGCCAGCTCGCGTGACCGTGGCGCCAGCGCCGCCGCGAGCGCATCGGCCAGCTCCGCGTTCCAGCCGGTCAGATGCCCGACCTGATGGCCGCACTCGTGCAGGATGGCGGTCGGATAGCTGAGGTTGTGGCGGGTGAGCTTGATCGCCGCGACGGGCGACGGGCTGGTCCGGTCCCAGAGCCGGACGTCCGCGCGCAGGATCGCCGCTCCCAGGCCCTTGTCGAGGTAGACGACGGCCGGTGGCGCCGCGATGCCGAGCCGGCCCAGGATGACGTCGAGGCTGTCGCCCGCGATCACGTCCAGCCCGCGCAGGACGGCGGCCAGTGCCGGGTTGGTGCGCGAGCCGACGGCGTCACCGTAGAAGTCCAGGATGGTCTCGACCTGCAGGTAGCGGCGGCGCAGCGCGAGTACCCGGCGGCGCACCGCGCCGCTGTCGTCGCCGCGGGTCAGGGCCGCCGCGCACTGCGCTGCCTCAAGCGAGAGGTCAGCGACGGCGGCGGCGAGCCGGTCGCGCACCCGCATGCGCAGGTACTCCTCCAGACCCGCCCAGGCGGCGGGCGAGGCGATGGTGTCCAGGTCGGCCAGCGCGTCGGCGGCGTGGCGCCAGTGCGCGATCTCCGCCGCCAGCTGCACGCGCTCGGGCTCGGCCGCGGCGGGCTCAGCCATGGCGCAGCCCCGGCCGGATCGCCAGTACGGGTGTGCCCGGTGTGCCAGCCTCGAGGGCGGCACGCCCGGCGAACGGGAACGTGAACGTGAGGGTCAGCCCGGCGGCGGGGTCCTGGGCGGCCCGCGCCAGGGTCGGGCCGGCGGCCGGCAGTTCCTTGGCCAGCGCCGTGGTCATGCCCTCCGCCAGCGCCTCCGCCAGCGCGCGGCGGCGCTCGGGCGGCATGGGGCGCGGCGTGTTCAGGGCGCGCGACCGGCCCAGCCGCTGCGTCAGCCAGTCCCGGGCGGGCGACCCCAGGAGCCGCCGGACGGCCGCGACGACCTGCGTGTGCGCCCGGCGGTCCAGCTGCGTGGCCAAGGCGTGCGCCGTGCGTTCACCGATGCGCAGGTGCACCCGCAGCCGCGGCGCGGGGCCGCTCAGGTCGACGCGGACGGCCAGCCGCCGCACCCGCCGCGCGCGCCCCGGGCGTCCGGGGACGACGACGCGGAAGAACCGCTGCCCGGGCGTGGCGGGAGCGCCTGGGCGTGCGCCGCCGGTTCCGAGGGCGCCGGCCGCGCCGGCTCCGGGCCGGCCACCGAGTGCGGGGCGCTGCAGCAGCGTGCCCGCCACCTGCGGGGTCAGCTCGCCGAACTCGTCCGGCGACAGCGTGCCGTCTTCGCCGGCGGCCGCGGCCAGGTGCCCCCGCAGCGTGCCCGGCATCGCCTCGAACAGCTGCACCTCCACCTCGGCCGGCCAAGCGCCGACGCCGTCGTCGAGCAGCCGTTCCTCGAGCGTCTCGTCGCCGCTGACAACGATCGCCCGGGCCGCAGGGCGGCTGAGCAGCACCCGGTACGGGTGCGTGTACGCGCGGTAGCGGTAGCGCGGGCGCGGGCCGCGCGGCATCATGATCCACCCACCGGCCTCGGGCTCGGCCTGGTCCTCCCCCAGGTCGGCGCGGAGCACACTCGGCGGCAGGTAACGGGCGGCCGCCTCCGCGAACGCCTCCTGCACCTCGGCGGCGACGCGGACGTCGTCGGCCAGCGACTCCGGTGGCAGCGACACCACCTGCCGCACGGTCTCCTCCAGCGTCGACACGAGCGCCTCCGACCCGAGCACCGCGGGCTCCTCGTGCTCCAGGCGCAGCAGCCGCAGCCCCGTGTCCGCGATCGGCGGGGCGAGCGACTGCGCCGCCTGCCGGCCGACGAACGGCGCGATGAAGGCGGCCAGCGGCTCGGCCAGCAGCCGCTTGACGCGGTCGCGCCCGATCAGCCGGACCGCGGTGCGCACCAGCGGCATCGCGGCCGTGACGGCGGGGACGAACTGCTCCACCGGCGCGACAGGCGCCTCCCCCGGCGCCGCCGCGGCCAGCTCAGCGGCCAGCCGGACCCGCGCGGCGTCGAGGTCGGCGACCGGGTCCTCCCCGGCGGGCCGGCCGGCGTCGGCGGCGGAGAGCAGCAGGTCCTCGGCTGCCGCCTCGTCGGTCACGGTGAGCGCCTGCGCGTACTGCCGGTCGAAGTCCTGCGCTACCTCGCGGCCGGTCTCCGGCGCGCGGAGGCCGAGCTTGGCCGCCAGCGCGGCCGCCGGCCCCCGCAACGACGCCGGCAGCCGGTTGCGCGCGGCGTTGAGCACCCGCGTGACCAGCGGCTCGACCAGCTTCTTCAGGATGCCGGTGAGCTGGCCGAGGCCGGTGATGCGGCCCAGCACGCCCAGGCCGGTCCGCGCCACCGCGGCGGCGGCACTCTTGACCTTCGCGAAGCCGCTCTTCACCTTGTCGACCAGGCCGCCCAGGAACTGCTCGGCGGCCGGGCTCATCGTGTCCGTGCGCGCCTGCGCCGCGGTCAGCTCGATCTCGTCCTCGGTGACCGACTCCGGTGTGCGGCCGGCGAAGGTCTCCTCGAGATGGTCCAGCACACGCCGCGACTCGTCGAGCAGCCGGGCCGACCACGCCTCCAACTGAGCGTCCCGGTCCGACGCCTCACCGTCCCACGGCGTGGTCAGGTGCACGGCCGCGGCCTCGTCGACCAGCGCCTCGACGGCGTCGTCGAACGCCTCGTCCTCCAGCTCGGCGAGCAGCTGCTCGAACAGCTCGCCGTCGTCGGCGGACGCTTCCAGCCGGCTGATGGAGAACGGGGAGAGCAGCCCGGGCAGCGACGACTCGTCCGCGCCGGGTTCGGCCGGACGCTCGGCCCGCAATGCGCTGCCGGCGAAGGGCGACACCATGGCGGGCGTGTTCATGACGACCTCCAGGGGACGACTACGGCAAGGACCGTAGGCGCCGTCCGTGTGTGTGATCGTCACCGTGGCGTCTCCGGCTCGTCTCCGGTGCCGTGGTCCGGTGCCGGCTCGAGCGCCAGCAGGGCGGTCAGCCAGCTGCCCAGTTGCTCGCTGGCCGCCGCCGCGGAACCGCGCACCAGGCGCCCCTCGACGTCACCGGTCGCCAGCATCCGGACCTTCAGGTCCTCGCCGTCCACCCAGCAGCGGACGACGACGACACACCAGCGCGGACGGGACATACGGCCAGCCTGACGCGGCGGCGTCTGCCGACCGTATGCCCGCCCGTCACGCGCCCCGTCGACGGGGCGGCCCGCTCAGCGCAGGCCGTTGAGCGTCGCCACCTCGATCAGCAGATCCGGGTCGTCGGTGATGATGCCGTCGACGCGCAGGTCGATGAGGCGCTGCATGACCGACGCGTCGTTGATCGTGTACGGGACCACCTTGACGCCCTGACGCTGCAGCTCGGCGACCGACGGCCCGTGGAAGTACGACGGGTCCTCGCGCAGGTACCAGTCCGGCGACACGACGGTGCCCTGGGCCGGGTCGTGCACCTGCCAGTTCGCCGACACCGTCGCGGCGCCCGCCCGCCGCGTCATGCGGCCGAGGTCCTGGATCCGCCACCAGTCGATCCCGTCCGTCCACGGGCTCTTGACCGACGGGTCGTCGTAGGACGCCCGCAGCGAGCACTCGTCGGCCAGTGTCGCGCACTCCGCGGGACCGTACTGCCAGACCAGCGCGACGGTCTCGATGTCGCGGTCGAGCCGGCGGGCGTAGCGGATCGTGCGCCAGTCGAACGACTGGATCGTCGCCCGGTCCACCAGCCCCGCGTCCTGGATCGCGGTCACCAGCAGCCGGGTGAACTCGCGGTACGGCGCCGTGTCGTCCACCAGCGGGCTGATCTTCGTCTCGATGTTGAACCGGATGTCGTCCCGGCCGCTGGCCTCGACCAGGTCGAACACCTCGTCCAGCGTCGGGATCCGGGCGCCCGGCGCGGGCACCTGCTCGGGCAGCTCCGGCAGCGTCTTGGTGCCGCAGTCGACGGTCTTGACCTGCGCCAGCGTGAGGTCACGGACGAGGTCGCCGACGTACGGGTACTCCGGGTCGCCGGGGGTGGCCGGCGCGGTGTCGACGCAGTGCGAGCCGTTGATCGCCCGGTCGTGGGTGACGACCAGCACGCCGTCCGCCGTCACGCCGGTGTCCAGCTCCAGCGTGGAGATCGCCGGGTTGGCCAGCGCGTGCTCGAACGCCGGCAGCGTGTTCTCCGGCCGGTCCCAGCGCCCGCCGCGGTGCGCCTGGACGTCCAGCGGCGACGCGATCGGCTCCGGCAGCTCGAGGCCGCGGCCGGCCATGACGGTGCGCAGCCGGTCCGGGTAGTCCGTGATGATGCCGTCGACGCCGTCGTCGATGAGCTTCTCCATCGTCGCCGGGTCGTCGATCGTCCACGGGACGACCTCGATGCCGTTGCGGTGCGCGTGCCGGACCATCTCCCGGGTCACGTAGGGCCGGTAGTCCGGGTCGTTGACCGAGCCGCCCTGCGGGAAGCCGTGCACCGGCGAGAACGCGTCGGCGCCGAAGGACGTGATCGCCGCGATCGGGTCGTCGTCGAAGTCGTCGATGTCGATGCCGCCCAGCCACGGCGACGCGCCCGGCCGGTCGACCTGCAGGAAGTCGTAGTTGGTGAGCGCGACCAGCGGCAGCCGCGGCGCGACCTCGCCCATCCGCATCAGCGCGCCCCAGTCGAACGACTGGATGGTGACCTGCTTGTCCATCTTCGCGTCGCGGATCTCGGCGGCGACGACCTGCACGAACTGCTCGCGCGGCGCGGTCTCGTGCGGCGCGCCGGCCTCGACCTTCGTCTCGATGTTCAGCATGACGTCGTCGGCGCCGTACCGCTTCACCAGGTCGAACACCTCGCTGAGCAGCGGCATCCCGGCGCCGGGCACGACCTGCTGCTGCGGATACCCGGCCAGCTGCCGCGAGCCGCAGTCGAGCGTGCGCAGCTGGGCCAGCGTGAGGTCCTCGATGTAGCGGCCCTGGGCGTACGGGAACTGCGGGTCGCCCGGCGTGACCGGCGCGGTGTCGGCGCACTTGGCCGGGTTGATCCGCCGGTCGTGGGTGACGACGGCCTGCCCGTCGCGGGTGATCTGGATGTCCAGCTCCAGCGTCGTCACGCCCAGCTGCAGGGCGTTGCCGAACGACGCGAGCGTGCTCTCGGGGCGCAGCCCCAGGCCGCCGCGGTGGGCCTGCAGGTCGAACTCCGGCGCCGGCTCGGCCTGCGCCGGAACGGCGAGCAGGCCGGCGCCCAGGACGGCCGCGGCGAGGGCGGTCCGCACGATACGCATCGACATGGCGCCGATCGTGTCCATGCCGGTTGAACACCACGGGGTGGTCAGGTGACCGCGAGCCGACCGGCAGCCATATACATCACTGGCATCAGGTCACGGGGCGTGCGCTCACCAGTCCGGTCTGGTAGGCGATGACGACCAGCTGCGCCCGATCGCGCGCGCCGAGTTTGATCATCGCCCGGCTGACGTGCGTCTTCGCCGTCGCCGGACTGAGCGACAGCGCGTCGCCGATCTCGGCGTTGGAGAGGCCGGTGCCGACCAGCGCCAGCACCTCCCGCTCCCGCTGGGTCAGCACGCCGAGCCGGTCCTCGGCCACCTGGTACGCCGCGCGGGCGGCGGTGAACTGGGCGATCAGCCGCCGGGTGATCTTCGGCGCGAGCAGCGCCTCGCCGGCGGCGACGACGCGGATCGCGTGCAGCAGCTCCTGCGGCCCGGCGTCCTTGAGCAGGAACCCGCTGGCGCCGGCCTCCAGCGCGTCGAACACGTACTCCTCGGTGTCGTACGTGGTGAGGATCAGCACCTTGACCCGCTCCAGGCCGGGGATCGCGGCGATCCGGCGGGTCGCCTCGATGCCGTCGAGGTCGGGCATTCTGATGTCCATCAGCACGACGTCCGGGCGCGACTCGCGGCAGCGCTCGATCGCCTCCGCGCCGGTCGCGGCCTCGCCGACGACGTCGATGTCGTCCTCGACGTCGAGCAGCACCCGGAAGCCGGCCCGGACCAGCACCTGGTCGTCGACGAGCAGCACCCTCACCAGGTCGGTCATCGGGTGACGGCCTCGACGCGGTGCAGCGGCAACCGGGCGCACACGCGGAAGCCGTTGCCCTCGGGGCCGGACTCGAACGAGCCGCCGAGCAGCTCGCAGCGTTCCCGCATACCGGCCAGGCCGCGGCCGGGCTCCACCGGCGGCCCGGCCGGTCCGGACAGGTCGCCGCCGTCGTCGGCGACCTCGACCCGCAGCTCGCCGTCGCCCAGCTCCAGGCCGACGGTGACCCGGGCCGGCCCGGCGTGGCGGATCACGTTGGTGATGCCCTCCTGCACGATCCGGTACGCGGCCTGGTCGACGGCCTCCGGCAACGAGCCCGCGGGCACCGAGCCGGACACCGTGACGTCCAGCCCGGCCCGCCGCGCAACGGCGAGCAGCTCGTCCAGCGCGGCCAGGCTCGTGCCGGGCGCGCCGTCGTCGTCGCCGCGCAGCACGCCGAGGACCGAGCGCATCTCGCGCAGCGCCCGGGCGCTGGTCTGCTCGATCGTGAGCAGCGTCTCGCGGGCCCGTTCCGGCCGCTTGTCCAGCACGTGCGCCGTCACACCGGCCTGCACGTTGATGATCGCAATCGCGTGCGCGACGGTGTCGTGCACCTCGCGGGCGATGCGCAGCCGCTCGGCGTCGACGCGGCGGCGGGCCTCCTCGTCGCGGGTCCGCTCGGCCACCTCGGCCCGCCGGACGGCGTCGGCGGCGATGACGCGGCGGGAGCGTACCGACTCCCCCAGCGCCGCCGCCATGATCGTCGCGCCGATCCGGAACGCCAGCCAGCCGATGCGCTCGCGCTCGTCGAAGTCGGTGGTGGCGAGCCAGACGATCGCCAGCACCCCGAGCGAGTTGGTGAGGAAGACCAGCGAGCGGCGGCCGTCGCCGTGCGCGGCCACCGTGTAGATGGCCACGAACAGCGAGATCCAGCCGGGGCCGTCGGGGTATCCGCCGGCGAAGTAGACCACGCTGATCAGCGCCGTGACCACGAACACCGGAACCGGCCAGCGTCGGCGCACCAGCAGGCTCAGGCCGCTGAGGATCAGCAGCCCGTGGCCCACGACGCCGAGGACGTCGAACGGGGCGCCGGTCGACTCGGGGTCGGCCAAGATCGCCGAGTGCGTGCCCTGCACCTGCAGCAGTGTCACGAAGCCCGAGATCAGCACGTCCTGCGTGCGCGCCGACAGTGTCGGCAGGCGTCGTATCAACCGCTCCATGCCATGGATCGTAGCCAGATGGACCGACGCCCGGCGTCGGCTCGGCGGCGCAGCGGCCTACTCCCGGTGGCGTAGCGGGACGCGCTCCACGGCGGACGACGACGCGGCCGGCCCGCTTCGAGGATCGTGGTATGACGACTACACACAGGCCGGGGCCGCTCGGACGGCTGGCCGGCGTCGCGTTCCGGCACCGTTGGCGGGTGCTGCTCGGCTGGGTCGCCGGGCTGGCCGTCGCCGTCGGTCTGGCCGCCGGCTTCGGCGGCGACTACGAGGTCGACTACTCCAGCCCCGGCAGCGACTCGCAACAGGCGCAGCGGCTGCTCGCGGACCGGTTCCCGGCCCAGGCCGGCGAGCCGGTCGACGTCGTGGTGCATTCCGACACGCCCGTGACCGACCCGGACGTCCAGGCCGATGTCACCGCGCTGCTGGCCGAGCTGCGCACGATGCCCCACGTCATCGCCGTCGACGATCCATACACGACGCCCGGCGCGCTGGCGCCGGACGGGCAGACCCTTCAGGCGCGGCTGAGCCTCGACGTCGACGCGCCGGAGGAGCTGCCGGTCGCCGACGCCGAGCTGATGCTGGCGGCGGCCGAGTCGGCGTCACGGCCCGGGCTCGACGTCGCGCTGGGCGGCGACGCGATCCGGCAGGCGGAGAGCGGCGAGGTGGGCAGCGAGATGATCGGGCTGATCGCCGCCGCCGTGATCCTGCTGGTGACGTTCGGGACGGTGGTCGCGGCCGGGCTGCCGATCGCCGTCGCCGTCGCCGGGCTCGCGGTCAGCTCGATGCTGGCCGGCGTGGTCGCGGCGATCATGGACGTGCCGAGCTGGGCGCCGATCCTGGCGTCGCTGATCGGGATCGCGCTGGGCATCGACTACGTGCTGCTGATGGTGACGCGGTTCCGCGAGTGGCGCGCCGCCGGGCTGTCGCCGCACGACGCCACCGTCGCGACGCTCGACACCGCCGGGCGCGCCGTCATGGTGGCCGGCGGCACCGTCATGATCAGCATGTTCGGGCTGTTCGCGATGGGACTGTCGTTCATGCGCGGCGCGGCGGTGGTGACGATGGTCGCCGTCCTGATCGTGATGGCGGCCGCCGCGACGCTGTTCCCGGCGCTGCTCGGCTTCTTCGGGCACCGGATCGAGCGGTGGCGGCTGCCGATCGGGCGGCGGCGCGGCGCGGTCGCCGTCAGCGAGGGCGGGCACGTCGAGCCGTCGCGGGGCTGGCTGCGCTGGAGCCGCCTGATCGAGCGTCGCAACATCCTGGCCGCCGCGCTGGGCGCCGTGCTGATGCTGGTGCTGGCGGCGCCGTTCCTCGGCGCGCGGTTCGGCTTCCCCGACGCCGGCAACGACCCGGCCTCGCACTCCAGCCGGCAGGCGTACGACCTGCTCGCCGACGGCTTCGGAACGGGCGCGAACGGGCCGTTGCTGCTGGTCGCGGACCTGGCCGGTGGCGGGGCCGACGCCGGCTCGCTGCCGGAGCTGAGCGAGGCCGTCGCCGCCACGCCGGGTGTCGCCGCCGTCCTGCCGCCCGTCGTCACCGACGCCGAGGACGCCGCGCTGCTCACCGTCATCCCCACGACCGGGCCGCAGGACGCCGCGACCGAGGACCTCGTCCACACGCTGCGCGACGACGTGCTGCCGGCCGCGCCCGTGGACGTGCACGTCGGCGGCGTGACGGCCGCGGCGATCGACGTCAACGAGTCGATGGCCGGCGGGCTGCCACTGCTGATCGGCGGTGTCGTGACGGTGTCGATGGTGCTGCTGCTCGTGTCGTTCCGCAGCGTCGTCATCACGCTGACCGCCGCGGTGATGAACCTGCTCTCCGTCGCCGCCGCGTACGGGGTGGTGGCGCTGGTGCTGGAGGGCGGCTGGGCCGGGCAGCTGATCGGCGTCGAGAACGAGACGCCGATGCCGGCCTACGTCCCGATCGTGATGTTCGCGGTGCTGTTCGGGCTGTCGATGGACTACGAGGTGTTCCTGATCAGCCGGATGCGCGAGTCGTGGCTGCGGACCGGCAGCAACGCGCGCGCGATCATCGACGGGCTGGCCGGGACCGGCCGGGTCATCACGGCGGCGGCCGCGATCATGGTGACGGTGTTCGCCGCGCTGGTGCCCAGCCCGGACGTCGTGCTGAAGTCGCTCGGGCTCGGCATGGCGGCCGCGATCCTCATCGACGCGACGCTGGTGCGGATGCTCCTCGTCCCGGCCGTGATGCACGTGCTGGGCCGGGCCAACTGGTGGTCGCCGCGGTGGCTGGACCGGCGGATCCCGCAGCTCTACGTCGAGGGCCGGCCGGAGCTCTTCCTGCCTACGGCCGGTGAGCGGGAGCCAGAACCGGCGCGGACCTAACCGGCGGCGCAAGAAGCCCCGACGCGGGACCGTAGTAGCACGCGCCGGGGCCTCAGCCGGGATCACCGGTGTAGACGCACCTCCCCCGGCCGTCACCCACTCTAGACGCGGTCCCATCGGTGCCCTCAGATCGGGCGAGAGCCGGTCCCCTTCGTGCGTCAGATCTCAGCGCGATCGATCAGCCGAGGATGCCGTCGACGAAGGCCTCGGCGTCGAAGGGCGCCAGGTCGTCGGGGCCTTCGCCGAGGCCGACCAGCTTCACCGGGACGCCCAGCTCGCGCTGCACTGCGACGACGATGCCGCCCTTGGCGGTGCCGTCGAGCTTGGTCAGCACGATCCCGGTGACGTCGACGACCTCGCCGAACACGCGGGCCTGGACCAGGCCGTTCTGGCCGGTGGTGGCGTCGAGGACGAGCAGGACCTCGTCGACCGGGCCGTGCTTCTCGATGACGCGCTTGACCTTGCCGAGCTCGTCCATCAGGCCGACCTTGGTCTGCAGCCGGCCGGCGGTGTCGACGAGGACGACGTCGACCTCCTGCTCGATGCCGGCCTTGACGGCGTCGAACGCGACGCTGGCCGGGTCGCCGCCCTCGGGGCCTCGGACGGTGACCACGCCGACGCGGTCGCCCCAGGTGGTGAGCTGGTCGGCGGCGGCGGCCCGGAACGTGTCGGCGGCGCCGAGCACGACGTCGCGGTCCTCGGCGACCAGGACGCGGGCCAGCTTGCCCACCGTCGTCGTCTTGCCGGTGCCGTTGACGCCGACGACGAGGACGACGGCGGGCCGGCCGTCCTCGAGGTGACGGTCGGTGCGCAGGGCCCGGTCCAGCGACGGGTCGACGAGGGCGAGCAGCTCCTCGCGCAGCAGCGTGCGGGCGGCGTCGGGGTCCTGGATGCCCTCGACGCGGGCGCGGGTGCGCAGGCGCTCGACCAGCTCCTGCGTCGGCGTGACGCCGAGGTCGGCGGTGAGGAGGGTGTCCTCGATCTCCTCCCACGTCTCGTCGTCGAGGCGCTCACGCGACAGCAAGCTGAGCAGGCCCTTGCCGAAGCCGGACTGCGAGCGGGCCAGCCGCGACCGCAGCCGGACCAGCCGGCCGGCGGCGGGCTCCGGGCGCTCCAGCGCCGGCGCCTCCGGCTCGACGGGCGCGAGCGGCGCCTCCGGCAGCTCGACGTCGCGGATCGGCGTCCGCGGCGCCTCGACCGGCGCCGTCGCGTCGTCGCCGACCCCGGGCTGGTAGTCCACCCCGGGCCGCGGCGGCGGCGCCGCGACCTCCCCCCGCCGTCGACGGGGGATCAGGAAGGCCGCCAGGGCAGCGCCCAGGACGACCACGACGGCTACGACGATGACGATGTACTCCACGGCCGCCATCCTCGCACGTTCCCATGATCATCAACCTTTTCGGTCGCCCCGACGACGCAGATGGTTGATGATCATGGGAATCCACAGCCCGCCAACGCGGCGGACGTCGGCTCATGAAGCCGGCATACGTGGGCCGGTGCCTCCGACGGGCGTCGCCACACTCCCCCGTCCCCCTGATAGCTGCCCGTTCTTGGCCGGGACGACGCGGGTCAAGTACGCGCCCCACAACCACAGACCACCCAAGCCACAACGGGCGCGGACTTGAGGCGCGCCGGCCCGGCTAAGACAATCGGGCAGCAGGGGGACGACCAACGGTCGCAGCCCTACAAGCCAACGGCAGCAGCGCGCCGTCAAGCGGCTCGGTGCGTCACCTCGGACGTACCGCCGATCCGGGACACCGCCGCAGAAGGAGCGGGCGCCGGGCGGGCCAGCCGCCGCGCCAACCCGCGGCGCACGATCCGCAGCCGGTGGAATGTGGCCGCACGCCAGTCGTCCAGGCGGGCCACCACGAGGAATCGCCACCGCCGCAGCCGGCGCCGCACCGCCGCCGACTCGGACAGGTGGTAGTACACGCCGACGGCGGCCAGCACGGCCGTCGCCACCATCACGATCGCCAGCATCGCCACGACCACAGTCGTCATGTGACACCCCCGTTGGTCACATCAGTAACATCTTTCACTCTTGCACCACGACGGTAGCGCAGGAGCAACCTCGTCACCCGTATGACGCACGGCGTGTCCGCGGGGTTGCGGGCACGTCGCCGGACCTCACCAGTACCCAGCCGAGCCGAGCTCAGACCGGTTCGGACTCACGAATCCGCTGGGAGATGACGGCCGTGACGCCGTCGCCGCGCATCGAGACGCCGTAGAGGGCGTCGGCGATCTCCATCGTGCGCTTCTGGTGGGTGATGACGATGAGCTGGCTGCGCTCGCGCAGCTCCTCGTAGATGTTCAGCAGCCGGCCCAGGTTGGTGTCGTCGAGCGCCGCCTCGACCTCGTCGAGGATGTAGAACGGGCTCGGCCGCGCCTTGAACAGCGCCACCAGGAACGCGACGGCCACCAGCGAACGCTCGCCGCCGGACAGCAGCGAGAGCCGCTTGACCTTCTTGCCCGGAGGCCGCGCCTCGACCTCGATGCCGGTGGTGAGCATGTCGTCGGGCTCGGTGAGCACGAGCTTGCCCTCGCCGCCGGGGAACAGCCGGGAGAAGACGTCGGCGAACTCGCGGGCGGTGTCCTCGAACGCCGAGGCGAACACCTGCTGCACCCGGTCGTCGACCTCCTTGACGATGTCGAGCAGGTCGGCGCGGGTCTTCTTGAGGTCCTCCAACTGCTCGGTGAGGAACGCGTGCCGCTCCTCCAGCGCCGCGAACTCCTCCAGCGCCAGCGGGTTCACCTTGCCCAGCGCCGCCAGCCCGCGCTCGGCTGCCTTGAGCCGCTTGAGCTGCTGGTCACGCACGTACGGGATCGGCTCGCGCGGCTCGCCGTCCTCGCCCGGCGGGACGGGGACGGGCAGGTGCGGGCCGTACTCCTCGACCAGCGTCGTGGGGTCGACGCCCAGCTCCTCCAGCGCCTTGGTCTCCAGCGCCTCGACCCGCATCCGATGCTCGGCCCGGGCCAGCTCGTCGCGGTGGACGCTGGAGGTGATGTCGTCGAGCTCGGCGGCCACCTCGCGCACGCGGACCCGCTCGGCGGCCAGCGACTGCTCCCGCGCCGTGCGCAGCTCCTGCACCTCGTCGCGTTCGGCGGCGGCCAGCTCCAGCGACCGCTCCAGGTGCCGCAGGACGGCCTGCGCCCCACGCGCGACGGCGGCGGCGACCCGGGCCTCGGCGGCGCGACGACGGGCGGCGACGACGGCGGCCTCGCGGGCCGCGCGCTCCTGCCGGGCTGTCCGCTCCAGGCTCTCGGCCCGGCCGGTCAGCGCCCGGGCCCGCTCCTCGCCGGTGCGCAGCGCCAGCCGCGCCTCGGTCTCGGCCTGCCGCGAGGCACGGGCCCGCTCGGTCAGCCGGTCGCGCTCCTCGGTGGACGGCTCGACGTCGTCGTCACCGGTCTCCTCGGCGGCGGCGAGCCGTTCCTCCATCTCCTCCAGCGCGCCGAGGTCGCGGTCGCGCGCCTCCTCGGCCCGCGCGACGGAGTCAGCCAGCCGCTCGGCCTCCTCGGTGGCGGCGCGGGCGGTGCCGCTGAGCCGGCCCAGCTGCTCAGCGACCGCGGACAGCTCGGCGTCGGACTCGCGCAGCTTGGTCAGCGCGTGCGACTCGGCGGCGGCCGCCTCGGCCCGGGCCCGCTCGGCGGCGGCCAGCTTGCGGCCCAGGTCCTCGGCCTTGCCGGTCACGATGGCCAGCCGGTCCGCCGCGTCGTCGACGGCGGCCTGGACCTCCAGCAGGCTGGGCGCGCTGCTGGACCCGCCGTAGGCGCGGTCGCGGCCGAGCAGGTCGCCGTCGCGGGTGACGGCGACGAGGTCGGGCAGCTCGGCGACCAGCGCGCGGGCGGCGGCGAGGTCGTCGACGGCGGCCAGGCCGCGCAGCAGGTGCGTCAGCGCGGGCCGCAGCTCGGCCGGCGCGGTGACGAGGTCGACGACGTAGCGCAGTCCGCCGGGCAGCGGCTGCCACGAGGCCGGGTCGTCGTACGGCGCGCCGCCGATCAGCAGCCCGGCCCGGCCGAGGTCCTCATCGCGCAGCAGCCGCAGCGCCGCGACGGCGTCGTCGACGGACTCGACGGCGACAGCGTCGGAGGCGGCGCCCAGCGCGGTCGCGACGGCGGCCTCCCAGCCGGACTCGACGGTGAGCAGCGCGGCCACCGAGCCGAGCACGCCGGACAGCCGGTCCGACGCCGCCAGCAGCGCCTCGGACCCGTCGCGCCGGGCCAGCCCCATCTGGAGGGCCTCGTGCCGTGCCACCAGCGCCGCCCGCTCGCCCTCGGCGGCCCGCTCCTGCTCGCGCAGCTTGGTCAGGACGTCGTCGGCGGCGGCCAGGGCGGCGGCGGCCCGTTCGTGCTCGCTGTCCAGCCCGTCCTCTCCGACGGAGAGCCCGGCGATGGTCGTCTCCAGTGCGGTGTACTCGTGCTCGGCCGCGGTCGCGCGGCGCAGCGCCTCCTCGCGGGCGGCGCTCAGCCGGGTCAGCTCGGCCTCCGCGGCGGCGGCCCGGCGGCGGGCGCCCTCGAGCTGGCCGGACAGGCGAGCCATGCCCTCGCGCCGATCGGCGTTCGCACGGGCGGCGGCGGCCAGCCGGCGCTCCTCGGCCTCGGCCGCTTCCTCGGCGGCACGGCGGGTCTCCAGCGCCTCGTCCAGCGCCTCGCGGGCGGCGGCGATCTGCTCCTCGAGCTCGGCCTCCTGCTCGCGGACGGCGGCGGCCTCCTGCTCCAGTTCCTCCGGGTCGCGGCCGCTGCGCTGCACCTCGCCTGCCTCGGACAGGTGCCGGGCCCGCTCGGTGGCCAGCGACGCTGTGCCGCGGACCCGCTCGCGCAGGCCGGACAGCTGGTACCACGCGTCGGAGGCCTGGGTCAGCCGCGGCGCCACCTGGGCGACCTCGGCCTCCAGCCGGGACTCCGCGGCGCGGGCCTGCTCCAGCGCGCGGGTCAGCTCGGCCTGCCGGGTCTTCAGCGCCGTCTCGTCGGCGACCTCCTGCTCGAGGCTGGCGCGCGCCTGTACGAGCTCGTCGGCGAGCACCCGCAGCCGGGAGTCGCGCAGGTCGGCCTGGATGGTCGCGGCCCTGCGGGCGAGCTCGGCCTGCCGGCCCAGCGGCCCGAGCTGGCGGCGCAGCTCGGCGGTGAGGTCCTGGACGCGGGTGAGGTTCGCGCCCATCGCCTCGAGCTTGCGCAGCGCCTTCTCCTTGCGCTTGCGGTGCTTGAGGACGCCGGCCGCCTCCTCGACGAAACCGCGGCGGTCCTCGGGCGTGGCGGACAGCACGGCGTCGAGCTGGCCCTGGCCGACGATGACGTGCATCTCGCGGCCGATGCCGGAGTCGGACAGCAGCTCCTGCACGTCGAGCAGCCGGCACGCCTGGCCGTTGATGGCGTACTCGGAGCCGCCGTTGCGGAACATCGTCCGCGAGATGGTGACCTCGGAGTACTCGATCGGCAGCGCGCCGTCGGTGTTGTCGATGGTGAGGACGACCTCGGCCCGGCCGAGGGCGGGGCGGCCCGCGGTGCCGGCGAAGATGACGTCCTCCATCTTGCCGCCGCGCAGGCTCTTCGCGCCCTGCTCGCCCATGACCCAGGCGAGCGCGTCGACAACGTTCGACTTACCGGAACCGTTGGGCCCCACCACACAGGTGATGCCCGGTTCCAGGCGCAGCGTCGTTGACGACGCGAAGGACTTGAATCCCCGTAACGTCAAGCTCTTCAGGTGCAATAGACCGACTCCCCTGCATGTGGGGGCCAGCCTACAACCGCGACCTTCAGGTCAAGGCCGGTTGCGGCACATGCGTGTCGGCGTGCACAGTGTCGTCGAGGGTGAGCCGGCCGTGCTCGACAGCCGCCTCGGCGAGGTGGTCGTTCTCCACCTGGAGCCGCAGCACCTGCGCCTCGAGGTCGGTCACCCGCCTGCGCAAACGCTGTACTTCTGTAGCGAGCCTTGGATCAGTTCCCCCGACATAACCCAACAGCGCCTTCGCCATTGTCGAAGCCCTCCAGAAGGCTTGAGAAGTCAATGATCACAATCTGTAGGAGGCGGCACCCGTCTGACCGTAGACGCACAGGCCGCAACGCATACCAGCATCCCACCGGACGGGCCTCTCGGTCAACTCGTTCCGAGGAATCGGGTACAACGTCTCACCAGCGCGCATGCCGCGGACGGGGCTGGCAGCGGGGGCATGTGTAGGACGACCGGTTCATGAACGGGTCGCGCCGGATCGGGGTGCCGCAGCGGCGGCACGAACGACCCTCCTGACCGTAGGCGTCCAGCGACCGGTCGAAGTAGCCGCTCTCGCCGTTCACGTTGACGTAGAGGCTGTCGAACGACGTGCCGCCCTGCGCCAGCGCGGCGCCCATCACCTCGCGGACGGCGGCCAGCAGCCGGGCGACGTCGGGACGGCGCAGCGTCTCGGTGGCGCGGGCGTAGTGGAGCTTCGCGCGCCACAGCGCCTCGTCGGCGTAGATGTTGCCGACGCCGGAGATCAGCGACTGGTCCAGCAGCGCCCGTTTGACACCGGTGCGGCGCCGGCCCAGCGCCAGCCGGAACGCCTCGTCGTCGAACGCCGGGTCCAGCGGGTCCGGCGCGATGTGCGCGATCGGGACCGGCACGCCGCCGGGCCCGAGCTCGGCGACGGCCAGGCCGCCGAACGTGCGCTGGTCGACGAAGCGCAGCTGCGGGTCGCCGTCGGCGAAGACGAACCGGATCCGCAGGTGCGTCTCGTCCGGCACCGCGGCCGGCTGGACCAGCAGCTGGCCACTCATGCCGAGGTGCCCGACGACCGCGCGGACGCCGTCGTCCAGCGGCAGCCAGAGGTACTTGCCGCGCCGGCGCGCGTCGGTGAACACGGCCTTGACCAGCGAGTCGGCGAAGTCTGACGGGCCGGCGACGTGCCGGCGGACGGCGCGTCCGTGCGCGACGTCGACGTGCTCGATGGTGCGGCCGAGCACGTGCGCGGAGAGGCCGCGGCGGACGACCTCGACCTCAGGGAGTTCGGGCACCGGAGTCGCCGGCCGCGCGCGCGGCCTCGGCCGCGTCGTTGAGCGCCTTCCAGGCCAGCTCGGCGGCGCGCGCCTCGGCCTCCTTCTTGCTCCGGCCGGTGCCGGTGCCGCGCACCTCGCCGCTGACGATGACGTCGGCGGTGAAGGTCTTCGCGTGGTCCGGGCCGTCCTCGGCGATGCGGTACTCGGGGACCCCGAGCGCGTGCCGCGAGGTCAGCTCCTGCAGCGACGTCTTCCAGTCCAGCCCGGCGCCGAGCAGCGCGGACGCCTCGATGAGGTCGTCGACCAGGCGGTGCACCAGCGCGGAGGTCTCGACCAGCCCGCGGTCGAGGTAGACGGCGCCGATCAGCGCCTCGACGGTGTCGGCGAGGATGGACGACTTGTCCCGTCCGCCGGTGGTCTCCTCGCCGCGCCCGAGCCGGACGAACCGGCCGAGCTCGAGCTCGCGGGCGACGGAGGCGAGCGCGCGCATGTTGACCACGGCGGCCCGCAGCTTCGCCAGCTGCCCCTCGGACAGATCGGGGTGCAGCCGGTACAGCGCGTCGGTGACGACCAGGCCGAGCACGGCGTCGCCGAGGAACTCCAGCCGCTCGTTGGTGGGCAGCCCACCGTTCTCGTACGCGTACGAGCGGTGGGTCAGCGCCAGCTGCAGCAGCCCCGGTTCGATGGGCACGCCAAGACGCCCCTCCAGCACGGACAGGGGTGGAGTCTCGGCCGTCACCTGGGGGCTCCTACACGAGCCCTCAGACGTCGCCGACCTGGCGACCGTTGTACTCCAGGAACAGCGGCGTGCCCTGGGAGTCCTCGACCACCGTGGCGCGGTGCGCGACGACCCAGGTGGTGCGCCCGTTGACGGTGCGCTTCTGGACCTGCGGCAGCTTCGCCTTCCACTGCGAACGGCGGTGGCGGGTGTTGCTGCGCGACATCTTCCGCTTCGGGACGGCCACGGCTAGTTCTCCTCCGTCGGGCCGGCCCTGTGCGAGCCGGACTCATTCGTGTCGTCGGTGACCAGCCCGGCCAGGGCCGCCCACCGTGGGTCGGTGCTCTCGTGCGCGTGGTCCGGGTCGTCGGCCAGCCGGGCTCCGCAGTCCGGGCACAGGCCCGGGCAGTCGTCCCGGCAGACCGGCGACTGCGGCAGTGTGAGCACCACCGCGTCCCGGACCGGTTGTTCGAGGTCGATCAGGTCGTCCTCGACGCGCAGTTCCTCGTCGTCGGTCTCGGTGTCGGGGTCGTCGGCCCGTTCCGGGTAGACGTACAGTTCCTGGACCTCAGCGACGACCTCGCCGTCGACGGGCTCCAGGCACCGCACGCACTCGCCCGAGTACGGCGCCCGGACGGTCCCGGACACCAACACACCCTCCATGACCGACTCGAGCCGCAGGTCCAGCTCGACGTCCGCCGCTTCGGGCACCCCGACCACGCCGCCGAGATCGAGACCGGCAGGCGCCGGCACAGTGATCGCGACCCGCTGGGTCGACCCTGGCCGACGTCCGAGCTCGTGTGTGGCGAGAACGAACGGGGCGCGCGGATCGAGCGTGCTCAGCGTAGTCAACTCTCGTACTGGTATGGGCATGCCAATCGTGACCTCGACGTGAGGCCGACGACGAATACTACTAGACGCGCGGCCGCTACCCCAAACCCGACGTCAGCTTGTCAGGCTGCGAGTCGCGGCCCGCGGCGCGGGGCTCGTCGTCGGACTCGTCGGCGTCCGGGCCGAACCGCTCGGCCTTGCCGTCGGAGCCGGAGCTGAACTCCTCGGCCAGGTCCGCGGTGCCGTCGAGCTGCGGCACCACGACGGGGTTGCCGTTGCGGCGCTGCGACAGCTCGCCGTAGGCGGTGGGATGGCGCAGCTGCTCGCGTCCGTCGCGAACCGTCTCGACGATGCGCGCGGCGGCGATCTCCAGCCGGGCCAGCTTGGCGTCGACGTAGTCGTCGGCGTCGCTGCGGATGTTCTCGGCCTGCTCCCGGGCCTGTTGCACGATGTCCTCGGCCTCGACGCGGGCAGCCTGGGTGACGGTGTGGTCGGCCACCAGGCGGGCCTGCTCGGACCGGGCGTTGGCCAGGATCCGCTCGGCGTTGCCGCGCGCCTCGATCAGCAGCGCCTCGCGCTGTCCGAGCACGGCCTCGGCCGCCTGCAGGTTCGCCGGCAGCCCCTCGCGGACCTCGTCGAGCAGGGCGAGCACCTGCTGCTTGTTCACCATTGCAGTGGACGACATGGGCATCGTCCGCGCCGAGTCGACGAGTGCGACGATCTCGGCGATCTTGTCATGAACCTCCATGACCATCCCCCTAGGTGTGCCGGCGCGCGTTCACCGGCGTCCCAATCTTTCGTGCAACCGCTTGAGCACGACATCCGGCACCAGGCCGGAGACGTCACCGCCGTAGGACGCTACCTCTTTGACCAACGAGGACGAAAGGAACGAGTAGTCGGGATTGGTCGCCACGAACAGCGTCTCCAGTCCCGTCAGGCGGTGGTTCATCTGTGCCATCTGTAGTTCATAGTCGAAATCGGTGACCGCTCGCAGGCCTTTCACGACAGCGGGAATGTCGTGCTGACGGGCGAAATCGACCAAGAGCCCCTCGAAGCTCACGACCCGGACGGCGGGCAGGTGCGCGCACGTCTTCTCCAGCAGGTCGATGCGTTCCTCGAGGGAGAACAGTCCCTTCTTGGACACGTTCACCAGCACGGCGACGACGACCTCGTCGAACAGGCTCGCGGCCCGTTCGATGACGTCGAGGTGACCGTTCGTGACAGGGTCGAACGAGCCGGGGCACAGACAGCGGCGCACGTGTCCTCCTGCGTGTCACATCCGGCCGTGACCGTACCAGAGCACGGTCTCGCCGTACCGGCGCTCCCTCCCGGCGGTGATGCCGTCGGGCCAGGTCACCGGCGCGCTGCGACGGTCGCGTTCGACGACGACCAGCGCACCCGGTGCGAGCCAGCCCGCCGTCAGGGAGACGAGTACCCCGCTCAGCTCCGCGTCAACCATCGCGTACGGCGGATCGGCCAGCACGAGGTCGTACGGGTCGTCCGGCGGCGCGGCCAGGATCCGCTCCACCGGCGACGCGGCGACGACGGCTCCCGGCAGCCCGACGGCCTTGACGTTCGACCTGATCACGGCCGCCGCACGGGCGTCGGACTCGACCAGCAGGCAGTGGCCGGCGCCGCGCGAGAGCGCCTCCAGGCCGAGCGCGCCGCTGCCGGCGTAGAGGTCGAGCACGCGCAGCCCGCCGAGGCCGCCGCCGAACGTCGCCTCCAGCGACGAGAACAGCGCCTCGCGCACCCGGTCCGACGTGGGCCGGGTGCGGTTGCCGGGTGGTACGGACAACCGTCGGCCGCCGGCGGCGCCGGCCACGATCCGCGTCACGAGGTCAGAGCCAGCCGCTGCGGCGCAGCTTGCGATGGAGCACCAGGCACGCGCCTATCATGACGCCCACGATCAGCGGGTAGCCGAACGACCAGTGCAGTTCGGGCATGTGGTCGAAGTTCATGCCGTAGATCCCGGCGATCATCGTCGGCACCGCGACGATCGCCGCCCAGGCCGAGATCTTGCGCAGGTCGATGTTCTGCTGCATCGTCACCAGCGACAGGTTGGCCGCGAGCGCGCCGGTCAGCAGTTCGCTCTGGGCCTCCACCTGCCGGTCGACCCGCAGGACGTGGTCGAGCACGTCGCGGAAGTACTCGCTCAGCCCCGCGCACAGCGCGATACGGCCATGCGCGAGGTCCTCCATGACCGGGACCAGGGGGTCCACGGCGATGCGGAACTGCAGCACGTCGCGCTTCAGCTCGTAGATGGTCTCGGTCGCGTCGGCACCGCCGGGCTGGAAGACCAGCCGCTCGGCGTCGATGACGTCGGCCTCGTACTGCCGGACCAGCCGCAGGTAGTTGTCCACGACGAGGTCGCAGACGGCGTACAGCACCCCGGGCGGGCCGGCGTCGAGCAGCTGCTTCTCCGTCTCGACCCGCCGCCGCGCCGCCGCGAGCGGGTTGACCGACCCGTGCCGGACGGTGATGACGAAGTCGTCGCCGACGAACAGCATGATCTCGCCGATCTCCGGCTGCTGCTCCTTCGCGTCGTCGTGCCGCAGCGTCTTGAGCACGGCGAACAGGGTGTCGCCGTACAGCTCGAGCTTGGGCCGCTGATGGGCGTCGATGGCGTCCTCGACGGCCAGCGGGTGCAGCTGCAGCTCGTCGACGATGAGGTCGAACTCCTCGTGCGTCGGCTCGAACAGCCCGACCCACAGGAAGGCGTTGCCGCGCGCCTTGGCCCGCTCGAACGCCTCGCTGATGTCGCCGTCGATCTCCTCGCGCTCACCGTCGAGGTAGATGGCCTTGTCCACGATCACGGTGTCGATTCCAACACGGCGACGGCGCCCGCGGGTGTCAAGAAGGCGTTGAGATCGCGCGCCGCGGCGTCAGGAAGCCGTATGGGCGCCGGTCCGCGCGGCCGGGCGGGCGGAGGCTGAGGACGTGACCGACTCGCCCGCACCGTTCGTCGCCCGGGCCGCCGACTGGCCGCTGGAGTTCGTGCTCGCCGCCGGGTACGCCGTGCTTGGTGGCACGTCACGCCTTCTCGAGGTAGTCCGCTTCCTGCTCGGCCAGCGCGGCCTCGACGGCGGCCAGCAGGGCCGGGTGCCGGGCCAGGTCGGGGTCGCCCTCGACGACGGCGGAGGCGTCCTCACGGGCCTGCTCGATGACCTCGGCGTCGCGGATCACCCGCAGCAGCTTGAGGCTGGACCGGCGGCCGGACTGCGACGCGCCGAGCACGTCGCCCTCGCGCCGCTGCTCCAGGTCGACCTGGGAGAGCGCGAAGCCGTCGCGGGTGGCGGCGACGGCGTCCAGCCGCTCCCGCGCCGGCGTCCCCGGGGCCGCCTCGGTGACCAGCAGGCAGACGCCCGGGATGGAGCCCCGGCCGATCCGGCCGCGCAGCTGGTGCAGCTGCGAGACGCCGAACCGGTCGGCGTCCATGATCACCATCATCGACGCCGTCGGCACGTCGATGCCGACCTCGATGACGGTGGTCGCGACGACGACCGGCGTCGTGCCGGCCGCGAACGCCGCCATCACCGCGTCCTTCGTCTCCGCCGGCAGCCGGCCGTGCAGGACGTCGAGGCCGACGTCGCGCAGCGGGCCGGAGCGCAGCTGCTCGGCCAGCTCCAGGACGGCGACCGGGCGGCGCCGGTCGTCGTCGGCGGCCGGCTCCTCGTCGCCGTCGCCGATGCGCGGGCAGACGATGTAGACGCGGTGGCCGGCCTCCACCTCCTCGCGCACCCGCTGCCAGGCCCGCTCGAGGAAGTGCGGCTTCTCGTCGACCGGGACGACGTGCGTGGCGACGTCGGCGCGGCCGCGCGGCACGTCGGACAACGTGGAGATCTCCAGGTCGCCGAAGACCGTCATGGCGACCGTGCGCGGGATCGGCGTCGCGGTCATGACCAGCACGTGCGGCCGGGTGCCGTCGCGGCTCTTGGCGGCCAGCGCGGCCCGCTGCTCCACGCCGAAGCGGTGCTGCTCGTCGACGACGACCAGGCCGAGGTCGAAGAACTGGACGTTCTCCTCCAGCAGCGCGTGCGTGCCCACGACGATGCCGGCGTCGCCGGTGACGATGTCGTTCAGGGCGGCCCGGCGCTGCGCCGTCGACATCGAGCCGGTGAGCAGCGCGACCCGGGTGCCGATGGCCGCGCCGCCGAGCATGCCGGCCTGCGCCAGCTCGCCGAGCATCGCCGTCAGCGACCGGTGGTGCTGCTGCGCGAGCACCTCGGTCGGCGCCAGCAGCGCGGCCTGCCCGCCGGCGTCGACGACGGCCAGCATCGCCCGCAGCGCGACGACGGTCTTGCCTGCGCCGACCTCGCCCTGCAGCAGCCGGTGCATCGGGTGCGGCGTGTCCAGTTCGGCGGCGAGCTGGTCGCCGATCTCGCGCTGGCCCGGCGTCAGCTCGAACGGCAGCCGCTCGTCCAGCGCGTCGACCAGCCCGCCCGGCGCGGCCCGCCGTGCCGTCGCCGGTAGTGCGGCCGTCGACAGCCGCCGCCGGGCCAGCTCGGTCTGCAGGACGAACGCCTCCTCGTACCGCAGCCGCCGCTGCGCCGCCCATGCCTTCTCGATCGCCTTGGGCCGGTGGACGGCGTGCAGCGCCTCGCTCAGCCCCGGCAGGTGCCGCTTGCGCAGCACCTCGTCCGGCAGCGGGTCCGGCGCGTCGCCGAGCTGCTGCAGCACGACGTCGACGGCCTTCGCGATCAGCCAGGACGGCACCTTCTCGCTGGCCGGGTAGACCGGGATGACCTCGTCGGCGTACTTCTCCGCCGCCTCGCGGATGTCGCCGGCGTCCTCCGGGAACATCTCGTACTCGGGGTGCGCGAGCTGGCGCTGGTCGCGGAACGAGCCGACCTTGCCGGCGAACAGCCCGATCCGCTCCGGCCGCAGGTCCCGCTCGCGCCACGCCTGGTTGAAGAACGTCAGCGTCAGCTCGCCGGTGCCGTCGGTGACGACGGCCTCCAGGATCGAGCCGCGGCGGTTCTTCATGCTCCGCTTCGAGACCCGCTTCACCATCGCGACGACGGTGACCAGCTCGTCCTCGCGCAGCGAGCTCAGCTCGGTCAGCTCGCCGCGCTGGATGTAGCGGCGCGGGTAGTGCCGCATGAGGTCGCCGGCGGTGTGCAGGTCCAGCGTCTTCGCCAGCGCCTTGGCGGTGTTGTCGCCGACCACGGCGGTCAGCTGCGTGTCGAATCCGACCATCACTCGACTCCGAGCAGTAGCGGGTAGCGGGGCTGTCCACCCCGGTAGACGACGGTGTCGGCCTCCGGGTGACCACGGCGGACCGCGCGGGCGACGCCGTCGGCGAGGCCCGGGCCGGCGCCGTCGCCGGTGACGACCGTGACCAGCTCGCCACCTGCGGCGAGCATACGTGCGACCACCTCGGTGGCGACGTCCAGCAGGTCCGCGCCGATGACCGCGAAGTCTCCGTCGACGACCCCGAGCACGTCGCCGGGCTTGCAGACGCCGGCCATCGTGACCGCCTCGCGGGCGGCGACGGTGACGGCGCCGTGGCGGGTCTGGCCGGCCGCGGCCGTCATCGCGACGACGTCGGCGTCGAAGGCCCGGTTCGGCTCGTGGACGGCGAGCGCGGCCAGGCCCTGGACCTGCGCGACTGTGGGGATGACGGCCGCGCGGCGATGGTGGGTGCGCAGCTCGGCCGCGGCCGCCTCGGCGACCGGTACCGCGTCGCGCTCGTTCGGCAGGATGACGACGTCGCTGGTCCGGGTGGGGTCGCCGCGGTCGGCGGCGGCCAGCATCTCGCCGGTGGACGGCCGGTGCCCGGTCGCCGTGGCGACGACGACGGCGCCGGCCTCGGCGAACAGCTCGGCCAGTCCGTCGCCGGCGGCGAACGCGACCACGACCCGGCGCCGCTCCCCCGGTTCCGGCGCGCGGTGCTGGGCGGCGAGATAGGTGACGCTGATCCGGTGCGGCCGGCCGGCGGCGATGCCCGCCTCGATCGCCGCGCCCGCGTCGTCGGTGTGGACGTGCACGTTCCAGCGCTCCCCCGCGCCGCTGACGACGAGCGAGTCGCCGAGCCCGGCCAGCGTCCGCCGGAGCGTGCCGATCTCGGGCTCGGAAGCATCGAGGAGGTACATGACCTCGTAGGCGGGCTCTGGCGCCGGCGGCTCCGGCGGCTCCTGGCGGACCGGCGCGGGGACGGTGTGCGCGCCGACGGTGCGCGGCCCGGGCAGCGGCCGCCGTCCGGTCAGCACCGTGTCGAACGCGTCCAGCAGCACCGTCAGCCCGCGTCCGCCGGCGTCGACGACACCGGCCCGGCGGAGCACGTCGAGCTGCTCGGGGGTCCGGTCCAGCGCCTCGTGGGCGGCGGCGGCCGCGGCCAGCGCGACGGCGGGCAGAGTGGGGACGGGTTCCGCGGCGCGACGCCGGGCGGCGTCGGCGGCGGCGCGGGCGACGGTGAGGATGGTGCCCTCGACCGGGTCGGCGACGGCCCGGTACGCCTCGTCGGCGGCGTTGACCAGGCCGTCGGCCAGTGCGGTGCCGTCGGCGAGCGTCGTCCCCGGCCGGCTCAGCACGTCGGCCACCCCGCGCAGCATCTGCGCGACGATGATGCCGGAGTTGCCGCGGGCGCCGAGGAGCGCGCCGCGCGCGACCGCCTCGGCGGTGGCCGCCAGCGTCGGCTCGGCGGCCTCGGCCTCCTGCAGCGCCGCCTCGAACGTGAGGTACAGGTTGGTCCCGGTGTCCCCGTCCGGCACCGGGTACACGTTCAGCGCGTCGATCTCTTCCCTGGCCGCCGCGAGCGCGTCCAGGCCGGCGCGGCACCAGCGCACCATGATCTCGGCGTCGGGAACCGGTGGCACCCGGCGAGACTACCCCGCGCCGGTTTGTTATCTGACGCGGCGGCCCGGTACGCTGGGGCGGTTGTTCGGACCGGGTGACCGGTTCGAACAGCACCACATGTCGTCTTCCAATCCGTCTCAGTAGGAGTCTCCGTGGCTGCCACCTGCGATGTCTGCGGCAAGGGCCCGGGCTTCGGCAACTCGATCTCGCACTCGCACCGCCGGACCCCTCGTCGCTGGAACCCGAACATCCAGACCGTGCGGACGGTCGTCGGAGGCACCCCGAAGCGGCTGAACGTGTGCACGTCGTGCCTGAAGGCCGGCAAGGTCGCCCGCCGCTGACCCGTTCCTGAACGAACGACCGAGCCGCTCCCCGACCGGGGGGCGGCTCGTTGTCATTCGCGGTCAGCCAGCGAAGTGGTCGTGCCCGGCGGGGGCGTCCCCCCGCGCCGCCCCGCCCGCTGGCCCCTTGGCACGCCGGAGTGCTCCACAAAGGCCGCATCTCCGGCGCGAGGGGTCGCCTGCAGCGTGCCAAGCACGGCGCTGGAACGTGCCAAGCCGCGAACGCCGAGCAGGCGCGAGGCTGGACAGCAAGGGCCGAGGGCGGGCAGGCACCGGCGGCCGCCGGACCGCCACGCCGTCGAGCCGCCCCTTGGCACGCCAGAGTGCTCCACAAAGGCCGCATTTCCGGCGCGAGGGGTCGCCTGCGGCGTGCCAAGCGCGACGCTCGAACGTGCCAAGGCACGAGCGGCGCGGCGTGCCAAGCACGACACGCGGTCAGCCGGCGAAGTGGTCGTGCCCGGCGGGGGCGTCGTACTCCTCCCCCGCGACGGTGACGCCGGAGCCGGCGGCGACCGAGCCGATCACCGTCCACCGCTCCGGCAACTCGACGCCGGCGGGGAACGTCGCCACCAGGGCGTTGTCGTCGCCGCCGGTGAGCACCCAGGTGAGCGGGTCCGCGCCGAGCGCCGACGCCACCTCGCGCAGCGGCCCGGCCACCTCGACCAGCGCCGGGTCGATGTCGATCGACACACCACTCGCCGCCGCCACGTGCCCCAGGTCGCCCAGCAGCCCGTCGCTCACGTCGCACATCGCCGTCGCACCGAGACCGGCGGCCTCGGCCCCGGCGCCGTACGGGACCTGCGGGCGCCGGTGCGCCTCGACGACCGCGCGCGGCGTCCGGAACCCCCGGCTCAGCACCTGGTAGCCCGCCTCAGCCCAGCCCAGGCGCCCGCAGACCGCGACGACGTCACCGGCCCGGGCGCCGGCCCGCGTGACCGGCTCGGCGCCGGACAGCGTCCCCAGCGCCGTCACCGACACCACGACCAGCGGCGAGCGCACCACGTCGCCGCCGACGACCGACGCGCCGACGAGGGCGGCCTCCGCGCCCAGCCCGTCGGCCAGCGACACCGCCCACGACGCCGGCAGGTCGGCCGGCAGTCCCAGGCCCACCACCAGCGACGTGGGCCGGGCGCCCATCGCCTCGACGTCGGAGAGGTTCTGCGCGGCCGCCTTGTGGCCGATGTCCACCGGCTCGGACCAGTCGCGGCGGAAGTGGCGGTTCTCGACCAGCAGGTCGGTCGTCACCACGACGCGGCCGCCGGGCGCGGCGACGACGGCGGCGTCGTCGCCGGGGCCGAGCAGGACGTCCGGGCCCTGCGGCAGCCGCGCGGTCACGGCGTCGATCACGCCGAACTCGCCCAGCTCGCCAACGCTGTCGGGCATACTCTGCGCTCCCCTCTTCTCCCGCACGTTCACTCGACCAGGTAGGTTGACCGTTCGCACACATCACTGTGGGAGGGCAAACCCGTGGTCGTACAGGCTTACATCCTCATCCAGACCGAGGTGGGCAAGGCCGCCGAGGTCGCCCGGAAGATCTCGGAGATCGACGGCGTCACGCTCGCCGAGGACGTCACCGGGCCGTACGACGTGATCGTGCGGGCCGAGGCGGGCAACGTCGACGACCTGGGCAAGCTGGTGGTGGCGAAGGTGCAGACGGTCGACGGCATCACCCGCACGCTCACGTGCCCCGTCGTCCACATCTGACCCTCGGCGCGATCCTCCTCGCGACCGCCCTGGCCGGCTGCGGGTTCGGCGCCGTCGACGTCGACCCGCACGAGCCCGAGCCCGGCAGCGCCGACGTCTGCGCCGCGCTGCACGACGCCCTCCCGGACACCGTCGACGACGCGGTGCGGCGCGACGTCGAGCCGTCCTCGGAGTACGTGGCCGCCTGGGGCCAGCCGGCCATCGTGCTGCGCTGCGGCGTCCCGATACCTGCGTCCTACCGTCCGGACGCCCAGCTCTTCGCCATCGACGGCGTCGGCTGGCTCCCCGACGAAGGCGACGGCGGCCTCTTCTTCACCGCCGTCGACCGGGAGGTCCTGGTCGAGGTCGCCGTCCCCGACGACTACGCGCCCGAGGCGAACGTGCTGGCCGACCTCGCGACCGCGATCCTCGACACCGTGCCGGAGCGCGAACTGCGTTAACGTCGCACGGTGCCCACCACGCTGACGACCGACCGTCTCACCCTGCGCCCGATCGAGCCGTCCGACGCCGACGCGTTCGCCGCCATGAACGCCGACCCCGCCGTCATGGAGCACTTCACCACCGGCCCGCTGGACCGGGCGGCGTCGGACCGCATGCTGGCTCGCATGCATGCCGACCATCACCGTGACGGCTACGGCCTGGCCGCCGTGGAGCGGCGCGCGGACGGCGCGTTCCTCGGCTTCACCGGCATCCACCGTCACCACTGGTATCCCGACGACGTCGAGATCGGCTGGCGGCTGGCGCGGTCCGCGTGGGGCCAGGGCTACGCCACCGAGGCGGCGACGGCCTGGATGGAGCACGCGTTCGGCGAGCTCGCCCTGCCGCGGCTGATCTCCATCACCGTCGCCGCGAACCAGCGCTCGATCGCCGTCATGCGCCGGCTGGGCTTCACCCTCTGGGAGGAGGCGACGCACGACGGCCTCGCGGTCGTCGTGTACGCGCGGAGCGCTCAGCGCAGCCCCGTCGGCCGCCGGAGGGCGGTGTCGACCAGGCGGTCGACCAGCGACGGGTAGTCGATGCCGGTCTTGGCCCACAGCTGCGGGAACATCGACGTCGGTGTGAAGCCCGGCATCGTGTTCAGCTCGTTGACCAGCAACGATCCGTCCTCGCGGAGGAAGAAGTCGACCCGGGCGAGGCTCTCGCAGGACAGCGCCTGGAACGCCTCGATCGCCATCCGGCGGACCCGCTCGGCGACGTCGGCGGGGAGGTCGGCGGGGATGTCCAGCGCGACGTCGTCGCCGGGCAGGTACTTGGCCTGGAAGTCGTACAGCTCGTGCTCGGCGCCGAAGCGCACCTCGCCGACGACGCTGGCCTCCGGCTCGCCGCCGCCCTGACCCTCGAGCACGCCGCACTCGACCTCGCGGCCGACGACGGCCTCCTCGACCAGGACCTTCGGGTCGTGCTCGCGGGCGGCCAGGATCGCCGCCTCGAGCTCGTCCGCCGACCGCACCTTGCTGACGCCCATGCTCGACCCGGCGCGGGCCGGCTTGACGAAGGCCGGGTACCCGAGCGTCTGCGCCACCTCGGCGACGACCCGCTCGCGCTGCGGTTCCCACGCCGACGGGAGCACCAGCACGTGCCGCGCGACCGGCAGCCCGGCGCCGGCCAGCAGCAGCTTCATCACGTGCTTGTCCATCCCGACGGCCGAGGCCAGCACGCCGGAGCCGACGTAGCGGACGTCGGCCAGCTCGAGCAGCCCCTGGATCGTGCCGTCCTCGCCGTACGGGCCGTGCAGCAGCGGGAACACGACGTCGACCGTGCCCAGGGCGTGCGGCACCTCGCCGGGCGACTGCACCGCCAGCTCGCCCCGGCCGGGCAGCACGACGGTGCCGCCCTCGTCGTCGACGTGCGGCATGGACTCGCCGCGGATCGCCAGCCGGTCCGGGTCGGCGCTGGTCAGCACCCAGCGGCCGGACGTCGTGATGCCGATCGGCAGCACCTCGTAGCGGCGCGGGTCCAGCGCTGCCAGCACGCCGCCGGCGGTGACGCACGAGATCTCGTGCTCCGAGCTACGGCCGCCGAAGACGACGGCGACCCTGATGCGGTCCTGCGAGGTGTTCATCGCGCCGACCCTACCCGCCTTCAGTGCCCGTGACGCTCCGGCTTCGCCGATCGGGACAACAGCGACCCGACCATCTCCGCCGGCGTCAGCTCGCCGCGCACCACGGACGCGACGTGGCCGACGATCGGCATGTCGACGTCGTGGCGGCCGGCGAGGTCGAGGATCGACTCGCACGACTTGACCCCCTCGGCGACCTGCCGGGTGCCGGCGACGATCTCGGCGACGGACATGCCGCGGCCCAGCTTCTCGCCGAACGAGCGGTTCCGCGACAGTGGCGACATGCACGTCGCGGCCAGGTCGCCGAGGCCGGCCAGGCCGGAGAACGTGTACGCGTCGGCGCCCAGCGCGGCGCCCAGCCGCGCGGTCTCGGCCAGCCCGCGGGTGATGACGCTCGCGCGAGCGTTGTCGCCGAACCCCAGCCCGGCCGCGATGCCGACGGCCAGCGCGATGACGTTCTTCACCGCACCGCCGAGCTCCGCTCCGACGAGGTCGTGGTTGGTGTACGGGCGGAAGTGCGGCGAGTGGCAGGCCCGCTGGATCCGCTTGGCCAGCTCGTCGTCGGTGGCGGCGACGACGCTCGCGGCCGGCTGCCGCTCGGCGATCTCGCCGGCCAGGTTCGGCCCCGAGACCGCGGCGATCCGCGCTGGGCCGGCGCCCGTGACGTCGTCGATGACCTCGCTCATCCGCTTCGCGGTGCCGAGCTCGACACCCTTCATCAGGCTGACGAGTGCCGACGACGACGGCAGCGCCGGCGCCCACTCCGCCAGGTTCTCGCGCAGCGACTGCGACGGCACCGCCAGCACGACGAGATCGGCCCGGTGCGCGGCCTCCTCGGGGTCGTGGGTGGCCCGGATCGACGGCGGCAGCGCGATGGCCGGCAGGTAGTCGGGGTTGGTGTGGGTCGCGTTGATCGCGTCGCACAGCTCCGGCCGGCGGCCCCAGATCGTCACGTCGGCGCCGGCGTCGGCGAGCACGAGCGCGAACGCCGTCCCCCAGGAGCCGGCGCCGAACACGGCGGCGCGGGTCACGGCTGCTCCTCCGGCAGCTTCGGGTCGCCGACCGGCGGGATCCCGGCCGCCTTCGGGTCGAACCGCTCGGCCGGCGCGATCTCGCCGCGGATCTCGGCCAGCTGGGCCGTGATCGCCGCCATGATGCGGTCGGTGGCGACGCGCAGCACGGCGGCGTCGATCGGCCGGTCACGCAGGTCGTCGAGCGGGACCGGCGGGCCGGCGATGACCGACATCGTCTTGCGCGGCAGCAGCCGGATCCGCTTGGAGTACGGCGCCAGCACGTGGTTCGCGCCCCACTGCGCCACCGGGATGACGTCGCACCCGGTCTCCAGCGCGACCCGCGCGGCCCCGGTCTTGCCCACCATCGGCCACAGATCGGGGTCGCGCGAGATGGTGCCCTCGGGATAGATGGCGACGAGCTCACCCTTGCGCACCGCCGCCACGGCGGCCCGGTACGCCTGCGACGCGTCGCGGGACTCGCGGAAGACGGGGATCTGCCCGGCGGCGGTGATCAGCCGGCCGAACACCGGGACGCGGAACACGCCGGACTTGGCGAGGTAGCGGGTGGCGCGGCCGTTGTCCCAGAAGAAGTGCGCGAACGTCAGCGGGTCGAAATGCGAGATGTGGTTGCCCGCGACGACGACGCCGGTGCCGGGCGGCGGAATGTACTGCCCGCCGCGCCAGTTCTGCCGGGTGAACGCCATGAGGAACGGACGGATCAGAGACGCGATGAACTTGAACGCGAACCCGGCCCCCGGCCTGCGTACCGCCACGTACCTCTCCCTCCGCCCACGTGTATGCCCGCAGACAGTGTCTCGCCCCCGGGCCATGCACGTCGAACCGGCCACCGGCGCGCCGTCGCCGGCGATGCGCCAGACTGGACCCCGATGACGACTACGCAGCTCTGGACCGTCGTGGTGCCCGTCAAGCGACCCGAGCACGCGAAGACCCGGCTGGCCGACGCCGTCGGCGAGCAGCGGCCCCGGTTCGCCCGCGCGTTCGCCGCCGACACCGTCCTCGCGGCGGTTGGCTGCGACGCGGTGGGCCGGGTGATCGTGGTGACCGACGACGATCTTGCGGCCGAGGAGGCACGCGAACTGGGCGCCGACGTCGTCGCGGACGCGCCGGACGCGGGGCTGAACGCGGCGCTGCGGCACGGCGCGGCGGCGGCCCGCTCGTCCGGCTCCGCCGCGGTGGCGTCGCTGTCCGCGGACCTGCCCGCGCTGCGCCCTGCCGAGCTGTCGCGGGTGCTGACGGCGGCCGCCGAGCACGCGGTCTCGTTCGTCGCCGACGCGGCCGGGATCGGGACGACGATCTACGCGGCCGCCCCGGACGCCGACTTCGAGCCGGCCTTCGGCGGACGGTCGCGGGCGGCGCACCGGCTGGCCGGCGCGGTCGAGCTGGACCTGGCCGACGTGCCCTCGGTCCGCCGCGACGTCGACACGGCGGTGGACCTGTGGGACGCCCGCCGGCTCGGCGTCGGCCCGCGCACGGCCGCGCTGCTCGCCGAGCTCGACGTCGCCCTCTGACAACACGAGAGCCGGGCGGCGGCCTCGCGGTCGCCGCCTGGCTCCGGTCGTCCGGATGACCCGGGTCAGCTCGCCGTGGACGGCGGCGTCGTCGTGCCGGGCGCCGACGTGGTGGCCGGCTGCACCGGCGTGGCGGCGGCGCGCTTGGCCGGCGTCGCCGTCGTCTTCTTCGCCGCGGTGGCGGCGCCGGCGGCCGGCGCTGCGGTCTTCTTGGCCGCCGCCGTCGTCGTCTTCCTCGCCGCCGTCGTGGTCTTGCGGGCCGTGGTCGTGGCCTTCTTGGCCGGCGCCGCCGTCGTGGTCTTCTTCGCGGCGGTCGTGGTCTTGCGGGCCGGCGCCGTCGTGGTCTTCCTGGCCGCCGGCGTCGTGGCCTTCTTGGCGGCCGGCGTCGTGGTCGCCTTCTTGGCCGGCGTCGCTGTCGTCTTCTTCGCCGCCGGCGTGGTCGTGGTCTTCTTCGCCGCCGGCGTGGTCGTGGTCTTCTTCGCCGCCGGCGTCGCCGTGGTCTTCTTCGCCGCGGTCGCGGTCGTCTTCTTCGCGGCCGGCGCGGCCGTCGTCTTCTTCGCCGCGGCGGTGGTCTTGCGGGCCGCCGGGGCCGCCGTCTTCTTGGCGGCGGTCGTCGTGGTCTTGCGGGCCGGGCCGGCCGCCTTCTTCGGCGCCGCCGGCCGGCTGGCCGGCACCTTGCGCGCCGTCGTCGCGGCCCTCTTGGCCGGGGCCGGAGCGGGCGCGTCGTCGCCGCGGACCGCGTCGGCCACCTGCTTGGCCGCCGACGACACCGAGCGGGTCGCCGACTCCGCCACCGCGGCAGCCTGCGCCGGCACCAGCGAGAGCGACTCCTTGACGCGCGTGCTCGCCTTCTTCACGCCGGCGACGACGTCGTTGAGCTCGTCGGCCGCACTGAACGTCGGCACCGTGCGCTTCTTCGACTTCTTCTTGCCGCTCTTGTCCTTGTCGCGGTCGAAGACGCCGAGCCCCTTGACGGCGACCTTCTCACCCGCTGCCAGCGAGCGCTGGATACCTTCGACGACGGAGTCCAGAGCGTGCTGTGCCACCTCGCGGTTGCCGTCGAAACCGTCGGCAATGCGGTCGATCAGTTTCTTCTTCCCCACCGTTGCTCCTCAGCCGTCCCGCCCGGCGGGCGAGTTCATCTCACCCACCATAGACGGCTGAGGGCAGCGGATCGGGGATCTTCAGACCAGCGTGCGCGGCTTGTGCGACGGACGCGCCGCCTCGAAGTCGTCGATCGCGTCGGTGTGCCGCAGCGTGAGGCCGATGTCGTCGAGCCCCTCCATCAGCCGCCAGCGGGTGTAGTCGTCGACCTGCATGGGCGCGACGATCTCGCCGCAGGTGACGACGCGCTGGTCGAGGTCGACGGTCACCTCGGTGCCGGGCGCGTTCTCCAGCGCCTTCCAGATCAGCTCGATGTCGTCCTGGCTGAGCTGGCCGGTGAGCAGCCCCTGCTTGCCGGAGTTGCCGCGGAAGATGTCGGCGAACCGCGACGACAGCACCGCCTTGAACCCGTAGTCCTTCAGCGCCCAGACGGCGTGCTCGCGCGACGAGCCGGTGCCGAAGTCGGGGCCGGCGACGAGCACCGAGCCGCTGGCGAACGCCGGGTTGTTGAGCACGAACGTCTCGTCGCCGCGCCAGGCCGCGAACAGCCCGTCCTCGAACCCGGTGCGCGTCACGCGCTTGAGGTACACCGCCGGGATGATCTGGTCGGTGTCGACGTTGCTGCGCCGCAGCGGGACACCGACACCGGTGTGCCGGATGAACTTCTCCATGACCTTGTCTCCTACGACGCCGGCTCGAGGTCGGCCGGCGACGACAGCGTGCCGCGCACGCTCGTCGCGGCGGCCACCAGGGGGCTGACCAGATGGGTGCGGCCGCCCTTGCCCTGGCGGCCCTCGAAGTTGCGGTTCGACGTGGACGCGCTGCGCTCGCCCGGCGCCAGCTGGTCGGGGTTCATGCCCAGGCACATCGAACAGCCGGCGTGCCGCCACTCGGCGCCGAACTCGGTGAAGACCTGGTCCAGCCCCTCCTGCTCGGCCTGCAGCCGGACCTTCGCCGAGCCGGGCACGACGAGCACGCGGACGCTGTCGGCCTTCTTCCGCCCCTTCACGACGGCGGCCGCGGCGCGCAGGTCCTCGATCCGGCCGTTCGTGCACGACCCGATGAAGACGGTGTCGACGGCGATGTCGCGCAGCGGCGTGCCGGCCTCGAGCGCCATGTACTCCAGCGCCCGGCGCGCGGCCGCCTTCTCCGACTCGTCGGCGAAGCTGTCCGGGTCGGGGACGGACGCCGACAGCGGCAGCCCCTGCCCCGGGTTGGTGCCCCACGTGACGAACGGCTCCAGCGCGTCGGCGTCGATCGTCACCTCGGCGTCGAACACCGCGTCGTCGTCGGTGTAGAGGGTGCGCCAGTACTCCAGCGCGGCGTCCCACTCCTTGCCCTGCGGCGCGTGCGGGCGGCCCTCGATGTAGGCGAAGGTCGTGTCGTCGGGCGCGATCATGCCGGCGCGGGCACCGGCCTCGATGGACATGTTGCAGATCGTCATCCGCGCCTCCATCGACAGCGCGCGGACGGCCTCGCCGCGGTACTCCAGGACGTAGCCCTGACCGCCGCCGGTGCCGATCTTGGCGATGACGGCGAGGATGATGTCCTTCGCCGTCACGCCCGGCCTCAGCGTGCCCTCGACATTGATCGCCATCGTCTTGAAGGGCCGCAGCGGCAGCGTCTGGGTGGCGAGCACGTGCTCGACCTCAGAGGTGCCGATGCCGAAGGCCAGCGCGCCGAACGCACCGTGCGTCGACGTGTGCGAGTCACCACACACCACCGTCAGGCCCGGCTGCGTCAGGCCCAGCTGCGGACCGACGACGTGCACGATGCCCTGCTCCACGTCGCCCAGAGAATGAAGCCTCACACCGAATTCTTCACAGTTCCTCCGCAGAGTCTCGATCTGCGTGCGGCTGGTGAGGTCGGCGATGGGCTTGTCGATGTCGACGGTGGGGGTGTTGTGGTCCTCGGTGGCCAGCGTCAGGTCCGGACGGCGGACCGGGCGGCCGGCCAGTCGCAGGCCGTCGAAGGCTTGCGGACTGGTCACTTCGTGGACAAGATGAAGATCGATGTAGAGGAGGTCAGGCTCACCCTCGGCTCGACGCACGACATGCGCGTCCCACACCTTCTCTGCCAGGGTCTTGCCCATCACCTGCTCCGTTCGTCGGTCACACGATCTCGGTGGATCCACCACTTGCGATCTCGCATGTTGAGATGGCAATATCGAGTCATGGACAACTCTAGCGGAGTCGGCGTTCTAGACAAGGCCGCACTCGTCCTGTCGGCTCTTGAGGCAGGCCCGGCCACCCTCGCCAACCTCGTGGCCTCCACGGGACTGGCCCGCCCCACGGCCCACCGGCTCGCCGTCGCGCTGGAGCACCACCGCCTCGTCTCCCGCGACCTGCACGGCAGATTCGTGCTGGGTCCGCGGCTCGGCGAACTGGCCACTGCCGCCGGCGAGGACCGGCTGCTGGCCGCCGCCGGCCCCGTCCTCGCCCGGCTCCGCGAAGCGACCGGCGAGAGCACGCAGCTCTTCCGCCGTCAGGGCGACCAGCGCATCTGCGTCGCCGCCGCCGAGCGGCCCAGCGGGCTGCGCGACACCATCCCGGTCGGCGCGACGGTCACCATGCTGGCCGGGTCCGCCGCCCAGGTACTGCTCGCGTGGGAGGAGCCGGAGCGCATGCACCGCGGTCTGCAGGGCGCCCGCTTCACCGCGACGATGCTCGCCGCGGTCCGCCGCCGCGGCTGGGCGCAGAGCGTCGGCGAACGCGAGCCCGGCGTCGCGTCGGTGTCCGCGCCGATCCGCTCCTCCTCCGGCCGCGTCGTCGCCGCCGTCTCCGTCTCCGGGCCCATCGAGCGTCTCACCCGCCAGCCCGGCCGGGTGCACGCGCCCGCCGTCCTCGCCGCCGCCGAGCACCTCACCGGCGTCCTGCGCACCGCCGAGGACGGCTGACCCGCCGGGCGACCGAGGCCTACTCGAACGGCGCCGGATCGAGCAGCTCCGGCTCCCGTCCGCCGCGCAGCACCAGCACGCGGCCGGCGAGATCGTCGGACCCGGCGAGGCGCAGCACCGCCGCGGCCACGCTCTGCGGCGGCACGAACGGCGGCGTCCGGACGCGGTCGGCCGGCGACATCGCCGCCAGTTCGGCGTGCGCCCGCGGCAGCCCGATCCAGCCCGGCACGAGGCAGTTGACCCGCACGCCGAAGCGTTCCCGCAGTCCCGCGACCGCGGCGGTGAACCGGATCAGCCCCGCCTTCGCCGCACCGTACTCCGGCGACCGGTACGGCGACAGCTCCAGCCCCGCGCCCGACGCCACGTTGACGACCGCACCGCCGCCGGCCGCCCGCAACGGCTCCAGCACGGCCTGGGTGAGCCGCATGGGCGCACGCAGGTTGAGGTCGAGCACGCGGTCCCACTGCTCGGGCGCGGCGTCCGGGAACGCCACGGGTCCGCCGGCCCCGCCGGCGTTGTTCACCAGCACACCCAGCGGGCCCAGCCGCGCGGCCGACGAGATCAGCGCCTCGGCGGCGTCGTCGGCGCACACGTCGACGACGAGCGACGCGGCCCGTCCGCCGGCCGCCTCGACCTCGGCCACGGTGGCGGCGCACCGGTCGCCGTCGACGTCGGCGACCAGGATGGCGGCGCCGTGCTCGGCCAGCGCCGCCACGATCGCCCGGCCGGCGCCGCCGGCGCCACCGGTGACGACGGCCACTCGGTCGCGAAGCTCCATCTCCGCGACCCTAGCCAGGCCCGCCGACCGACTCCGCCGCCGGACGGAGTGTTGCCCAATCCGCCCAGATCGAGGCCGGGTCCACGTACGGGCGCAGCAGCGCGACCAGCTCGGGGTCGGGCGCGCCGGCCAGCGCGTCCTCGGCGATCCTGCGCGCGACGCCGGCGAGGAAGTCGGCGACCTGGACCCGCGGCTCGGTGATCGAGTCGGCGAACCGGACCCCGGCCAGCCGCCCGTCCAGCGTGCCGAGCGCGGCCAGCCGCCGCGGGGTGAGGATGCGCTGCTCGTCGTGGAGCACCCGGACCGGCCGGCCGGGCGCGCTCCAGTGCTCGACGGCGCGGACGAACGCGGGCAGCAGCGGGTCCAGCGACGTGACGGCGCCGGGCGCGCGGCCGGCCCGCAGCGCGTCGACGACGGCGGCGACCGGCCCGTCGGCGGGCGCGGCGGCCGTCAGCCCGGCCACCGCGACGGCGAACGCGGCGGCGGGATCGTCCGGAACGGGACCCCGTCCGGACGAGCGGAGCAGGTCGTTGGCCGCCGTCAGGAACGCCGTCCATGCCGCCGGGCCGAACACGCGCGGACCGGCCCGGTACAGCGTCGCCGCGCCCTCCGCCACCACGCGCGTGACCAGCAGGAACGGCTTGTCGACCAGATAGACGTGGGCGTGTCCGGCGATCGGGCCGGTCGGGCCGAGGAACCACGCCAGCGCCGCCCGGTGCTTGCTGCGCAGCAGGTGGTTCGCCTTGTACTCGACGGCGGGCGAGCGGATGCGGTCGCGCAGCTCGGCGACGCAGGCGGCCGCGGCCGCGGCGTCGATCAGCACGCTGCCGTAGCCGAACACGTCGGTGTTGCCGCCGGCCAGCCGCTCCCCTTCGGAGCCGGACTCGTCGCAGGCGATCTCGACCGCGGTGGACCCGTCCATCCGGACCGACCCTAGCGCCGGCCGAGGGTGTGTCTCCCAAGTCTCGGCCGTAGCGAGCGGCGTCCAGGTGGATGCCTCGCAAGGCCGAGGAAGGAGACATAGCGGTGCCTATGGCGACTGACGAGAACGCAGCGAGGCGCCGCCTGGGCGTCGCGCAGTAGGCCATGGACTTGGGAGACACACCCTAGCGACGGCCCAGCACGGCGACGGCCGCGAGCGGCGCCAGCAGCAGCGTCAGCACGCCGGACAGCACCAGCCCGCCGGTCACCCCGGCCAGCTCGATCAGCGGCCCGCCGGCCAGCAGGCCCAGCGGCGCGGCCACCGTCGCGCCGGTGGTCCAGAGCGTGACCACCGGCTGGTGCTCCTCCGGCGCCAGCCCGGACTGCACGAAGCTGTACGCGACGGGCGTGAACGGCGCCCACACCAGCCCGCCGAGACCGAACACGATCATCGCGGCGGGCAGACCGCCGACGACGGACAGTGCGATCGGGCACAGCGCCCACAACCCGACGATCGCGATCAGCAGCTGCCGCTGCGGCAGGTCGCGCAGCTGGTTCACCAGGGCGGCCCCGACGAACGCGCCGGCGCCCAGCGCGCCCCACAGCAGGCCCAGCGCGGACGGTCCGGCGTCGAGCGTGTCGCGCACGTAGAGCGGCAGCGCCACCTCGATCGGCATGTAGAGGAAGTTGAAGAAGAACACGACGACCAGCAGCCGGGCGGCGACCGGCCGGCGGCGCAGGATCGACCAGCCCGACTCCCCCGCGCTCGGCCGGCCGCCGGCCGGACCCGCGTCCCGCGGCGCCGAGACGAGGACGGCGGCCAGCAGGATCAGCGCGCCACCGGCGTCGGCCAGCAGCGCCACCCCCGGCCCGGCGGCCGCGACGACGATGCCGCCCAGCACCGGCCCGACGACGTACAGCGCGACCGAGGCGTTCAGCCCGAGCAGCCCGTTGACGGCGAACCGTCCATCGTCGCCGGCCATCGACGTCGCCAGCAGGCGGCGGCCGCTGGACCCGGCCAGCCGGAACACCGACCCGATCAGCAGCCCGCCGAGCAGGACCGGCAGCGTCAGCCGGTCGGTGACGGCCAGCACGCCGAGCGCGGTGAACGTCAGCGCGCGCAGCACGCAGTCGGCGATCAGCAGCGTCCGCGGCGACAGCCCGGCCCGGCCCAGCCCGATCACCGTCGCCAGCGCCGTCGACAGCACGAACGGCGCCGCCGCGACGAGCCCGACGGCGACCGCGACCGGCACACGGCCGTGGATCGCCAGCGTCTGCACGGGCATCGCGACCAGCAGCATGCCGGTGCCGGCGCCGGCCAGCAGGTCGCCGGCGAGCAGGCCGGCCACGCCGCGGTCGCGCAGCACCTCGCGGTAGGACCGGTTGGTCGCGGCCGCCGGCGCCATCGCCGCGCTCAGGTGGTCTGGTTGATGCGGACCACGTTGCCGGACGGGTCGCGGAACGCGCAGTCGCGGACGCCGTAGGGCTGGTCCATCGGCTCCTGCAGCACGTCGGCGCCGCTGGCCTGCAGCCGGTCGAAGACGCCGTCGAGGTCGGGCGTGGCCAGCGTGATCGCGCCGTAGACGCCCTTGGCGATCAGCTCGTTGATGGTGCGGCGCTCGTCGTCGGTGATGCCCGGATCAGCGCCCGGCGGGTGCAGCACGATCGACGTGCCGGGCTGGTCCGGCGGCCCGACAGTGAGCCAGCGCATCCCCTCGTACTCGACGTCCAGGCGCAGCTCGAAGCCGAGCGTGTCGCGGTAGAACGCGAGCGACGCCTCCGGATCGGTCTGCGGCAGGAACGCGTTCTGGATGGTGATGTCCATGGACGTCACGCTAGTGGGGCCGCCGCGGGCTTGGCTTCTCGATTCCTGATCGGCCGCGTGACCTGTTTGGTGATGCACGACGGCATCTCCGGCGCCGGCTCGGCGGTGCGGGCCCGGTAGGCGCTCGGCGGCTCCCCGACCAGCTCGGTGAACCGGGTGCTGAACGTGCCCAGCGACTGGCAGCCGACCTCGAAGCACACCTCGGTGACGCTGAGGTCGCCGCGGCGCAGCAGCATCATCGCCCGCTCGATGCGCCGCGTCATCAGATACGAGTACGGCGACTCGCCGTAGGCCCGCTTGAACTCGCGGCTCAGGTGACCGGCCGACATGTTCGCGCCCTTCGCCAGCGCCTCGACGTCCAGCGGCTGGGCGTACTCGCGGTCGATCCGGTCGCGGACACGACGCAGCCGGGCCAGGTCGCGCAGCCGCTGCGCCTCGTCGGGACTGCTCGTCACGCCCACCATGCTGCCACGACCGCGCCGTCTCTGCTGCCAGCAGATTCCGTTGGAGCGGCCGTCGCGCCCGGCCAATGATCGAGGGCAGAAGGGAGAACGACATGACGAACGCGGGACCGATCACCGGGACGCTGGACGACCAGCTGGCCACCCGGCTCCTCCACCAACGGATCATCGTGCTGGGCACCGAGGTCGACGACCAGGTCGCGAACCGGCTCTGCGCACAACTGCTGCTGTTGTCCGCCGAGGACCCGCGCAGCGACATCAGCCTCTACATCAACTCCCCCGGCGGCTCGGTCAGCGCGGGCCTGGCCATCTACGACACGATGCGCCTGATCCCGAACGACGTCAGCACGCTGGCGATGGGGCTCGCGGCGAGCATGGGTCAGTTCCTGCTCACCGCCGGCACGCCGGGCAAGCGGTTCAGCCTGCCGCACGCGCAGGTGCTCATGCACCAGGGCTCGGCCGGGTTCGGCGGGACGGCGGCGGACATCGAGATCTACTCCGAGCAGCTGGCCCGCACGTCGGCGCTCATGACGGCGCTGACGGCGGAGCACACCGGTCAGCCGCCGGAGCGGATCGAGGCCGACAGTCAGCGCGACCGCTGGTACACCGCCGAGGAGGCGCTGGCCTACGGCTTCATCGACCACATCGTCGAGCAGCTGGACGACGTCCGGCCGCGGTCCGGCCGCCCGGTCGTGGGGGTGGGCGCGTGAGCCAGTACACGATCCCGACGGTGATCGAGAAGACGCCGTCGGGCGAGCGCGCCTTCGACATCTACTCGCGGCTGCTGAACGAGCGGATCGTCTTCATCGGCACCCCGATCGACGACGGCGTCGCGAACGTCGTCATGGCCCAGCTGCTGCACCTGGAGTCGGTCAGCGCGGACCTGGAGATCGGGCTGTACATCAACTCCCCCGGCGGGACGTACAGCGCGCTCACCGCGATCTACGACACCATGCAGTACGTGACCCCGCCGGTGTCGACCACCTGCATGGGCCAGGCGTCGGAGACGGCGGCGGTGCTGCTGGCGGCCGGCGCGCCGGGCCGGCGGTTCGTGCTGCCGCACGCCAAGGTCATGCTGCACCAGCCGTCCAGCCAGGCCCGCGGCACGCTGCCCGACCTCGCCGTCCAGGCCAAGGAGGTGGCGAAGGTGCGCTCGGAGATGGACGCGATCCTCAGCCGGCACACGGGTCACGCGGTGGACAAGATCCGCGCCGACACCGACCGCAACAAGACCTTCTCCGCGCAGGACGCGGTCGACTACGGCCTCGCCGACCAGATCATCGCCAGCCGCAAGGCCATCCCCGCCGGCGCCGTCTACGGCTGACCGGCTGATCGCCCATGATCATCAACCTTTTGCGTCGCTGTGGAGCCTGTTGCGTTTTGGCTCGGTGTGGCGTCTGGCCTGGTTGATCGTGGTTTGAGAGGGTGGCGGTCGTGGCGAAGGAGTACCGGTCGGTGGATCGTGACCAGGCGTTTTTGTTGCCGCCGTCG
>NZ_POTW01000028.1 GCF_003236295.1 Jiangella anatolica
CTACAACAAACGCATCGCCACCGGCGACACCACCACCGAAGCCCTGCGAGCCCTCAAACGACGACTCGCCCGAACCGTCTTCAACACCCTGAAGAACAACCCATCAACCGCAACCGCGCCGAACCTCACAGCAGCGGCTTGACATAGGAGAAACGCGTGACGACCGCACCGTTCGACCCGTCCCGCTGGCGCCCGGTCAAGGGCTTCGAGCTCACCGACATCACTTACCACCGCCATGTCGAGGACGGGCACGACCGCGGCACCGTGCGGATCGCGTTCGACCGGCCCGAGGTGCGCAACGCGTTCCGGCCGCACACCGTCGACGAGCTGTATCGGGTGCTCGACCACGCCCGCATGACGCCCGACGTGGGGTGCGTACTGCTGACCGGCAACGGGCCGTCGCCGAAGGACGGTGGCTGGGCGTTCTGCTCCGGCGGCGACCAGCGGATTCGCGGCCGGTCCGGCTACCAGTACGCCAGCGGCGAGACCGCTGAGACCGTCGATGCCGCGCGGGCGGGGCGGCTGCACATCCTGGAGGTGCAGCGGCTCATCCGGTTCATGCCGAAGGTCGTCATCGCCGTCGTGCCCGGCTGGGCGGCCGGCGGCGGCCACAGCCTGCACGTCGTCTGCGACCTCACCCTGGCCAGCGCCGAGCACGCCCGGTTCAAGCAGACCGACGCCGACGTCGGCTCCTTCGACGGCGGCTACGGGTCGGCCTACCTCGCCCGCCAGGTCGGGCAGAAGTTCGCCCGCGAGATCTTCTTCCTCGGCGACGAGTACTCGGCGCAGGACGCGCACCGGATGGGCATGGTCAACGCCGTCGTCCCGCACGCCTCCCTCGAGGACGTGGCGCTGGAGTGGGCGGCGAAGATCAACGGCAAGAGCCCGACGGCGCAGCGGATGCTCAAGTTCGCCTTCAACGCCGTCGACGACGGCATGGTCGGCCAGCAGGTCTTCGCCGGCGAGGCGACGCGGCTCGCCTACATGACCGACGAGGCGGTCGAGGGCCGCGACGCGTTCCTGGAGAAGCGCGCGCCCGACTGGTCCCGGTTCCCCTGGTACTTCTGAGCATGGAGATCCAGTCGGTCGGCAAGGACGTCGCTCAGGTCCGACTGAGCCGGGCTGAGGTACTCGCGATCCGGAACATCACGGAGCGCGTCGACCTGGTGCCCTTCGAACTTCGGGGACCCCAGCAGATCTTCGAGCGACTCGCCGCGCAGTTCGGTGCGCTCGCGGACTCGCTGGACCATCCGTCGTGGGCGACCGGTCGTGCGACTCACGCTGACCCTGAGCGGGCGACGACGCGAGACGAGTTCGGTGAGTTCCTCCGCGCCGTGCTCGCGGACTTCGCCGAGTCGGGTCACCGCGAGTGGGAGAACAACACGCTGGAGCGATTCCTGGATGGGCTCAGCGCGTTCGCGCTCGCCCGCGTCATCGATCGTGCGGCTGAGGAGCAAGAAGTTGCCTCGTGGGCACTGTTCGCTGGGTTGATCGTCACCGCGACGGGATACGAGTAGAGGACGCGCACCTCTGAGAGGATCCGCCGATGCAGACCGTGACGCTGTGGCGGCCGACGGGGCCGGAGGAGCTCGAGCTGGTCGCCGCCTCCGGCTGGCGCGAGTGGCCGCCGAGACTCCCGGACCAGCCGATCTTCTACCCCGTGCTGAACGAGGACTACGCGACCCGCATCGCCCGCGACTGGAACGTCAAGGCGAGCGGCGTCGGCTACGTGACCCGGTTCGAGGTCGAGAAGCCCTTCCTCGACCGGTACGACGTCCAGCAGGCCGGCGGGCAGACGATCCTCGAGTACTGGATCCCGGCCGAGGACCTCGACGAGTTCAACCGGCACATCGTCGGCCTGATCGAGGTCGTCGCCGAGTACAGGTGATGACCCCGAGCCGAATGCCGGCGCCGAGTCGCTGACCTCGCTGCCTCGTCATCCATGGAGCCGCAAATGACGTTCGATCCCGCGAAGGTTCCGGGCGGCGACATTGCCGCGTGGGGAGCCGAATGCCGCGAGAAGGCACTCCGCGGTGTTCAGGATGGCGACTGGCGCCCGATCTACGACTGGACGAAGAGTTGGATCGGATGGGGCGGCGGCGCCTGGCTTCCGGACACCTGGATCCTGTACGCCGTCTCCGCGCTCGTTCAGGGCAAGCCTCGGATTGCCATCCACGCTCTTGACCTTGGGTTGAAGACCTGGCTCGTCGGCACCGCTGACCGAGCCGCGCTGACCTGGTGCAGGGGCGTGATCGTGATGGACCGGCTCGCAGATCCGAAGACCGCGCTTCTGGATCTGGAGGACTCGGTGGTCGACGTCCCGGCCTGGGTCGAACCGCTCGCCGGGCGTCGACTGGAGCACTGCAGGGACGCTGCCGCAGCCAGCCGTAAGCGAGTCGCGTCGGTGGGGCCGCGGCCTGCCTACGAGGGTTTGGAGAGTGCTGTACAGGTCGTGGCGCCTCCGGTCGGCGAGCGAGTCGATGGTGAGCGGCCTGAGGTCTGGTCGGCGGTCGAGAGCTTCTTTCGGAGCACACCTCGCCGGGACCAGTCGGGCACCGTGGCGACGTGACCATGAGTCCGCAGGAGTTCCTCGGAGGCGGCTGGCCGACGCAGGCGAACTTGAACTGCGTGACGAGCACCGAGCAGTGACCCAGGTGCCGGCCGGGTGCGTCTAGGGTGATGAGGCGATGCACACTCCGAACCGTCCCCTCATCACCGTCGAGGTGCCGCTGCGGCCTGCGGTCGTGCCGCGGCTGCTGCCCGCGGTCGCAGCCGCGCTGAGCGGCGGCGACGCGCTGCTGCCGCTGCCGGCCGGGCCGGCCGCGGTCCGCGACGAGCTGCTGACGGAGTTCGCGCCGCGCAAGCCGCTGGAGGACGGCGTCGCGTTCATCGTGCCGACGTCGGGGTCGACGGGGCGGCCGAAGGGCGCGCTGCTGAGCGCCGCCGCCGTCCGGGCGTCCGCCACGGCCACGCTGGACCGCCTCGGCGGGCCCGGCCGCTGGCTGCTCGTGCTGCCGGCCACCCACATCGCCGGGCTGATGGTGCTGGCCCGGTCGGTCGTCGCCGGGACGGAGCCGGTCGCCGTCGACCTGACCGGCGGGTTCGACCCGGAGCTGTTCGCCGCCGCGAGCGTCAAGGTCTTCGCCGGCCGCGAGCGGCGCTATACGGCGCTGGTGCCGCGGCAGCTCAGCGCGCTGCTGGACGCGGGCGCGGCGCCGCTGTCGGCGCTGACCGGCTACGACGCGGTGCTGGTCGGCGGCGGCCCGGCCGACGAGGCGCTGCTGGCGCGGGCCCGCAAGGCCGGCGTCGAGGTCGTCACCACCTACGGCATGACGGAGACCTGCGGCGGCTGCGTCTACGACGGCGTCCCGCTCGACGGCGTACGGGTCGAGTTGACGGCCGGCGGGCGGATCCGGCTCGCCGGGCCCATGCTGGCCAGCGGCTACCGGCTGCGCCCCGACCTCGCCGAAGACTTCGACGACGGCTGGTTCACCACGTCCGACCTCGGCGAGCTCGACGACGACGGCCGCCTGACGGTGCGCGGCCGGGCCGACGACGTCGCGGTGTCCGGCGGCGAGAACGTCCCGCTGGCCGCCGTCGACCTGGCCGTCGCCGGGCATCCGGGCGTCGCCGAGGCGCTCAGCGTCGCCGTCCCCGACGCCGACTGGGGCGAGCGCGTCGTCGTCGCCGTCGTGCCGGCCGATCCCGGGAACCCCCCGTCCCTCGACGACGTCCGCGCCCACGTCCGCGAGCGGCACCCCGTCGCCTACGCACCCAAGGAGCTGCACGTGCTCGACCAGCTGCCCACCCTGCCGGGAGGCAAGACCGACCGCCGCGCGCTGGCGGCCCGGCTGGGACTGGCGGACGCCTGATGGCGACGCCCGCGCAGTGGGTCGAGGGGGCCCGGCCGCGGACCCTGCCCGCCGCCGTCGCGCCGGTGCTGGCCGGGACGGGGGCAGCGGCGGCGGCCGACGCGGCGCACCTGGGCAAGGCGGCGCTGGCGCTGGTGGTCGCGCTGGCCCTGCAGATCGGCGTCAACTACGCCAACGACTACTCCGACGGCATCCGCGGCACCGACGAGCACCGTGTCGGCCCGTTCCGGCTGGTCGGCTCCGGCGCGGCCCGGCCGGGGGCGGTGAAGGCGGCGGCGCTGTGGAGCTTCGTCGCGGCGGGTGTGTCCGGCGCGGCGCTGGTGGCGTGGTCGGGGCACTGGTGGCTGTTCGCCGTCGGCGCACTGGCGATCGCGGCGGCCTGGTACTACACCGGCGGCCGGAACCCGTACGGCTACCGCGGGTTCGGCGAGATCTCGGTGTTCGTGTTCTTCGGCCTGGTGGCCGTCGCCGGGACGACGTACGTGCAGGCGGACCGGCTGACGTGGACGTCGTTCGTGTCGGCGGTGGCGATCGGCTGCCTGGCCTGCGCGCTGCTGCTGGTGAACAACATCCGTGACATCGGGACGGACGCGGTGAGCGGCAAGCGGACGCTGGCGGTGACGCTCGGCGAGAGACGCAGCCGGATGCTCTACGTGCTGCTGATGACGGCGCCGTTCCTGATCGTGGCGGCGCTGGCCGTCACCGACCGGCCGTGGGGCGCCCTCACGCTGCTGTGCGCCCCACTGGCCGTGGTGACCGCTCTCCCGGTGATCCGGCGGGCGACCGGCCGGGACCTGATCCCGGTGTTGAAGCGGACCGGGCTGACCGAGCTGGTCTTCGCGGTCCTGCTGACCATCGGCCTGGCGGTGGGCTGAGGGGTTAGCCCACCGCCGGGCCGGGTCGGTATCGAGCGGCGACCGCCGGCTGCGGCCGTCCGCGGGTCGGATAACGGAACGGGTGCGGCCGCCCGCACCTCAGGCGTGCCGGCGGGCGCGACGCGGACCGGCGTGGCCGCGGTCCTCGGCCGGGATCCGCGCGACGATGGCGGCCCGCAGGTCCTGCAGCAGCGACTGCGACTCGCCACGGTGCCGGCCGCGCTTGACCCTCTTGGCCTCTTCGGCTGCGCGCTCGTACTCGTCAGTCATCATCTGAAACCTCCTGTGTGAGGACGGCTCCTCGCGGTGCCGTCTGACCCACAAGACAGGGGGGCAGCCGGATCATGACGCGCCCTGTCAAGATTTTTCTCGGTATGTGGTCAGCTCTCGTCCCGGAGCTCCGGGACATCGGCCGCGTCGTCGAGTTCGTGCAGGTCACGGCCGGGTGCGTCGGAGCTGAGCCGCTGCTCACCGGTGGCCGGCTGCGGGTGCGCGACGCCTTCGTAGGCGTCCATCTCGGCGAGCGCGTCGTCGCCGAGGCGCTCGCGATCTATCTCCCGGGGGTCTTCGCCAGGGGTGGCCCCGGGCTTCGTGCGCCGATCGTCAGACATGACGCGGACGTACCCAACCAGCGGGTTCGCACGCGTCCCGGGCTACGCGTCGCTACGCCTCGCGCGGCTCGTCCGGACGGCCGGGTCGCTGCGCCTCGGCCTCGGCCCGGGCCCGCTGCTCGTCGTCCCAGGCGTCCTCTGCGGCGGTGCGCTCGCGGATCGTCCGCAGCCGCCGGTCCCAGGCGATCGACACCTGGTCTCGGCTGCCGCGCAGCACGAAGAAGCTCAGCAGGCCGGAGAGCACCAGCCCCGACGCGACCAGCACCAGCCCGCGCAGCCCGACGAGCCAGAGCAGCGCGGCGACGACGGCGAAGACCAGCGCGCGCAGCAGCGTGTATCGGAGAACGGCCATGACGCTTCGCAGTCTACGCCGCCGGAAATCGACAGGGGCCGCCGCCCGCGACGGGGGAAGGCCGGCGGCGGCCTCTGTCGATCACCCCGGGGAGGGTGGTGGCCTGGAGGAGCGACTCGGCCGCTGCCCGTAGCCGGCCGCCCGGGTGGTGTTCGGAAGGACCATGGGAAGACGCTATCGAACAGGTGTTCGATCGTCAACCCCTTCCGGCGCCTGGGGGTGTCTGACGGATATTGGCGGATGCGGGCGGCGTCCAGGCGTCGATCCAGCAAGGCGCCGGAGGAGATCGATGCGGTGCCATCGGGCGACGACGGCAACGCAGCTGGTCGGCGTCTGGGCGTCGATCCGCGCCGCCGAGGATCCGTCAGCCACCCCCAAGCAGCGGCAGGCAGGGCTCGAGCCCCTCGATCGTCACGTCGACGTCCCGATGCTCGTCCCACGCCTGCCGGGTGAGCAGGAACCGCTGCTCCAGCGCCACCTTGCCACGCGCGATGCCCCGGCCGATCCCGTTCTCGGCGTAGCCGAGCTTGCGCGACACCCGCAGCGACGCGTGGTTGTCCAGGTAGCCCGTCGACACGGCCTGCTCGGCGCCCAGCCCGGCGAAGGCCAGGTGCAGCACCGCCGCGCGCATCTCGGTGCCGATGCCCCGCCCCTGGTGCCGCAGGCCGAGCCACGACTCCGACTGGACCTCGCGCCGAATCGCGAAGTCGTCGGCCTCGAGCTCCTGGACGCCGACCAGCACACCGTCGGCGAAGACGGCCAGGTTCAGCGCCCACGACTCCGGGCTGAGCTCGGCCAGCCGCTTCCACTGCCGTTGGATGACCCGGCGGGCCAGCTGGTCGGGCGGCAGCTCGGTCCACGGCACGCCGAACGGCATCAGGTCCGGCCCGTGAACGCCCTCGACGGCCAGCTCCGCCAGCGCGGCCAGCTCGTCGTGGGTGGGCAGCCGCAGCTCCAGCCGTGGCGTGCGCAGCCGCAGGCCCAGGACCGGGAAGTGATCGATCAGCATCGCCGTCAGTGTGGTCCCGCCGGCGCGGGCGGCGCCAGCGAATATCCGGGCGGCGTCGCGTTCCTCGCCGCAGCCTCGCCGAAAAGCGGAGGCTCGTCTCCGGCCGTTCACCGCCGTGACCTAACGTGAGCCCATGACCTCTTCCATGAAGTTCGGACTCTTCGTCCCACAGGGCTGGCGGCTGGACCTCGTCGACATCGACACGAAGCAGCACTGGGAGACGATGCTGCGGATCGCCCAGCACGCCGACGCCGGGCCGTGGGAGTCGATCTGGGTCTACGACCACTTCCACACGACGCCGGTGCCGACCGAGGAGGCGACGCACGAGGCGTGGTCGCTGATGGCGGCGTTCGCGGCGGCGACGCGGCGGGTGCGGCTGGGCCAGATGTGCACGTGCATGGCGTACCGCAACCCGTCCTACCTGGCGAAGGTCGCGGCGACCACCGACGTGATCTCGGGCGGCCGGGTCGAGATGGGCATCGGCGCGGGCTGGTACGAGCACGAGTGGCGCGCCTACGGGTTCGGCTTCCCGCGCGCGGGCATCCGGCTGGCCATGCTCGACGAGGGCGTCGACATCATGCGACAGGCGTGGACGAACGGGACAGCGACGCTGGCCGGCGAGCACTACCAGGTCGACGGCGCGATCTGCCGGCCGTTGCCGCTGCAGGAGGACGGCATCCCGCTGTGGATCGCCGGCGGCGGCGAGAAGGTGACGCTGCGCATCGCGGCCAAGCACGCCCGCGGCGCGGAGTACACCGGCTCGCGCAGCTACACCACCCACACGAACTTCAGCGGCACGCCGGAGGTGTTCGCGCACAAGTCGCAGGTGCTGGCGCAGCACTGCCTCGACCTCGGCACCGACTACGACTCCATCACCCGCTCGATGAACTTCAACGTCGTCATCGGCGCCAACCAGGCCGAGGTCGAGGCGAAGCTGGCCCGGATCGAGGAGATCCTCGGCCGCTTCATGACGCCCGACGTCGTCGCGGAGAAGATGCGGCCGTACCGCGACGACAACCCGACCGCCGGGACGCCGGAGCAGGTCGCCGAGGCCATCGGGAAGTTCAAGGCCCAGGGCATGAGCTACGCGATCGGCTACTTCCCGGAGGCCGCGTACGACCTCAGCGGCGTCGAGCTGTTCGAGAAGGAGGTCATCCCGGCACTGAGCTGAGCTCAGTCCCCGCCGCCGCCGTCACCGCCTCCGTCACCGTCGCCGCCGCCGCTGGTCATGCCCGCGTCGGCGGCGACGACCGCGTTGACGCCGTAGCGGTCGCTGCGCCGGCCGTGCGGCATGCTCCAGCGCGACTCGACGGCGTTCCCCTGGACCGCGCGGCGCAGCGCGTCGTCGGTCATGGCGGCGAACCCGCCGACGGCGACCCGCTGCGCCTGCGGGGCGTCGGCGGGCAGCTCGGCCTGCAGGAGCTCGACGATGTCGCGCCCGAGCGCCGTCCGCGGATCGGGGCCGTGGTAGCCCGGGCGTCGGCTCCAGATGAACGCCGTCAGGATCGACACCGGGAGCCAGGCGAGGATTGTGACCGCCGCCGGCCCCTCGTTCTCCTCGAGCGGGTTGGCCGTCGTGATCAGGCCCATCGAGCAGAAGAACATGCCGAGCAGAGTCGGCACCCACACGATCCCCGGCCCCCACTGGCGGCGCAGCGGCGTCACCAGGAGCTCGCGGTCGGCCAGCGTGCGCAGTCGGCGGCGCAGGTTCCACTTCAGCGCGTCGCGGCGAACGGCGTCGAGGCCCTGCCGGCCCTTGGCCCGCACCGACACCAGGATCATCGCCTCGTCGAAGCCGTAGCCAGGCTTGTACTCGGGGCTCTCCATCGGGGTGTCGAGCATCCGGTCGACCTCGTCGGTGACGGTGAGCCGTCCGTCCTCGGCCCGCACCAGCTCCCGATCGACCAGCTCGAGGACGGCCACGTCGATGGCGCGCGCGACCCCGCCGGTGAGCAGTGCGGTGTCGGTGCGGTCGAAGCTGCGGCCGAGCTCGTAGCGCGCCACGTCGGGCCGGCGACGGCGGTCGTTCAGCACCACGGCGACCGCCGATCCGATGCCGCCCAGCACGACCAGGACGAAGAGCAGCAGCAGGCCCGTCACCGTTCGACGCTGGCAGATCCGGGTTGCGGCCGGGTGATCAGCCGCGAAACCAGCGGCGACGAGTACACGACGGAGGTCGTGATGCTGCCCAGCGTGGCCAGCCGGCCGGTCAGCTCCTCCAGGTGCCGCATCGACCGCGCGGCCACCTTGAGCACGAAGCAGTCGTCGCCGGTGACGTGGTGGCACTCCAGCAGCTCCTGGGTGCGCTCCAGCTCGGCGTGCAGCGCCCGGTAGTTGCCCGACGGGTAGCGCAGCCGGACGTAGGCGATGACGGTGTAGCCGATCCGCTCCAGATCCAGCTCGGCCCGGAAGCCGGCGATGACGCCGAGGTCGGTGAGACGGCGGATCCGGTCCGCCGTCGCGGTCGGGCCGAGGTTGACGCGGCGGGCCAGCTCGGCGACGGCGATCCGGCCGTCGCGCTGGAGGTGCTCGAGCAGCTGCCAGTCGACGCGGTCGAGCGTGACGGGGGAATCGTCGGCCATGCCGGAAAGATACCGGGCTTTCCCCGCCGGATCCGCGCCCAAGACCGATGAGAGCCTCTGCCGGAATCCGCACCAACCGCCGTAGCGTCGACGCCATGACGACGATCCCACCCGCGCCACCGGACCAGGCCGCCGCGCACTTCGCCGCCCTGCTCGCGTACGAGACCGACTGCTGGGACGTGCACCACGCGCTGACCACCGGGACGGCGGACTTCGTGCTGCTCGACGTGCGCAGCCCGGAGCTCTACGCCGCCGGCCACGTCCCCGGGGCGACGAACCTGCCGCACGGCCGCATCGTCGAGCGCAACCTCGCCGGCTACCCGCCTGAGACGGTCTTCGTCGTCTACTGCGCCGGCCCGCACTGCAACGGCGCCGACAAGGCGGCGCTGCGGCTGGCCCGGCTCGGGCGGCCGGTGAAGAAGATGATCGGCGGCGTCACCGGCTGGCTGGACGAGGGGTTCGCGCTCAAGACGGCGTGAGCACCCGGGCCAGCAGCGCCGGGTCGGCGTTCCCGCCGGACACGACGGCGACGGCCACGCCGAACCGGTCCGGCTCGGCCAGGAACGCCGCGGTCGTGAGCGCGCCGGTCGGCTCGGCGACGATCCGGCCGCGGACGGCCAGCAACCGCATCGCGGCCAGGATCGCGTCCTCGGACACGGTGACGATCTCGTCGACGTGACGGCGGATGTGCTCCCAGGTCAGCTCCCCGACGACGGGCAGCCGGACACCGTCGGCGATGGTCCGGTACGTGTCGGCGGGGTCCCAGGCGACGCGCTCGCCACGGGCCAGGCTGTCGCGGGCGTCGGCGGCGAGTTCGGGCTCGACGCCGACGACGCGGGTGCCCGGCGCCAGCGCCTTGATCGCGACGCCGACGCCGGAGATCAGGCCGCCGCCGCCCACCGGGACGAGGACGGTGCCGGCGTCGGGCCGGTCGGCGGCGATCTCCAGCCCGACCGTGCCGCCGCCGGCGATGACCCGCGCGTCGTCGAACGGCGAGACGAACGTCAGACCGCGCTCGGCGACCAGCTCGCGGACCCGGCCGTCGCGCTCCGGCGGCGCCACCATGATCACCTCGGCGCCGAGCGCCCGGGTCGCCTCGACCTTCACCGGCGCGGCGGCGTCGGGCATGACGACGGTGGCCGCGATGCCCTGCGCGCGGGCGGCCCAGGCCAGCGCCTGCGCGTGGTTGCCGCTGGAGTGCGTGACGACGCCGCGCTCGCGGGCGTCGTCGTCGAGGAGGGCGACGGCGTTGAACGCGCCGCGCAGCTTGAACGCGCCGGTGGCCTGCAGGCCCTCCGGCTTGAGCCACAGCTCGCCGCCGGACCACGGCGCCGGGACCAGCGGCGTCCGCACGGCCACGCCGTCGAGCCGGCGGGCCGCCGCGCGGACGTCGTCGAGACTGACCAGGCCCGCCATCAGCTGCCCACCAGCTCGGCCCGCGCCGGGTCGACCTGGCGGTCCTCGAACCGGGTGGAGATGACCAGCGTGGTCCGGGTGCGGGCGACCCCTTCGATCCGCACCAGACGGCCGAGGAGCCGCTCCAGCCCTTCGACGTCGGCCAGCCGGACCTTGAGCATGTAGGCCTCGTCACCGGCGATGAACCAGCAGTCCTCGACCTCGGGGACGTCCTCGAGTCGTGCGCCGACCTCCTCGTGCCCGGCGGAGTCCGACAGCACCAGCCCGATCAGCGCCGTCAGCCCGAGGCCGAGCGCCGCCGGGTCGACGGTGGCGCGGTAGCCGGTGAGCACGCCGCGCTCCTCCAGCCGGCGCACCCGCTCCTGGACGCTCGGCCCGGACAGGCCCACCAGCCTCCCCAGCTCCGCATACGACGCGCGGCCGTTGGCTCGCAACGCGGCGACAAGACTCGCATCGACGGTGTCCATGGCGCTCCATCCTCGCAGCGCCCCGAAGCGCGCCCGCAACGTGGTGGGGATCACCCGGTTCGACCTGCGCCGGGAGGCGGAGCGGGCCCGTCAGGCGGCGGCCCTGCGCGCCGTACATGGGGTGCGTCGCCGGCTCTTCTCCTGACCCGCGCCCCGGCCCGGTTCCGCTCGCTCGGACAAGCCGAACCCGGTCCGGGGTGCGATACGCCCTCGGCACCACCTAGGCTGGTGGAAAGGGACACAGCTCGACCGGGGAGGTCGCACGGTGGGTCGGGTACTACCAATCGTGGTCGCCATCGCGTTGCTCGTGTACGCGCTGATCGACTGCCTGCAGACCGACTCCGCCCGGTTCCGGTCGCTCAACCGCGGCGCCTGGCTGGCGATCATCGTGCTGATCCCGCTGGTGGGGCCGATCCTCTGGCTCGCGATGGGTAAGCAGCGCAACCGCCCGCAGCGCCCGGCCGGTCCGCCGCCGCGGCCGCTCGCGCCGGACGACGACCCGGAGTTCCTCCGGCGCCTGCGCGACAGCGACACCAAGCACGAGCAGATGCTGCACCAGTGGGAGGCGGACCTGCGTCGCCGTGAGGCCGAGGCCCAGCGGAAGAAGGACGCCGAGGCCGCTGCCGAGGAGGCCGAGCGCAACCGTCAGGCCGAGGCTCGCAAGCGCGAGGACGAGGCCCGCCAGCACACCGACGACGAGGACGACTCCCGCTGACCGCGAGCCGCGAGCCGTCCTCGCCGGCAGGCAGCGACGGTCAGAGACCGCCGTACGAGTGCAGGCCGTTGAACAGGATGTTCACGCCGAAGTAGCTGAACAGCACCGTGCCATAGCCGATCAGCGCGACCACGGACGCCTTCGAGCCCTTCCAGCCGGCCGTCGCCCGGGCGTGCAGGTAGGCGGCGTAGGCGAGCCAGGTGATCAGCGCCCACACCTCCTTGGGGTCCCAGCCCCAGTACCGGCCCCACGAGACCTCGGCCCAGATCGCGCCGAGGATGAGCGGGCCGAACGTCCAGATGGGGAACGCGATCGCGGTCAGCCGGTAGGCCAGCCGGTCCAGCCCGGCCGACTCCGGCAGCGACGCGCCGAAGCCCGTGGTCCGGCCGCGCTCGGCGGCCCGCTCGGACACGATCTGCAGCGCGCTGACCACGGCGCCGACGGTGAACAGGCCGAACGCGAGCACCGCGCAGCCGACGTGGATGACCAGCCAGTACGACTGCAGCGCCGGCTGCACCGGGCCCGGCGGCACGTAGAGGAAGGTCGACGCGAGCCCGACGGTGACGAAGATCAGCAGCACCGCCCAGACGGCGACGACGCGGCCGACGACGGTGCGGGCGAGGGCGATGAAGACGATCGAGGCGACCAGCGTGCCGGTGATGGAGAACTCGTACATGTTCGCCCACGGCGCCCGCTCGGTCCCGAGGCCGCGCATGACGACACCGGCGGCGAGCGCGACGGTGGTCAGCGCGAACAGCCCGCGGCCCAGGCCGCCGAGGCGGTCGGCCCGCTCCTGCAGCTCCGCGTCGCCCGGACCGGACGGAGCGGACGCCGTCGCCTCGTCGGCCGGTGCGGCGGACGCCGATGCGGCGACGCCGACCAGCTCGCGCTCCGGCTCGGCCGCGGCCTCCGTCACGGCGCGGCGGCGACGGCTGTGGATGCCGGCCTCGGCGCAGAAGGCCAGCCAGGACGCCAGGTAACCGAGCGTCGCGACCACCACGACGTAGCGGCTCCACTCGGCGACGGCATCGAGGTCCATCAGTCCTCCCTCTTTCCTTCCGCGCCGCCAAGGCGCAGCAACAGCCCATCGGTGATGGCGCCGATCTCGTCGGCGAGGCGATCGCCGGACGAGCCCTCGGCCCGGTGCAGCCCCGCGACCTCGACCACGGTACGCCCCTCGGGTCCGACGCTCGTACGCACCCAGGCGCGGCGCCGGCGCGCGTACAACGAGCCCATCAGCCCGATCACCGCCGCCACCCCGCCGACGAGCGCCAGCTCGCGGCCGGAGTTGCGGCCGATCTGCAGGTTCACCCAGGTCACGTAGCCGTCGAAGGTGATGGAGCGGCCGTCGGGCAGTCCGACCGTCTCGCCGACGGGCAGCCGCGCGCGGTACGGCTCGCCGCCGTCGCCCAAGTACTGCTCCATGTCCTCGGTGTCGAGCCGGTAGATCGACTGCGGCTGGCCGTCGTCGAGGCCGAGGTCGCCGTGCCACGCGGTCAGGTACACCTCGGGGTTGCGCGCGCCGGGGAACACCGACCGCGGCCCGTTCTCGTCGAGGAAGGCGGTCGGCAGGAAGCCGGCCTGGATGCCGATGTCGTCGCCGTACTCCGGCGGCACCTCGACCTTGACCACGCCCTCCGACGTGAAGCTGCCGTCCCGGGGTAGGAACGGCACCGGCCCCTCGGCCAGGATCGTCTCGCCGTCGGCGGCCCGGACGGTGAACGCGGGCGCGTAGCCGGGGCTCATGATGTGCACCGAGGTGCCGTCGATGTTCAGCGGCTCGTTCACCCGGATCGTGTGCGTCTCCGGCTCCGCGCCCGGCTCGCGCACCAGCGTCACCGTCGCCTCGTAGTCGGCGGGCTGCCCGATCTGGTTGCCGGACTCGACGAACTCCATCCGGAACTCGTCGAGGTCCATCGAGAACGGCGGCAGGTCGGCGGTGTCGAACAGCGCGCCGGCGGACAGGCTGTCGAACTGGATGACCTGGTTGGAGAAGCCCGAGCCCTCCGTCACCAGCACCGTCGCCCGGTAGCTGAACAGCCCGCCGAGCGCGACCGCGAGCAGCACCACCACCAGCGCCAGGTGGAACAGCAAGTTGCCGGTCTCGCGCAGGTAGCCGATCTCGGCACCGACGGAGTCCGCCTCGTCCTCTAGGGGCTTGCGCAGCCGGAACCGACGCGACCGCAGCTCGGCCCGGGCGACGGCGAGCGCCTCGTCCGGCGTCGCGTCGACCTCGACCTTCCGATACGCCGGCATCCGGGTCAGCCGTCGCGGCGCCTTCGGCGGCTGCGCCCGCATCGCCTTCCAGTGCTGCCAGCATCGCGGCAGGATGCAGCCGATCAGCGAGATCATCAGCGCGATGTAGATGGCCGCGAACCACGGCGTGGAGTAGACGTCGAACAGGCCGAGCCGGTCGTACCACTGCGACAGCTCGGGGTTGCGGGCGCGGAAGTCGCGGACGTTGAGGGGGTTGGCCTCGGTCTGCGGGATGATCGAGCCGGGGATGGCGGCGACGGCGAGCAGGAACAGCAGGATCAGCGCGACCCGCATCGAGGTGAGCTGCCGCCAGGCCCAGCGGGCCAGCTCCAGCCCGTTCAGGGGCGGCGGCCGGTTGTCCACCGGCGGGCGGGTGTCCATCGGCGTCGTCGTCATCGTGTGCCCATTCCTACACCGCCACCTCGAAGCCGCCGATCCAGCCCTGCATCGACGTCATCAGCTCGCTCCACTGCCCGGTGACCAGCAGCACGCCGAGCACGATCAGCATGATCCCGCCGATGCGCATGACGGCGAGCTGGTGCTGGCGGATCCACTGGAACCACCGGGTGGCCCGCTGGTAGGCCAGCGCCGCCACCAGGAACGGGACGCCCAGGCCCAGGCAGTACGCAAACGACAGCAGCGCGCCCCGGCCGGCGCTGGCCTCGGTGATCGCCAGCGCCTGGACGGCGGCCAGCGTCGGCCCCATGCACGGCGTCCAGCCGATGCCGAACACCGCGCCCAGCAGCGGCGCGCCGGCCAGCCCGACCGCCGGCCGCGCCTCGGTGCGCCAGTCCCGGGACAGCCCCGGCAGCCAGCCGGCGAACAGCAGCCCCAGCCCGATCGTCACCACGCCGAGCACCCGGGTGATGGTCTCGCCGTGCTCCAGCAGCAACGTCCCGAGGCCGCCGAAGAGCAGCCCGTACGAGACGAACACCACGCTGAACCCGAGCACGAACAGCAGCACGCCGAGCACCAGCCGGCCGCGCCGGCCGGCCGCCAGCTCCGCGCCGGACAGCCCGGTGACGTAGCCCAGGTAGCCCGGCACCAGCGGCAGCACGCACGGCGAGAGGAACGAGACGAGCCCGGCCAGCGCCGCCACCGGCACGGCCAGTGCCAGCGAACCGGTCAGGACGGTCTCGCCGAAGGAGCTCACGGTTCCTCAGCGGTGCCCTCCGCCGGCGGGGCCTCGGCCGCGACCTCGCGGACGATGTCGGTGAGCGTCGTCTCGCCGGTCGCGCCCAGGATGCGCGCGGCGATGCGGCCCTCGCGGTCGATGACCAGCGTGCTGGGGATGGCCTGCGGCGGGACGGTGTCGCGGAACGCGAGCAGTGCCTCGGACTTCGGGTCGTAGACGCTCGGGTAGGTGATCCCGAACTCGTCCTCGAACTGCAGCGGCGCGCGGGTGCCGTTCGTGTCGCGGACGTTGACGCCGACGAACTGGACGCCCTCGGGCTGCAGCGCCTCGTAGGCCGCCTGCAGCTCCGGCGCCTCCTTGCGGCACGGCGGGCACCAGGAGCCCCAGATGTTCAGCACGACGACGTCGCCGAGCTGGTCGGCGAGCCGGAAGTCGCCGCCGTCGAGCAGCTCACCGCCGAAGTCGGGCGCCGCGGCCCGCTCGGGCGGGTCGAAGACGCTGATGGTGCCGTCGCCGGCTATGTAGCCGGCCTGGTTGGCGTTGTCGTTGCGCTCGACCTGGCCGTCGGAGCAGCCGGCCAGCGTCAGTGCCGCAGCGGCGGCGAGGAGGACGGTTCGTCGCATCAGGCACCCGCTGAGAAGGGCTTGCCGGCTCGTGGCAGCAGGTCGCCGGCGGGCTCGCTGTAGGCGACCGAGACGATGGTCTCGTCCTCGTACGTGACGGTGGTGAGGCTGGCCAGCGCGCACTCGCGCCGGCGCGGGTCGTGCCAGAGGCGGCGGCCCTCGATGAAGCTGCGGACGGTCCAGATCGGCAGCTGATGCGAGACCAGCACGGCCTCGTGGCCGGCCGCCTCGCGGCGGGCGTCGCTCATCGCGGCCAGCATCCGGGCAGCGATGTCGCGGTACGGCTCACCCCACGACGGCGTGAACGGGTTGCGCAGGTGCCGCCAGTGCCGCGGGCGCCGCAGCGAGCCGTCGCCGACGCCGAACGTCAGGCCCTCGAACACGTTCAGCGCCTCGAGCAGCCGGTCGTCCAGCCGGACCTCCAGGCCGAGCTTCTCGGCCAGCGGTGCGGCGGTCTCCTGGGCGCGCTCCAACGGCGAGCTGACCAGCACGGTGATGTCGCGGTCGGCGACGGCGGCGGCGACCCGTTCGGCCATCGCGATGCCGAGCTCGGACAGGTGGTAGTCGGGCAGCCGGCCGTAGAGCACCTTCGACGGGTTGTGCACCTCGCCGTGGCGCAGCAGGTGCACCCGCGTCAGCTCGCTCATGCCGCCTCCGCCCGGGCGGCGGCCGCGGCGGCCGCCGGCAGCGCTGCGCCGATCCGGTCGATCGCGCGGCCGTCGTGGGCGGCGCTGACGAACCAGGCCTCGAACGCCGACGGCGGCAGGTAGACGCCGGACTCCAGCAGCGAGTGGAAGAACGCGCCGAACCGCTTCGTGCTGGTGCGCTTGGCCGCGGCGAAGTCCGTCACGGGCGCGTCACCGTCGGTGAAGAAGACGCTGAAGAGGTTGCCTGCGTACTGGACGCGGTGCGCGACGCCGGCCGCCGTCAGCGCCTGGCCGACGAGGTCGCCGACCTGCCTCGCGGTCGCGTCGAGGTGGGCGTAGACCCGGGCGTCGGCGAGGCGCAGCGTGGCCAGGCCGGCCGTCGTCGCGACCGGGTTACCGGACAGCGTGCCGGCCTGGTAGACCGGGCCGGCCGGCGCCAGCAGGCCCATCACGTCGGCCGAGCCGCCGAACGCCGCGGCCGGGAAGCCGCCGCCCATGACCTTGCCGAACGTGGTGAGGTCCGGCGTGACGCCGTCGAGGCCGTGCCAGCCCGAGCGGGAGACCCGGAACCCCGTCATCACCTCGTCGAGGATCAGCAGGGCGCCGTGCTCGTGGGCGGTGTCGCGGAGGAACGCGTTGAACCCGTCGACCGGCGCGACGGCGCCCATGTTGCCGGCGGCGGCCTCGGCGATGACGGCGGCGATCTGCTCGCCGTGCTCGGCGAACGCCGCCTTCACCGCGCCGGTGTCGTTGTACGGGAGCACGATCGTGTCGGCCGCGCTGGCCCCCGTCACGCCCGGTGTGTCCGGCAGCGCGAACGTCGCGACCCCGCTGCCGGCCTGAGCGAGCAGGGCGTCGACGTGACCGTGGTAGTGGCCGGCGAACTTCACGATCTTCGTGCGGCCGGTGGCGCCGCGGGCCAGCCGGATCGCGCTCATCGTCGCCTCGGTGCCGCTGGAGACCAGCCGGACCTGCTCGACGCTGGTCCGGGCGACGATCTCCTCGGCCAGCTCGACCTCGGGCTGCGTGGGTGTGCCGTACGACGTGCCCAGCGAGACCTGCGCGCGGACCGCCTCGACGACCGCCGGGTGGGCGTGGCCGAGGATCATCGGCCCCCACGAGCCGACGAGGTCGACGTACTCGCGGCCGTCGGCGTCGTAGAGGTAGGGTCCGGTGGCACGCTGGATGAACCGGGGTGTCCCGCCGACGGCCCGGAACGCCCGCACCGGCGAGTTGACCCCGCCGGGCGTGACGGCCCGCGCACGATCGAAGAGCTCCGCACTGCGCGGCACGTCGTCGTTGGTCACCGCGTCATTCTCGCAAGTGGCCCGAACTGCCCGAACGCCGCCCCCACGGCATCCGGGCCGTCCGGTTCGCCGGCCGTCTCAGCGCCGCAGGTGCGGCCCGCGGAACAACGGCTCCGACTGGCCGGTGGCGGTGCCCTTGCCGGTGCCCTCGATGGCCGACGTGGTCATGGCGAAGGTCAGCGTGGCGTGCGCCGCGGCGTCGGAGAACTCGTCCAGCGCCTGCTCGGACAGGTTGCCGATGTCGTCGCACTCGGCGTGGTAGCAGGGGTCGTACGCCACACCGGCGGTACCGCCGTAGATCGCCGCCTGTTCGGCCGTCTTCACGCCCTCGGCGCCGCTGAACAGGCCGCCGGCCGGGATGCCCACGCTGATGAACGCGTCGTAGTCCGACCGCCCGTCGAACGCGGTCGGCTCGGATTCGAGGCCCTGACCGGCGAAGTAGTCGGTGAACACATCCTCCACGACGCCGGAACCGGTCGAGCCGAGCGAGTCGGTGTCCGACGCGTCGCCGTCGTAGACGAACCGCACATAGTTCGGCGAGCCGACCATGTCGAAGTTCAGGTTCACCGCGGTGTTCTTGACCTCGCGCGGGGTCAGCGAGTCGACGTAGAACTGCGAGCCGATCAGCCCGGACTCCTCGGCACCCCACCACGCGAACACGATCTGGTTGCGCGGCGTGACGTCCAGCTCGGCCAGCTGCAGGGCGATCTCCAGGTTCTGCGCGGAGCCGGACCCGTTGTCGTTGATGCCCTCGCCCTCCGCGACGGAGTCCAGGTGCGCGCCGACGACGACCTGCCGGTCGCCGCGGCCCTCGCCGGTGGTCGCCAGCAGGTTGGCCGTCGGGACGTCGTGGGTGATCAGCGTCGACGTCTCGATGTGCACCGTCACCGGGCCGGTCTGGGTCCGTGCGTACAGGTCCGCGCCGACGGCGAAGCTCGCGCCGAGCACCGGGATCGTCGCCTCCGTGTCGGCGCCGAGCGTGCCCGCGACGGCCTCGGTGCGGCCCTCCTGGCCCTCGTTGAAGATCACGACGGCGTCGTAGCCGGCGGCCTGCGCGTTGGCCGCCTTCACGGTGAAGTCGCACGAGCCGCGCTGGACCAGCGCGACCTGCGGCTCGGTGGCCGACGCCGGCGCGAAGTCGGCGGCCTCGCAGCCGCTGGTGGAGCCGGGCTGCGACGGCGGCGGGATCAGGATGTCGTTGGTGGGCACCAGAGTGCCGGTCACGTCGCCGCTACCGGAGTACTCCATGGTGAGGAAGTCGTCGCCTTCGGCGTATGTGGCCGGCGCGGGCGACACCCGCTCGAACGTCGGCGCGGCCAGCTCCTCGAACGTGTCGAACAGGAACTCCTGCACGGTGGTCTGATAGCCCGCGGCATCGAGCAGGTCCTTGACGTACGCCAGCGAGGCGTCATAGCCCGGCGTCCCCGAGGCCCTGGTGCCGCCGTTCTCGTCGGCGATCTCCTGGAACGCCGTCAGGTGCTCCATGATGCCGGCCGTGGTCACGGCCTCGCGCAGCTCGGTGCTGTCGGTCGGTGTGGCCGCCGGCGCAAGCGGTGCTGCGATCAGTACGCCAGCCGCCGCGGTTCCCACGGCGAACACTGCGTTCCGTCTCATCTCGGCTCCCCAGATCATGGTGTCCTGGAGGGTCCTGCGGAACCCTGTTCAGAGCGTGGAGGCTACGCCTGTGCCGCCACATGCGGAACCCCCTGTGGCCGCGCGGACGCGGTCGCAGGGGGTTCGGCGAGGGTGGGTCAGCGGCCGACGGCCTCCTCGACCCGCTTGCCGAGGGTCTCGTCGACGTTGCGCCAGTACTGGTAGACGCGCTGGCGCAGCTCGGCGTCCTTCACCTGGCCGACGTGGCCGGCGATGTTGCCGACCAGCCGGTCCCGGGCGGCGTCGTCGAGGACCTCGCGGACCAGCGTGCCGGCCTGGCCGAAGTCGTCGTCCTCGGCGTGCAGGGTGGCGGCGGCGCGCACCAGCTCGCCGTCGGACTCCCAGCCGGCGTCGCCGACCAGCGACGGCTGGGCCGCGGGGCCGCCGTGGCTGTTCGGCGCGTACACCGGACGCTCCGGCGAGGCGTAGGAGAAGCGCATGGCGCCGTCCTTGGAGTACGAGTGGACGTCGTTCTTCGGCGCGTTGACGGGCAGCTGCGCGTAGTTGGTGCCGATGCGGTAGCGGTGCGCGTCGGCGTAGGAGAAGATGCGGCCGAGCAGCATCTTGTCCGGGCTGGCGGCGATGCCGGGGACGAAGTTGCTCGGCTCGAACGCGGCCTGCTCGATCTGCGCGAAGTAGTTCTCCGGGTTGCGGTCCAGCCGCAGCGTGCCGACCTTGATCAGCGGGTAGTCGCCCTTCGGCCACACCTTCGTGAGGTCGAACGGGTTGAACCGGTAGTCCGCGGCGTCGGCGTACGGCATGACCTGCACGTGCACCGTCCACGACGGGGCGTCGCCGCGGGCGATCGCCTCGTAGAGGTCGCGGATGTGGTGGTCGGCGTCCTCGCCGGCGATCTGGTCGGCGTCGGCCTGGGTCAGGAACTCGTGGCCCTGGTCGGTGCGGAAGTGGTACTTGACCCAGAACCGCTCGCCGCCGGCGTTGATCCACTGGTAGGTGTGCGAGCCGAAGCCGTCCATGGTGCGCCAGCTGCGCGGCAGCCCGCGGTCGCCCATCAGCCACGTCACCTGGTGCGCGCTCTCCGGCGACAGCGTCCAGAAGTCCCACTGCATGTCGTGGTCGCGCAGGTTCGAGCCCGGCAGCCGCTTCTGCGAGCGGATGAAGTCGGGGAACTTGATGGTGTCGCGCAGGAAGAACACCGGGGTGTTGTTGCCGACGAGGTCGTAGTTGCCCTCGGTCGTGTAGAACTTCAGCGCGAAGCCACGCGGGTCGCGCCAGGTGTCGGGGCTGCCCTGCTCGCCGGCGACGGACGAGAACCGGGCCAGCGCCTCGGTGCGGGCGCCGGGCTGGAACAGCGCCGCCTTGGTGAACTGGCTGACGTCCTCGGTGACCTCGAGGACGCCGAACGCGCCGCCGCCCTTGGCGTGCACCACCCGCTCCGGGACCCGCTCCCGGTTGAACTGGGCCAGCTTCTCGACCAGGTAGTGGTCGTGCAGCACGATCGGCCCGTCCGGCCCGACGGTCAGCGAGTGCGCGTCGCTGGACACCGGTGCGCCGGAGTTGGTGGTCGTGTGCGGCGTAGAGCTCATGCAATCTCCTCGTTCGCGGTTTGGCAGTCGGGGCAGAGTCCCCAGAACGTCACCTCGGCCTCGTCGAGGACGAAGCCGTGCGTGTGCGCGGGCGCCAGGCAGGGCGCCGCCCCGGCGCAGTCGACGTCGGCGATGACGCCACAGCGCCGGCAGATCATGTGGTGGTGGTTGTCGCCGACCCGCGTCTCGTACCGCGCGGTCGACCCGGCCGGCTCCATCCGGCGTAGCAGCCCGGCTTCGGTCAGCGCGTGCAGGACGTCATAGACGGCCTGGGTGGAGACGGCGCCGAGCGAGGCCCGCACGTGCCGCGCGACGGTGTCCGCGTCGGCGTGCGACTCCCGCTCCAGCGCGACGAGAACGCCCACCCGGGGCGCCGTGACGCGCAGCCCGGCCGCGCGCAGCCGAGCGGCCGCGTCGTCGCGCAGCTCCTCGTCGGTGGGCACGGTTCGATCCTCGACGCTTTTCTGGAATGAGTCAAGTAAGCGTCCGATTCCAGCCGTTTGTCCCCTCGGCCGGCGGGAACGAGTCCACCATGTCGACGATCCCGGTTCCGGTCGCCCATCGAAGCGTCTCGCTCGACGGGCTGGAGATCTTCTACCGCGAGGCCGGGCCGCCCGGCGCGCCGGTGGTCCTGCTGCCGCACGGCTACCCGTCCTCGTCGTTCCAGTACCGCGGCTTCATGGCGGCGCTCGGCGACCGGTGGCGGCTGGTCGCGCCGGACTTCCCCGCGTTCGGGTACAGCTCGCAGCCGCCTCGCTCGGAGTTCGACTACACGTCAGCGGCTACGCCGACGTGCTCGACCAGTTCCTCGCGCGGCTCGGCATCGACCGGTTCGCGCTGTACCTGTTCGACTACGGCTCGCAGGTCGGCCTCCAGCTGGCGCTGCGCAAGCCCGAGCGCGTCGCCGCCCTGGTGATCCAGAACGGCGACGCCTACGAGCACACCCACGGGCCGAAGTACGAGCTGCTGCGCCGCTACTGGGCCACGCCGACTCCGCAGCTGCGCGCCCAGCTGGAGGAGGCGGTCACCGAGCAGGGCCTGCGGGAGGAGGTGCTGGGCGAGGTCCCGGCGGACGTCGCAGAGCGGATCTCACCGGACCTGTGGCAGCTGGCCTGGACGCGGATGCGTGACCCGGAGAGCCGGGCGATCATGGTCGACCTGTTCGGCCAGATCGAGGACAGCGTCGCCCGCTTCCCCGAGTACCAGGCGTACCTGCGCGAGCACCGGCCGCCGACGCTGATCGTGTGGGGTCCGCACGACGGCTACATGCCGGCCGAGGCCGCGCACGCGTACCTGGCCGACCTGCCCGACGCCGAGCTGCACCTGCTGCCCGACGCGGGCCACTGGCTGATCAAGACGCACCTGGGCGACCTCGTGCGGCTGACCCGCGACTTCCTCGTGCGGGTCCACACCTGAACGGCTCAGCGGGCGGCGCGCAGCCAGTGAGCGGCCTCGACCGCCCAGTAGGAGAGGACGATGTCCGCGCCCGCCCGGCGGATGGACGTCAGCGTCTCGAGGACGGCGCGGTCGCGGTCGATCCAGCCGCGCTCGGCGGCGGCCTGGATCATCGCGTACTCGCCGGAGATCTGGTACGCCGCCACGGGGACGTCGACGAGGTCGCGGACCCGGGCGAGCACGTCGAGGTAGGACATGGCCGGCTTGACCATCACCATGTCGGCGCCCTCCTCGATGTCGAGGGCGGTCTCGCGTAGCGCCTCGATGCCGTTGGCGGGGTCCTGCTGGTAGGTCTTGCGGTCCCCGACGAGCGATGACTCGACGGCGTCGCGGAACGGGCCGTAGAACGCGGACGCGTACTTGGCGGCGTAGGCGAGGATCGCGACGTCCTGATGACCCGCCGCGTCGAGGGCGGCCCGGGCGGCGCCGACCTGGCCGTCCATCATCCCGCTCGGCCCCACGACGTGGACGCCGGCCTCGGCCTGGGCGACCGCCATGCGGCCGTACACCTCGAGCGTCGCGTCGTTGTCGACCGAGCCGTCCGGCGCCAGCACGCCGCAGTGGCCGTGGTCGGTGAACTCGTCGAGGCACAGGTCGGCCATGACGACCGTCGCGTCGCCCACCTCGGCGACGACCTCGCGGATCGCGGCGTTGAGCGGGCCCTTCGGGTCGACGCCGCCGGAGCCGACGGCGTCCTTCCGGGACGGGATCGCGAACAGCATCAGGCCGCCGACGCCGGCCTCGGCCGCCTCCAGCGACGCCTTGCGCAGAGACTCCATCGTGTGCTGGACGACGCCGGGCATCGACGGGATCGGCCGCGGCTCGGTGGCGCCCTCGCGGACGAACATCGGCAGCACCAGGTGCCGCGGCTCCAGCGACGTCTCCGCGACCAGCCGGCGCATCGCCGGCGTCGTGCGCAGCCGCCGCGGCCGGATCTCCGGGTACCCCATGGTGCGTATCTTCCCCTATTGGGCGTTCTTGCGCCTGGCGGATGCCCGACGCCGCTGCGACGGCTTGAGCACCGGCTCGCCGGCCTCGACCATCGCCAGCCGGCGCGACAGCCCGAACTGCGCCAGCGCGGCGGCCAGCGCCTCGACCGACGGCTCCGGTGCGAGGACGTCGACGCGCAGTCCGTGCTCCTCGGCGGTCTTCGCCGTCTGCGGCCCGATGCAGGCGACGACGGTGGACGAGTGCGGCTTGCCGGCGATGCCGACGAGGTTGCGCACCGTCGACGACGACGTGAACGCGACCGCGTCGAACTTGCCGGTCTTGATCGCGTCGCGGGTCTCGGCCGGCGGCGGCGCCGCGCGCACCGTCCGGTACGCCGTGACGTCGTCGACCTCCCAGCCCATCTCCGTCAGGCCGGCGGCCAGCGTCTCCGTCGCGATGTCGGCACGCGGCAGGAACACCCGGTTGATCGGGTCCAGCACCTCGTCGTACGGCGGCCAGTCGGTCAGCAGGCCGACGGCGGACTGCTCGCCGGACGGGACGAGGTCGGGCTCGATGCCCCACGAGCGCAGCGCGTCGGCGGTCTTCTCGCCGACGGCGGCGACCTTCAGGCCGGACAGCGCGCGAGCGTCCAGCCCGTACGCCGTCAGCTTCTCCTTGACCGCCCGCAGCGCGTTGACCGAGGTGAACGCGATCCACTCGTACCGGCCCTCGACCATGCCGCGGACGGCCTTGTCGATCTGCTGCGGGTTGCGCGGCGGCTCGACGGAGATCGTCGGGACCTCCTCGGGCACGGCGCCGGACCGGCGCAGCGCGACCGACAGCTGGCCGGCCTGCTCCTTCGTGCGCGGCACCAGGACCCGCCAGCCGAACAGCGCCTTCGTCTCGAACCACGACAGCGTGTCGCGGTGCTCGATCGTGTCGCCGACGATGACGACGAACGGCCCCTCGAGCTTCGCCGCGCGCGCGTCGGCGGCCACCGAGGCCAGCGTCGACACGACGGTCTGCTGCTCGACGGTGCTGCCCGACGTCACGACGGCGACCGGCGTCGACGGCACCCGGCCGGCGTCGACGAGCGCCTCGGCGAGGTGGCCGAGCTGCTCGGTGACGCCGGTCAGCAGGATCGTGTCGGCCGTGCACGAGCGCAGGTCGATCTTGCCGCCGACGTCGAAGAACTCGACGCTACGGCGACGGCCGGTCACCAGCGGGATGCCGGCGTGCGCGGCGACCGACGTGGCCGTGGCGACACCGGCGACCACCTCGAACGGGATGCCGGCCTTGGCGCAGGCGAGCGCCTCGTCGGCGCCGGTGGCGTGGGTGAACGGGTCGCCGCCCAGGAGGCGCACCACCCGCCGTCCGCCCTTGGCGACCTGCACGAGACGGCGCCCGCGCGCCGCCGCGGTCAGGACGACGCCCTCGTCGTCGACGCTCACGTCGACGACCTCGACGATGCTGGGCGCGTAGGCGAGCATCGCCCGGTGCGCCGGCTCGTCGATGACGACGACGTCGGCACCGCCGAGCACCTCGACCGCCCGTAGGGTCAGCAGCCCCGGATCGCCGGGACCGGCGCCGACCAAGGCGACGCCACCTTCATCGGTGCGCTTCGCACCTCGCGGAGTGGTCACGACTCTATTCCTCCTTCGACGCCGGCCCACCGGCGTCGACGACTGCCCCGGCCCCGTCGGCGAGAAGCTCCAGCGCGAGGTCGCGCCCGATCTGCTCCGCCCCCCCGAGAGGTCCGGTGGCTGACTTGCGGATACTCACCGACCCGTCGCGTGCTGCGACGACGGCCCGGATGTACAGCTCGAGGCCCTCCTCCCCCTCCGCCGCCTCGGCGTAGGCGCCCACGGGCGCCGTACAACCGGCCTCGAGCACGGCGAGAAGGGTCCGTTCGGCGGTGACGGCCGCCCTGGTGGCGGCGTCGTCCAGCCCGGCCAGCAGCTCGACCAGGGCGGTGTCGTCACCACGGCACTCGACGGCCAGCGCGCCCTGCCCTGGAGCGGGCAGCACCTGCATGGGGTCCAGCACCTCGGTGACGGTGTCCAGCCGGCCCAGCCGCGCGAGCCCGGCCCGGGCCAGCACGACGGCGTCCAGCGTGCCGTCGGCGACCTTGCCCAGCCGGGTGTCGACGTTGCCGCGCAGGCCGACGATCTCGATACCCAGGCCGAGCGCCCGCAGCTGCGCCTCGCGGCGCGGTGACCCGGTGCCGATGCGCGCGCCGACCGGCAGGTCGGACAGCTTGAGCCCGTCGCGGGCGCAGAGCACGTCGCGCGGGTCCTCCCGCTCCGGGACGGCGGCCAGCACCAGCCCGTCGGCCGGCGCCGTCGGCAGGTCCTTGAGCGAGTGGACGGCGAGGTCGACCTGGCCGTCGAGCAGCGCCTCGCGCAGCGCGGCGACGAACACGCCGGTGCCGCCGATGGTCTCCAGCGGCGCCGTGGTGACGTCACCCCTGGTGGTGATCTCGACCAGCTCGACCTCGCGGCCGAGCGCGCGCAGCCGGTCCGCGACCAGCCCGGACTGGGTCAGCGCGAGCTTGCTGCGGCGGGTGCCCAGGCGCAGTGGGGCGGTCATGACGACACCGTCCCGTCGGGCTTGGCGACCGCGTCGATGGAGCGGCGGTCCAGCGCGAACAGCTCGCGCAGCGCGGCCTCGTAGCTGGCGCCGTCGGGCTGGGCGGCCAGCTCCTTGACCCGCACCGTCGGCTGGTGCAGCAGCTTGTCGACCACGCGGCGCACGGTGCGGGCCACCTCGGCCCGGGTGCGCTCGTCGAGGTCGGGCAGCCGGCCGGCCATCCGGGTCAGCTCGGTGTCGACGACGTCGTCGGCCATGCTGCGCAGCGCGACGACGGTGGGCGCGACCTGCGCGGCCCGGCGCGCGGTGGCGAACGCGGCCACCTCGTCGGTGACGATGGAGCGGACGGCGGAGATGTCGCCGGCCAGCACGCGGGCGTCGGCGACGTCGTCCTCGGCCGCCTCGCTCAGCCGGGCCAGGTCGGCCAGCACGACGCCGGGCAGCTCGGCCACGCCGGCGTCGACGTCGCGCGGCAGGGCGAGGTCGACGATCCCGAGCGGGCGGCCGCCGCGGGCGGCGACCGCCGCCTCGACGGTGTCGAACGGCAGCACCACACCGGCCGCGCCGGTGCACGAGATGACGAGGTCGACCTCGCGCAGCGCCGTCGCGAGCTCCGTCATCGGGACGGCCCGGCCGCCGACGGTCTCGGCCACCCGGACGCCGTTCTCCTGCGTGCGGTTGGCGACGGTGACGTCGACGCCCTCGCGCTGCAGCGTCGCCGCGGCCAGCGCCGCCATCGAGCCGGCGCCGACGACCAGCGCGGACGTGCCGGGCAGCAGCTCGCGCCAGGACGCGCCGGCGACCCGGCCGGCGGACCAGCCCTCGGCCGCCACACCGGGCAGCACCCGGGCCAGGCCCAGCGTCACCAGCGAGCGGCCGGCGGCGTCGATGCCGGTCTCGGCGTGCGCCCGCTTGCCCACCCGCAGCGCGGTCTGGAACAGCTCGGTCAGCACCCGCCCGGTCGCGCCGGAGGTCTGCGCGACCCGGAACGCGTCGCGCACCTGCCCGAGGATCTGCGTCTCGCCGACGACCATCGAGTCGAGGCCGCTGACCACGTGGAACAGGTGCGAGACGGCGCGGTCGCCGTAGTGCACGTAGAGGTAGGGGGTGAGCAGTTCGATCGGCGCGCCCGTGTGCACCGACAGCAGCGCGCTGGCCTCCTCGATGCCGCCGTGGAACGTGGCGGTGTCGAGGTACAGCTCCAGCCGGTTGCACGTCGCGACGACGACCGCCTCGGCGATCTGGTCCGACGTCGGGACCTCGTCGAGCAGCTTCGCGACCGCGGCCCGGTCCAGCGCGACGGACTCCAGCACCTCGACCGGCGCGCTACGGTGCGAGACGCCGATGGCCAGCACGCTCATCCGTTCACCGCCTCGGCCAGCTCGGCCGCCTGCTCGGCGGTCAGGGCCAGCGCGGCGCCGTTCTTGCGCTGCTCGTGGTAGGCGAGGATCTGCATCTCGGTGGAGAGGTCGACCTTGCGCAGGTCGACGCCCTCGGGCACCTGCACGATGGCCGGCGCGAAGTTGAGGATGCTGGTGACGCCGGCCGCGACCAGCCGGTCGCAGACCAGCTGCGCGGCCCGGGCCGGGGTGGCGACGACGCCGATGGCGATACCGAGGTCCTGGACGATCTGCTCCAGCTCGTCGGCGTGCCGGACCTTCAGCCCCGCGACCTCCTCGCCCACCCGGCCGGGGTCGGCGTCGACCAACGCGGCGATGCGGAAGCCGCGGGAGGCGAACCCGCCGTAGTTGGCCAGCGCGTGGCCGAGGTTTCCGATGCCGACGATGACGACGGCCCAGTCCTGGGTCAGGCCGATCTCGCGGGTGATCTGGTGGCGGAGGAAGTCGACCTCGTAGCCGACCCCGCGCGTGCCGTAGGAGCCCAGGTAGGAGAGGTCCTTGCGCAGCTTGGCGGAGTTCACTCCGGCGGACGCGGCCAGCTCCTCGGACGACACCGTGGCGACACCGCGCTCGGCCAGCGTCGTCAGCGCCCGCAGGTAGAGCGGCAACCGCGCGACCGTCGCCTCCGGCACACCGCGCGGCACTGCTGCGGCAGGTGTCGGCGTGGACGACGAGCGGCTGTTTCGGGTCACGACACTCCCCGGTCGGCCGGCACGGAAGGCGTCATCCGGGGGCCGGGTGACGGGCCCGAACCGGCAGGCTTTACGATGCGCCCCAGCCTAGACGCTTGTGAACGTGTGCACAAAGTTGCTGTTCTGGGCTGGATGTTCTATAAGGCCCCGGTGAGAGCGCGGCGCAGCCGGTCGGCGTCGACCCGCCAGAAGTCGTGCTGGGCTCCGTCGACGAACGTGACGGGGATCTGCTCGCCGTAGCGCCGCTGCAGCTCCGGATCGCCGTCGATGCTGCGCTCCGTCCACCCGACGCCCAGCTCCGCGCACACCGCCGCGACCACCGCGCGGGCGTCGTCGCACAGGTGGCAGCCGGGCCGGCCGAGCAGCAGCACCCGAGCGCCCGGGCTCTCGTTCGTCTCCGTCACGGAGTCAACGGTACGCAAGCCCCTCTCGTGGCTAGTCTTGGCGACCATGCCGGGTTTGCGCTTGCGCAGGGAACGGACCGGGACCGCGTCGCAACGGGCGCGGGCCGACGTCGCGGCCAGCACCGCGGAGGCGATCGCCGGCATCGAGCTGCCCTCCGACGCCCGCGCGGCCGCCTTCTTCGACCTGGACAACACCGTCCTGCGCGGCGCCTCGCTGTTCTACCTCGCCCGCGGCATGCACCAGCGTGGGTTGCTGCGCACCAGCGACATCCTCCGCTTCGGCCGGCAGCAACTGCAGTTCGCGCTCGGCGCCGAGGACCCCGACCACATCGTCGAGGCGCGGGCGGCGGCGCTGTCGTTCATCGCCGGGCGGTCGGTCGAGGAGCTGTCGCGGGTCGGCGAGGAGATCTTCGAGGAGCTGATGGCCGACAAGATCTGGCCCGGAACCCAGGCGATCGCGCAACTGCACATCGACCAGGGCCAGCGGGTCTGGCTGGTGACGGCGGCGCCGGTCGAGGTGGCGACGATCATCGCCCGGCGACTGGGTCTCACCGGTGCGCTGGGCACCGTCGCCGAACACGTCGACGGGATCTACACCGGCCGCCTCGTCGGCGACCTGCTGCACGGCGCGGACAAGGCGGCGGCCGTCCAGTCGCTGGCCGAGCGGGAGGGCCTGGACCTGCGCCGCTGCTCGGCCTACAGCGACTCGGCCAACGACATACCGATGCTCTCCCTGGTCGGCTTCCCGTGCGCGGTGAACCCGGACCGCAGGCTGCGCCGCCACGCCCGTCGCCGCGGCTGGCGGATCCGCGACTACCGCGCCCGCCGCCGCAACACGACCCTCGGCATCGCCGCCGGGACGGGCGCCGTCGCCGGCGCCGCCGTCGGCATCGTCGCCGCCCGCAAACGCCGCTAGCCCTACGCACCTCGTCCCATGATCATCAACCTTTTGAGCTGCCCTGGCGACACAAAAGGTTGATGATCATGGGAGAAGATCCCGTCAGCCGAAGGCGGGACCGCGCAGCTCCAACAACTCGGTGAGCGTCGCCTGGATGGTGTCGCGGACCTGGTCGGTCAGCTCGAACACCACCATGGGGTCGTCGGCGGCGCCGGGCGGGTAGTCGTCGGTGCGGATGGGCTCGCCGAACTCGATGATCCACTTCGACGGCAGCGGCACCAGGCCCAGCGGTCCCAGCCAGGGGAACGTCGGCGTCAGGGGGAAGTACGGCAGGCCGAGCAGCCGGGCCAGCGACTCGGCGTTGCCGATCATCGGGTAGATCTCCTCGGCGCCGACGATCGAGCACGGGATGATCGGCGCCTTGGTGCGCAGCGCCGCCGACACGAAGCCGCCGCGGCCGAACCGCTGCAGCTTGTAGCGCTGCGAGAACGGCTTGCCGACGCCTTTGAAGCCCTCGGGCCAGACGCCGACCAGCTCGCCGCCGCCGAGCAGCGCCTCGACGTCCTCGGTGCAAGCCAGCGTGGTGCCGCTCTTGCGGGCGAGGTCGGCGACGACCGGGAGCTGGAAGACCAGCGTGGCGCCGAGCGCGCGCAGGTGCCGGGCCTTCGGGTGCGTGTCGTGGACGGCCAGCTGGGTCATCAACGAGTCGACCGGCAACGTGCCGGAGTGGTTCGCCGCGACCAGGGCGGCGCCGGTGTCGGGGATGTGCTCGATGCCGCGCACCTCGACCCGGAACCAGTGCCGGTACAACGGGCGCAGCGCCGGCAGCAGCACGGACTCGGTCAGCTCCGGGTCGAAGCCGAACGGGTCGACCTCGAACTCGCCGGTCAGCCGGCGGCCGGCGAACGCGACCAGCCGGTCCAGCTGCTCGCCGTCGACGCCGAGGCGGTCGCGCAGCACCCGGCCGGCCGCGGACGCGACGCGGTCGAGCAGGCCGGGCAACGGGCTATCGGCCACGGGCGTCCTCCCCCGTCAGGACGCCGCGGACGGCGTGCTCGGCGGCGCGGACGCGGTCGCGGTCGAGCAGCCCGCCGCGGGTGCGCGCGTCGGCGAAATCGTCGAATGTCGCGACCGTGCTGTAGACGGGGTCGAACGTGAGCTGGGTGCGCATGCGGGTGGTGTCGACGCCGCGGCCGTAGGTGAGGAACCGCACGAGTGCGGCGTCCATGTCGACGATGCCGGAGCGCCGCAGGACACCGCCGACCAGCGGCGAGCCCAGCGTCGGCAGCGGCAGCGCCGGTCGCCCGGCCCGGCGCAGCGCCTGGCTGAGCACGAGGAAGCCGTCGCCGGCCACGTTGAAGATGCCGGGCCGGTGCTCCACCGTCGCCAGCCGCAGCGCGTCGACGCAGTCGTCCTCGTGCACCAGCTGGAAGCGCGGGTCGCGGCCCAGCACGACCGGCACGACGGGCAGCACGAAGTACTCCGACAGCCCGGTGCGGATCTCCGGCCCGAGCACGTTGGCGAACCGCAGGATCGTCACGCCGACGTCGGGCCGGCGCCGGGAGAAACCGCGCACATACGCCTCGACCTCGCCGGCGTCCTTCTCGTAGCCGCGCCGCGAGTTCGCGCCCGAGACCATGTCCTCGGCGAACAGCGCCGGCGACTGCGGACCGGACCCGTACACCGTCGTGGACGACTTCACCACGACCTTGCGCACCGACGACGAGCGCTGGCAGGCGGCCAGCAGCTGCATCGTGCCGATGACGTTGATCTCCTTCTGCGGCGTGCGCCCACCGGCGTCGGCGCGCGTCGCGAGGATGTTCATGTGCACGACGGTGTCCGGCGCGACGCGGTCGATCGCGCGGCCGATGTCGGACGTGCGGATGTCGGCGCGGACGAACTCGGCGCCGCCGATGCTCTGCGTGGGCTCGACGAGGTCGACGCCGACGACGCGGCTGATCCCCGCGTCGGCCGAGAGGCGCTCGGCCAGCCGGGCGCCCAGATACCGGGCGACCCCGACCACCATCACAACCCTGGACACGTGCGTACCGCTTTCCCCGAGGCGCCCGGGCCGCGCAGGCACCACTCCCACGCGGCCGGCGGAGTGACTTACTTGCCCATGCGGCGACGCTGCACGCGTGTCCGACGCAGGAGCTTGCGGTGCTTCTTCTTCGCCATCCGCTTGCGGCGCTTCTTGATCACAGAGCCCACAGGGCACCCTCACTCGCAGGTCGACTGAGACGCGCGACAGCCGCGCGACCGGCCAAGCCTACCGGGCAGCCCGGGGGCGTCGTCCAATCCGGGTGACGACGGCGTCAGCCGGCTTCCATGCCGCGCACGTAGGAGTCGCGCAGGTACTCGTGCACAGCGCTCTCCGGGATGCGGAACGACCGGCCCACCTGCACCGCCGGCAGCGTACCCGCGTGGACGAGGCGATACACCGTCATCTTGGACACCCTCATCGCCGTCGCCACCTCGGCGACGGTCAGGAAACGCACCTCTCCGAGAGGTGCCTCGGGCCCGCTGGTTGTCATCGCTCCTCCACGTTACGTGTGAGGTTGATGCTAGTGGCGGATGTGACAGATGGGAAAGGGGGATCGAGAAGTGAATCCGTCTCGACGGCGGATTGATCCGTTCTCGTGACTGTTTGGGGCGCCTGGTCCGCTCGTGCCTCTGTCCGCCGGCGGGAGGGGGATGCCGGCCCCGCCCGCCTCGCTCGTTCCTCGCTCGGACGCCCGCAGCCTACCCCTGCCGGCATCCCCCTCCCGCCGGCTCTGTTTGCTCACGGGTGCGGCGCTCCGCCGCTCACTCGTACGGCTCACTCCGCTCCTTCGCCCTGCTTCCCTTCTCGGTTCCCTTTCCCTCTTCTAGTAGGTGGGGTCGAGGGCGTGGGCTGGGAAGACGGCCGCCCTTGTGGCGAGGATGGCTTGGTCGAGGGGGTTGGCGGGGTCGTAGCCGTCGGTCCAGTCGGCGTGGGCCGGGGAGCCGCCGTCGGTCATGCGCCGCGGGGCCTGGTGGTGGTAGGTGGTCTGGATGTGGGAGCGCCAGGCCTCCGGGGTCGGCGTCGCCGGGTCGATGGGGCGTTCGGCGGCGATGGCCAGGAGGTGGGTCCAGGCTCGCGGCACGACCTCGACGAGGGCGTAGCCACCGCCGCCGGTCGCCACCCAGCGGCCGTCGCACAGCTCGTGGGCCAGGTCGTGCAGCACGCGGTAGGACTCGATCTGGCCGTCGATGGTCAGCGCGAGGTGGGCGAGCGGGTCCTCCAGGTGGCTGTCGCAGCCGTGCTGGGTGAACAGCACCTGCGGCTGCCAGGACCGCAGCAGCGGCGGCACGACGGCGTGGAAGGCGCGCAGCCAGCCGGCGTCCGACGTCCCGGGAGGCAGCGCGACGTTGACGGCGCTGCCCTCGGCGCCCGGGCCGCCGGTCTCGGTCGGATAGCCGGTGCCGGGGAACAGCGTGTGCGGCGACTCGTGCAGGCTGATCGTCAAGACCCGCGGGTCGTCGTAGAAGACGGCCTGGACCCCGTCGCCGTGGTGGACGTCGACGTCGACGTAGGCGACCCGCTCGGCGCCCGCGTCCAGCAGCGCGGTGATCGCCAGAGCCGGGTCGTTGTAGACGCAGAAGCCGGACGCGGCGGCCGGCATCGCGTGGTGCAGCCCGCCCGCGACGTTGACGCCGTGCAGCGCGGCGCCCGACCACACCGCCCGGGCCGCCGCGATCGTCCCGCCCGCCACCAGCGCGCTCGCGTCGTGCATGCCCGCGAAGCAGGGATCGTCGCTGGTGCCCAGGCCGTGCGCGAGGTCGACGGTGTCCGGGTCGGCCGACGCGGCCTTGACGGCGTCGACGTAGTCCGCGGTGTGCACGGTGTGCAGCGTCGCGTCGTCGGCCGGGACCGGCGCCTCGACGTGCACGCCGTCGCCGTCGAGCACGCCCAGCTCGCGGGCCAGCCGGATGGTGAGGTCGACGCGGACCGGGTTCAGCGGGTGCCCGCGGCCGAAGTCGTAGCCGGTGAGTGCGTCGGACCAGGCGACGTGCACGGTGTGCATCGTCAGGCCGGTTCGCCGGACGACAGCGCGCGGGACCGGTCCCGGGCCGCCTCGGCCGCGGCGAGGAAGTCGGCGCGGACCTTGCCGTCGTCGAGCCGTCGCAGCGCCGCCGCCGTAGTGCCGCCGGGCGACGTCACCCGCTCGCGCAGCACGGTCGGGTGCTCGCCGGTCTCGCGCAGCAGCTTGGCCGAGCCGGAGAGCGTCTGCACGACCAGCTCCGTCGCGGTCGGGCGCGGCAGGCCCAGGTGCACCCCGGCCTCGATCATCGCCTCGACGACGTAGAACACGTACGCCGGGCCGGAGCCGGAGATGGCCGTGACGGCGTCCTGCTGCTTCTCCGCGACCCGGACCACGCGGCCGGTGGAGCGCAGCAGCTCCTCGGCCTCGCTCAGCTGCTCCTCGCCGCTGTGCGTGCCCGGTGAGATGGCCGCCATGCCCTCGCCGACCAGTGCCGGCGTGTTCGGCATCGCCCGCACGACCGCGACGCCGTCGGGCAGCCGCGCCTCGATGAACGCCGTGGTGATGCCGGCCGCCAGCGACACGAACAGCTGCCCCTGCCGCGCCGACGCGGCGACCTCGTCCAGCAGCGGGCCGACGTCCTGCGGCTTGACCACGAGCAGGACGGTGCCGGCCCGCTTCACCGCCTCGGCGTTGCCGACCACCTCGACGCCGTAGCGCTCGGTCAGCTCGGCCGCGCGGTCCGCGCGCTTCTCGCCGACCAGCAGGCCGGACGCGGGCCGCGCCTGCAGGATGCCGGCGAGCAGCGCCTCACCCATCACGCCGGCGCCCAGGATCGCCACTGTCACTTGGAGCTCGCCACCGATCGCAGGAAGAGGGACAGGTTGGCCGGCCGTTCGGCCAGCCGGCGGACCAGGTACCCGTACCACTCGGGGCCGTAGGGGACGTAGACGCGGACCCGCTCGCCGGCCCGGACCAGCCGGCGCTGCTCGCGGCCGCGGATGCCGTAGAGCATCTGGTACTCGTAGCTGCCCTGCTCGCGGCGGTGCCGGGCGGCCAGCGAGCCGGCGATCTCGACCAGCCGCGGGTCGTGGGTGGCGATCATCGGGTAGCCGTCGCCGGCGAAGAGCACCTTCATGCAGCGCACGTACGAGCGGTCGACGTCGCCGCGGTCGCGGTAGGCGACGCTCTCGGGCTCGTCGTAGGCGCCCTTGCACAGCCGCACCCGCGAGCCGGCGTGCGCGAGGTCGCGGCAGTCGGCCTCGGTGCGCTTGAGGTGCGCCTGCAGCACCGCACCGACGTCGGGGAAGTCGGCGCGCAGGTCGCGCACGACGTCGAGGGTGGCGTCGGTGGTGGTGTGGTCCTCCATGTCGACGGTCACCGTGGTGCCGGCGTCGGCGGCGGCCTGGCAGATCTGCTGGGCGTTCTCCAGCGCGATGGCCGGGCCGTCGGCCGGCAACGCCCGGCCCAGCGCGGACAGCTGCACCGACACCTCGACGTCGGTGGTCAGCTCGGCCTTGTGCAGCGCCTCGAGCAGCGTGACGTAGGCCTGCGCGACGGCGGTGGCCCGGGCCCGGTCGCGGACGTCCTCGGCCAGGTGGTCGATGGTGACGGCGAGGCCCTCGCCGGCCAGCTCACCGGCCACCCGCACGACGTCGCTCTGCTCGGCGCCGCCGACGTAGCGCGCGGCGGCGTTGCGGGTCAGCGGGAGACGCTCGACGGTGTGCCGCAGCCGGTCGCTCCGCGCGGCGCCCAGCAGCGCCGAACGCACCATCGTCACTGCCAAGGCGGTGCCCTCTCGTCAGACGGGTAGCCGGACCCCGCCAGCGTACGGCAACCGACGTCAGGGGGTGCGGCGACGCAGCGTGGCCGCGCCGAGCGCCAGCAGCACCACCGAGAAGCCCAGCACGATGCCGATCTGGCCCCACACCTGCGGGTCGGTACTGGTCTGCACCTCGCTCATCGCGTCGACGGCGTACGACAGCGGCAGCACGTTCGAGACCGCCTCGAGCACGTCCGGCAACTGGTCGCGCGGCACCAGCAGCCCGCAGAGCAGGAACTGCGGGACGATCAACGCCGGCATGAACTGGACGACCTGGAACTCCGTCGACGCGAACGCGCTGACGAACAGCCCGAGCGCGACGCCCAGGAGCGCGTCGAACACCGCGACGGCGATCAGCAGCCAGGCCGGCCCGGCCGTGTTCAGGTCGAGCAGGCCGATCGCGACCGACGCCGTGATCAGCGCCTGCACCAGCGCGACCAGCCCGAACGCCAGCGCGTAGCCGGCCAGGAAGTCGAACTTGCCGGTCGGCATCGACAGCAGCCGCTCCAGCGTCCCCGACGTCCGCTCGCGCAGCGTCGCGATCGACGTCACGAGGAACATCACCAGGAACGGGAAGATCGCCAGCAGCGCCGGGCCGATCCGGTCGAACACGGCGCCGCCGTCGTACATCCACCACAGCAGCGTCAGCAGCAGGCTCGGCACGACGAGCATCAGCGCGATCGTGCGCGGGTCGTGCCGCAGCTGGTTCAGCACCCGGGCGGCCGTGGCCAGCGTGATCCGCGGGGTCATGACGGCACCTCCTGCTCCGCCTTCTCGACCAGGTGCAGGAACGCGCCCTCGGCGTCGGCCGCGCCGGTGCGGGCCAGCAGCCCGGGCAGCGTGTCGTCGGCCAGCAGGCGGCCCTCGCGCAGCAGCACCAGCCGCTCGCACCGTTCGGCCTCGTCCATCACGTGACTGGACACCAGCAGCGTGGCGCCGTCGGCGGCGAGGCGGTTGAACAGCTCCCACAGCTGCACCCGCAGCACCGGGTCCAGGCCCACCGTCGGCTCGTCCAGGACCAGCACCTCCGGGCGGCCCAGCAGCGCCGTCGCCAGCGACACCCGCGACTCCTGCCCGCCGGACAGCCGCCCGACCAGGTGGTCGGCGTGCGAGCCGAGGTCGACCTGCTCGATCGCACGGTCGACGTCGCTGATCGGGGCGCCGAGGACGCGCGCGTAGTAGCGCAGGTTCTGCCGGATCGTGAGGTCGGCGTAGACGCTGGGCGCCTGCGTGACGTAGGCGACGCGGTCGCGCAGTTGCTTGTCACCGGCCGGCAGGCCGAGCACCTCGACCGTCCCGCCGGCCACCTTCTGGACGCCGACGATGGCGCGCATCAGCGTCGACTTGCCCGAGCCGGACGGGCCGAGCAGGCCGGTCAGGCTGCCACGCTGGATGTCCAGGTCGAAGTCGTCGAGGACCGTCAGCGATCCGCGGACCACCCGTAGCCCGCGGATCCGGATGGCTAAATTCATCATGTGTTGAATAATGCGGGCATGGGCGACCCGCGTCAAGCGGTCAGCGAGTTGCCCCGGGGCCTACTCGCCCGGCTCGAAGGGGCCGTCGTGGTAGCGCTGCAGCACCGGCGCAACCAGCCGGACCAGCTCCTCGTCCGACACCGACGCGAGCGGCTCCAGCTTCACCACGTACCGGACGATCGCCAGCCCGATGAGGTGCGACACCATTGCCTCGGCCCGCAGCGCCCCGTCCGGGACGCCCTGGAACGCGACCAGGGCGCGGCCCAGAATGGCCCGGGTCACGAACTGCCGCAGCAGCAGCGCGGCGGTCTCGTGCTGCATGGCCGAGCGGAGCAGCGCGAGGATCGGCCCCCGGCCGGCGGGCTGCTCCCACACGCTCAGGAACGTGCGGATCGCCCGCTCACCGACGCCGACGCCGGTGCTGTCGTCGGCGATCGCGTCGGCGATGAGCGCCGGATCCCACGGGATCTCCATCGCGGCCAGGAACAGCTTCTCCTTGGTCCCGAAATAGTGGTGGACGAGCGCCGGGTCGACGCCCGCGGCTGCGGCGATGGCCCGCACGCTGGCGCCGTCATAGCCCCGCTCGCCGAAGACGGCGCGGGCCGCGGCCAGGATCTCGCCCTTGGTGTCCGGCGCGCCGCGACGGCGTCCGGATCTGCCCCTCAGCACCTTCCCCACAATTCCGGCATCCTATCCGCTCGCGAAGAAATCGTCCGTCAACACCCCTAAACACCTTTTCTGGAGAACGCGCCACACCAATTAGGTGACTCTCCGACAACACGCTTGACATAGACCGTCCATCAGTCAAAGCTTTCGTGCTGATGCGCATCAAGCACAACCGACCGCAACACAACGCGTGATCATTCAAGGAGTATTCTGGTGAAGAACGTACTGCGCGGCGCCGTCGTCGCTGGTGTGGCGTTCGCAGCCTCCATGGGCATCGGGGCCACGGCCTCCGCGGCCCCGGAGGTTCCGGGTGTCGACTCCCTTCCGGAGATCGACGTCCTGAACAACGCCTGCATCCTGCCGTGGTTCTGGCAGGGCCCGGTCAACTTCATGGTCGAGGACCAGTACGGGTCGTACTCGGCCTGTAACGGTGCGGCCGAGGACACCGAGGGCAGCGACATCCTGAACAACGCCTGCATCCTCCCCTGGTTCTGGCAGGGCCCGTTCAACGTCCTGCTGGGCAGCCAGGCCGGCGACTACGCAGCCTGCAACGGCTCCGAGGAGATCCCGGCCGACGTCCAGGAGCAGCTGGAGAGCCTGCTGCCCGAGGGTGTCGCGCCCGAGGACCTCACCGAGCAGGAGCTGCTGGAGCTGCTGCCCGAGGGCACGCAGCTGCTGCCGCAGGGCTGATCCTGCGCTGAGGGCACGGGGCGGAGATTGCCAGTTTCTCCTGCGGCAATCTCCCCCGTGCTGCTCGGTTTCCTATTTCGTACCGCGAGTCGCGTCGGGGGCGGTTTGCCCTCGGCGCTTTTCGCCGTTTTGTCTTTTCGTTTGCCGGGGTTTGGTTCGCCGGGCTGCCGGTCGCCGGGAATGCCGCGTTGGCCGGCCCCCTGCTGCTCTCCATGGTCAGGGGCGCGGGAGGCCGCCTCAAGCGGACCCCTTTTGAGCGCTTCGCGCGACGGGGAGACCGCTTGACCCGGCCGCCCGCGCCCCCGGTACAGCAGCGTCAGGGGGCCGCCCCGAGGATGGGCCCGGGCTTTCCGGCTCGCTGTCCTTCTTGTCCGCTGGCCGCTGTCTGGTTCGCTGGGGGTGGCTACCGACTTCGCTGTTGTCGTTGCTCGCTGGCCGCTGTCGGGTCCGCTTCTCGTCGCTCAGCCTTCGCCTCGGGCGACCACTTCTGCCGTGCCGTCGGGGCCGACGGCGAAGGCTGTCTCGACCGATGCGGCGAGGTTGAGCCTGGTGAAGGCCAGTGCTTCGGCGAGGTCGGCTTCGCGCTCGGCCGTGTTGCGCGCCCGCCGGGTGCTCACCTCGAGGATCACCGATCCGGACCACTCGATCCGGGCCAGCCGCTCCAGCACCGCCGAGCACGGCTGGTTGCCGCGGCCCGGGATGAGGTGCTCGTCGCGCGAGGAGCCGGTGCCGTCGGTCATGTGGACGTGGGTCAGCCGGTCGCCGAGGGCCTCGGACATCTTCAGCGAGTCCATGCCCGCGACGGCCGCGTGCGAGAGGTCCAGCGTGATGTGCTCGTAAGCCTCGTCGGTGGGGTCCCAGTCCGGCGCGTAGGCGGCCACCTCACGACCGGCCGCCCGCCAGGGGTACATGTTCTCCACCGCGACGGCGATGCCGAACTCGTCCTCCAGCCGGGCCACCAGCCCGACGAAGCCGCGGGCGTACTCGCGCTGCCACCGGAACGGCGGATGCACGACGACGGTGGAGGCGCCGAGGCGGCGGGCCGCCTCCAGCGACTTCGTCAGCCGGACCGTGGGGTCCGGCGACCAGACCCGCTGCGTGATGAGGAGGCACGGCGCGTGCACGGACAGGACCGGCAGGCCGTAGCGCTCGGCCAGCCGCTCGATCTGGTCGATGTCCTGGCTGACCGGGTCAGTCCACACCATCACCTCGACGCCGTCATAGCCGAGAGAGGCGGCCATCTCGAACGCCGTCGCCGCGCCCTGCGGGTAGGTGGCGGCGGTCGACAGCCCGACCGGCGCCTCGGGGACGCGCAGCACCCCGGAGGCGCTCTGACGCAGTTCGGACACGCTCCCAAGAGTAAGCGGCCCGGCCGCCTCAGGACGCAGGAGTGAACTCCCAGTGCCAGGGCTCCGGTGTGCTGCCGCCGGGGCGGGCCCAGTCCGGGTTCTCCCAGCCGAACTCGTCGGCGTTGTCGTCCAGCCAGTCGTAGAGGGCGCCGTCGAAGGAGTTGGCGCCGCAGCCGACGTCGACGGCGAGACCCCAGCCGTGCTCGCTGGTGCCGGGCTCGGCGGCCAGGCCGGGCTTGCGGTCGGCGACGTCGACCTGGGCCTCGTAGCTGCGATACGAGTCCGTGACGCACTCGATGAGACCTTCGCCGGTCTCGGCCCGGTAGAACGCGTCGAGCGCGACGAACGAGGCGGCGGCGTCCGGACGGAGCCGCTGGCCGCTGCCGATCGCGCACAGGTGCTCGTCGCCCAGCTCGCCGTTGGCGACATCGTCGCCGGGGAGGGTGGCGTCGCAGCCGGCGACCGGCGGGAAGCCGGTGGGCGACGGCGTGGGCGTGGGGGTCGGCGTCACCGGGGCCGCGGTCGGCGACGGGGACGGAGCGGTCGTCGCCGTGCCGGCGCCGGCCAAGGGGGACGGCCCGCCGTCGTCGCCGCGGGCGGGGCCGCCGGCGGCCTCCTCGCGTAGCTCGTCGATGTCGGACGGGGCCGGCGAGACGGGCGCGACGGCGGCCAGCGGGGCGGGCTCGGAGGTGAGCATCGTCGCGCCGACGGCGGCACCGGCCGCGGCGCCCGCACCGGCGACCGGCAGGACGAGCCGGCGGAAGCGGACAGGACGACGCTTGTGGCGAGCACGGGACACGAGCGACGGTCCTCCCGGGAGGTCACGGAGCGATAACGGCCAGCCGACTCTAACCCGATACGCCCGTTTCGCCGAACTCGGCCCCCTCGATCTGGTCCAGCCGGCGCAGGATGACACCCTCGCGCAGCGCCCACGGGCAGACGTCGACCTCGTCGATCTCGAACAGGTCCAGCGCGGCGTCGGCGACGATCGCGCCGGCCAGCAGCTGACCGGCCCGCCCGGACGAGACGCCGGGCAGCTTGGCCCGCTCCGACGCCGTCATGGACCCCAGCCTCTTCACCAGATCCTGCACGTCGGTGCTGCTCAGCGTGCGCCGGACGTACGGACCCTCACCGGACGGGGCGGCGCCGGCGACCCGGGCCAGCGACCGGAACGTCTTGCTCGACGCGACCGCGCGGTCCGGTCCGCCGTACCGGTTGACGTCGCCGATGATCGACGCGACCTCGGCCCGCACGTGCCGCCGCAGCGCCCGCACCTCGTCCTTGTCCGGCGGATCGCCGGTGAACCAGTCACGAGTGAGCCGGGCGGCGCCCAGCGGCAGCGACACGGCGACGTCGGGATCCTCGTCGCCGCCGGACGCCAGCTCCAGCGAGCCGCCGCCGATGTCGAGGCTCAGCAGGCGCCCCGCCGACCAGCCGTACCAGCGCCGCACCGCCAGGAACGTCAGGCGCGCCTCGTCCTCGCCGGAGAGGATCTGCAGGTCGACGCCGGCCTCCTCGCGCACCTGGTCCAGGACCGCGGTGCCGTTGACGGCCTCGCGCAGCGCCGAGGTGGCGAACGCCAGCATCGATGTCGCACCCTTGTCCTCGGCCGCCTCGACCGCCTCGCGGCAGCTCTTCACCAGGCGCTCGGCGCCCTTCGAGCTGATCGAACCGGAGTCGTCCAGCAGCTCGACCAGCCGCAGGTCGGTCTTCTGCTTGTAGGCCGGCAGCGGCCGCGCGCCCCGATGGGCGTCGACGAGCAGCAGATGGACCGTGTTGGAACCGACGTCGAGCACACCCATGCGCACGAAAAAGACGATACTCGTGGGGTGGAGCTGCGGACACACGGAGCGCGAGCCTGGGTGGAGTTCACCGATCCGGCCGACGACGGCCAGGTGCTGCGCTGCGACCTGACCTGGCTGACGTCCCGGTGGACGTGCATCTTCGGCCAGGGCTGCCCCGGCATCTACGCCGACCGCCCCGACGACGGCTGCTGCACGCACGGCGCGCACTTCTCCGACGAGGACGACGAGAAGCGCGTGCGCGGCTACGCGAGCCGGCTCGGCCCGGAGGTCTGGCAGCTACGCGACGAGGGCCTGCGCGGCGGCGTGGTCGAGACCGACGACGAGGGCGAACGCAAGACCCGCGTGGTCGACGGGGCCTGCGTGTTCCTGAACCGGCCCGGGTTCGCGGGCGGATCCGGCTGCGCGCTGCACGCCTACGCGCTGGCCTCCGGTCAGCATCCGCTCGAGACCAAGCCCGACGTGTGCTGGCAGCTGCCCATCCGGCGCGCCTACCGCGAGGCCGAGCGACCGGACGGGACGTCGTACCTCGAGATCACCATCGGCGAGTACGACCGGGCCGGCTGGGGCGCCGGCGGACACGACATGAGCTGGTACTGCACGACGGCGACCGAGGCGCACGTCGGTCGCGAGCCGGTGTACAGGTCGAACGAGCCGGAGCTGCGGGCGCTGGTCGGTGACAAGGCCTACGAGCAGCTGGCCGCGCACTGTGAGGCGTTCCTCGCCGCGCAACTGCCGCTCCTGGCGCACCCCGCGACGGCCGCGCACTCCACCGACTGACGGGGCACAGCGAGAGGCCGCCGGACCCGGACATCGTCGTCCGGGCCGGCGGCCTCTGCAGGGGAGTTACCGGTTACTGCTGGGCCTGACGGCGGTTCACCGCGACAGCGGCTGCCGCGCCGGCGAGCAGCAGGCCGGCGCCGACCAGCAGCAGCTGGCTCGACGCACCGGTGTCCGGCAGCTCGTCGCCGTCACCGGAGTCGTTCCCGGAGCCGTCCTCGGCGCCGTCCTCCGAGCCGTCGGTCTCGGTGCCGTCGGTCTCGGTGCCGTCGGTCTCGGTGCCGTCGACCTCGGTGCCGTCGACCTCGGTGCCCTCGACCTCGGTGCCCTCGACCTCGGTGCCCTCGACCTCGGTGCCCTCGACCTCGGTGCCCTCGACCTCGGTGCCCTCGACCTCGGTGCCCTCGACCTCGGTGCCCTCGACCTCGGTGCCCTCGACCTCGGTACCTTCGACCTCGGTGCCCTCGACCTCGGTGCCCTCGACCTCGGTACCTTCGACCTCGGTGCCCTCGACCTCAGTACCTTCGACCTCGGTACCTTCGACCTCGGTGCCCTCGACCTCAGTACCTTCGACCTCGGTACCTTCGACCTCGGTGCCCTCGACCTCAGTACCTTCGACCTCGGTCTCGGTCTCGGTGCCGTCGACCTCGGCCTCGTCGCTGACGTTGCAGGCCTCGTAGTAGGCCTCCTGGCTGCCGATCAGGGCGTTGATCGGGCCCTGCCACAGCCACGGCAGCACGCACGCGTCGTTGAGGACGTTGATGCTCCCGCTGTCGCTCTCCGCGGCGACGAGGCTGCTCAGGAGGTCCGTCGACGGCGCGTCGGCGCCGCTGCAGGCGGTGTAGTGGGCCGACTGCGAGCCCAGCACCGCGTTGATCGGACCCTGCCACATCCACGGGGCGGCGCAGGCGTTGTTCAGCAGGTTGACACCGTCGCCGGTCAGCGTGCCGTCGCTGTTGCAGGCGGCGTAGTGCGCGGACTGACCGTCGCTGAACCCGTTGACCGGGCCCTGCCACAGCCACGGCAGCGCGCAGGCGTTGTTGCCCACGTTGAGGCCGTCGCCGTAGGTGGTGCCGTCACTGTTGCAGGCGACGTAGGTGGCCTCCTGGCCCTCGACGAACACGTTCGCCGGGCCCTGCCACAGCCACGGCAGAGCGCACGCGCCGTTCAGCACGTTGATGCCGTCGCCGTACGTGGTCTCTTCGGTGTTGCAGACCACGTAGTAGGCCGCCTGGTCCTCCGTCGCGCCGTTGGCCGGACCCTGCCAGAGCCAGGGCGCCGCGCAGGCGTTGTTGAGGACATTGATGCCATCGCCGTACGAGTCGGCCCCGTTGTTCAGGACGTTGATCCCGTCACCGATGGCAATGCCGGTGTTGCCGTTGCAGGCTTCGTAGTAGGCCTCCTGCCCACCGACGAAGATGTTGAACGGGCCCTGCCAGAGCCAGGGCAGCGCGCAGATGCTGTTGCCGACCTCGATGTCACCGAGGCCGAGCGTGTCGAGCAGGCCGTTGGCCTCGTCGACGCTGGTGATCTCGGTGGGGAGCTCGAGGTTCTTCCCCTCCTCGGCCGTGGCCGCCGGCACGCTCAGGGCGAAACAGGCGGCGAGCGCGGCGCCGGCCACAACGGCGCCACGCAGCACTGTCTTCAACACAATTCTCCTCAAATCATTCGAAAGGTCTTTCCCAAGGCAACCTGTTTTCTGGGTGCCCGCCAGGGAGTACATTTGACGCCCTGGCCAGGAGTGTCAAGGTACTCTACTAAAGGTCAATCATCTAGGTGACATACCGGTGACAGTGGTTTTCTGAATACCCTTTGTGCCCGAATTGGCCGACAGCGTCTGCAATGATTGTTCTGTGCGCCGTGACGTGATCCCGAGCCCGAACATCTGGCACCATCCGGACGTCTACGAAATCGAGAACCGCGGGGTCGATCCCGGCGGTGTCATCGAGGCCGCGATGCTGGGCATCCACGACTGGGCCGGCCTCGAGGTCCTCGACGTCGGCTGCGGCGCCGGCTTCCACCTCCCCCGGTTCGCCGCGTCGGCCCGCCGGGTCGTCGGCGTCGAGCCGCACCCGCCACTGGTGCGCCGGGCGCAGGCGCGGGTCGCCGCGCTGCCGGCCGCGGTCCGCTCCCGCATCACCGTCGTGCGCGGCAAGGCCCAGCAACTGCCGCTCCCGCCGGCCTCGGTCGACGTCGTGCATGCGCGGTGGGCCTACTTCTTCGGCCCGGGCTGCGAGCCCGGCCTCGCCGAGCTGTCCCGGGTGGTGCGGCACGGCGGCACCGCGTTCGTCATCGACAACGACGCCACCCGCTCGACCTTCGGCCGCTGGTTCCGCACCGCGCTGCCGAAGTACGACCCCGAGGCGGTGGAGCGCTTCTGGGCCCGCCAGGGCTGGCACCGCGAACCGCTGACGATGCGCTGGGAGCTGCCCGACCGCGCCGCCTTCGAGGCCGTCGTCCGCATCGAGTTCGACCCGGCGAACGCCGACGCCATCCTCGCCGAGCACGCCGGCAGCTCCGTCGACTACGCCGTGAACCTCTTCTGGCGCCGCTTCTGAGGCCGTTGTCGGTGCGGCCGACTAGCGTTCGTGCCATGGCGAAGGCGAAGACGACCGCCCCGGTGTTCCGGTGCTCGGAGTGCGGCTGGTCCACGGTCAAGTGGGTCGGCCGGTGCGGCGAGTGCCAGGCGTGGGGGACGGTCGAGCAGGCCGGCGCGGCGAAGGCCGGCGTCACGGCGGCGGGACCCGTCACCGAGGCGGCGCGGCCGATCGGCTCGGTCGCCATCGAGGCGGCCCGGTCCCGGCCGACCGGCGTCGGCGAGTTCGACCGGGCGCTGGGCGGCGGGCTGGTGCAGGGCGCTGTGATCCTGCTGGCCGGCGAGCCGGGCGTCGGGAAGTCGACGCTGCTGCTCGACGTGACGGCGCGGTGGGCGCACGAGGCGGGCCAGGCGCTCTACGTCACCGGCGAGGAGTCCGCGGCGCAGGTACGGCTGCGGGCCGAGCGCATCGGCGCGGTCGCCGACCACCTGTACCTGGCCGCCGAGACCGACCTGTCGGCCGTCCTCGGGCACATCGACGAGGTGCGGCCGACGCTGCTGGTGCTCGACTCGGTGCAGACGGTGTCCAGCCCGGCCGTCGACGGCGCGGCGGGCGGCGTCACGCAGGTCCGCGAGGTGGCGGCGTCGCTGATCCGGGTGGCGAAGGACCGCGGCATCGCGACGATCCTGGTCGGCCATGTCACCAAGGACGGCAGCATCGCGGGGCCGCGGGTGCTGGAGCACCTGGTCGACGTCGTGCTGCACTTCGAGGGCGACCGGCACTCGCGGCTGCGACTGGTGCGCACGGTGAAGAACCGGTTCGGCCCGGCCGACGAGGTCGGCTGCTTCGACCTGACCGACACCGGCATCTCGTCGCTGGCCGACCCCACCGGGCTGTTCCTGAGCCGGCACGCCACGCCGGTGCCCGGCACCTGCATCACGGTGACGCTGGAGGGCCGGCGGCCGCTGCTGGGCGAGGTGCAGGCGCTGGTGGCGGCGTCGGCGCTGGCCACGCCGCGGCGGGCGAACAGCGGGCTGGACTCGTCCCGGGTGGCCATGGTGCTGGCGGTGCTGGAGCGACGCGGCCAGGTGCGGCTGAGCAACAGCGACGTGTACACGTCCACCGTCGGCGGGGCGAAGCTGTCCGAGCCGTCCACCGATCTGGCGCTGCTGCTGGCAGTGGCCAGCGCGGCGTCGGGCACACCGCTGCCGGCCGGGCTGACGGCGCTCGGCGAGGTCGGCCTGGCCGGCGAGATCCGCCGGGTGTCCGGCCTGAACCGGCGGCTGGCCGAGGCCGAGCGCATGGGGTTCACGACGGCGCTGGTGCCGGCCGACCCCGGCCCGGTCCCCGGCGGCATCCGCGTCGTCGAGGTCACCGACGTGGGGCAGGCGCTGGCGGCGTCCGGCCGCAATGCCGGATTGGCCGCGGATTCGCCCCAGCGCACCTGAATCGTTGCGTGGTATTGACGTGATCGCGGCAGCGCAGCGGCACTTCACGCCCTAGACTGTTCTATCCAGCGTCGTCCGCCGTCCCACGCCGGGCGGGCGTCGCGCGATCGTACACTGTTCATGAGAAGCCGTTCGGGTCACGACAGGGGTCACGTGCAAGGCATCGATCGAGCCGGCGCCGACGCGAAACTGCGCCTGGCTCTGGCAGCGGTGGCGCCCGGCACTGCGCTGCGCGAGGGTCTGGAGCGGATCCTGCGCGGGCGCACCGGCGCCCTGGTCGTGCTCGGCTACGACAAGACCATCGAGGCCATGTCGACCGGCGGGTTCAGCCTGGACGTCGAGTTCAGCGCCACCCGGCTGCGCGAGCTGGCCAAGATGGACGGCGCGATCGTCGTCGACCGCGACTGCACCAAGATCCTCAAGTGCGCCACCCAGCTGGTGCCCGACCCGTCCATCCCGACGACGGAGTCCGGCACCCGGCACCGCACGGCCGAGCGGGTGGCCAAGCAGACCGGCTTCCCGGTCATCTCGGTCAGCCAGTCGATGCGGATCGTCGCGATCTACGTCGACGACATCCGCTACGTGCTCGAGGACGCCGGGCAGATCCTGTCCCGCGCGAACCAGGCGCTGGCCACGCTGGAGCGGTACAAGCTGCGGCTGGACGAGGTGTCGGGCACGCTGTCGGCGCTCGAGATCGAGGACCTCGTCACCGTCCGCGACGTCGTCTCGGTGGCGCAGCGGCTGGAGATGGTCCGGCGCATCTCGGTGGAGATCGACGGCTACGTCGTCGAGCTCGGCACCGACGGCCGGCTGCTCAGCCTGCAGCTCGACGAGCTCGTCGCCGGCGTCGACTCCGACCGTGAACTGGTGATACGCGACTACCTGCCGGCGCCGTCCGGGCGCCGCAAGCGCAGCCTGGGCGAGGCGATCAGCGCGCTGGACACGCTGTCCGGCACCGACCTGCTCGACCTCGGCGCGGTGGCCCGGGCGCTGGGCTTCCCCGGCGGCGGCGAGCAGCTCGACGCGGCGGTGAGCCCGCGTGGGTTCCGGCTGCTGGCCCGAGTGCCGCGGCTGCCCGACAGCGTCATCGATCGGCTGGTCGAGCACTTCGGCGGGCTGCAGAAGCTGCTGGCCGCCAGCGTCGACGACCTCCAGGCCGTCGAGGGCGTCGGTGAGTCCCGCGCCCGCAGCGTCCGCGAGGGCCTGTCGCGGCTGGCGGAGTCCAGCATCCTCGAACGCTACGTCTGATCCGGGTGCACGCCGCCGTCCTGTCCTGGTACGCCGCGAACGCCCGCGAGCTGCCGTGGCGCGCGCCGGACCGGACGCCGTGGGGTGTGCTGGTCAGCGAGATCATGCTGCAGCAGACTCCGGTCGTGCGGGTGCAGCCGGTGTGGCACGAGTGGCTGCGCCGCTGGCCGCGGCCGGCCGACCTGGCCGCGGAGGCGCCGGGCGAGGCGATCCGGGCGTGGGGCCGGCTCGGCTACCCTCGGCGAGCGCTGCGCCTGCACGCGGCGGCGACGGCGATCGTCGAACGCCACGACGGCGCGGTCCCGGCCACGTACGACGAGCTGATCGAGCTGCCCGGCATCGGCGACTACACCGCCGCGGCGGTGGCGTCCTTCGCGTTCGGCGCCCGCCACCCCGTCCTCGACACCAACGTCCGCCGCGTCCTCGCCCGCGCCGTCGCCGGCACCCAGTACCCGCCCACAGCGCCGACGGCCGCCGAACGACGACGGGCGGAGGAGCTCCTCCCCGACGAGCAGACAGCACCGACGTGGGCCGTCGCCGTCATGGAGCTCGGCGCACTGATCTGCACCGCCAAGACCCCACGGTGCGGCACCTGCCCCATCGCAACGGTCTGCGCCTGGCGACTGGCCGGCTCCCCGCCCGACGACGGCCCCCCGCGCCGCGGCCAACCCTGGCACGGCACCGACCGCCAAGCCCGCGGCCGCCTGCTAGCGGTACTCCGCGAGTCCACCGATCCCGTGCCCAAACACCAACTGGACACGGCGTGGCCCGAGTCGATCCAACGTGAGCGCGCCCTCGACGCACTGGTAGCCGACGGCCTCGTAGAGCCCTTAGACGGCGACCTCTTCCGCCTCCCCACCACCACGGCGAACTAGGGCGGTCCAGCGGAGAGCGCTGCGCCGGCCAACAGCCCACAGCACCCGAGGAGGGGGGCGGTGGGTGCGGAGCCGGCGCAGCACCCACCGCCCCCTCCGCCAGACAGCGGACCCAGCCGGCGCAGCACCCGGCGTGACCACCCTTGACCGCCGATAATCATTTCGCTACCGTCCCGCCCAAGCTGGATCGCTGAAAACGGCAACCGCCCATCCCCGGGGAGGCACTCATGCCCGTGATTCACCGTCGCAGCTTTCTCCGCGCCGCCGCGGCGACCGGCGCGATCCTGTTCGTGGCGCCGCGGGCGGCCGCCGACGAGGAGGTGGACACGAGCTGGGTCGAGGAGCACCTGGCCCGAATGACGCTGGAGCAGAAGGTCGGCCAGTTGTTCGTGGTCCAGGTGTACGGCGCCGAGGCGGACACTGTCACGGCGGCGCAGCGGGCCAGCAACCTGGCCGCGTACGGCGTCGGGACCCCGGCCGAAGTGGTGCGGAAGTACCATCTCGGCGGCGTCATCTACTTCGCCTGGGCGGGCAACGTGAACGCGCCGGAGCAGATCGCCCGGCTCTCCAACGACCTGCAGCGGACGGCGACGGGCGACGGCGGGCCGCCGCTGCTGATCAGCGCCGACCAGGAGACCGGCATCGTCGCCCGGATGCCGGCGCCGGCGACCCAGTTCCCCGGCGCCCAGGCCCTCGCGGCCGCCGGCAGCACGAACGCCGCCCGCGAGGCGGCCCGGATCACCGCCCGCGAGCTGCGCGCCGTCGGCATCAACCAGAACTTCGCCCCGGTGGCCGACGTGAACATCAACGCCGGCAACCCCGTGATCGGCGTGCGCAGCTTCAGCTCCGACCCGGCGATCGCCGCGGAGTACGTCGCGGCACAGGTGGCCGGCTACCAGCACGGCGAGGGCGTCGCGGCCGCGGCCAAGCACTTCCCCGGCCACGGTGACACGACGACGGACAGCCACTACGGCGTCCCGGAGATCGACCACACCCGGCAGGAGTGGGAGACGATCGACGCGCCGCCGTTCCGGGCCGCGATCGAGGCCGGCATCGACGTGATCATGACCGCGCACATCGTCGTCGAGAGCCTCGACCCGACCGGCGTGCCGGCGACGCTGTCCGAGCCGATCATCGGCGGGCTGCTCCGCGGCGAGCTCGGCTACGACGGAGTCGTGATCACCGACGCGCTCAACATGGAGGGCGTGCGCCAGGGCTTCGGCCCGGCCCGGGTCCCGGTGCTGGCGCTGCTGGCCGGCGTCGACCAGCTGCTGGTCCCGAAGGACGGCGACATGGACGTCATGTACCAGGCGGTGCTGCAGGCGGTCCTCGCCGGCGAGATCGACGAGGAGCGGCTGGACCGCAGCGTCGAGCGGATCCTGACGCTGAAGCTCAAGCGCGGCCTCACCGGCGAGGCGCAGGTCGACGTCGGCCGGGTGCCCCGTGTCGTCGGCATCCGGGCGCACCAGGTCGCCTCGCAGCGGATCACCGACCCGACCGTCACGGCGCTGCGCAACACCGGCCCGGGCGGCGCCGCCATCCTGCCGGTGAGCCCCACGAGCCGGGTCAACGTCGTCACGGCGAACACCGCCGCCGGCAACGACCTCGCCGCGGCGCTGCGCGACCAGGGGGCGACGGCGACCGTCCAGGCCGTCGGCACGCGGCCCAGCGACGCCGCGATCGCCGCCGCCGTCCAGGCCACCGCCGCGAACGACCTCACCGTCGTCATCACGTCGAACGCCTGGGACATCGTGACGACGGACCCGGAGGGCCGGCAGCGCCGCCTGGTCGCCGAGCTGGCCGCCACCGGGCGCCCGGTCGTCGCCGTCGCCGTGCGCAACGCCTACGACGTCGCCTACCTGCCGGAGACCGCCGGGTTCCTCGCCGCCTACTCGTCGACGACGGTGTCGATGCGCAGCGTCGCGACGGTGCTGACCGGCACGATCCCACCGGAGGGACGGCTGCCGGTCGTCGTGCCGGCCGCCGACGGCAGCGTGCTCTACCCGGTCGGCCACGGCCTCACCTGGTGACCCCGACAACCCGAGGAGCCCTCATGGACCGCCGCACGTTCATCGCCTCCGCGGGAGCCGCCGCCGGAGTCGCCGCGGGCGCCGCCGCGACCGGTGTCGCAGTCCCGTCCGTCGCGTCCGCGGCCGGGGCGGACCCCGCGCGGGCCGTGCTCACCGGTGCGCAGCGGCTGGCCGACGACGGCTGGACGGCGCTGTCGGGCCATCGCGTCGGCGTCATCTCCAACCCGACCGGGATCCTGCCGGACGCGTCGCACATCGTCGACAGCATGGTCGCCTCCGGCAACGTCACCATCGCCGGCGTGTTCGGGCCGGAGCACGGGTTCCGCGGCTCGGCGCAGGCCGGCGAGGCGGAGGAGACCACCATCGACCCGCGCACCGGCGTCACCGTCTACGACGCGTACGGTGCGCAGGAGGCCGGCTTCATGCGGATGTTCGCCGAAGCGGACGTCGAGGTCGTGGTCTTCGACATCCAGGACGTCGGCGCCCGCTTCTACACCTACATCTGGACCATGTGGTCGGCGATGCGCGCGGCCGCCCGGATGGGGCTGCGGTTCGTCGTGCTGGACCGGCCGAACCCGGTCGGCGGCTCGGCCCGCGGCCCGATGCTGTTCCCCGGGTTCGAGTCCGGCATCGGTCAGCGCTACATCGTCCAGCAGCACGGCATGACCGTCGGCGAGCTGGCCCGGTTCTTCAACGGCGAGTTCCTGCCCGCCGACGCCGGCGCGCCCGTCGAGGACCTCGAGGTCGTGACGATGCGCCGGTGGCGGCCGGACTCCCGCTACGCCGACACCGGGCTGCCGTGGGTGCTGCCCAGCCCGAACATGCCGACGCCGGACACCGCGCAGGTCTACGTCGGCACCTGCGTGTTCGAGGGGACGGCGCTGTCCGAGGGCCGCGGCTCCACCCGGCCGTTCGAGCTGATCGGAGCGCCCTACGGCACCTACCACTGGGCCGACGCCATGAACGCGGCCGGGCTGCCCGGCGTCGACTTCCGCGAGGCGTACTACGTGCCGACGTTCAGCAAGCACGTCGGGAAGGTCTGCGGCGGCGTCCAGCTGCACGTCACCGACGCGGACGCGTTCGACCCGGTCCGCACCGGCGTGGCGATGCTGGTCGAGGCCAAGCGGCTGTACCCGGAGGCGTTCTCCTGGCGCGGCGGCGGCACCAGCGACGGCTTCATCCACAAGCTGCACGGGTCGGAGCGGCTGCGGGTCATGGTCGACGCCGGAGCGTCGGCCGACGAGATCGTCGCGTCCTGGCAGGACGAGCTGCGCGAGTTCGACCAGCGACGGCAGCAGTACCTGCTCTACCGGGGCCGGCGATGAGCCCGCGACGTGTCACGATGGCGCTCGTGGCCGCGACGATCGCAGGGCTCCTGGGCGGCGGCACGGCCGGCGCCGACGAGGACACCGGCCGGTTCGACCGTCCGCACGACGGCTTCATGCCGCCGCGGACGACCCTGCGCCCGTCCGACCCGGCGGATGCCGGCCTGGACCCGGACCGGATCGAGGCGCTCGTCGACGCCGCCGCCTCCTACACCGAGACGCCGGCCGGCGCGACGCACCCGCTGTACTCGGGCATGACGGTGCTGGCCGCGCACGACGGCCGCGTCGTCGCCGAGGACGCGGCCGGCTGGGCGCTGCGGTTCGCCGACGGCGCCGGCGCCGAACTGCCGCGCGACGAGTGGGTCCCGGCCGCCGACGACACGATCTACGACCTCGCCTCGGTCTCGAAGCTGTTCACCACGATCGTCGTGATGCAGCAGGTCGAGGCCGGCCGGGTCGACCTCGGCGCGCCCGTCGTCGAGTACCTGCCGGCGTTCGCCGCGAACGGCAAGAGCGAGATCACCGTCGAGCAGCTGCTGACGCACACCAGCGGGCTGGTGTCGTGGTTGCCCCTGTGGAGCCGCTGGCCCACCCCGGAGGCGCGACTGGAAGCCGTCATGAACACGACGCCCGCCAACCCGCCCGGCACCACGTACCTCTACTCCGACCTCAACATGATCACCGCTGGGATGATCGCCGAGGCCGTCACCGGCGAACCGCTGGACACCCTGGTCGCCGAGGGCATCACCGAGCCGCTCGGCATGACCGACACCGGGTACAACCCGCCGGCGGAGAAGCTGGACCGCATCGCGGCGACGGAGTTTCAGGCGGCCCCGCCGCGCGGCATCGTCCGCGGTGAGGTGCACGACGAGAACGCCTGGTCACTGAACGGCGTCGCGGGACACGCCGGGCTGTTCGGCACGGCGCAGGATCTCGCCCGGCTGGCGCAGGCGATCCTCAACGGCGGCGCCTACGGCGGCGAGCGGATCCTGCAGCCGGAATCCGTCGAGGCGTTGATCACCGACGTCAACACCGAGTTCCCCGGCAACGCCCACGGCATGGGCTTCGAGCTGAACCAGCGCTGGCTGATGGCCGCGCTGACGGCGCCGAAGACGGCCGGGCACACCGGCTTCACCGGAACGAGCATGGTCATCGATCCGCAGTCGCGCTCGTTCGTCATCCTGCTGACCAACCGGGTGCACCCGTCGCGCAACTGGGGCACGATCAACCCGGCCCGGCGCGCCGTCGCCCACCAGCTCGCCTACGCGCTCGCCGTCGACCCGCGGGCCGGCGACGACGCCTGGCGGGCGCACGAGGCGGACGCGACGACGTCGACGCTGAGCCTGCCGGTGGAACTGTCCGGCAGCTCGACGCTGCTGTTCGACCTGTTCGTCGACACCGAGGCGACCGACCGGCTCACGCTGGAGCGCTCCACCGACGGTGGCGCCACCTGGACGCCGGTGCCGTTCACCGCGCGGGCCGGGGACGATCAGGTGGCGGCCGCCGACGGCGTCATCAGCAGCTACCAGGGCCGGCAGTGGTGGACGGTGCGCGCGGGCCTGCCCGGCGACGGCGCCACGATCCTGCGCTGGCGCTACGTCACCGACGCGCTGTACCAGGGCCGCGGCGTCTACGTCGACGACGTCAAGGTGCGCACCCGCGGCAAGCCCGTGTTCGACGGCGAGCGGCACCCGGACCGGTTCGTCGCCGACGGCTGGGTCAGATCAGGTCGATGAGGTCGGCGACGGAGTTGACCACGTGGTTCGGCTGGAACGGGAACCGGCCGATGTCGGCGCGGGCGGTGGAGCCGGTCAGCACCAGGTAGGTGCGCAGCCCCGCCTCCATCCCCGCGACGACGTCGGTGTCCATCCGGTCGCCGACCATCGCCGTCATCTCCGAGTGCGCCTCGATGGCGTTCATCGCGCTGCGGAACATCATCGGGTTCGGCTTGCCGACGTAGTACGGCTCGCGGCCGGTGGCCCGGGTGATCATGGCCGCGACGGCGCCGGTGGCCGGCAGCGGGCCGTCCTGCGACGGGCCGGTGGCGTCGGGGTTGGTGGCGATGAACCGGGCGCCCTCGCCGATCAGCCGGATCGCCTTCGTGATGGCCTCGAACGAGTAGGTGCGGGTCTCGCCCAGCACCACGTAGTCGGGCTTGGTGTCGGTGAGGACGTAGCCGACCTCGTGCAGCGCCGTCGTCAGCCCCGCCTCGCCGATCACGTAGGCCGTCCCGTTCGGGTGCTGGTCGTCGAGGAACTGCGCCGTCGCCAGCGCCGAGGTCCAGATCGACTGCTCGGGCACCGCCAGGCCGGTGCGGACGAGCCGGGCGGCGAGGTCGCGCGGCGTGTAGATGGAGTTGTTGGTGAGCACGAGGAAGCGGCGCTCCCGGTCGACCAGGCGGCGCAGGAAGTCCGCGGCGCCGGGGATGGCGCGGTCCTCGTGCACGAGGACGCCGTCCATGTCGGTCAGCCAGCACTCGATCTCACGGTCGCTCACGAGCACCACTCTAGGGTGTCACCCGTTCGCCCCCGGACGGTCGGACGGATCGGGTAATGTCGCCGAGGTTTGACCAATCACGACACCCCCACATAGGAGTTGCCCGTCATGACCCGTTCCACCCGGACCGCCTCGCTGCTCGGCGCGGCAGCCGCGCTCGTCCTCGGCCTCAGCGCCTGTGGCGGCGGCGGCGACTCGGAGTACTGCGACCTGCTCAGCAGCGCCGAGGAGGACTCCGCGCTGGCAGACGCCGATCCCAGCGACCCGGAGGCGCTGGAAGACGCCAACGACCGCGTGCAGGAGATCATCGACGCCGCGCCGGACGACGTCAGGGGCGACTGGGAGACGTTCCAGACCGCGCTGAGCGACCCCGAGGCGGCCCAGGAGGGCGACCCGACCGAGGCGCTCACCGCGCTGGAGAACATCCAGCAGCATGCCCAGGACGAATGCGACCTCGAGCTGGGCTGAGCCCAGCACGCGGAACGGCCCCGGAGCGAAGACGCTCCGGGGCCGTTCTCGTGGGACGTCGTTACGACGTCTTGTCGCGCTTCGTCGCCGCCGACCGGCTGCCGGCGCCCGCGCCGACCGGCGCGGCCACCTCGGCCAGCTCGGACTTCGGGCTGCCGGTGAAGGTGAACTTCGCCTCCGCGCCCTCGCCCTCGACGTCGACCAGGACCAGCTCGCCGGCCTTGAGCTCGCCGAAGAGGATCTTCTCGGACAGCGTGTCCTCGATCTCGCGCTGGATGGTCCGGCGCAGCGGCCGGGCGCCCAGCACCGGGTCGAAGCCGTGCTTGGCCAGCAACTCCTTCGCCGCCTGAGTCGGCTCCAGGCCCATGTCCTTGTCGCGCAGCCGCTCGTCCAGCTCGGCGATCCGCAGGTCGACGATGCGCAGCACCTCGTCCTGGGTCAGCTGGTGGAACACGACGATGTCGTCGACACGGTTGAGGAACTCCGGCCGGAAGTGCTGCTTGAGCTCCTCGGTGACCTTCGCCTTCATCCGCTCGTAGCTGCCGGTGGTGTCGTCCGCGGCGGAGAAGCCGAGGTTGACGCCCTTGGCGATGTCGCGGGTCCCCAGGTTCGTCGTCATGATGATGACGGTGTTCTTGAAGTCCACGACCCGGCCCTGCGCGTCGGTCAGCCGGCCGTCCTCGAGCACCTGCAACAGCGAGTTGAAGATGTCGGGGTGAGCCTTCTCGACCTCGTCGAAGAGCACGACGGAGAACGGACGCCGGCGCACCTTCTCGGTCAGCTGGCCGCCCTCTTCGTACCCGACGTAGCCGGGCGGGGAGCCGAACAGCCGCGAGACGGTGTGCTTCTCGGAGAACTCGCTCATGTCCAGCTGGATCAGCGCGGCCTCGTCGCCGAACAGGAACTCCGCCAGCGTCTTGGACAGCTCGGTCTTACCGACGCCGGACGGGCCGGCGAAGATGAACGAGCCACCGGGACGCTTCGGGTCCTTCAGGCCGGCGCGAGTGCGGCGGATCGACTTGGACAGCGCCGAGATGGCGTCCTCCTGGCCGATGATCCGCTTGTGCAGCTCGTCCTCCATGTGGAGCAGCCGCGAGGTCTCCTCCTCGGTGAGCTTGAACACCGGGATGCCGGTCGAGAACGCCAGCACCTCCGCGATCAGCTCGTCGTCGACCTCGGCGACGACGTCGAGGTCGCCGGCCTTCCACTGCTTCTCGCGCTCGATCTTCTGCGCGATCAGCTGCTTCTCCTTGTCGCGCAGCGACGCGGCCTTCTCGAAGTCCTGCGAGTCGATCGCGGACTCCTTCTCGCGGCGGACGTCGGCGATGCGCTCGTCGAACTCGCGCAGGTCCGGCGGCGCCGTCATGCGACGGATCCGCAGCCGGGCGCCGGCCTCGTCGATGAGGTCGATGGCCTTGTCCGGCAGGTACCGGTCGGAGATGTAGCGGTCGGCCAGCTGCGCCGCCGCGACCAGCGCGCCGTCGGTGATGGACACCCGGTGGTGCGCCTCGTAGCGGTCGCGCAGCCCCTTGAGGATCTCGATGGTGTGGGCCAGCGTCGGCTCCTGCACCTGGATCGGCTGGAAGCGGCGCTCCAGGGCGGCGTCCTTCTCGACGTACTTGCGGTACTCGTCGAGCGTGGTGGCGCCGATGGTCTGCAGCTCGCCCCGGGCCAGCATCGGCTTCAGGATCGAGGCCGCGTCGATCGCGCCCTCGGCCGCGCCCGCACCGACGAGGGTGTGGATCTCGTCGATGAACAGGATGATGTCGCCGCGGGTGCGGATCTCCTTGAGGACCTTCTTCAGCCGCTCCTCGAAGTCACCGCGGTAGCGAGAGCCCGCCACCAGCGCGCCGAGGTCGAGCGTGTAGACGTGCCGGTCCTTCAGCGTCTCGGGCACCTCGCCCTTGACGATGGCCTGCGAAAGCCCCTCGACGACGGCGGTCTTGCCGACGCCGGGCTCGCCGATGAGCACGGGGTTGTTCTTGGTGCGGCGGGACAGCACCTGCATGACCCGCTCGATCTCCTTCTCGCGGCCGATGACCGGGTCCAGCTTGCCCTCGCGGGCGGCCTGGGTCAGGTTGCGGCCGAACTGGTCGAGAACGAGCGAGCTGGACGGCGCCTCGCCCTGCGGGCCGGCGCCGGCGGTGGCCGCCTCCTTGCCGCCCTGGTAGCCCGACAGCAGCTGGATGACCTGCTGACGGACCCGGTTCAGGTCGGCGCCGAGCTTCACCAGGACCTGGGCGGCGACGCCCTCGCCCTCACGGATGAGGCCGAGCAGGATGTGCTCGGTGCCGATGTAGTTGTGGCCGAGCTGCAGCGCCTCACGCAGGCTGAGCTCCAGCACCTTCTTGGCCCGCGGCGTGAACGGGATGTGCCCGCTGGGCGCCTGCTGGCCCTGGCCGATGATCTCCTCGACCTGTTGACGCACGGCCTCGAGCGAGATGCCGAGACTCTCGAGCGCCTTCGCCGCCACACCCTCGCCCTCGTGGATGAGACCCAGGAGGATGTGCTCGGTGCCGATGTAGTTGTGGTTGAGCATCCGGGCCTCTTCCTGGGCCAGGACGACAACACGCCTCGCGCGGTCGGTAAACCTCTCGAACATCAGTGGCGCTCCTTGCCGAGCGGTCGGCTGTGAAGACGGGGACTCCACATCTGACCATTCGATGCTATATCCGCCGGCCGGTTCTCTCTTCGCGGCGGATCCTTCTTCCCTACTGTGCCTGCAAGAACACCACGCCGGGTAGCCGATGTTCCACTCGATGGGCCCGTTGGACCCCGAGTTCGCTGCGGGCGAAGTTCCGTAGAGTAGCCGGATGCGCCGCGCCGCCGTCCTTCTCGCGGTGATCGTGGCCCTGTCGGCGGGCTGCGGGACGGGTGGCACGACGGGGTCCGCGACCGGCTCCGCGACGACGTCCGCGCCTGCCCCGACCGGCTCGTGGGACGAGCTGCGCGGCCGCCTGACCGCCCTGGACGCCGACGTCGGCATGCTGGCGGCCCGGGTCGGCGACGACGGCGACTGCGAGCCGGTGGCGGAACTGGACCCCGGCGAACCCCGTCCGATGGCGTCGATCTTCAAGCTGTACGTGCTGGGCGCGGTCGCCGCGGCCGTCGACGCCGGCGCGCTGTCGTGGTCGGACCCGCTCGTCGTCAACGGCGGGCTGCGCAGCCTGCCGTCCGGCGAGTTGCAGGACCGGCCCGACGGAAGCTCCGTCCCCGTCGGGCAGGCGGCCGCGGCGATGATCCGGATCAGTGACAACACCGGCACGGAACTGCTGATGGACCGCGTCGGCCGGGGCGCCGTCGAGGACGCGATGACGGCGATGGGTCACTCGCGGCCGGAGCTGAACCGGCCGTTCCTCACCACCCGCGAGTTCTTCACCGTCGGCTGGGGCCGGACCGGCCTGCGCGACGACTGGGCCCGGTCCGGGGCGGCGGCCCAGGCCCGGATCCTGGCGACGCTGCCCGGCGGCCCGCTGCAGGTGACCGGCCGCGACATCGTCGACCCGGCCTGGGACTCCGGCGTCGACTGGTTCGGCTCGGCGCTGGACGTCTGCGCGGCGCAGGCGGCCCTGCACGCGTCGACGGATCCGGAGCTGCGGGCGGTGCTCGATCAGAATCGCGGGGTGACGATCGACCGGGCCGAGTGGCCGTACGTCAGCTTCAAGGGCGGCAGCGCGCCCGGCGTGCTGACGGCGTCGTGGTACGGGGAGCGCGCGGACGGCGAGCGCTACGTGTTCGTCATGCAGGCCGCCTCGCCCACCGCCGCGGCGCTGGCCGACCAGGACGCGTTCTTCGAGCTGGGCGAGCAGGCGTTCGCGCTACTGGCCGGTCACCACGGGCCGTAGGGCCCGTCGTGGGTGCCGTTGCGGCGGCCGCCGCCGTACTGCCTGACGGCCGGCCGCACATCCACCAGGTAGACCGCAGCGCCCACGACACCCAGCAGGTTCACGAAGAACAGCGGGGTCGGGAACAGCGCGATCTCGACCAGCAGGGCGACGCCGAGGATGGCCAGCCAGATCGGCTTGGTCAACTTGCCGGCGGCCGGGAACGCGTCCTTGGGGACCCGGAGCGCGTCGATGAACGCGTACCCCTTCAGCCCCAGGGCGCCGATACCCAGCAGGATCAGGATCCAGGACTGAAAATCCCCGAACATGTTCACCCCGCCCACTCTACGTGGTCAGCGCCGGGAGCCCAGATCGTCGGCGGCCTTCCCGGTGACCTCGGCGACCTCGTCGGCGGCGTGCGCCACCCGGTCGCGGACCGTCGCGACGGCGTTCTCGACGGTCGGGCCGTACTCCTCGCGCAGCTTGGCGACGACGCCCTCGCCACGGGTGGCGAAGGTCTCGTACGCCTTCTCCGCCTCGCGGCCGGCCTCGGCCAGCAGCTCACGCAGCCGCTGCGGCAGGTCGGCGGCCTTGGACTGGGCCGACAGCAGCAGGTCCGGCAGCCCCTCGCGGAACGCCTTGACGTCCGCGGGCAGCTCGGCGAACCGGGTGCGGAACTCGGCGCGCAGCTTCTCGTCGTTGACGGCCTCGGTGACCTTGGCGGGCAGCTCGCGCAGCGCCGTGACGGCCGCCTCGGCGGCGCCGGCAGCAGCGTAGAGCGGCTTGCGGTCGGTGTTCCCAGTGGTGTTTTCGGTGGTGGCAGGCATGGGTCTCATCCTTCTTTCTCGGTGCCGTGCCGCGCGGCGTTGGCCGCCCGGAACGACGCGTACACGTCGAGCAGCGCACGCTTCTGCTGCTCGTCGAGGCCTGGGTCGGCCAGGACGGCGTCCTCGACGCTGTGGTCGCCGCTGGGCTCGTCCAGCAGCCCGGCCCGGACGTAGAGCGCCTCGGAGGAGATCCGCAGCGCCTTGGCGATCTGCTGCAGCACCTCGGCCGACGGTTTGCGCAGGCCGCGCTCGATCTGGCTCAGGTAGGGGTTGCTCACGCCGGCGAGGTCGGCCAGCTGCCGCAACGACAGCTGCGCGGTGCGCCGCTGGTCGCGGAGGAAGTCGCCGATCCCCGTCGTCGTCATGCCTACGACGGTAGCTAACTCTTGCAAGCAAATGCAAACAATCGGCTAGCAGTACGGCGGTTGTGGCGGTGGCGTCGTCGATTCGTTGCCGATGACAGGTTGCTGCCGTTGGCTGTCGGTGCATCGTGGGCCCGTTGGGCGGCATCGTGGGCCGTTGGTGTGCGACGTGGGCCGTTGGTGTGCGACGTGGGCCGTTGTGCTGCAGTGGCCGTCCCCCTGCTGCCCATTCTCTTGGCCGCGCAACCGCACCTCAAGTCCGCGGCCTCTGGCTGTTCGCGGTGATCTGTGGCTGGGGGCCGCGTACTTGACCCGCGGTCCCGCGGCCAAGAACGGGCAGCTATCAGGGGGACGGGGGAAATGTGGCGACGGCCCGTCGGGAGCTCCGCGTTGTCCGCTGGAGCACGGGCGCCGGGTTCGCGGCGGGTCCGGGCTCACTGGCCTCTCCCGGCGGCCTGGCGGGGCGCCGGGTTCGCAGGTGGTTCGGGTCCGCTGGCCTCTCCCGGCGACCTGTCGGGCCAGTTCGGTGTGGCGTTGGTGTCGCTGGGTGTCCACGTGGTGAGATTTCGCCGTGTTTTCCGGGCCGCCCACCAGGCGTACTCCCGCTCTACCAGGCATGCATGGGTGGTAGAGCAGGAGAACGCCTAGCGACGTACCGGATGGTTGATGATCATGAGCATCCACAGCCCGGCCAACAACCCAAAACGGACACGCGCTGGCCAGCGACACGCGACCGTCAGCCGGAACGGCCCAGAACGCGCGCCGGAAGGGGCCCGAACGTGGCCCGGGAGCCGGCGAACGCGAACCGGGAAGCCAGCGAACGTGGGCCAGGCACCGGTTCGGCGTGCCCACACTCCCCCCGTCCCCCTGATAGCTGCCCGTTCTTGGCCGGGACGGCGCGGGTCAAGTACGCGGCCCCAACCACAAACACCCAATGACCAGCAGAGGCCGCGGACTTGAGGCGCGCCGGCCCGGCCAAGAAGATCGGGCAGCAGGGGGACGGCCAACGGTCGCAGCCCCTCGAGCCAACGGCGGCAACGGCGTCATCACCCACGGGCCGACGACGATGCCGCCACAACCACCGTTGCAGTACTAGGAGGCCTCAGTCCGCCGCCGGCACCACGGGGAGCGGCTCCTCCAGCTCGGCCAGCGTCAGCAGCACCAGCGACGACGTCCATGCCAGCGGCGCCACCGAGGCCGGCGTCGCCTCGGCGTCGACCTTCTCCGGCAGCGAGCCCAGCGGCGTCCGGTAGTCGTCGAGGAAGGTCAGCAGCCGGTCGGCGTCGTCGCGGTCGCCGTTGCCAGCCAGCGCGAGCGCCAGCAGCGCCGTCTCGGGCGTCCACGCGACGTCGACGTCCTTGCGCCAGGCCTCGCCCGGGCGGTGGCCGCCGTTGGGCACCCGCAGGGCCAGCTCCGTCGCCCGCACCGCGTCGCTGACCTCCGGCGTCGATGCCGCGAACGGCGGGGCGAGGAACGTGACGGCCGCGTCGGCGCCGCCGTCGGGCCGCGTCCGCGGGTAGCCGTGGGCGCCGAACTCACGCTCGATCGCGTCGTCGAGGCGGCGGGCGGCGTTGCTCCAGACGAACGGGTCCTCGACGCCGATCCGCGGTGCGAGGGCCAGCGCGGCACGCAGGCCGAGCGACAGCGGCGCCGCCACCCCGAGCGTCAGCTCCGACTCGTCCTTCTCCCAGTAGTCCGACGACGGCTCGGGCAGCCCGTCGTCCTGCAGGGAGCCGACGATCGCGTTGGCCGACGCGATGACGGCCGGGCGCATGACGTCGAGCACCTCGGCGGCGACCTCCGGGCTGGCCGTCTGCGCGACCAGCCAGGTGGACCAGAGCACCCAGCCGGCGCTGTCGAGCTGCTTGGGCCGGTCGTCGGGCGGGCCGGAGCCGTCGGTGAGGTAGCGGGCCTCCCACTCGCCGTCGGCCGGCGCCACCCGGGCGAGGAAGCCGAGCACGTCGGCGGCCTCCTCGTCGTGGCCGGTGACCGCGTACGCGGCGGCCGCGAACGAGGCGTCGCGCGGCCAGACATGCTTCCAGGCGGTGACCGGCGCGGCCATCAGCGCGCCGGTCGACGACGTCAGCGCGCGCAGGTCGAGCAGGGCCCGCTCGGACATCGCGTGGTAGCGGGTGCCGTGGCCGGGGATGACGCCCTCGGCGAGCCACTCGCGGTCGGCGTCGACGCGGGCCGCGACGGCGGGGTCGGACCGGTCCGCGGAGCTGAGCACGCTGGTGCCGGGGATGAAGGCCGCCTCGGAGCCGGCCGGCACGGTCGCCACCGCGCCGCCGGGCTGCACCGCCACGCCGTCGGCGCGCAGGTGGAGGACCGTCCCCCGCGACGGGGCCATGCTGAGTGCGGCGATGACCAGGATCACCGCCGGCAGCCCGATGCGCCACCTGAGGCGGCGGGACGATCGCACGCATCCAGCGTACGTGGTCCATACCATTCCGGCGTTCGCCCCAGGGTCACGGTTCGGCCGCCGTTCGTTCGTCTGGAGTTGGGTCCAGCGGCCAGGATGGTCCCGTGACCTCCCCACCCTCGGACTCCCGCCTGTCGCGGCGGCTCGGCACCGGCGACGCGGTCGCCGTCGGGCTCGGCGCGATGATCGGCACCGGCGTCTTCGTCGCCTGGTCCCCCGCGGCGTCCGCCGCCGGCCCGTGGCTGCTGGCCGGCCTCGCCGTCGCCGCGTTCGTCGCCTTCTGCAACGCGACGTCGACGGCGCAGCTGGCCGCCGTCCATCCGCGCGCCGGCGGGGCCTACCACTACGGCGTCGCGCGGCTGGGGCGTTCGTGGGGCGCGCTGGCCGGGTACGCGTTCGTGCTGGGCAAGTCCGCCTCGTGCGCGACGGCGGCGCTGGCGGTGGGCGCCTACCTATGGCCCTCTCAGGCCGTTCCGGTCGCACTGGTCGCCGTCGTCGTGGTGACGGCGGTCAACCTGGCCGGGGTGACGAAGACCGCGCGGGTGGGCGCCGTGCTGGTCGCGCTGGTCGTGGCCGTGCTCGCGGTGGTCGTCGGCGCCGGGCTGGGCGGCGCCGGGGTGGCCTCCGACTGGTCGGCCGGCTCCTCGGGCGGGCTGTTCGGGGTGCTGGGCTCGGCGGCGGTGCTGTTCTACGCCTTCGCCGGCTACGCGCGGATCGCGACGCTGGGCGAGGAGGTGCGTGACCCTTCCGCCGTTCCGCGTGCCGTCGTGATCTCGCTGGCGTCCGTGCTGGTGCTGTACGCGGTCGTCGGGGTGACGGTGCTGCTGGTGCTCGGCTCGTCCGAGGTGGCGTCGTCGTCACAGCCGCTGCGGGACGTCGCGGACGCGGCCGGCGCCGGCTGGCTGTCGCCGGTCGTGGCGGTCGCCGCGGCGGTGGCGGCGCTGGGCGCGCTGCTGTCGTTGCAGGCCGGTGTCGGGCGGACGGCGTTCGCGATGGCGTCGTCGGGCGACCTGCCTGGGTGGCTCGCGGCCGTCCACCCGCGGCGGAAGGTCCCGCACCGGGCCGAGCTGGCGTCGGCGGTCGTGACCGTGCTGTTCGTGCTGATCGGCGACCTGGCGACGACGCTCGGCGCGAGCGCGTTCGCGGTGCTCGTGTATTACGCGATCGCCAACGCGGCGTCCTGGCGGCTGGCGCCGTCCGAGCGCCGCTGGCCACGTTGGCTGTCCGCAGTCGGCCTGGTGTCCTGCCTGCTGCTGGCGGTCTCGCTGCCCTGGCGCACCGTCCTCGTCGGCGCCGCCGGCCTTCTCGTGGTGATGGCCGTGCGCTGGGCCCTGCTGCGACGTGGCTAGCCGACCGCGTACACCTCAGAGGCCCAGTCGGGCCTTCGTCGTCGTCCACGGCTCGGTCGCGACGTCCTCGCCGGAGGACAGCCGAGCGGCCTGGTCCAGCATGCGGCGGTGTGCCTCCGGGTCCCGCGCCGACCAGACGACCCGCTGCCACCGCCGTAGCATCGCCAGCACGCCGGTGAGGTCGAGCGACTCGGTCGCCTCGGCCATCACCCGCCGGTACTCCCGGTCGAACTCCCCAGCCTCCTCAGGCGGGAGTGCGGCCCGGATGGCGCTGGGCGCGACCGGCACGGGCGGTTCGCCCGAGGAGGCGGCAGTCGCGGTCATGGCACCACGATAGCCACCCGGGAGCGGCGCCGCCGTCAGGCCGGCCAGGCGATGGCGGCGCGGAGCTCGCCGACCGGGTGACCGCCGCCGAGGACGGGGGCCGTGGCGAGCTCGTCCAGCACCGGGGCCTCGACGCCGAGCCGCCGCAGGGCCGCGACCAGCACCACCGTCCGGGCCCGCGCGCCGCCGTCGTCGACCTTCACCGCGACAGCGCGGCCGTCGTCCAGGGCGGCGGCCAGCACCGCCTCGGCGCCGGCCTTGCAGAACAGGCCCGGCACGCCGCGCACCAGCTGCGCCTCGTCGCGCGTCGTCCCGCTCGTGTACTCCGGGAACGCCTGGATCGCCGCCGCCACGCGCCGCTCGGGCGTCCCGTCCGGCGCCACGGCCAATGAGCGGAACAGCCGCGCCAGCCCGGTCAGCGTCAGCGCGAACAGCGGCGCGCCGCACCCGTCGATCCCGGTGTGCGCGACCGGCTCACCGGCCAGCTCGCCGACGATCTCGCGGATCCCGACCTGCAGCGGATGCCCGAACTCCATGTACCCGTCGGTCGGCCACGAGTTGACCACGCAGGTCAGCAGCATCGCCGCGTGCTTGCCCGAGCAGTCCGCCGCCAGCGCCGACGGCTCGCCGCCCTTGCGGACGTAGTCGGCCATCGTCGCCGAGTCGATCGGGTAGCCGGGCGTGTTGCGCAGCGCGGACTCGTCCAGGCCGGCGAGCGCGAGGATCCGCCGCGCCCCGTCCTGGTGGAACGGCTCACCGGAGTGGCTGGCCGCCGCCAACGCCAGCAGCTCACCGTCCAGCGGCAGCCCGAGCCGCAGCATCGCCGCCGCCTGCGCCGGCTTGTTCGCCGACCGCGGGTACATCGGCGCGTCCGTCACGCCGGCCGCGAACGCCACCGACCCGTCGGCGGCCAGGGCGGCCACAGAGCCGCGATGCCGCGACTCCACCAGCCCCGACCGGACCACCTCAGCCACCAGGACGGCGTCGCGCGCGTGCATGTCGCTCCTCGTCTCCGCGCAAACAGGTGCGACGATCCTGTCACGAGCCGGCGCTCAGACGGTGAAGCCCCCGTCCACCAGCACCGACGTCCCGGTGATGAAGCGGCCGTCGTCGCCGGCGAGGTGGGCGACGGTGGCGGCGATCTCGTCCGGGCCGGCGTACCGGCCGAGCGCGGTGTGCGACCGGATGACGTCGGAGTAGGGGCCGTCGGACGGGTTGAGATCGGTGTCGGTCGGCCCGGGATGGACCAGCGTGGCCCGGATGCCGCGCCCGCCGAGATCGCGCGCGAGCCCCTTCGTGAGCCCGACCAGCGCGGTCTTGCTCATCGCGTACAGCCCGTAGCCGGGGAAGACGCTGCGGTCGGCGACCATGCTGCCGACGGTGACGATGCTGCCGCCGCCGGTCATGTGCCGCGCGGCCGCCGTCGACGCGACGAACGGGGCGCGGACGTTGACCGCGACGGTGCGGTCGAACTCCTCGACGTCGAGCTCGTCGATGGGGCCGACGGGGTACAGAGCGGCGTTGTTGACCAGGATGTCCAGCCGGCCGAACCGGTCGGCGACGGTGTCGACGGCGGCCGCCAGCGCGGCCGCGTCGGCGCTGTCCACCGGCAGCGCGAGCGCCCGCCGTCCGGTCGCCTCGACCGCCGCGACCACCTCGTCGGCGGCGGAGGCGGAGCGGACGTAGGTGAAGCCGACGTCGGCGCCGTCGCGGGCCAGCCGCCGGACCACCGCGGCGCCGATGCCACGACTGCCGCCGATCACCATGGCCGCGCGGCCGGTCAGGGGAAGCGATGTGTTCATACCGTCGATCCTCCGGTCCGGCGCGGAGGGCTGCTGGCGGCAAACGGCCGCCGCGTTCGTGCGACGATTCGGGGCATGCGAGCGGTCGTGCAGCGGGTGACGTCGGCGTCGGTGACGGTCGGCGGCGAGGTCGTCGGGGCGATCGAGCCGGCCGGGCAGGGACTGCTCGTGCTCGTCGGCGTGACGCACGACGACGGCGGCGACGACGCGGCCAAGCTGGCCCGCAAGATCTGGGGCCTGCGCATCCTCGACGACGAGCGGTCGGCGTCCGACGCCGGCGCGCCGATCCTCGTCGTCAGCCAGTTCACGCTCTACGCCGACACCGCCAAGGGCCGCCGCCCGTCGTGGGGCGCGGCGGCGCCGGGACCGGTGTCCGAGCCGCTGGTCGCCGAGTTCGTGACGGCGCTGCGCGGCCTCGGCGCGACGGTCGAGACCGGCGTGTTCGGCGCGGACATGCAGGTCAGCCTGGTCAACGACGGCCCGGTGACGCTGCTCCTCGACACCTGAATCACCGGAGGGACTCGACCATGATCATTGTGACCGGTGGCAGCGGCCAGGCCGGCCGGGCCTGCGTCGCCGACCTGACGGCGCAGGGCTACGACGTCACGTCGGTGGACCTGACGCCGCCGGCCGACCCGAGCGTCCGGCACAGCCGCGTCGACCTCACCGACTACGGCCAGACGGTGGCGGCCTTCGCCGGCATCGACGAGCGCACCTCCGGCGTGACGGGCATCGTGCACCTGGCCGCGATCCGCGCGCCGGGCCTGGCCCCGAACCCCGTCACGTTCTCCGTCAACACGCTGAGCACGTACAACGTGTTCGAGGCGGCCCGGCAGCTGGACATCAAGAACGTCGTGTGGGCGTCCAGCGAGACCGTGCTCGGGCTGCCGTTCGACACGCCGCCGCCGTACGTCCCCGTCGACGAGGAGTACCCCGGCCGGCCGGAGTCGGCGTACTCGCTGTCCAAGCTGGTCGGCGAGACGATGGCGGAGCAGTTCTGCCGGTGGGACCCGGAGCGCAAGATCATCGGGCTGCGGCTGTCGAACGTCATGGATCCGGCCGACTACCTGCGTTTCCCGTCGTTCCAGGACGACGCCCGCGCGCGGAAGTGGAACCTGTGGTCCTACATCGACGCGCGGGACGCGGCGCAGGCGATCCGGCTGGCCCTGGAGGCGCCGCTGACCGGCGCCGACGTGTTCGTCATCGCCAACGCCGACACCGTCATGGAGCGGCCGAACGGCGAACTGCTGGACGAGGTCTTCCCGGACGTGGAGCGGCGCGACGTCGGCGAGCACGACACGCTGCTGTCGATCGAGAAGGCGCGCCGGGTGCTCGGATACGAGCCGCGGTACGGGTGGCGTCAGCGCAGCTGAGGCCGTACGTGCAGGCCGGCCTCAGGGTCGACGACGACCTCCTGGCCGGCCGCGACCCCGCCCGCCAGCAGCTCCGCGTCGGCCGGGGTGTTCCGCTTGACGACGGCCAGCGCGATCGGGCCCAGCTCGTGGTGGCGGGCGGCCGAGCCGACGGTGCCGACGGCGCGGCCGTCCAGCTCGACGGCCGCGCCGTGCTCGGGCAGCGTGTCGACCGATCCGTCCAGGTGCAGCAGCACGAGGCGGCGCGGCGGCCGGCCGAGCGTGTGCACGCGGGCGACGGTCTCCTGGCCGCGGTAGCAGCCCTTGTCGAGGTGGACGGCGGTGCCGATCCAGCCGACCTCGTGCGGGATGGTGCGCTCGTCGGTGTCCAGGCCCTGCCGCGGCTCGAGCGCCTCGATCCGCAGCGCCTCGTACGCCCACACGCCGGCCGGCTCGGTCCGGCCCACGTACGCCGTCAGCTCGGCGCGCGGCACGAACACGTCGCGGCCACGCTCGGTGACGCGGCTCAGGTGTGCGTCCGCCGGGGCCGGGAGCGGCTCCCACACGACGGCGAACTCGTCGGTCAGGTCGGCGACCTCGACCTGGGACCAGAACTTCATCTTCTCGAGGTAGTCGCGCAGCGGCTCGGCCGACGTCCGCTCGGTGTGGAACCAGAACGCCTCGCCGTCGTCGACGCCGTAGAGCGCGTGCTCGACCCGGCCGTTGGCGTCGAGGACCAGCGCGGACGTGGACTGGTGCGGCTCGAGGTGCTCGACATGCTGGGTGATCAGCTGGTGCAGCCAGTGGAGGCGCTCCGGGCCGGAGACCCGCAGGACGCCGCGGTGGGAGAGGTCGACCGCGCCCTCGCCGGCGACGAGGCGACGCTGCTCGCGGAACGGGTCGCCGTAGTGCGCGGCCACGCCCTCATCGGGCTCGGTGGCCGCGACGGCGCCGGGAGTGGCGAGCAGCGGGCTGCGGTAGGCGTCCATGTCTTCATCCAACACCGCGGACGAGCGAATCAGTCCCGCGCCTCGGACGCGCCGGTGACGCGCTTGAGCTCGGCGGACAGGTGCGGCTGCAGTTCTTGGCCCATGGCCGACATCTCGTAGACGTACATCAGGGCGCCGTCGACCAGCCCGTACAGCCGGTGACCGGTGCGGTAGTCCTTCGCCGTCTCGGTCTTCAGCACGCCGCGGGTGGCCAGCTCGACCCGGGCCGGCTCGGTCCGGCCGATGTAGATCTCGACGAACCCGGTCGGGTGCGTCAGCAGCACCTCGATCTCGTCGTTCTCCTGCGGCCGCCAGTACCCGGTCTCCCGCGCCGCCGGCCGCACCAGGTTGCCGTCCTCGTCGAGGATCCAGCTGCGGCTGCGGTAGGAGAGGAACGGCTTGTCCGGGACGTAGGTGAACTCGACCTCCTGGCCGAACCGGAACGCCTCGATCGTCGGGTAGTCGCCGAGCCCCGCGCCCTCCCAGCGGCCCAGCAGCCAGGCGACTGGCAGGAGGGCCGGGTGGAGGTCGTCGGGGATCTCGATCAAGCCTGGCCCTTGAAGAGCTTGTAGACGACGAGCACGCCCATGAGACCGGCCGCGATCGTGACCAGGACGAGGATGCTGGTGAAGGCGAGTTCGAGCACGCCCCGGATTCTAGCCGTCCGGCCGCAGATCCATGGCCGCGGTCCCCTGCGGCAGCTCCACCGGCAGCGAGACGTGCTCGTGCGCGATCTGCCACCGGCCCGCCGTACGGCGCAGGCCGTCGGTGGCGCGGACCCAGTAGTCGACCTGGCGGCCGGTGACCAGCGTGCCGCTGGCCCGGATCAGCATCCGCACGACGGCGACGTCGCCGCCGGACTCGACGTGGACCTCGGCCGGCTGCTGCCCGATCGGGCCGTCCCAGCGGGTGAACCAGTCGGTGAACCGGTCACGCAGGGCGTCGGCGCCGACGTAATGGAGCGGCGGCACGAGGTCGAAGTACACGATGTCGTCGGTGTAGAACGACATCAGCCGGTCGAGGTCCTTCGCGTGGATCGCGGCGGAGCGCTCGTCCAGCAGCTCGGTGATCTCGATGGTGTCCATACCTGTAAGACGGTACGGCGGGGCGGGATGTGAGCCGCCTAGGCTTGCTTTTCATGGAGCGACGCCTCGTGGTCAAGGTCACCGCCGGTTCCGACGCGCCGGAGCGCTGCTCGCAGGCCTTCACCGTCGCGTCGACGGCGCTCGCGGCGGGCGCGTCGGTCTCGCTGTGGCTGACCGGCGAGTCGTCGTGGTTCGCGCTCCCCGGCCGGGCCGCGGAGTTCGAGTTGCCGCACGCGGCGCCGCTGCCGGACCTGCTCGACGCGCTGCTGGCCGGCGGCTCGGTGACGCTGTGCACCCAGTGCGCCGCCCGCCGCGACATCGGCCCCGACGACGTCATCGACGGCGTCCGCATCGCCGGCGCCCCGACCTTCGTCGAGGAGATCATGGCCGACGGCGCCCAGGCCCTCGTCTACTGACGGCTGGGCAGCAGAAACCCCGGCGCGGTGAGTCGCCGTGAACGGGATGCGCGCCGGGGTCCGGCCGGGATCAAAGGTGTGACAGCACCTCCCCCGGCCAGCATCAGCGTATCGCCGTCAGCGGGCGACCCGCAGGGAGCGGAACGGGGCCGGCGGAATGCCGGCCCCGTTCGTGCGTCAGTGGCTCAGCCGACGTGGACGTCGACGTCGGTGACGCCGACGGAGGCGACGACCGAACGGTCGACGGTGTCGGCGCCCGGCGCCAGCGTGCGCAGCGTCCAGGTGCCCGGCGCGGCGAAGAACCGGAACTGCCCGGTCGCGCTGGTCGGGACCTCGGCGGTGAACTCGCCGGACGCGTCCAGCAGCCGCACGTAGGCGCCCGCCAGCGGCGCGTCGTCACGGTGCACGACGCCCTGGATGACCGTCTCCTTGGTCACGTCGACTCCTTCCAGCGAGACTCCGCCCGCAGTAGCTCCGCACATGACGTCACGCCGTCCCCGGCTCGTCGCCGGTCGCGACCGGCACGCCGACCAGCGAGCCGTACTCCGTCCACGAGCCGTCGTAGTTCTTGACGTTCTGGATGCCGAGGATCTCGCGCAGCACGAACCACGTGTGCGACGAGCGCTCGCCGATACGGCAGTAGGCGATGGTGTCCTTGCCGAAGTCGACGCCGACCTCGCCGTAGAGGGCGCGCAGCTCGTCGTCGGAGCGGAAGGTGCCGTCGTCGTTGGCCGCCTTGCTCCACGGGACGTTCGCCGCGGTCGGGATGTGGCCCGGGACCTGCGACACCTCCTGCGGCAGGTGGGCCGGGGCGAGCAGCCGGCCGGCGTACTCGTCGGGCGAGCGGACGTCGACCAGGTTCTGGGCGCCGATGGCGGCGACGACCTCGTCGCGGAAGGCGCGGATCGAGTTGTCCGGGTCCTGCGCCGTGTAGGTCGTGGCGGGACGCGACGGGACGGTGTCGACGAGCTCGCGGCTCTCCAGCTCCCAGATCTTCCGGCCGCCGTCGAGCAGGCGCACGTCGGCGTGGCCGTACACCTTGAAGTACCAGTACGCGTACGCGGCGAACCAGTTGTTGTTGCCGCCGTACAGCACGACGGTGTCGTCGTTGCCGATGCCGAGGCCGCCGAGCAGCGTCTCGAACTGCTCCTTGTCGACGAAGTCACGGCGGACCGGGTCGCGCAGGTCGGTCGACCAGTTGACCTTGACCGCACCGCGGATGTGGTTCTTGTCGTAGGCGGCGGTGTCCTCGTCGACCTCGACGAGCACCACCTTCGGGTTGTCGAGGTTCTGCTCGACCCAGTCGGCCGAGACGAGGCTGGACTCGCGGCTCATGACGCGACCTCCGTGGTGTTGGGTTGGGATGGGAACAGACGCCGGTAGGCGAGGTAGATCTCACAGCCAAGGCAGAAGCCGAAGGCGGCGTTCAGGAACGCCGCGGCCAGGGCGGCCGCGACGGCGACGTAGGCGACGGCGGTCAGGCCGGTCGCGAAGGCGATGACGCCGACGACGGCGAACACCAGGCCGACGGCCTGGGCGAACCGCGGCGGCGCGGCGTCCTCGAGCTCGCCGGGCGGACCGAGCCGGGGCCGGACGAGCTTCGCGTAGAGCAGCCCGTACGGTGCCCGCGGCAGCCCGAACAACGCTCCGGCCGCGAACACCAGGCCCTGGACGGCCAGCAGCCAGGCGCTGCCGGCGACCAGCACGACCGCCAGGACGACGGCGGTGAGCGTGGCGGCGAACCGGGGACCGCGTGGGTCGATGCGAGTCGGCATGGTCCTCCTGACGTGGACGAAGGCGGGTGAAGTCGTCAGGAACGGCGCGGCCGGGCGAGCGCGCAGGCGGGACCGTTCCCCGTCAGGGCAGACAGAGCATGGACGCGGCGCGACCGAAGTCGATCGCCCGGCGCTTCCAGAGCTCTGTGCGGAACATGGTGACGAGGGTACGGCCAGGAAACGCCGCCGTCACCGTCCGTATCAAATAACGAGATTCGCCGTCTCGCGATACGGCCAAATCAGGCGGGGAGGGCCGCCCTCACGTCGGCCAGCCGAGGCGCGCCGGTCGCCCGCCGGACGATACGGCCGTCGCCGTCGAGCACGAGCGTGGTGGGCGTACGCAGGATGTTCAGCCGTCGGACGAGGTCGAGGTGGTGCTCGGCGTCGATCTCGACGTGCACGACGCCGTCGGTGTCGGCGGCGACGTGCGACAGCGTCGCCCGGGCGACCCGGCACGGCTGGCAGAACGCCGTCGAGAACTGCACGAGCGTGGCCCGCGAGCCCAGCGCCTCGCCCAGCTCGTCCGGCCCGAGCCGCTGGTCGTCCACCTTCGCCTCCACCACCCGGCCGTCGCGGGCCCGCCGCCACAGCCCGAACGCCGTGGCGGCCGCGAGCACGGCGACGACGACCACCAGTCCGATCACAGAACCGACAACGCGCGCACGGCGTCGCACGATTCCCGCGGCGTCAGCTGACGAAGATGCGGCCCAGCACGTAGGCGACCGGCGCGGCGGCGATGAACGGAAGGCTGACCCGCAGCGGCAGGAACGCCGCGGCGCCGCGCGGTGGAGCCGCGACCTCGGCGGCGCCGGTCCCGGCGGCCGGATCGCCGCCGACGCGCACCGCGACCGGCTCCGACCGCGGGCTGAACTCGTCGGCCAGCCGGTCGACGGCGGCGAACGCGACCGCGGCCAGCAGGGCGGCGAACGTGGCGACGACGACGGCGCTGACCGCCGGCACCGCCTCGCCGACCCAGTCGGTGGTGAGCACCAGCGCGCCGGCGCCGAGCGCGGCCAGCAGCACGCCGATCAGCCGGCGGACCGCCCGCGACACCGGCAGCGACTCGGCCAGCCCGACCGCGCCGACGCCGAGCAGCGCCAGCCCGACCGGGTACTCGCCGTCGACGGACTCGCGCAGCGCCAGCCACGCGACCGGCAGCACGGCCAGCACGCATGCCGTCACCGAGAGGGCCAGCGACGACGTCAGCCCGGCC
>NZ_POTW01000029.1 GCF_003236295.1 Jiangella anatolica
GCTCTCGCCAAGAGCCTCCACGGGGTTCAACCGCGCCGGTCGCCTGGCCGCCACCCACCCCGCCAGCCGGGCCGTGACCAGGCACAGCACGATCGCCGCCAGCCCCGGCACCGGGCCGAGCGCGAGCTGGAAGTCGGCCGGCAGCAGCCCGGACCCGGCGAACGCCCGTCCCATCGCGATCCCCACGAGGTACCCGGGGATCGCGCCGAGCACCGCGGCCACCGCGCCGAGTTGCATGATCTCGGCGCCGACGAGTCGCCGGACCTGACCGCGCGTCGCGCCGACCGCCCGCAGCAGCGCGAACTCGCGCCGTCGCTGCTGGATCGACAGCGCCAGCGTGCCCGCCACCACGAACATGGCGATCAGCACGGTGGTGCCGGCCAGCGACAGCGACATGAGCGTCAGTTCGCTGCGGGCCTGGCCGATGTCGAAGAACTCCACGTTGCCGCGTGCGTCGCCGGTGTGCGTGCGCGCGCCGGGCAGCGCGTCGGCGATCCGATCGGCCAGTTCGCCGGCGGACTCGCCCTCGGCCGCGACCACCCCGATGGCGTCCCACCGGCCCGTGTCGCCGGTCCCGGCCAGCTCGCCGGCTCGCTCGTCGGTGAGGAAGACCGCCGACTCCCGCGCGTCCCCGCCGTCGCGCGACACCACGCCGGTCACCTCGTACGACGAGGCGACCCCGCCGACGGCCAGCTCGACCCGGTCGCCGGCGGACAGCCCCAGCGACGACGCCAGGCCGGCCTCGAGCGCCACCTCGTCGTCGCGCTCCGGCCCGGCGCCGTCGCCGTCGAGCGTAAATGGGGTCAGCGCCGCCGCCGACCAGCCGTGCCCGGCCACCGGCCGCGACGTCTCGGCCACGGCGCCGCCGGCCACCACGCTCACCGGAACGGACACGTCGCCGGCGGCCGACTCCACGCCGGGCAGGCCGGCCACCTCGTCCAGCGCCGACTCGGGCAGCCGGACCCGCTCGGACAGCACGAGGTCGGCGTCCTCGACCACGGGCAGCGCCTGCACGCCGCTCACCACGATGTCGGCGCCGGCGTATCGCTGGGGCGGCAGGCCGCCGCGGATGCCGGACTCCACCAGCACGCCGAGCGCCGTCACCAGCACCGAGGCGAGCAGCACGGCGAGGAACGCGCCGGCGAACCCGGCCTTGCGACCCTTGATCGTCTTGCGGGCGATGTCGCGCATGGTCACCACGCCCCGAGCTTCGTCATCCGGTCGGCGACCAGCTCGGCCGTCGGCGCGTCGAGCACGCCGGTGAGCTGCCCGTCGGCGAGGAACAGCACCCGGTCGGCGAAGGAGGCCGCGACCGGGTCGTGCGTCACCATGATCACCGTCTGGCCGCCCTCGTCGACGATCTGGCGCAGCAGCTCCAGCACCTGCCGCCCGGTGCGGGTGTCGAGCGCGCCGGTCGGCTCGTCGGCGAAGACCGCGTCGGGCCGGGTGACCAGCGCGCGAGCGATCGCCACCCGCTGCTGCTGGCCGCCGGAGAGCTGGGCCGGCCGGCGCTGCAGGTGCTCGCCGAGGCCGACCGACGCGGCCACCTGGGCGATCCAGCCGCGGTCGATCCGGCGCCCGGCCAGCCGCAGCGGCAGCGACACGTTGTCCTCGACGCTCAGCGACGAGAGCAGGTTGTAGGCCTGGAAGACGAAGCCGATGCGGTCGCGCCGGACCACCGTCAGCTCGTTGTCCGACAGCTTCGACAGCTCGGTGTCACCGAGCCGGACCGAGCCGGACGTCGGCCGGTCCAGCCCGGCCGCGCAGTGCAGGAAGGTGCTCTTGCCGGACCCGGACGGGCCCATGATCGCGGTGAAGGTGCCGGTGGCGAGGTCGACGCCGACCTCGCGCAGCGCCGTGACCTTGTTCTCGCCACTGCCGTAGACCTTGGTCACGGCGTCGAGCCGGACCGCCGGAGCCGTCATCGTGTGCACGTCGTTCCTCCTCATAGGACCTGATCACGACGCTACGAAGCGGCGGGCGCGGTCACGATCCCGCTGGCGCCCGTATCGATGGTGGTGCTGGGTATACCGACGCGGGACGATCGCTCGGGCATGCTGAACACATGGACAGAGTGCGGGCGGCGGCCGGGGCGACCAGGCGCGCGTTGCCGTTCCTGCTGCGCGGCCTCGTCAGCTCGGTGGTCGCGCTGGTCCTGCTGATCCGCGTGCTGCTGGTGGCCGTGTTCACGCTGATCGGCGTGGGCTGGCTGGCCATCCCGTCCACGGTGCGCGCGGTGCGCCGCTGGGCTCGCGGCGAGCGCCGCCGCGTCGCGAACTTCACCGGCCGCCCGGTCCCCTCGCCGTACGATCCTTCGGACGACGCGCCCGCCGTGCCGGCCCGCGTCCTGCTGGCCGAGCCGGCCACCCGCCGCGATCTCGGCTGGATGCTGTTCCACGCCCTCACCGGCCTGGTCATCGGCGTCGTGGCGCTGCTGCTGCCGCTGAGCGTCGTCAACGCCGCAGTGGTGCCGATCTACTGGTCGGCCATGCCCGAGGACGATCCGGTCCAATCGCCGTACCCGGTGACGTCCTGGCTCGACGCGCTGGGCATGCTGCCGCTCGGCCTGGGCTGGCTCGTGCTCACTCTGGTGCTGGTCCCGCTGCTGGCCAGGTGGCAGGCGGGGCTGGCCGGCCTGCTGCTGCGGCCGACGAAGGACGCCCGGCTGACCGAGCGGGTCACCGAGCTGACGGCGACCCGGGCGGCGGCGCTGGAGGCACACGGCGCCGAGCTGCGGCGCATCGAGCGCGACCTGCACGACGGCACCCAGAACCGGCTGGTCGGCGTGATCATGCACCTGGGCATCGCCGAGCGGGCGCTGCGCCGCGAGCCGGAGTCGGCGCTGCCGCTGCTGCTCAAGGCGCAGAACCAGGCCGCCGACGCGCTGAGCGAGCTGCGCGACGTCGTCCGCAGCATCTACCCGCCGATCCTGGCCGAGCGGGGGCTCGACGGCGCGCTGGCCGCGCTCGCCGCGCGCTGCCCGGTACCGTGCACGCTGCGCGCCGCCGGGCTGCGCCGGCTGCCGGCCGCGCTGGAGGCGGCCGCGTACTTCGTCGTCGCCGAGGCGCTCACCAACACCGCCAAGCACAGCGGCGCCGAGCACGCCGAGGTGACGGTCGCGCTGCGCCCGCCGACCGGGCCGGACGAAGAGGAGGCACTGGTGATCCAGGTCCGCGACGACGGCCACGGCGGCGCCGCCGAGTCCGGCGGCAGCGGCCTGGCCGGCATCCGCCGCCGGGTCGCGGCCTTCGATGGCCGCACCGAGGTCACCAGTCCCGTCGGCGGCCCGACGGTGGTCGAGGCGGTGATCCCGTGCGGGTCGTGATCGCCGAGGACGACACCCTGCTCCGCGAGGGCCTGGTCCTGCTGCTGGCCAGCGAGGACATCGAGGTGGCCGCCGCGGTCGACAACGCCGACGCCTTCCTCGCCGCGGTGGCGGAGCACCGCCCGGACGCCGCCGTCGTCGACGTCCGCCTGCCGCCCGGCTTCACCGACGAGGGCATCGCCGCGGCCGCCGCCGCGCGCCGGGAGCGGCCGGGCCTCCCCGTCCTGGTGCTGTCCGCGTACGTCGAGGACAGCTACGCCACCGAGCTGCTGGCCGACGGCGCCGACGGCGTCGGGTACCTGCTCAAGGAGCGGGTCGGCAAGGTCGAGCAGTTTCTCGACGCGCTGCGCCGGGTGGTCGCCGGCGGCACCGTCATGGACCCGGAGGTCGTCTCGCAGCTGATGGTCCGGCGCCGTTCCGACGACCCGATCCGCACGCTCACGCCGCGCGAGCGCGAGGTGCTGGCGCTGATGGCCGAGGGCCTGGCCAACCCCGACATCGCGGCGCGGCTGGTCGTCACCGAGACCGCGGTCAGCAAGCACATCCGCAGCATCTTCGCCAAGCTCGGCCTGGCGCACGGCGACACCGGGCACCGCCGCGTGCTGGCCGTCCTCGCCTACCTGAAGTCCTGAGCAACCGCCGCTACCCAGTGTTCACCCACGCATGGAAGCATGGGTGACATGGCGGAGCCGACGAAGCCGGAAGAGCGCTACCTCGACCGTGAGTTGTCCTGGCTCGCCTTCAACACGCGAGTGCTGGAGCTGGCCGAGGACCCCGACGTGCCGCTGCTGGAACGGGCCCGGTTCCTGGCCATCTTCTCCAGCAACCTCGACGAGTTCTACATGATCCGGGTGGCCGGTCTGAAGCGGCGCATCGCGGCCGGCGTCGCGTTCCCGTCGGTGAGCGGGATGATGCCGCGCGAGGTGCTGGAGCGCACCCTCGACCGCACCCGCGAGCTGATGGCCCGCCAGACCCAGTGCTTCCGCAGCGACGTGCTGCCGGGCCTGGTCAAGGAGGGCATCGACATCGCCCGCTGGGACGACCTGGACGACGCCGAGCACGTCCGGCTGCGGCGGCTGTTCAGCGAGCGGATCTTCCCGGTGCTGACGCCGCTGGCGGTCGACCCGGCGCACCCGTTCCCGTACATCTCCGGGCTGTCGCTGAACCTCGCCGTCGTCGTGCGCAACCCGCGCAACGGCACCGAGCACTTCGCCCGGGTCAAGGTGCCGCCGAACTTCCCGCGCTTCCTGCCGGTCGCCGAGCAGCGGTTCGTCCCGCTCGAGGACGTCATCGCCGCCCACCTGTCGCAGCTGTTCCCCGGTATGGAGGTGCTGCAGCACCACACGTTCCGGGTCACCCGCAACGAGGACGTCGAGGTCGAGGAGGACGACGCCGAGAACCTGCTGACCGCGATGGAGCGCGAGCTGATGCGGCGGCGGTTCGGCCCGGCGGTCCGGCTGGAGGTCGACGAGATCGTCGATCCGCACGTGCTCGACCTGCTCCAGCGCGAGCTGGGTGTCAGCGACGGCGAGACGTTCATCCTGCCCGGGCCGCTCGACCTCACCGGTCTCAACGCGATCGCCGACCTCGACCGCGCCGAGCTGCGGTACCGGCCGTTCCTGCCGGCGACGCACCGCGACCTGCGCGACGTCGAGTCCGCCTCGCCCGCGGACATGTTCGCCGCCATCTCCAAGGCCGACGTGCTGGTGCACCACCCGTACGACTCCTTCTCGACCAGCGTGCAGCGCTTCGTCGAGCAGGCCGCGGCCGACCCGCGGGTGCTGGCCATCAAGCAGACGCTGTACCGCACCAGCGGCGACTCACCCATCGTCGACGCGCTGATCGACGCGGCCGAGGCGGGCAAGCAGGTGCTCGCCGTCGTCGAGATCAAGGCCCGGTTCGACGAGCAGGCCAACATCAGCTGGGCCCGCAAGCTGGAGCAGGCCGGCGTGCACGTCGTGTACGGCCTGGTCGGGCTGAAGACGCACTGCAAGCTCTGCCTGGTGGTGCGCGACGAGTCCGGCGGCATCCGCCGCTACAGCCACATCGGCACCGGCAACTACCACCCGCGCACCGCGCGCATCTACGAGGACATGGGCCTGCTCACCGCCGACCCCGAGGTGGCCGAGGACCTCAACCACCTGTTCAACACGCTGTCCGGCTACTCGCTCGACTCCGACTACCAGCGGCTGCTGGTGGCGCCGCACGCGCTGCGCAGCGGCATCGTCGAGCGGATCGAGCGCGAGATCGAGCACCACCGCGCCGGCCGCCCGGCCCGCGTCCGGTTCAAGGCGAACAGCTTCGTCGACGAGGCGATCATCGACGCCCTGTACGAGGCGTCGGCGGCGGGTGTGCCGGTCGACATCTGGGTGCGTGGCATCTGCAGCATCCGCGCCGGAGTGCCGGGGTTGTCGGAGAACATCCGCGCCCGCAGCGTCCTCGGCCGGTTCCTGGAGCACTCGCGGATCTACTCGTTCGAGAACGGCGGCGACGCCGAGCACTGGATCGGCTCGGGCGATCTCATGCACCGCAACCTCGACCGCCGGGTCGAGGCGCTGGTGAAGCTGCGCCGGCCCGAACACGCCCGGGAGGTCGAGGGCCTGTTCGACCTCGCCTTCGACCCCGGCACCGCCTCCTGGCACCTGCGCCCGGACGGCACCTGGGAGCGGGTGCACACCGGACCCGACGGCGAGCCGCTGGCCGACATGCAACAGGTGCTCATCGAACGCAAACAGCGCCGGAGGTCCGCCACGTGAGCCGTGCGGAGCAGGCCGCCCGACCACACGTCGCTCGTGAGGTCGAGCAGAAGTTCCGCGTGCACGGCCTGTTCCGCATCCCCGACCTGTCCACGCTGCCCGGGGTCACCGCGGTCGACGTGCTCGGCGTGGTCGAGCTGGAGTCGGCCTACTACGACACCGACGACCTGCGGCTGGCCCGCGAGGGCATCACGCTGCGCCGCCGCTCCGGCGACGATGAGGGCTGGCACCTCAAGCTCCCCGCCGGCGGCGTCGGCTCGCGCGACGAGCTGCGGCTGCCGCTGGACGCCGGCGACGCGCCACCGCCCGCGCTGACCGCGCTGGTCCGGGTGATCATCCGGACGGCGCCGCTGCGGCTGGTCTCGACGCTGCGCACCACCCGGGCCCGGCAGCTCATCCGGTCCGCCGACGGCGACGTCGGCGAGCTGGTCGACGACACCGTGCACGTGGTCGGCGCCGACGGCGCCGTCGCGGCCCGGTTCCGCGAGCTGGAGCTGGAGGAGCTCGGCGGCGGCCCGCTGATCGCGACGGTGGCGGCGGCCTTGATCGAGGCCGGCGCGGTCGGCGGCGAGTTCGTCGCCAAGGTCGTCCGCGCGCTCGGCCCGAACGCCGCGGCGCCGCCGGAGGTGCCGGAGCTGCCGGCGGCCAGGCCGAAGGACGCGGCGCACGACGCGCTGGTCGCCTACCTGGCGCTGCACGTGCGGGCGCTGCGGGCGGCCGACGTCGCGTTCCGCCGCGAGCCGGCCGACCCGGAGGCCGTCCACCAGCTGCGGGTGGCGGCGCGCCGGCTGCGCAGCGGGCTGCGCACGTTCCGGCCGTTGCTGGACCGGCCCTGGGCCGAGGAGCTGCGCGCGGAGCTGTCCTGGTTCGCCCGCAGCCTCGGCGAGCTGCGCGAGGGCGACGTGCTGCGGGAACGACTGGAGCGGCACTGCGCCGATCTGCCGCCGGACCTGCCGGCCACCGAGGTGAAGCTGCTGCTGGCCGACGTGCTGGGCGGCACGGTCGCCGACGCCCGCGTCCGTGTCGGCGAGTTGCTCGACGACGACCGCTACCTCGCGCTGCACGACGCCCTGGTGCGCGCCGTCGCCCGGCCGCGGACCGGGCCCGACGCGGAACGGCCGGCCCGCGACGTGCTGCCGGAGCTGGTCGAGAAGGCCTGGAAGAAGCTCGACGGTGCCACCGACGACCTCACCGACGACGCGCCCGACGACGAGTGGCACGCCGCCCGGCTGGCCGCCAAGCGGACCCGCTACGCCGCCGAGGCCGTCGCGCCCGTGCTCGGCGGCGACGCGAAGGCGTTCGCCAAGCAGGTGGAGAAGATCACCGAGATCCTGGGCGAGCACCAGGACGCCGCCACGGCCGCCGCGAAGGCCCGCGAGCTGGCCAACTCCGAGCACGCCTCAGCCGACGTCGCCTTCGCCCTCGGAGTGCTGGCCTCGAACGAGCGCGGTCATGTGCACGCCGCCCGGGCCGCGTTCGCGGACACCTGGCCGCAGGTGCGGCGGGCGAAGTGGCGGCGCTGGATGGAGCCGTGAGCACCCGGCGCGACCCGGTGCTGGCCGCCGGCGCGGTCGTATGGCGCGAGCAGCCGGACGCGCCGGACGGCCGGGTGGAGATCTGCCTGGTGCACCGGCCCCGCTACGACGACTGGTCGCTGCCCAAGGGCAAGCTGGAGCGCGACGAGCCGCTGCTGGTCTGCGCGGTCCGCGAGGTGTTCGAGGAGACCGGGCACCGGGTCACGCTGGGCCGGCGGCTGCCGCCGCAGCGCTACGACGTCGCCGGCCGGCCCAAGGTCGTCCACTACTGGCTGGCCGAGGCTGACCCGAACGCCACCGCCCGGCTGCCCGACCACGAGGTCGACGAGGTCGTCTTCCTGCCGGCCGGGGAGGCGGTCCGGCGGCTCACCCATCCGCGCGACGCCGAACTGGTCCGCATGGCGCTGCGCGGCCCGCTGCGGACCGCGCCGCTGGTGCTGCTGCGGCACGCCAAGGCGCTGCCGCGCTCGTCGTGGACGGGCCCGGACATCGAGCGCCCGCTCGGCCCGGAGGGCACCGCCGACCTGGAGCCGCTCGGCGAGGCCCTCGCCGCACTGGGGCCGCGGCGGGTGCTGTCCAGCGACTCGGTCCGGTGTGCCGAGACGGTGCGCGCGTTCGCCCGCAAGCAGGGTCTGGTCGTCGAGCTGGAGCCGCAGCTGTCCGAGGAGAGCCTGCGGGTGCCCGAGGACGGCAGCCACCCGGCGGAAGCGCTCATCCGGACGTTGTTGCGCGACGGCCCGGCCGTGGTCTGCTCGCACCGGCCGCTGCTGCCGGTGCTGTTCCGGGCCGCCGGTGTCGACCCGGGCGACGGGCTGGAGCCCGGCGAGTTCGCCGTGCTGCACCACGAGGACGGCCACGTCGTCGCGACCGAGCGGCACGCCCCGCCCCGTCCGGGTGGCTGACGCACCCCGCGGCTTGGGGGCGGCGCGGGAACCGCTCCGCCGCTGGTTACCGACCTGTGACCGCCCCAACCGGCGGGTCGTGATCGTCCCGCAACCGACCACGCGGCCCGTTCACGTGACGGCCATCACACGGTCAGCGATCCGTTGCCTTTTCTGTGTCAGGCGTTCATTCCCCGTTCACTCTCAGCGGGGAACGGCGTCACTTCAGAAACCTACGTTCTAGGCGATACGCAAGGACGAATAGGTCCAGGAAGGACACCAGACGTGAACCTCAGCATCGTGCGCCGCACGCTGGCACCCGTCGCGGTCGCCAGCGCGGCCGCCCTCGTGCTGGCGGCCTGCGGGTCGGACCCCGAAACGGACAACTCCTCGGAGGAGTCGCCTGACGGCGGCAGCAGCGAGGGCTCCGACGGCGGCAGTGACCTGTCCGGCACCCTGAACGGCGCCGGCGCCAGCTCTCAGGAGTCGGCGGTCCAGGCCTGGATCGCCGGGTTCCAGCAGCAGAACCCCGACGTGACCATCAACTACTCGCCGGACGGTTCCGGCGCGGGCCGCGAGCAGTTCTCCTCCGGCGCGGTCGCGTTCGCCGGCTCCGACGCCGCGCTCGACGAGGAGGAGCTGGCCGCCGCCGAGACCGCGTGTGGCGCTCCGGCCGTCGACCTGCCGCTGTTCATCGACCCGATCGCGGTCGCCTACAACCTGCCCGGTGTCGACGGCCTGCAGCTGGGCCCGGTGACGCTGGCGAACATCTTCAACGGCACCATCACCACGTGGAACGACCCGGCCATCGCGGCGGACAACCCGGACGCGACGCTGCCGGACACCGCGATCACGCCGGTGCACCGCTCGGACGACTCCGGCACCACGGAGAACTTCACCGAGTACCTCGCGGCCGTCGCCCCGGCGGAGTGGCCGCACGAGCCCGACGGCGTCTTCCCGGAGTCGCTCGGTGGCGAGGCCGGCGCCCAGACCGCCGGTGTCATCGCTGCCGTCCAGGCGGCCGAGGGCACCATCGGCTACGCCAGCGCCGCCGCGGTCGGCGACCTGCAGACCGCCGCCATCGGCGTCGGCTCGGAGTTCGTCGAGTACTCGGCCGAGGCCGCCGCGGCCGTCGTCGACGCGTCGCCGCGGGCCGAGGGCCGGGCCGAGAACGACATCGCGCTGGAGCTGGCCCGCGACACCACCGAGTCCGGCGCCTACCCGATCGTGCTGGTCTCGTACACGATCGTCTGCACCGCGTACTCCGACCCGGCGGTCGGCGACCTGGTGAAGGCCTACGTCGGCTACGTCGCCAGCGACGAGGGCCAGCAGGCCGCCGCCGACGCTGCCGGCTCGGCGCCGATCTCGCCGGAGCTGCAGGCCGAGATCCAGGCGGTCGTGGAGTCGATCGAGGTCGGCTGAGTCCTATCCTGTGCACGAAGTTCGACGTCGCCGGGCGGCTCGTCCCACTGTGGGACGGACCGCCCGGCGTCCGCACGACATCCGGTTGACCCGCGAGACCTCCACGACCCGGAGCTGACGCCGTGACCACCACCAAACCTCCGCCGACCGAACCGCCCGCCGTCGCGCCGCGGGCCAAGGCGCGACCAGGCGACCGCATCTTCTCCCGGTCCGCACAGCTCGCGGGCATCCTGATCCTGGTCATCCTGGCCGGCGTGGCCGCGTTCCTCGTCCGCGAGGCGCTGCCCACGTTCACGGCCGACCCGTCGGAGATCGACGGCGGCGAGGGCTTCTTCTCCTACGTCTGGCCCCTGGTGTTCGGCACGCTGGCCGCCGCGATCATCGCGCTCGTCGTGGCGACGCCGCTGGCGCTGGGCATCGCGCTGTTCATCTCGCACTACGCGCCGCGCCGGCTCGCGCAGGGCCTGGGCTACGTCGTCGACCTGCTGGCCGCGATCCCCAGCGTCGTGTTCGGCCTGTGGGGCATCCAGTGGCTGGCGCCGCAGGTGCAGCCGGCCTGGACCTGGCTGGCCGACAACCTCGGCTTCATCCCGATCTTCACCGGCCCGGCCTCGGCCACCGGCCGGACGATGATGACGGCCGGCGTGGTGCTCGCCGTCATGATCCTGCCGATCATCACCGCGATCGCCCGCGAGGTCTTCCTGCAGACGCCCACGCTGCACGAGGAGGCCGCGCTGGCGCTGGGCGCGACCCGCTGGGAGATGATCCGGATGGCGGTCATCCCGTTCGGCCGGCCCGGCATCATCTCCGGCATCATGCTCGGCCTGGGCCGCGCGCTGGGCGAGACGATGGCGGTGGCCATGGTGCTCTCCACCGGCGGGTTCACCTGGTCGATGGTGACCGCCGGCAACAGCACGATCGCCGCGGAGATCGCCCTGGACTTCCCCGACTCGTCGGGGCTGAAGACCAACACGCTGATCGCCGCCGGCCTGGTGCTGTTCGCCATCACGCTGGCCGTGAACATGTTCGCCCGCTGGATCGTGTCGCGCCGCAGTGAGTTCTCGGGGGCCAACTGATGTCCGTAGCCACCAAGCCGCCTGCCCAGAACTCGCTGGCGCACAACCAGCTGCCGCGGTACACGACGCAGCTCGTGCTCGTCGCCTCGGCCGCGGCCGGCGCCGGCGTGTCCGCCCTGTGGGGCGGGTTCTCCATCGTCTCCTTCGCGGTCCTCTCGGTGCTGATCTTCGTGATCGTCAACACCGTGCTGTCCGCCGTCGTCGAGGGCCGCCGCAAGGCCGTCGACAAGCTGGTCACCAGCCTCGTCTACACCGCGTTCGGCCTCGCGCTGGTGCCGCTGATCTCGGTCATCTGGTCGGTGCTCGACAACGGCACCGCCCGGTTCAGCATGGACTTCCTGACGACGTCGATGCGCAACGTCACCGGCCTGAACGACCAGGAGGCGCTGGAGGGCGCCGCGCCGTTCATCGGCGGCGCGTACCACGCGATCCTCGGCACGTTCCTCATCACCGCCCTGGCGACGCTCATCTCGGTGCCGATCGGCCTGCTCACCTCGATCTACCTGGTGGAGTACGGCCGCGGCCGGCTGGCCCGGTCGATCACGTTCTTCGTCGACGTGATGACCGGCATCCCGTCGATCGTCGCCGGCCTGTTCGCCGCCGCGCTGTTCGCAGTGCTGTTCGGCGTCGGCACCCGCAACGGGTTCGCCGGCGCCGTCGCGCTGTCGGTGCTGATGATCCCGGTGGTCGTGCGCTCCAGCGAGGAGATGCTGCGGATCGTGCCGAACGAGCTGCGGGAGGCGGCCTACGCGCTGGGCGTGCCGAAGTGGCGCACGATCGTCAAGGTCGTCGTGCCGACGGCGATCAGCGGCATCGCCAGCGGCGTCACGCTGGCCATCGCCCGCGTCGTCGGCGAGACCGCGCCGCTGATCGTCACCGCCGGCTTCACGTCGTCGATCAACACCAACCCGTTCTCCGACTGGATGATGTCGCTGCCCGCGTACGTTTACAGTCAGGCGTTGCGCCCGTTGTCCGGTTCGTCACCGCAGCCGAGCTTCGACCGGGCCTGGGCCGCGGCGCTGACGCTGATCCTCATCGTCATGCTGCTCAACCTGGTCGCCCGCCTCATCGCCCGCCTGTTCGCCCCGAAGACCGGCCGCTAGAGCAAGGAAACCGCCCTTATGTCCAAGCGCATCGACGTCGGCGATCTCAACGTCTACTACGGCAACTTCCTCGCGGTCGAGGGTGTGTCGATGGCCATCGAGCCCCGCTCGGTCACGGCCTTCATCGGCCCGTCCGGCTGCGGGAAGTCCACCTTCATCCGCACGCTCAACCGCATGCACGAGGTCATCCCCGGTGCGCGGGTGCAGGGCAAGGTGCTGCTCGACGGCGAGGACCTCTACGGTCCCAGCGTCGACCCCGTCACCGTCCGGCGCCAGGTCGGCATGGTGTTCCAGCGCCCGAACCCGTTCCCGACGATGTCCATCCGCGACAACGTGCTGGCCGGCATGAAGCTCAACAGCAACCGCATGAGCAAGAGCGCGGCCAACGAGGTCGTCGAGCGGTCGCTGCAGGGCGCGAACCTGTGGAACGAGGTCAAGGACCGCCTCGACAAGCCCGGCTCGGGCCTCTCCGGCGGCCAGCAGCAGCGCCTGTGCATCGCCCGGGCCATCGCCGTCCAGCCGGACGTGCTGCTGATGGACGAGCCGTGCTCGGCGCTGGACCCGATCTCGACGCTGGCCATCGAGGACCTGATCGGCGAGCTGAAGCAGAACTACACGATCGTCATCGTGACGCACAACATGCAGCAGGCCGCCCGGGTCAGCGACCGCACGGCGTTCTTCAACATCGCCGGCACCGGCAAGCCCGGCAAGCTGATCGAGATGGACGACACCACGAAGATGTTCACCAACCCGAGCGTGAAGGCGACCGAGGACTACGTCTCCGGCCGCTTCGGCTGACGCTCAGAGTGAGTTGAGTCCCGGGACCAGGTGCAGCAGGCCGTAGCTGAGCGCGGCCGCCAGCCCGGCCATCGGGATGGTGAGCACCCAGGCGGTGACGATGTTGCCGGCGACGCCCCAGCGCACCGCCGACAGCCGCTTCGTCGCGCCGACGCCGATGACGGCTGACGTGATCGTCTGGGTGGTCGAGATCGGCGCGTGATAGGCGAACGCCGTCGTGTAGAGGACGCCGGCCGCGACGGACTCGGCGGCGAAGCCCATCGGCGGGTCCAGGTGCACGATGCGGCGGCCGAGCGTGCGCATGATCCGCCAGCCGCCGGCGTACGTGCCCGCCGCGAGCGCCGTCGCCGCCAGCACGATCACCCACCACTGGACGTCGAAGCCGGACTGGTAGCCGCCCACCACCAGCGCCAGCGTGATCACGCCCATCGTCTTCTGCGCGTCCTGCAGCCCGTGGCCGAGCGCCATCGCGGCCGCGCTGAACGTCTGCGCCAGCCGGAAGCCGCGGTTCACCCGGCCCGGATGGGACCGCCGGAAGATCCACTGGATCGCCGTCATCACCAGGAACGCGAGGGCGAAGCCGACGACGGGCGAGACCACCATCGGGATGACGACCTTCTCCAGGATGCCGGTCCACTTCACGGTGTTCGCCGACGCGATGGCCGCGCCGACCAGCCCGCCGATCAGCGCGTGCGACGAGGACGACGGCAGCCCGAGCCACCAGGTGATGAGGTTCCAGGCGATCGCACCCACCAGCGCGGCCAGCACGACCAGCAGCCCGCTGTCGCCCTCGGGCGCCTCGATGATGCCGGCGCCGACCGTCTGCGCGACGCCGGTGCCGAGGAACGCGCCGACGAGGTTCATCGCCGCCGCCATCAACAGCGCCGCTCGCGGCGTGAGCGCCCGGGTGGACACCGACGTGGCGATCGCGTTCGCGGCGTCGTGGAAGCCGTTCGTGTAGTCGAACGACAGCGCGACGACGATCACCGTCAGGATGAGCGCGAGCTCCACCCGCTCACGACTCCTTGATGGCGATCTGCTCGACGATGTTCGCGACCGTCTCGAAGCCGTCGACCGCCGACTCCAGCGTGTCGACGACGTCCTTGAGCTTGTGCACCGTCAGCGCGTCGTACTCACCGGAGAAGATCCGCGCCAGCAGCCGCCGGTAGTCCTGGTCGGCCTGGTTCTCCAGCCGGTTGACCTCGATCCAGTAGTCGGTCAGGTCGGACGGGGTCTGCAGCCGCGGCATCGCGCCGGCGGTCAGCTCGGCGGCCCGGTCCAGGACGTCGACCAGGTCGCCGACGCCGGAGGGCAGGTCGCCGACGCGGTACAGCACCATCAGGTCCAGCGCCGCCTCGACGTCGTCGAGCACGTCGTCCAGCGCGCCGGAGAGCCGGTAGATGTCCTCCCGGTCGAACGGCGTCACGAACGTCGAGTTGACCCGCCGGACGATCTCGTGGGTGTGTTCGTCGCCCTGGTGCTCGACCTCCTTCAGCCGGACCGCGATCTCGGCGCGGTCGGCGTCGGACGCGAGCGCCTCGGACAGCAGACGCACGCCCTCGCGCAGGTTGCTCGCGGAGGCGGCGAACAGGTCGAAGAAGGCGTTGTCTCGCGGAGAAAAGCGCACGAAACTCCTCTGTCGGACGTTGGCGAACGGTGGAATGCTAGACCGTGAACAGTCTGTGACGTGTCACACGTTCGCCTTTCTCACCAGTGGATCTTCAGCCGGGCCACCACGTGAGGTCGTTCATGGACAGATCGGCGGGCCACCAGCCGCCGCCGAACGAGTCGAAGACCAGCACCGCGCCGCAGGCCGCGACGAAGAGCACGCCGAGCACCGCCCAGCCCAGGTTCCGGGACCGGTCCAGCGGCGCGAGCAGCGACCGGATCCCGTGCCGGCTGCGCACCGTGCCGGGCCCGCGCCAGACCAACCAGGTCCCCACGATCGCCGCCGCGACCGACGGAGTGCGCGCACCGCCGACGTCCAGCAGGTCCAGCGCGCCGCCGACCAGGAACGCGCCGCTTGCCGCCAGCAGCAGCTGGGCCAGGCACGGCAGCGCCGCCGCGACGACGTCCCAGGGCGCGGCCAGCGCCGCCAGTACGGAGTCGTTGCGCTGCGCGCCGCGCGCCTCGCGCCGTTCGTACAGCCGCCGCTGGATCCGCCAGACGATCCGGCCGGTCAGCAGGACGGCGAACGCGACGACGGCGCCGGCGTACGGCGCGGCCGCGGTCAGGAACACCAGCAGGAGCCCGCCCAAGCCGATGGCCAGCCGGGACCGCCAGCTGCCCGGCGCGATCGACTCGCCGCCCGGCCGGGGCGGCGGCACCGCCAGCGGCGACGGCCGCGGCTGCTGGCGGGCCGGCCGCTCGCGGTTGCGCTGCTCGTGGCCCGGCAGCGGCGGCGGATGGACCTGCGTCGGCGGGACGTACGGCGGCGGCTGCACCTGGGTGGGCGGGACGTACGGCGGCGCGGCGGCCGTCGGCGCGGCCGGCATCGGCGCCGCGGCCAGCGGAGGAGGAGGCACCGGCGCGATCACCGCGGTGTCGTCGAGGAGCGGTGGCGGCGCGGTGACCGTCGGCGGCTCGGCGCCGAGGGCGGGCGGTGCCGCGGCGATCGTCGGCGGCTCGGACGTACCGAGCGCCCGGGCCAGCGCCTGGACGACCGGGCGGCGGGCCGGGTCGGGCGCCAGCGCGGCGTCGAGCACCGTCGCCAGCCACGCCTCGACGCCGGTGAGGTCGTGCTCGCCGCGCCGGATGCGGTCGAGGACGGCCAGATCCGGTCCGCCGCCGTACGGCGGCCGGCCGGTGGCGGCGTAGGCGAGCGTGGCGCCCCAGGCGTGTACGTCGGTGGCCGGGGTCGGGTCGTGGCCCAGCACGGTCTCGGGGGCGAAGTAGCCGGGCGTGCCCGAGATGAGGCCGGTCGCGGTCAGCCGGGTGTCGTCGGTGGCGTGCGCGATGCCGAAGTCGATCAGCACCGGCCCGCCCGGCGCCAGCATGACGTTGCCGGGCTTGATGTCGCGGTGCACGACGCCGGCCTCGTGCACCGACGTCAGCGCCTCGAGCAGGCCGTGCGCCAGGATCCGCAGGTCGGCGGCGGCCAGCGGGCCGTGCTCGGCCACCCACGTGCTGAGCGGGACGCCGTCGACGAAGCGAGTGACGATGTAGGGCGGGTCGGCCGACACGTCGGCGTCGAGGACCTCCGCGACGCGGTCGCCGCGGACCCGGACCAGCGTCGCGACCTCGCGCTCGAACCGGCGCCGGCCGTCGGTGCCGCCGACCAGCCACGGCCGCAGCGTCTTCACCGCGACCGAGCGGCCGTCCGGAGCGGTCGCCAAGTACACGACCCCCATGCCACCCTCGCCGAGCTGCCGGAGCACCCGGTAGGGGCCGATGTGGGTGAGTTCGGCCGGCCTCGCATCCACACGTAGACGGTAACCGACGGGGGCGCGGCGAGGCATTCGCGAGCCACGCCGGGCGAGCGCCACGTCTGCGGGCCTGCGGCGTGGTTTGCTATGACGAACACGATTGATCATGGGGGTGCGCCGGGCCGAGGTGCCCGGCTCGAGGAGGACCGGCGATGGGCAGCCAGGGCCAGGCGACGGCTCAGCACGACACGACGGAGGCACCGTCGCGGCTGCCGCGCATGCGCCGGCCGGCCGGGCCGGCGGGCCCGCCGGCCCGCACCCCGTCCGCCCGGCGTGGGCCCGTTCCGGCCGACACGGGCCGGGCCAGCCGGAGCATCCGGCTGGACAGCCTCGCCCGCGAGCTGCACGCCGCCGGCCGCCAGGGCCGCACGTCGTCGTGGCTGGCCGAGCGGCTCGGCGTGTCCGCGCGGACGGTGAAGCGCGACGTGATCGCGCTGCAGCAGTCCGGCGTCCCGATCCGGGCGTCGAGCGGGCCGCAGGGCGGCTACGTCATCGACCAGGCCGGACAGCGCAACCTCACGCTCACCCCGGACGAGGCGCTGGCCATCGTCGTCGGGCTGCAGGCGGTGCCTGACCAGCCGTTCGCCGCCGCCGGCGCGGCCGCCGCGGCGAAGGTGCTGCGCGCCGTCCCGCCGGACCGCCGGGCCGAGGTCACCGACGTCGCCGAGCGGATCTGGATCCGCCCCGGCGAGCCCGCCCCCGAGGCCGACGACGGCGTCCGCTCCGTGCTGGCCACCGCGATTCGCGAGCACCGCGTCGTCCTGCTCGACCACGCACCCGCCGACGACGGCGAGGTCGCGCTAACCGAGCAGGTGGAGCCGCTCGGTTTCGCCCACTCCCGCGGCGCCTGGTTCGTGCTCGCGTGGAGCCGCGAGGCCGACGCCGGCCGCTGGTTCCAGCTCGACCACGTGTCCGCGGCGCAGCCCACCCACGAGACGTTCCAGCCCCGCGACGTGCGCGAGATCTTCCGCCCCGTTCCATGATCATCAACCTTTTCGGGCGTCATGACGACGCAGAAGGTTGATGATCATGGGAATCCACAGGGGCGACGGCGACGGTGACCGGGCGTGCGACACGGCCACGTCGCCACACTCCCCCCGTCCCCCTGATAGCTGCCCGTTCTTGGCCGGGACGACGCGGGTCAAGGACGCGCCCCCACCCACAGACCACCGCAAACAGCCAGAGGCCGCGGACTTGAGGCGCGCCGGCCCGGCCAAGAAAATGGGCAGCAGGGGGACGGCCAACGGCAGCACAACGGCCCACCGCAGCACAACGGCCACCGACTAGCCGACGACGTCGTCCACGCGGACAACCGCGGCGAACCGGCCCGCCAGCGCGTACTCCGTCCGGGCCAGGACGTCGGCCACCTGCAGCGTCGCCGGGTCGGCGAGGATCTCGGCGTTGCTCCGTCCCGCCGGCGCGCCCGGCGCCTCGATCGGGTTCGTCGCCGTCGCGTCGATGACGAACGTCACCCGGTAGCCCAGGTCCGACGCGAGCCGCGCAGTCGTCTCGCAGCACTGCTCGGTGCGGATGCCGCTGACCACCACCTCACGGACACCGCGCTCGGTGAGCAGCTGCTGCAGGTTCGTCGTCGTGAAGGCGTTGTGGGAGGTCTTCGTCAGCACCGGCTCGCCGGGCAGCGGGTCCAGGCCGGGCAGCAGGCGCACATGACCGAGCGACGGGTCGAAGACGGTGCCGGTGCCCGGCTCGGTGTGCAGCACCCACACGACGAGGTCGCCCTGCTCCCGGGCGTGCTCGACCAGCCGCGCGGCCTGCTTGGCCACGTCCGGGTCGGAGATCAGCTCCCAGCTCGGCCGCTGCCGGAACGACTCCTGGATGTCGATGACGAGAAGCGCTCTGCTCATGCCGCCGATCCTCCGCCCGCCGCGGCAACAAGCACAGGCGGAATCGCGCCGACCATGCGACACATCCGGTCACCGTAGAATCGAAGGCATGCCCCCCACCTCTTCCGCGACGACGGCTGCCTCCGGCGTCGCCGCCGAGGCCGCCCGCCGCCGGACGTTCGCGGTCATCAGTCACCCCGACGCCGGCAAGTCGACGCTGACCGAGGCGCTGGCGCTGCACGCCCGGGTGATCGGCGAGGCCGGCGCGGTGCACGGGAAGGCCGGGCGGCGCGGCACCATCTCCGACTGGATGACGATGGAGCAGGAGCGCGGCATCTCCGTCACGTCCGCAGCGCTGCAGTTCGAGTACCAGGGGCACGTGATCAACCTGCTCGACACCCCCGGCCACGCCGACTTCTCCGAGGACACCTACCGGGTGCTGGCCGCCGTCGACTGCGCGGTCATGCTGCTCGACGCGGCGAAGGGGCTGGAGCCGCAGACGCTCAAGCTGTTCGACGTCTGCCGGCACCGCGGCGTCCCGGTGGTCACGTTCGTCAACAAGTGGGACCGGCCGGGCATCCACGTGCTCGACCTCGTCGACGAGCTGGACCAGCGCATCGGACTGCAGGCGACGCCGTTGAACTGGCCGGTCGGCGAGGCCGGCGCGTTCCACGGCCTGCTCAACCGCGACGACGAGACGATGACGACGTTCGAGCGGGCGCCGGGCGGCGCGCGCATCGCCGCCGAGCACACGCTGACCGCGGCGCAGGCCAAGGAGCTGCACCCCGACGCGTGGGGGACGGCGCTGGACGAGGTGTCGCTGCTCGACACCGTCGACACCGAGTCGTTCCTGGCCGGAAGGTCGACACCGATGCTGTTCGGCGCCGCGGTGGTGAACGTCGGGGTGCGCCAGCTCCTCGACGCGCTGACGGTGCTGGCCCCGCCGCCCGGCCCGCGCGAGGATGCCGAGGGCACGCCGCGCCCCGTCGACGCGCCGTTCTCCGGGCTGGTGTTCAAGGTGCAGGCCGGCATGGACAAGGCGCACCGCGACCGGCTGGCCTTCGTCCGCGTCTGTTCCGGACGGTTCGAGCGCGGCGCCGTCGTCACCCACGCCGCCACCGGCCGGCCGTTCGCCACCAAGTACGCCCGCACCATGCTCGGGCGCGAGCGCGAGACCATCGACATCGCCTACCCCGGCGACATCGTCGGCCTGGTCAACGCGAACGCGCTGACCGTCGGCGACACCTTGTACGCCGAGGGCGCGCCGGTCGCGTTCCCGCCGATGCCGTCGTTCGCGCCGGAGCACTTCGTCACCGCGCGCAGCACCGACACCAGCAAGGCCAAGCAGTTCCGCCGCGGCATCGAGCAGCTGGCCGAGGAGGGCGTCGTCCAGATCCTCACGTCGAACCGCCGCGGCGACGGCGCGCCGATCCTGGCCGCCGTCGGCCCACTGCAGTTCGAGGTCGCGACCGCCCGGCTCGGCCAGGAGTTCGGCGTGCCGATCGTGCTCGACTCGCTCCCCTACGGCCTGGCCCGGCGCACTGACGCCGACGGGGTCGCGACGCTGAACGCCGAGGCCGGCGTCGAGGTGGCCGAGCGTCGCGACGGCGCCCTGCTGGCGCTGTTCCCGGACAAGTGGCGGCTGGCGTCGGTGCAGCGCCGGCATCCCGACGTCACGCTCGACCCGCTCGTCGCCGGTGCGGACTGACGCGGCCGCACACCTTCTATAGGGTGGCCGCCATGACCGCTCGGCCGCTCTCCGAACTCGTCGATCCCGGCTGGGCGCGCGCCCTCGAGCCGGTCGCCCCGCGGATCGCCGCGATGGGCGAGTTCCTGCGCGCCGAGCTGGCCGCCGGCCGCACCTATCTGCCGGCCGGGCAGCACGTCCTGCGCGCGTTCACCCAGCCGTTCGACGACGTCCGGGTGCTCATCGTCGGCCAGGACCCGTACCCGACGCCCGGGCACGCGGTCGGGCTGAGCTTCTCCGTCGCGCCGGAGGTGCGCCCGCTGCCGCCCAGCCTCGTCAACATCTTCCAGGAGTACTGCGCCGATCTCGGCTACCCGCCGCCGGCCAACGGCGACCTGACCCCGTGGGCCGAGAACGGCGTCCTGCTGTTGAACCGGGCTCTGACGGTGGCGCCGAGAAATCCCGGCGCGCACCGGGGAAAGGGCTGGGAAGAAGTCACCGAGCAAGCCATCCGGGCGCTCGTCGGGCGCGGAACACCATTCGTGGCCATCTTGTGGGGTCGCGATGCGAGAAATCTACGGCCACTACTTGGTAACGTTCCGTGCATTGAGTCCGCCCACCCGAGCCCCATGTCGGCCCGCAACGGTTTCTTCGGCTCACGGCCGTTCAGTAGGGCGAACGACCTCCTGGCAGGGCTCGGGGCGCCGCCTGTCGACTGGAAGTTGCCATGAGACGCCGCGTTCACAAAGTGGGACACACACTTGTGCAACTAGCGTTCGATCATCGTATGCTTCCCGGCGCGGGCCCAAGGTGGTACTGTTTCCGCGGTTGCAGTAACAGTTCCTCGCACGTCCTTGAACGCCCGTGGGATGTTATCGCGGGCGTTTTTCGCTTCTCTGTGCCTCCAGCACTGTGGCAGCGGGAGACGGCGGCAGCAACCCGGAGGTCGCACGGTGCGGCCTTCGTCACCGTCCCGTAGGAGGACACGGCACATGGCACAGGGAACCGTCAAGTGGTTCAACGCCGAGAAGGGCTTCGGCTTCATCGCACAGGACAACGGCGAGCCGGATGTCTTCGTGCACTACTCGGCGATTCAGTCCGACGGCTACCGCACGCTGGACGAGAACCAGCGGGTGGAGTTCGAGATCACCCAGGGCCCGAAGGGCCCGCAGGCTGACGCGGTCCGTCCGGTCTGATCAACCTGTCATCCGCTGCCCCCGTGCCTCCCGCAGGCACGGGGGCAGCGGTGCGTCCGGGGTCGATTACCGCCTGGTACGGACCATCCACCGACCTCGTCCGGACCGCGTCCGCGCTGGTCGGAGCGCTATTGCCGACGTACCGCCCGGGGGTAGACGGACCGTTCTGTTCATTTGGGGGTTGATAACGAGCCGGTCACTGTGATTCGGTGGTCGCACGTGGTCAAGCAATCGCCACATCCACTCATTCTGGAGAGGTGTAGGCCGTGCAGACCCACGTTCTCGCGACGACGGACGACCATCAGCACCAGGACCAGAACATCGACCGTCAGCGCCACATCGACGACGTCGTGCAACGTCATCTACGTCTTGCCGAGGCGATCGCCCGCCGCTACGACGGCCGTGGCATCGAGCGCGATGACCTGATGCAGGTCGCCAGCCTTGGCCTTGTGAACGCCGCCCGCCGGTTCGACCCGGAACGCGGCAAGGACTTCGTCTCTTTCGCCGTCCCCACCATCACCGGTGAGGTCAAGCGCTACTTCCGCGACCACGGCTGGACGGTGCGCCCGCCACGCCGGGTCCAGGAGCTGCACGCGCGGGTCACCGCCGCGACGGCCGAGCTGTCGCAGGCCAACGGCGCCGCGCCCACCCCGGCCGAGCTGGCCGAGTACCTCGGCACCGAGGTCGCCGACGTGCTGGAGGCCAGCGCGTCGCACGAGTGCTTCACCGTGGCCTCCATCGACTATCGCGGCTCCGGCGGCGACGAGACGCCGCTCGCCGAGGCGCTCGGCGAGGACGACGGCGGCTTCGACCGGGCCGAGGCCGTGGTCGCGCTGGCTCCGGCCTGCCGCGAGCTCGGCGAACGTGACCGGCGGATCCTGTACCTGCGCTTCTTCAAGGGCTGGACCCAGCAGGAGATCGCCAAGGAGCTGGGCGTCACCCAGATGCAGGTGTCGCGGCTGCTGACCCGCATCCTCGGCCAGCTGCGCCGCCGCGTGGGCGCGGCCGCCGCCTAGCTCTCCAGCAGGTCGAGCAGCCGGTCGACGGCGATGCCGCGGCGGTGCGCGGCCGGCAGCGCGACGCAGACCGCCCAGCGTGGCAGGGCGTCCTCGATGGCGAGGACCTCCAGCCCCTGGGCGGCCCGTTTGCGGCTGACATGCTCGGGCACCAGCGCGACGCCGAGGCCGTGGCCGACCAGGTCGAGCAGGGTGTGGACGTCGTTGACCTCCATCGTCACCCGACGGTCCAGGCCGGCCGCGGCGAACGCGGCGTCGGCGAGCTGCCGGGCGCCCCACTCCTCCTGGAAGTCGACGAACGCCGTCCCGTTGAGCCGACTCAGCGCGACGCCGGCGCGGCCGGCCAGCCGGTGATCCGGCCGGCACAGCAGCACCATGGCCTCGGCGCCCAGCGGGACCAGCTCGACGCCGTCCGGCGGCGGCGCGACGACCGGGACGAACGCCAGGTCGAGGACGCCGGCTCGGACGTCGTCGAGCAGCCGGGCCGAGCCGGCCTGGTCCAGCCGGACCTCGACGCCGGCGTGCGCGGACCGGAACCTGGCCAGCAGGCCGGGCACGTCGACGGCGCCCAGGCACTGCTCGGCGCCGATCCGCACCGTGCCGCGCAGCAGCCCGTTGACCGCGGCCACCGCCTCGCGCGCCGCCTCGACCGACGCCAGCGCCCGGCGCGACTCGGCCAGCAGCGCCCGGCCCGCCTCGGTGAGGCTGACCTGCCGGGTGTTGCGGTGGAACAGCGCGGCGCCCAGCTCACGCTCCAGCGTCCGGATCGAGGCCGACAAGCCCGACTGGCTGATGATCAGCCGCTGCGCCGCCCGGGTGAAGTGGCCCTCCTCGGCGACGGCGACGAAATGCTCCAAATGCCGCAGCTCCACGATTGAGAATCGTAGCTTCTGAATTCGTTCGAGTTCTCCTGTTGGACACTCCGTGGGACGCGGCCGAAGACTGGACGCCATCACACCGATCCCCGGAGGTCACTTCCCATGCAGTTCCGCCGCATCGGCGACGTCCAGGTCAGCGCGATCGGGCTGGGCGGCATGCCCATGTCCATCGAGGGCCGGCCGGACGAGGCCCGCTCGATCGCCACGATCCACGCGGCACTCGACGCGGGCGTCACCCTCATCGACACCGCCGACGCCTACCATCTCCACGCCGACGAGGTCGGCCACAACGAGACGCTGATCGCCACCGCGCTGGCCCGCTACGGCGGCGACACGTCCGGCGTGCTGGTCGCCACGAAGGGCGGGCACCTGCGCCCCGGTGACGGCTCGTGGACGCTCAACGGCTCGCCCGACTATCTCAAGCGGGCCTGTGAGGCATCGCTCAAGCGGCTCGGCGTCGACGCGATCGGCCTCTACCAGTTCCACCGGCCCGATCCCACCGTCGCGTACGAGGACTCCGTCGGCGCCATCCGCGACCTGCTCGACGAGGGCAAGATCCGGCTGGCCGGCATCTCCAACGCCAACCCGGAGCAGATCGAGCTGGCCAATCGCATCCTGGACGGCCGGCTCGCGTCGGTGCAGAACCAGTTCTCGCCGCGGTTCCGCAGCAGCGAGCCGGAGCTGAAGCTGTGCGACCGGCTCGGCATCGCGTTCCTGCCGTGGGCCCCGCTCGGCGGCAGCTCGCAGGCCGGCGAGCTGGGCTCGGTGCACGGGGCGTTCGGCCGGATCGCCGCCGCGCACGGCGTCAGCCCGCAGCAGGTGTGCCTGGCCTGGATGCTGGCCAAGAGCGAGCACGTCGTCCCGATCCCCGGGTCGAGCCGGCCGGAGACGATCCGCGACTCGGTCGCCGCCGTGGACCTGGTGCTGACCCCGGAGGAGCTGGCGACGCTGGACTGAGCGGCGCCGGAGCCCGGGCGGCGGACGGCGTGCTGGCGCCGTCCGCCACCCGCGCTCAGGCCGTCCCGCGCTCAGGCCAGCCTGGCGAAGCCGCTCTGGCGTTCGGTCATCGACGCCTCGAGGGCGTCGCCGATCTCAGTGAAGCACGGCGGCGCGGCCACCGTGGCCGCCCGTTCCAGCTGGGCGCGCACGTCCTGGTCGGTGGTGACGACGCAGACGCCGCCGCCGCGGGCGCGCACCCGCTCGTGCAGGCCGACCAGCACCACGGCCGCCGTCGGGTCGACCGCGGCGGCGCGGCCCAGGTCGACCACCACATGACGGCTGCCGGCCGCGTTGACGGCCCAGCCGATCTCGTCGGCCAGCGCGACGTCGAGGTCGCCGGGGACGGTCAGGATCGTGCAGCCGCCGAAGTCGCGGGCCTGCACGGCCACGTCGTTGCTCACGGACGCTTCACCACCATCGGTTCGGGAAGCCTGGTCTCCACCCCGAAGTCCTGGCCGGCTTCCAGTGGTCGATACCCACACGAGCGGAACGTTCTCCTCCATCTGGGCACCGAGTTCATCCGACGCCTACCTTTACTGAGCGTCGCATGTACTGTCAAGGTACCCGTGGATCGAGATGCGGAGGTCACTCTCGCACGGCGGCGCGCCAGAATCAAGATCCATTGCGCCGGCGATCCGCCCGGATTTCCGATGCAACCGCCGCACCGGCTCGGGGGTCATCAGGTACGGCGGGCCGCTGCGCTCGTCACGGGGGTGCCCGCGCCTACGGGCGCAGTCGGGTGGCCGGGCCCGCGTTCACCACGCGGGCCCGGACCCTCAGCCGGACTCGGCATCCACCCAGGTCAGGTAGTCCGCGCTGCCGCCGACGATCGGTGTCACGACGATCTCGGGCAGGTCGTACGGATGGACGGCGCTCAGGTGCGCCGTCAGCGCCTCGACCCGGTCGGCGGCGGTCTTGATCTCGACCCGCCACTCCGCGTCCGTCCGCACCTCGCCCTCCCACCGGTAGACGCTGGTGATCGGGACGAGCTGCGCGCACGCACCCAGCCGGGCCGCGACGACGCCGGCCGCGAGCTCGCGCGCCACCGCCTCGCTGCCCGCCGTCGTCGTGACGATGACCTGGCCGCCGGACATGCCCCGAGCCTACGTGCGGCAGAGTGGGGCCCGTGAGCGCCGAGCCGCCGTTCCCGCCGCCGGGGTTCCGGCGGTTCTGGGCCGGCGAGGCGGTCTCGGGGCTCGGCAGCTACGTCACCCTGCTCGCGCTGCAGACGCTGGTGGTGCTGGATCTCGAGGGCGGCGCCACCGAGGTGGGCTGGGTGAGCTCGGCCCGGTGGCTGCCCTACCTCCTGTTCGGGCTGGCGGTGGGCGCGCTCGTCGACCGGGTCCGGCGGCGGCCGGTCATGATCGCCAGCGACCTGACCCGCGCCGCCCTGCTGCTGGCGATCCCGGCCGCCTGGGCCGCCGATCTGCTGACCTTCCCACTGCTCGTGGCCATCGTGGCGTGCTTCGGCGCCGCCTCGCTGGTGAACGACGCCGCCTCGATGGCGTTCCTGCCCCGGCTGGTGCCGCGCGCGCACCTGCAGCGGGCGCACGCCCGCATCGACGGCGCCGACGCGGTGGCCCAGACGGCCGGACCCGCGCTCGGCGGCCTGCTGGTCCGGTGGGTGGGCGCCCCGCTGGCGATCCTCGCCGACGCGGTCAGCTATGTGTTCGCCGCGGTCATGGTCGCGACGACCCGGATGGACGAGCCCCGCGTACGCACCGGCGGACCGGCGCCGAGTCTGCGCCGGGAGATCGCCGAGGGGGTGCGCTGGGTGTACGGCGCGTCCGGGCTGGCGCGGCTGGCCGTCGCGACCCACGTGTGGTTCGCCGGGAACGCCGTCGTGTCCGTCGCGATCCCGGTCTGGGCGCTGCGCGAGCTCGGGCTGTCCCCCGCGGTCCTCGGCCTCACCACCGCCGCGGCCGGCGTCGGCGCCCTGCTCGGTGCGGTGGTGACCACGGCCGTCAGCCGCCGGATCGGCACCGGCGGGGCGATCATCGCCGCACACGCCGTCAGCATGGTCGCCGTCATCGTGGCGGCGTCGGCGGGGGCAGGCCCGGCGGCGGTGCTGCTCGGCGCCGGCCAGGCGCTGCACGGCTTCGCGATGGGGCTCAGCAACTCGCACGAGATGGCCTACCGCCAGGCGCTCAGCCCGGACACCCTGCAGGCGCGCACGAACACGACCATGCGGTCCTTCAACCGGGCCGTGATCGTGGTGGTCTCGCCCCTCGCTGGGATGCTCGCCGACCGGCTCGGGCCCGCGCCCGCGCTGGTGCTGGCGGCGGCGATCTTCGCCGCCGTCGTGCTGATGCTGCTCGTGTCGCCGTTCCGCCACGTCCGGCTCACCGGTTGGCAACGCTTGCTCGGAGACGAATACTCGAAGTCGAGTATTCGTTGTCGAGCAGCTGTCGAAGGAGGCGTCGTGGCCGCGACCCGTCCGTCCAACCCACTGGCACTGGCCGTGCTCGTGCTGCTGTGGGAGCGGCCGATGCACCCCTACGAGATGTCGAGCACCCTGCGCGAGCGGCGCAAGGAGGACAGCATCAAGCTCAACTACGGCTCGCTGTACTCCGTCGTCGACTCGCTGCAGAAGCGCGGCCTGGTCGAGGCGACCGAGACCGTCCGCGAGGGCCGCCGGCCGGAGCGGACCGTCTACGCCATCACCGACGCCGGCGGGCGGGTCATGGTCGACTGGCTGGTCGAGCTGCTCAGCACGCCGAAGAAGGAGTTCACCCAGTTCGAGGCGGCTCTGACGCTGGCCGCTGCGCTGCCGCCGGAGCAGGTGACCGAGCTGCTCTCGCAGCGGCTGCGCAACCTGCACTTCCGGCAGAAGGCGGTCGAAGCGATGTTCGCCGAGGCGGCCACGGTCAAGCTGCCGCGGCTGTTCATGATCGAGGCCGAGTTCTCCGCCGCGCTGCTGAGCGCCGAGACCACGTTCGTGGAGCAACTGCTGGCCGATCTGCGCGACGGGTCGATCGGCGGGTTCGCCATGTGGCAGCGCGTGCACGAGCTGCGCCGCTCCGGGCTCCCGCCGGAGGAGATCGAGGCGAAGATCAACGCGGAGTTCGCCGACGAGCTGACCTTCGTGACCCACTACGAGAAACACGACTGACGACACGGCTCCCGGCCACGGTGCTGCAACACCACGACCGGGAGCCCATCGCAAACCAGGAGCCGGAGACTCACCACAAGGATCGCCCCGATCCCAGGTCCTGCATCACCAAGGATACGGGCGGCGCCGGCTCCTTCCCATCGGAAGGAGATCCACACCATGCAGCACGCCATCGAGGCCGAGGGTCTGGTCAAGACCTACGGCAAGGGGACGAAGGCGGTCCGGGCGCTGTCCGGCGTCGGCTTCGCCGTCCCACGCGGCACCGTGTTCGGCCTGCTCGGGCCGAACGGGGCCGGCAAGTCGACCACCACCAAGATCCTCACCACGCTCTCCACGCCGGACAGCGGCACCGCCGTCGTCGCCGGGCTGGACGTGAGCCGGGAGCCGGGCCGGGTGCGGCACGCGATCGGCTACGTGCCGCAGAAGCCGTGCTTCGACCCGACCGCGACCGGGCGGGAGAACCTGACCCTGCAGGGCCACGTCTATGGGCTGTCCCGCTCCGACATCCGCGCCCGCGGCGACCAGCTGCTGGAGCGGTTCGGGCTGGCCGACGCCGCGGACCGCGTCACGAAGACGTGGTCCGGCGGCATGCAGCGCAAGCTCGACGTCGCGCTGGCGCTCATGCACCGGCCGCGCGTCCTGTTCCTCGACGAGCCGACCACCGGCCTGGACCCGGAGGCCCGCGCGGACATGTGGGCGGAGATCTCCGGCGTCACCGAGGCCGACGGCGTCACCGTGCTGCTCACCACCCACTACCTGGAGGAGGCCGATCAGCTGGCCGACCGCCTGGTCATCATCGACCGCGGCCAGGTCGTCGCCGAGGGCACGCCGGAGGAGCTCAAGGGCGGCCTGGACGGCGACACCGTCCAGGTAGAGCTGGCCGACGCGGGGCAGCAGGAGGCGGCCCGGCGAGCCGTCGCCTCGGTACGCGGCACCGGTGAGATCAGCGCCGACGGCGCCCGGCTGCACGCCCGCGTCGGCAACGGCGCGGCGACGCTGCCCGGCCTGCTGGCCGCGCTGGAGGACGCCGCGATCCCGCTGGCGTCGGTGACGGTCGCCCGGCCGTCGCTGGACGACGTGTACCTGCGCCATGCCGGCCGGTCCTTCCACAGCGCCGACCGCGCCGGTCGCGCCGGGACGGAGGTGGCGGCATGAGCGCGACGACCCTCGCACCGGTGGCGCCGGCGGCCGAGTCGCGCCGGTTCACGTCGCTGCGGCACGCCGGCTACCTCACCGGACGCTCGCTGCGGATCCTGCGCCGCGAGCCGGTGTACCTGGCGTTCACACTGATCCAGCCGATGGTGTGGCTGCTGCTGTTCGGCGCGCTGTTCGAGCGCGTCGCCGAGCTGCCCGGCTTCGGCTCGACGTCCTACCTGGAGTACCTCACCCCCGGCGTCGTCGTGATGACGGCGATGATGTCGGCCGGCTGGGCCGGCACCGGCTTCATCGACGACATGAACCGCGGCGTGATGGACCGCAACCTCACCTCGCCGGTGAGCCGCGGCGCGCTGATCACCGGCGCGCTCACGTACCAGGCGGTGGTGACGGTCGTGCAGTCGCTGATCGTGTTCGGTGTCGGCGTGGCGGCCGGCGCGCGCTACGACGGCGGCGTGACCGGCGTGCTCGTGGTGCTGCTGTGCGCCGTGCTGCTCGCGGTGATCTTCGCGGCGCTGTCCTGCGCGGTGGCGCTGATGCTGCGCTCGCAGGAGTCGCTGATCGGGGTGTCACAGTTCCTGACGCTGCCGCTGGCGTTCACGTCGACGGTGATGATGGCGCCGGCGCTGCTGCCGGACTGGGTCGGCACGATCGCCCGCTACAACCCGGTCGACTGGGCAGCACGGGCCAGCCGCGAGGCGCTGCTGGGCCACCCGGACTGGTCGGCCGTCCTCGGCCGGGCCGGGCTGCTGTTCGCGCTGATGCTGGTCATGGCCTGGCTGGCCACCCGGGCGTTCCGCGCCTACCAGCGGTCGGTGTGACGGGAGAAGTTGAAGGTTGCGACCCCGGCCTCCGCAGCGAACCGGGGCCGCAACCTGCACCCGACGTCATCGATACGTCGGGCGTTCTGGGGCCCTAACGGTCTGGACCGTTGGGGCGATCTGCGGAGTTGCCGTTACCGTTGCCGTTCCCGGCGCCGCCGTTGCCGTCGCCGAGCCCGTTCCCGGAATTGCCGTTGCCGTTGTTCCCCTGGCCGGAGTTGTCCGGCGCCGGCGCCTCGGGCCTCGGTGTCTCCGGCCGGTCCGGATTGCCCGGCGTCTCCGGCCGGCCCGGCGGCGGGGTCTCCGGCTTGTCCGGGTTGCCCGGAGTCTCGGGCTTACCGGGAGGGGTCTCCGGCTTACCGGGTGGCGTCGTCACCGGCGGGCCGGGGTCTGCGGGGGTGTGCGACTCGCCGGGCCCCGTGGAGGCGGTGCGGCCGCGGTCGGGCTCGGTGTCGCGGATGTCGACGACGTCGGGCTCGGGCTCGTCCTGGAAGCTGATCGGCGTCACCGTCTCGATCAGCGTCTCCATGCGCGCCTGCGCCGGGCCGGGCAGCGCGCCCGTGGCGGTGGCGGCGGTGAGGCCGGTGAAGAGGACGACCGCGCCGGTGACGACGCGGACCCGGGGGCTGACCCCGGAGAGCCAGGAGCGCAACCGGCGCCCGGCCGGCGCCGGGATCGGTGCGGGCGAGATGCCGGTGAAGTCACCGCTGGCCATGCGCTGGGCCAGCTCGGCCGACGGCCGCACCGGCTGCCGCGAGGCAGCCTTGATCGCCCCGACGGCGCCGGCCAGCGGCGCGAGTCCGGGCGTGACCGGGCGGCCGGTCAGCAGGGCCTCGACGGTGTCCTCGTCGAGCAGGTGAAGTGGAAGCATCTCGTCCCTGTCATCGCCGGCGCGACGTCCAGGGGTACGGGTTCACTCGACTTTTTTCCGCAACGCCGTCAGACCGCGCCGTTGCAGGGCCTTCACGGCGCCGACGGAGCGGCCCACGGTCTGGGCGACCTGCTCGACCGTCAGGTCGCCGACGATGCGCAGCAGCACCACCTCGCGCTGCTCCGCCGAGAGCGTCGCGCACAGTTCGTACACCCGGCGCAGCCCCAGCGCGTCGAGCGCCTCGGCCTCGGCGTCGCCGCCCGGGCCGTCCAGCGTCGCCGGGTCGTCGGTGGGCTCGCTGGGCCGGCGCACGGCCCGCCGCCGCTCGTCGATCAGCCGGCGGTGCGCGATGGTGAACACCCAGGACCGGAACTGCGACTCCGTCCCCTCGAACGAGGGCAGCCCGGCGAACACGCCGAGGAAGACCTCGCTGGTCAGGTCGTCCGGCTCGGCCGAGCCCTGCAGACGCAGGTAGCCGGTGACGATCGGCGCGAGGTCGCCGTACAGGCGCTCGAAGGCCCACGGCGCGCCCGCGCGCGCCGCGTCGAGCACGACGTCGAACTCTTCCCCGATGACCGCTCGCCTCCCCCTGGCGCCTGCCTCACAGTGTGATCACCTCGCTGGCCAGAAGGTTACGGGCTGACGTCCGGCTTCCGGAACGTGTGTGGACAGCAGCCGCCAGAATGGTCCGGATGGACACCCACATCGTCGACCTGCGTACCGGCGCCGACCTGGTGACCGACGTGACCCGCGCCGTGCTCGAGTTCTGCCGCGGCCGCGGCGACGGCCTGTGCCACCTCTTCGTGCCGCACGCCACGGCCGGGCTGGCGCTGATCGAGACCGGCTCCGGCACCGAGCCCGACCTCGCCGACGCCGTCGACCGGCTGCTGCCGCGCGAGGACGTCTACCGCCACCGTCACGGCAGCCTCGGCCACGGCCGCGACCACGTCCTGCCCGCCTTCATCGCGCCGTCGCTGACCCTGCCGGTGCTGGACGGCGCGCCGGCGCTGGGCACCTGGCAGAGCGTGTGCGTCGTCGACTCGAACGTCGACAACCGCGACCGGAAGCTGCGGTTGTCGTTCCTGCCGGGCTGACTCAGCCCTCGTCGTCCGGCTCGACCGGCTCGACCGGCTCGTCCGGCACCCGCAGGTCGCCGTCGGCGCCCATGACCTGCTCGGTCTCGTCGGCGTCGCCGTGCACGCGCGTCTCGTCGTCGACGGAGTGGACGGCCATCGCGCGGTCGCGTTCTTCCTGGGTGGTGTGATGCACACCGTCGGGGTGCTCGCTCATGACAGCCTCCAGACATGCCGAAGGACCCAGGCTACGCCCGGGTCCTTCGGTGTCGATCGGCTCAGCCGGCCCACTCCAGCAGCGGCTGGTGCCGCTTGGGGTCGCGCAGCTCGGCCAGCGCCAGCTTCTCCAGCTGACGCACCCGCTCCTTCGTCAGGCCGACCCGCTCGGCGACCTCCTGCAGCGTGTGCTGCTCGCCGTCCTCGAGCCCGAATCGCATGGAGACGATCAGGGCCTCGCGCGGGGCCAGCGTGCCGACCAGCTCACGGACCTGCTCGCCCAGCGCCTGGAACTCCACGACGTCGGTGGCGTGCGGCGTCTCGGTGTCCTCGATAAGGTCGCCGAGGCTCGCGCTGCCCTCGTCGCCGATCGGGGTGTCCAGGCTGACCGTGTCGCGCCGGATGCGGCGCAGCTCGATCACCCGGGCGGTCGTGAGGTCGATCTCCTCGGCCAGCTCGTCCGGCGTCGGGTCGCGGCCCAGGTCGACGGTGAGCTTGCGCTCGGCCCGGCCCAGCTTGGACAGCGTCTCCAGCACGTGCACCGGGAGCCGGATCGTGCGGGCCCGCTCGGCCTTGCCGCGCTCGATGGCCTGCCGGATCCACCACATCGCGTACGTCGAGAACTTGAACCCCTTCGCGTAGTCGAACTTCTCGACCGCGCGGATCAGGCCCAGGTTCCCCTCCTGCACGACGTCCAGGAACGGCAGCCCGCTGTTGCGGTAGTACTTGCGCGCCGCCGACACGACCAGCCGCAGGTTGGCCCGGATCATGTGATCCTTCGCCCGCTCGCCGTCGCGCACCAGCGCCTCCAGCTCGGCCCGCCGGTCGCCGTCGACCTCGGACTCCAGCAGCGACGCCGCGTAGACGCCCGCCTCGATCCGGCGGGCCAGCTCGACCTCCTCGGCCGCCGAGAGCAGCGGCGTCGAGCCGATCTGCTTCAGGTACTGGCCGACCAGGTCGTAGTCCTCGTCACGCACCCGGTTCGGGGCGCGGACCTGCTCCTCCACCATCGTCATTCCCCGTTCTCCTTACTCATCGCGATGTCTTGGTGGCACCCCATGGCTCGCCCATGCCGGTCCGCGCGCGCTCGGGCGCGAACCGTCGATGGTGTGTGGTGGGTTGCCCTGCGGGAGTCCGCGGATCTCTCGATCCGGCTCCCGAAGCCCCGGGCCGTCAGGCGGTCTACCGGAGACTTCCGCTAAGTGGAACGTCCTGGTACGACCCGCTATTCCGGCGGCGTGCTTGTCGGCCGGGCACTACCCCGGCGACGATGGAACGGATGAGCGACGACGAGAGTTCCGGCGGGCGCTTCGTCGTCCACGAGCACCATGCCCGCCGGCTGCACTGGGACCTGCGCGTCGAGCACGACGGGGTGCTGGCGTCGTGGGCGCTGCCCCGCGGGTTCCCGCGCACGCCCGAGGAGAACCGGCTGGCCGTCCGCACCGACGACCACCCGATGGAGTTCCTCACCTTCGACGGCGAGATCCCGGCCGGCGAGTACGGCGGCGGCGCGATGACGATCTGGGACCACGGCACCTACACGGCGGAGAAGTTCCGCGACGACAAGGTCGTGGCCCGGTTCGACGGCGAACGGGTCCAGGGGCGGTTCGCGCTGTTCCGCACCCGCGGCGACGACTGGATGATCCACCGGATGGACGGACCGGCCGACGACGGCGAGCCGCTGCCGGAGTCGCTGGCGCCGATGACGGCCACCCCCGGCGCGCTGCCGCGGGACCAGGACGCCTGGGCGTTCGAGGTCGACTGGGACGGCGCCCGCACGCTCGCGTACGCCGACCCCGGCCGGCTCCGGCTGGCCGACGGCGACGGCCGCGACGTCACCCGGCGCTACCCCGAGCTGCGGCCGCTGACCTACGCCGTCGGCGCTCGCCGGCTGCTGCTCGACGGTGAGCTGGTCGCGTTCGGCGCCGACGGCCGGCCCAGCGCCACGCGGCTGAGGCGACGGGTGGCGGCGTCCGACGAGACCGACATCCGCCGCCGGGCCGAGACCGCGCCGGTCGTGTACGTCGTGTACGACCTGCTGCACCTGGACGGCCGGTCGCTGCTGGACGCGCCGTACGAGGAGCGACGGCGCGAGCTCACGGCGCTGCGGCTGGCCGGATCCGCCTGGCAGGTCCCGGACCACCAGCGCGGCGACGGCGACGTGCTGCTCGAGGCGGCCCGCCAGCAGGGCCTCGCCGGCGTCGTCGCGAAACGGCTGGACAGTCCCTACCGGCCGGGCCGGCGCAGCCGCGACTGGCGGCGCATCACCGCGTGAGCGGCGAAACATCGCGCTTGGCACGCCGCGGGCGACCTCTCGCGCCCGAAATGCGGCGTTCGTGGAACGCTCCGGCGTGCCAAGGGCCGCTCGACGAGGTCGGCGCCGTCCCGTCCGCCTCCGGCCCGCGTAGCGGCGGACGGTCAGCTGGAGCGGCGCATCCCCCGTCGCCGCCGCTCCAGCCGCCGCCGTTCCTCGGTATCCAGCCCACCCCACACGCCGGCCTGCTCGTCCCTGGCCATCGCCTCGGCGAGGCAGCGCTCCCGGACCGGGCAGGTCCGGCAGATCCGCTTCGCCCTGGTCTCCTGCGCGCGCTTGCGGCTGGGTGACATGCCGTCGGGCGCGCAGAACAGGTCCGCGTCCCAGCCCCGGCACAGCCCGTACTCCCACCACGACGCCGAGTCCACCCGCGCCCCCGCCTCCTCCGCGCTGGGCACGACCACATCGCTGCGCCGGCCGGTCTCGGTCCGCAGCACGATCCGCATCACGCCGATGGTCATCACCCCCGGTTACCCAGGGGTTCGGCCGATAAACCGCGCCGATCAGGGTTCGTCGGGCAGCCGTCCGGTGGCGATGACGCGCTCGGCGACGGCACGCAGCTTGACGTTGGTGTTGCGGGAGTAGCGCCGCAGCACGGCGAAGGCGCGGTCGGCGTCGAGACCGTACCGTTCCATCAGCATCCCCTGCGCCAGCCCGATGAGGTGCCGGGCGCCGATCGCCTCCCGCAGCCCGTCCTCCTCGCGCGCCGATGCGAGCGCGATGGACGCGTGCCGGGCGAAGATCTGCGCGACGTCGATGTCGTCGTCGTCGAACATGCCGGCCCGGCGGCCGTAGAGGTTCAGCGTGCCGAGGGTGGTGTGCGCCGTGTGCAGCCGCACCGACAGCACGCTGCGCAGGCCGAACTCGGCGGCGCGCGGGCCCCACGTGGGCCAGCGAGGGTCGGCGGCGGTGTCGTCGACCAGCACCGACGTGCGGCTCTCGACCACCAGCCGGCCCGGCCCCTCGCCGATGTCGTTCTGCAGCTCGTCGGCCTTGTGCACCCAGGGGTCGGTGGCGGCGGCGGTCTCGATGCGGCCGCCGCCGTGTACCAGCATGAGCCCGGCCTCGTCGCAGACGGTGGCCGCCCGGGCGTACTCGACCACTCGGTCCAGCGTCTGCTCGACGTCCGGCTCGTCGTGCAACGCAAGCGCCATCTCCGCGAAGTCTCCCGCGTCTGGTTCGGCCACTCCGTCCTCCGCCATGTCGCGCCGTCCGCCCCTCCATCTTCCCCCACGTATCGCCGCCTGACGCGCCCGGCGCCGTGTCGATCCGAGATGAGCGGGTATGCACCAGGCATGTATGGCGATGACGTCGCGACGCAGCACGCGGTGGTCACCGGTGGCGCCGGATTTCTCGGCTCGCACCTGTGCGACGCGCTCATCGCGGCAGGCCATCGCGTCACGTGCGTCGACAACCTCTCGACCGGCAGCGCCGCCAACCTGCGCCAGCTGGCCGACGAGCCGAGGTTCACGCTGGTGCGCCAGGACCTCACGGAGTACGAGGACGCCCTCGTCGGGCCGGTCGACGTCGTCTACCACCTGGCCGCTCCGGCCGCGCCCAGCGACTATCTGCTCGACCCGGTCGCCACCATGCGGATCGCCAGCGTCGGCACACTCAACGCGCTCGACCTGGCCCGGGATCGGCAGGCCCAGTTCGTGCTGGCGTCGACGTCGGAGGTGTACGGCCCGGCCGGTGACGCGCCCAGCCGCGAGGACCAGGCCGGCTCGGTCGACCCGGCCGGCGGGTACGGCGGCTACTACGAGTCGCGGATGTTCGCCGAGGCGCTGACGACGGCGTACCGCAGCGCGTACGACCTGCGGACCGGGATCGCGCGGATCTTCGGCACCTACGGGCCGCGGATGCGGCTGGACGACGGCCGGGTGCTGTCGCGGTTCATCCGGCAGGTGCTGTCCGGGACGCCGCTGACGGTGCCCGGCCCCGGAACCCAGACCCGCTCGCTGTGCTACGTCGACGACGCGGTCGCCGGGCTACTGGCCGTGGCCGGCGGCCAGTATCCGGGGCCGGTCAACATCGGCAGCCCGGAGGCGGTGTCGGTGTTCGCGCTGGCCCGCGAGGTCGCGGAGATCGCCGGCCCGGACGCCGAGATCGTCTTCGTCGACCCGCCGGTCACCGACACACACGCCCGGCGGCCCGACGTCACGCTCGCCGCGCAGCTGCTCGGCTGGCGGCCGCGCACCGGAGTCCGCGACGGGCTGGCCGCCACCCTCGCCTGGTTCCGCCGCGCCCGGGTCCGCCATGCCTGACGTCATCGCTCCGGCGCCGGTGCCGCGGACCCGCTCGCTGTCGCGGCTGCGCACCGCCGCGGCACACTGCCAGGCCTGCGACCTGTACCGCGACGCCACCCAGACGGTGTTCGGCGCCGGCCCGCGGGACGCGCCCCTGATGCTCGTCGGCGAGACACCCGGCGACATCGAGGATCGGGAGGGCCGGCCGTTCGCCGGACCGGCCGGCCGGCTGCTGGACCGCGCGCTGGCCGAGGCCGGTCTGGACCGCGACGCCGCCTACGTCTCCAACGCCGTCAAGCACTTCAAGTTCCACCGCGAGGGCAAGCGCCGGATCCACGAGAAGCCCGACGCCGGCCAGATCGCCGCCTGCCGGCCGTGGCTGCGGGCCGAGCTGGCCGCCGTCCGGCCGCGGGTCCTCGTCGTGCTCGGCGCGACCGCCGCCGCGACGATCCTGGGCCGTTCGTTCCGGGTGACCAAGCAGCACGGCCAGGCGCTGGAGTGGGCCGACTTCGCGCCGGCGTCGCCGCTGACGACCGAGGACGGGCCGCCGCTCGACGACGCGGTGGTGGTCGCGACCGTGCATCCGTCGGCGGTGCTGCGCTCCCGCGACCGGTCCGCCGCGTACGCCGGCTTCGTCGACGACCTGCGGGCCGCCGCGGCCGTGCTGTCCTGACCCGCGTCGACTCGGCGCGTCCTGGGTACGTCCAGGGTGACGAACGGAGGAGCCATGGTGCCCAGCGACGTCGCGTTGTTCGCACCGTCGCCCGTGCTGACGGTGACCGTCGAGGAGCAGGGCGGCAGCCCGGACATCCACGTCCACGCCGGCGGCCAGGGCGTCTGGCAGGCGCGGATGCTCGTCACGCTCGGCGCGTCGGTGACGATGTGCTGCGTGCTGGCCGGTGAGACCGGGACCGTGCTGCGGCACCTGATCGAGGACGAGGGCGTCGCCGTCAAGGCGGTCGAGGGCGCCGGCCGCAACGGCGCCTACATCCACGACCGCCGCGGCGGCGAGCGGGTCGAGGTGGCCGAGGCGCCGTCGGACCCGCTGACTCGGCACGACCTGGACGAGCTGTACGGGCTGACGCTGAGCACCGGGCTGGACGCCGGCGCGGTGCTGCTCAGCGGCCCGTCGGACCACCCGGCGGCGGCCGACGCGGTGCCGGCCGACACCTACCGCCGGCTGGCGGCGGACCTGCGCGCCGTCGGCAAGCCGGTCATCGCCGACCTCGCCGGGGAGCGCCTCGCCGCGGTCCTGGAGAGCGGGCTGACGGTGGTGAAGGTCAGCCATGAGGAGCTGCTCGACGACGGCCGCGCCGACGGCGACGACCAGGACGCGCTGATCGCGGCGATGCACGACCTGCACGACCACGGCGCCGAGTACGTCATCGTCACGCGGGCGCACGAGCCGCTGCTGGTCCTGGCCGACGGCATCGTCAGAGTCGTGCGGATGCCGCAGCTGCAGTCCGCCGACACGCACGGCGCCGGCGACTCGCTCACCGCGGGCGTGACGGCGACGCTGGCCCGCGGCGGCGACATAGAGGACGCGGTCCGGCTCGGCGCCGCGGCCGGCATGCTCAACGTCACCCGGCACGGCCTGGGCACCGGCGACGTCGAGGCGGTGCTGAAGCTGCGCGAGCTGGTCGAGGTGGACCGGCTGGAGCCCGGCGCCGGCACCGCGCCGCAGGCCCAGGTCACCCCGCGCGACCTGGCCGAACGGGCCCACGGATCGTGACCGCCCGGCCGCGCGCCCTCGTCACCAACGACGACGGCATCGACGCGCCCGGCCTGCGCGCGCTGGCCGGAGCGGCGCAGGAGCTCGGCCTCGACGTCGTCGTGGCGGCGCCGGCGGTGCAGTCCAGCGGCAGCAGCGCGTCGATCATCGCCGGGCTGGAGGAGCGCGACCGGATCGCGCTGCGGCGGCACCCGCTCGACGGCCTCGACGACGTGCCCGCGTACGCCGTCGGCGCCGCGCCCGGGCTGATCGCGCTGATCGCGGCGTACGGCGCGTTCGGCGACCCGCCCGACGTCGTGCTGTCCGGCGTCAACCACGGCGCCAACGTCGGACGGGCGATCCTGCACTCGGGCACCGTCGGCGCGGCCCTGACCGCCGGCATCAACAAGTCGCGCGGCCTGGCCGTCTCCCTCGACGTCGGTCTCGCCGTCGAGTACCACCTCGAGGCCCCGGCGGCGGAGCCGCACTGGGCGACGGCGGCCGAGCTGGCCGCGCGGGTGGTGCCGGCGCTGCTGGACCAGCCGCCGGGCACGGTGCTCAACCTCAACGTCCCCGACCGCGAGCCGGGCGAGCTGGGCGAGCTGCGGCCGGCGCCGCTGGCCGCGTTCGGCATCGTGCAGACCACGATGACCGAGCAGACCGACGAGCACATCCGGCTCTCCGTCGCCGGCCTGGCCGACCCACCGGCGCCCGGCACCGACGCCGACCTGCTGGCCGGCGGGCATGCCGTCGTCACGGCGCTGCGGTCGGTGTGCGAGATCGACTCGCCCGTTCTAGACGCGGTGGCCGGCGCCGCCGCTACCGCCCGCGAGTGAGCTCGACGGCGTATCCGTGGCCGTCGCGCTCCCACCGCCCGATCGTCCACGGCGACGGTTCGACGAGTGCTCGCAGCTCCGGCTCGGACACGAACAGGTAGTCGAACCACTCGGTGGCCAGCGCGCCGTCGCGCACGCGTAGCCGGCACTGCCCCGGCAGCCGGCCGCGCTCGCGGTTCCACCGGTGGTAGGCCAGGTGCTCGGCGTCGTCGGTGTCGAACGGGTCCAGGCCCGACAGCAGCAGCCGCCCGCCGGGCGCCGTCACCCGGGCCAGCTCGGCCAGCACCACCGGCGCCGTCGTGGCCGAGCCGAGCAGGCCCACGTTGTTGCCGAGCAGCAGCACCGCGTCGAACGTGCCGATGCCGTCCGGCAGCGCCTCCGCCGACCCGAGCCGCGCGTCGACGCCGCGCTCGCGTGCCACGGCGACCGCCCCGGGCGACGGGTCCACCCCGACCACGTCGACGCCGCCGGCGGCCAGCACCGCGGCGTGCCGACCGGCGCCGCAGCCCACGTCGAGGACCCGGCCGGCCAGACCGGCGCAGATCCGCCGTTCCGCCTCGGGCCAGTCGTCCAGGCCGGTGAAGTAGCCGGCCGCGTCGTGCACCCCGATGTGCCCGTCGTCGCGCTCCATCACGGTGAACGCCACACCCGGCCGCCCGCCGGCGGCGTGGCATCGCTCGAGCACCCGGCCGAACGCGTCACCGATCTCCATGGGTTCAGGAGACCACGCGCCCGATGATCTCGTCGGCCAGCCAGTGCGCGACGCCGTCGCGCAGCGGCGGCCGCACGCTGAGCACGATGTGGCCGAACCCGGCCTCGATCAGCTCCTCGACCGTCGCACGGGCGGCGGCCGGCTGGTCGTACTCGACGATCAGCTGGACGGAGCGGGCGATGGAGGCCGGGTCGCGCCCGATCTCCGCGCAGTACCGGTCCAGCAGCGCCGTCCGCTCCCGCAGCAGCGCGAGGTCGAAGTGCGGCGGGCCGGGGACGTTCCACACGTCGGCGTGCTCGGCGACCACCCGCAGCGACCGCGGGCCCCAGGCGCCGAGCAGCAGCGGCGGGCCGGGGCGCTGCACCGGCTTGGGCTCGCACACGGCGCCGCGCAGCCGGTAGTGCTCGCCGTCGAAGTCGAACGGCGGCTCGCTCCACAGCCGGCGGACGATCGTGCACGCCTCCGCCAGCGCGGCCCGGCCCTCGGCCGGCGGCACCAGCGGCAGCCCGTACGCGGCGTGCTCGCGGGCGGCGAACTCCTGACCCTCGCCGTGCGCGTCGGTCGCGCCGACGCCGAGCCCGAGGACCAGCCGGCCACCGGAGACGATGTCGACCGTCGCCGCCATCTTCGCCAGCAGCGCCGGCGACCGGAACCGGTTGCTCGTGACCAGGTGCCCGAGCCGGATCCGCGACGTCTGAGCGGCGAGCGCCGCCAGCAGCGTCCAGCCCTCGTGACCCGGTGTCGTCGGCGGGCCGATGATCGGCACCAGGTGGTCCCAGAGCCAGGCGTCGGCCAGCACGGGCACCTCGTCGGCCTCGCGCCACACCCGCACGAGGTCCGCGTAGTCGACGTTCACCTGGGTGGTCTTGAGCCCGAAGCTGACACCGTTCACGATGGCCATCCTTTCATCAGTACGACTGATCGTCAGTCTAACTGACGATCAGGGCGATGGCAGAATCGACACATGTCCACCGACGACGGCGCCGGCTCGCCGCCGCGGGCCTACCGCCTGCAGTACCTGCTCAAGCGCGCGCACCTGCGGCTCGCCGAGCTGACCGGGCAGGCGCTGGCCCCCTACGGCCTCGACCCGCGCGAGCTGGCCGTGCTCGTGACGCTGACCCAGGACGGCCCGCAGTCGCAGCAGGAGCTGGCCCGGCCGCTGCAGGTGGACCGGACGACGATGGTCGCGATCGTCGACCGGCTGGAGGGCCTGGAGCTGGTCCGCCGGCGGCCGGATCCGTCCGACCGCCGGAAGAACCTCATCGAGCCGACCGAGCACGGACGGCAGACCGGCGCCGACGCGACCCGTGCGGTCGACGCCGCGGAGCGGACGTTCCTCGACGCCGCCGCGGACGTCGATGCGGCGGAGCTGCGCGACCTGCTCTGGGCACTGGGTCGCGACTTTCGCCACTGACCGGACGAGTTTCACAATTCACCGCGCGAAAGACCTTCCGCTCGCGCGGGAATGATCAGTACGATCCGGGCCAAGCGCTTTCCAGCCGCCGCCGTCCGGAAGGTGATGCGCATGCCCGCACCCGAACCCACCCGCCGGACCGTGTTGGGCGCCGCCGGAGCCGGAGCGCTCTGGCTGGCCGCGGGCGCGCCGTCCGCTGCGGGCGCGCCGTCCGCTGCGGGCGCGCCGTCCGCTGCGGGCGCGCCGTCCGCCGCGACCACGCCGGTGGCCGAGGCCGCCATCGGGCCCGACCAGAACCCGGGGCTGCGGTACTGGTACCCGGTTCCGCGCGCCCCGGGGATCGTCCGCACCGACGTGTGCGTGTATGGCGGCACGTCGGCAGGGGTGACGGCGGCGGTGCGGGCCGCGCAGGCCGGCCGCAGCGTCGCGCTGGTGGTCTTCGGCCGGCACCTCGGCGGGCTCAGCTCGGCCGGGCTCGGCGCGACGGACACCGGGCGGATCGAGTCGATCGGCGGGCTGAGCCGCGGGTTCTACCGCCGCCTCGGCGCGCACTACGGCCGGCCGGAGTCGTTCACGTTCGAGCCGCACGTCGCCGAGCAGACCTTCGACGCCTGGGTCGAAGAGGCCGGCGTCCAGGTCTTCCGCGAGCACCGGCTCGAGGACGTCCGCATGGTCGGCGACCGGATCCACTCGCTGCGCGCCGAGAACGGCAAGGTCTTCGTCGCCGGCGCGTTCATCGACGCCAGCTACGAGGGCGACCTGATGGCCGCCGCCGGCGTCGGCTACACCGTCGGCCGCGAGGCGAACAGCACCTACGGCGAGACGCTCAACGGCGTCCAGTTCCGCTCCGGCCACCAGTTCCAGCGCCAGCTCGACCCGTACGTCGTCCCCGGCGACCCGGCCAGCGGCCTGCTGCCGGGCATCTCCGCCGACGCGCCCGGCGCCACCGGCCAGGGCGACCACCGCATCCAGGCGTTCAACTTCCGCGTCTGCCTGACCCGGGCCGCGGACCGCAGGCCGTTCCCCCAGCCGCCGGGCTACGACCCGGACCGGTACGAGCTGCTGCTGCGCTACATCCGGGCCGGCGTGTGGGACGCGATGCGGCTGAACACGCCGATGCCGAACGGCAAGACCGACATGAACAACAACGGCGCCGTGAGCACCGACAACATCGGCCGCAACTACGACTGGCCGGACGGCGACCACGCGACCCGCGAGGCGATCTTCCAGGACCACGTCACCTACCAGCAGGGGCTGCTCTGGTTCCTGGCCAACGACCCGCGGGTGCCGGAGGCGATCCGGGCCGAGGTGAACGGCTGGGGCCTGACGAACGACGAGTTCCCGGCGACGGCCGGCTGGTCGCACGAGCTGTACATACGCGAGGCGCGCCGGATGCTCGGCGACTACGTCGTCACCGAGCACGACTGCCGATGGACGGTGGCCGCGCCGGACCCGATCGCGCTGGCGTCGTACACGATGGACTCGCACAACTGCGCCCGCGTGCTCGTCGGCGGGTTCCCGCGCAACGAGGGCGACGTGCAGGTGCCGCCGGCCGGGCCGTACGGCCTGTCCTACCGCGCCATCGTCCCCAGGCGCGGCGAGTGCTCGAACCTGCTGGTGACCTGCGCGATCTCGGCGTCGCACATCGCGTTCGGGTCCGCGCGGATGGAGCCGGTGTTCATGGCGACGGGGCACGCGGCGGCGGTCGCGGCGGACCTCGCGCTGAGCGGCGGCATCGCCGTGCAGGACGTGCCCTACCCGGCGCTGCGGCAGCGGCTGCGGGCGGACCGGATGGTGCTCACGTGGCCGCCGAACGCCGGCGTGCTGACGTTCGAGGCGGCGGACGAGCTGCGCCCGGCCGTCGCCGCCGACGTCACCGTCACGTTCGTCAACGAGGAGGCGGCGACGGTGTCAGCGGTCCGGCTCGCGCTGGCTGCCCCAGCGGGCTGGACGGTGACGCCGTCGACGCCGACGGAGGCCGCCGCGGTGGAGCCGGGCGCGGAGTTCGCCGTGACCTGGCGGGTGACGGCGGCCGCTCCGGCCGAGCCGGTCGCCCAGGCCACGCTTGACGCGACCGTCGCGTACGACGGCGGCGGCCACAGCGCTCAGCACGTCGTCGCCGTCGCCGAGCCGGTGCAGGCGCCGCTGACGACGGCGGCATCGACGCGCGCGCACTTCGGCCAGCGCGGCGGCCGACTGGCGATCCTTGGCAACGGCGCCGACCTGTGGACCGGCGTCGACCAGTACGGCGCGATCTTCCTCGACGGCGCGGCCGGCCCCGCGACGACGGCGACCGTCACCGTCGTCTCGCAGGAGGCCACCGACCCGAACGCCCGGGCCGGGCTGGTGTTCCGCAACGACCTGCGCGGCGCCGGCACGTCGACCGGCTACATCGCGCTGGTGGTGAAGCCGGCGAACGGGCTGCTGCTGATCTGGGACGGCGACGGCAGCGGCACGGTCGAGTCGGTGCTGCGGGCCGAGCTGAACCCGTCGCCGTCGCCGGTGCACCTGCGGCTGGCGCGGAACGGGCAGCGGTTCACCGGCTCCTACAGCGTCGACGGCACGACCTGGCTGACGATCGGCGCCGCCGACCTGCCCACCGCCGCCGCGACCCAGGACGTCGGCGTGCTGTCCTGCGCGCACGTCCAGGACCGGCTCGGCCTGGCGGTGTTCGAGGACCTGACCGTCAGTCCGTGAACGTCGCCACGACGGGCGCGTGGTCGGAGTCGTGGGCCGTCGCGCGGGGTCGCGGGTCGTCGGTGACCGACGGCAGCCCGCGGTCGACCAGGCTGTCCACCGTCGCGACCCGCTGCAGCAGCCGGTGCGAGACCAGCACGTGGTCGATCAGCTCGCCCCGGCCGCGGTAGACGCGGCTGTACCGGCGCGCCTCCGGGATCAGCGGCGCGGTGTTCCACAGCCGCCACGCGTCGCCCTTGTCCGGCTGGTTCAGGCCGGGTGTGCCGATCTCCGAGCCGCCGGGCCCGAGCAGGATCTGCGTCGTCGCCGCGCCGGGCTCGTCGTTGAGGTCGCCGCAGACCAGCAGCGAGCGATCCTGGCCCTCGCCGTCGAGCAGCGCGTTGGCCCACTCGCGGACGGTGGCCGCCTCGGCCGCGCGGCGGTACAGCGCGAACGCCCCGTAGCGGGCCCGCTCGCCCTCGTCGCGCGGCGCGAACCGGCCGCCGGGATAGCTGAGCAGCTTGGACTTGAGGTGACAGGTGACGACGTCGACGGTGTCGCCGCCGGTCGTGCGGACGCGGGCGCGGAACGCGCCGCGGCCCATCTCCTCCGACAGCGCGCCGCCGTCGGACGCGCGCACCGGCCCGACGCCGTCGGCGTAGGCGACCAGGTCCTCAGTCTCCTCGACCGGCAGCCGCGAGATCACCGCGACCCGGATGCCGCGGCTGTCCGGATGCGCGGACACGTGCGAGGTCCAGTCGCCGTCGAGCCGCTCGACCAGGTCGGCCAGTGCGGCGGACTCGCCGATCTCCTGCAGCGCCAGGACGTCGGGCGCCATCCGGCCGATGGTGCCGGCCAGCGCGTCGAGCTTGGCCTCGTAGGTGGCCTGGTCCGGCGGACGGCCGTCCTCGTCGCCGGGCAGGAACAGGTTCTCCAGGTTCCACGTGCCGATCACGGTCACGGCTTGACGCTAGCGGAGCCGGCGGACGGCGGCCAGAGCCGATCCCACGCCGAGCGCGCCGACGACGACGGCGAACGCGAGCAGCGCACCGGACAGCCCCGTCACCCGGGTCGCCAGGCCCAGCCCGAGCACCGGGACCGCGAGCCCGACGTAGCCGGCGAGGAACAGTCCCGCCAGCGCCTCCGCCCGTCCGGTCGCGCCGGCCAGCCCGGACACGATCGCGACGGCGGCAGCGAACAGCAGCCCGGCCCCGGCGCCGGCCACCACGCCGCCGAGCAGGAACCCGGCCGGCGACGAGGCGTCGACCGAGACGACCAGCAGGGCCAGCCCCGCCGCCACGGCGACGGCGCCGGCCGGCAGCGTCCGCCGGGGCGGCCGGCGCGACAGCAGCACCTGGCCGGTCGCGCCCGCGGCGAACGTCACGAACGCGGCCGCGCCGGTCAGCGCGTGCGACGGCGCGCCCAGCATCTCGGTGAGCAGCGTCGGCGCGATCGACGTGAACAGCCCGAACACGGCGAGCGCCGCGAACGCCGTCAGCGCCGCCGCCGCGTACAGCCCGCGCTCCGCCGCCGGGACCCGGACCCGCTGCGGCCGGTACGGGCCGGGATCGGCCGGCGCCGGCGCGGTCTCCGGCACCAGCGCCAGCCCGATCGCGGCGACCGCCAGCAGCGCGGTGACCACGAGGTACGGCAGCCGCAGCGGGTCGGCGGCGACGTCGGCCAGCAGCCCGGAGACCAGCGGCCCGAGCCCGATCCCGCCGAGGTTCGCGGCGACGGCGACGACCTCGGCCCGGCGCGGGCCCGCGTCCGGCCGCGCAGCCCGGTGCAGCTCGGCGAGGTGGACGGTCGCGGTCGCCGTGATCGCGCCGACGGCGAAGCCCTGCAGCACCCGCGCCAGCAGCAGGCCGGGCAGCGCCGGCCAGAGCAGGAAGACCACGCCGGCCGCGACCGACAGCAGCACGGCCGGCACCAGCACGCGTCGCCGCCCGAGCCGGTCCGAGACGTGGCCGACGAGCAGCAGGCTGACCGCGACGCCGAGCGCGTAGACCGCGAACACGACCGTGACGGTCGCCGCGGAGAAGTGGTCGCGCTGCTGGTAGTCGACGTACAGCGGGGTCGGCACGGCGGAGAACGCCATCGTGACGGCGAACGCGTAGGCGGTGAGCCAGAACCCGGTCGCGTGCGGGACGGTCGTGCGTCCGGGCCGGGAGAGGAGCTCGGTGGTCATCGGAACCCTTCTCGTGTGGGTTGACGTCCCCAGCGTGCGCGCGCGAAGATCCATCGTGCCAACAGATCTTTTCGATTCCACTGATCGAGATCACCGATGGAACTGCGCCAGCTCGAGCACTTCGTCGTCCTCGCCGACGAGCTGCACTTCACCCGTGCGGCCGGCCGGCTGCACCTCGTGCAGTCGGCGCTGTCGGCGTCGATCCGCGCGCTCGAGTCCGGCCTCGGCGCCCAGCTGTTCCACCGCAGCACGAAGCAGGTGCGGCTGACCGAGGCCGGCCGGGTGCTGCTGCCGGAGGCGCGCCGGACGCTGCGGGCCGCGGCGCTGGCCCGCGAGGCGGTCGCCGCCGTGCGCGGCGTCACCACCGGGCGCCTCGTGGTCGGGTTCATGCAGGCCTCGCACAGCTACGACCTGCCGGACCTGCTGCGCCGCTTCCACACCGCGCATCCCGGTGTGCAGCTGCGACTGCGCCAGGCGCCCAGCAGCGAGCTGGTCGAGGGCGTCCGGACCGCCCAGCTCGACCTCGCGTTCGTCGCGCTCGGCGACCGCCCGCCGGCCGGCGTCGACGTCCGCCCGCTCGGCCGGGCGCCGATGCCGCTGGCCTGCCCGCCCGGACACCGGTTCGCCGCCGCCGCGCCGGTGCCGCTGGCCGAGGTGGCCGGCGAGCCGTTCGTCGACTTCGGCCCCGGCTGGGGCGCCCGCGCCGCGACCGACGAGCTGTTCCGCGCCGCCGGACTGGACCGCGTCACGGCGTTCGAGGTCAACGACATCCCGCTCTTCACCGACCTGGTCCGGCAGGGCCTCGGCGTCGGCTTCGTGCCGCCCGGCGTCGTCGCCAGCACCACCGGGGTCGAGTACGTCGCCGTCGACCCCGCACCGACCTGGCGGGTCGCCGTCGCGCACCCGCCGCGCGAGCAGCTCTCGGCGGCGGCTCGGGCGATGCTCGACCTCATCGGCTGAGCGACGCCTATGCTCGGCAGGGTCACCGCTCGGACCGACGTGGGAGCAGCGATGCAGGAAGACGACATCAGGGCCCGGATCAACGCGCTGGTCGAGGACGAGCACGACCTGCGGCAGCGGCTGCAGGCGGGCGAGATCTCGACCGAGGAGGAGCACGCTCGGCTGCGTCAGGTCGAGGAGCAGCTGGACCAGTGCTGGGACCTGCTCCGCCAGCGCCGGGCCCGGGTCGAGGCCGGCCAGAACCCCGACGAGGCCGCCGCCCGGCCCGTCGACGAGGTGGAGAAGTACCTGCAGTAGGACACTGGTCGCATGAACCTCGACGAGGCGGCGGACGAGCTCTACGCGCTCCCGCCCGACGAGTTCGTCGAAGCCCGCAACGCGCTGGCCAAGCGGCTCAAGAGCGAGGGCGACGGCGAGGTCGCCGCGCGGGTCAAGGCGCTGCGCAAGCCGACCGTGGCCGCCTGGCTGACCAACCGGCTGGCCCGGCAGCGCGCCGCCGAGGTCGCCGAGCTGGCCGCGCTCGGCGAGCGGATGCGCCGGGCGACGTCGGCGATGGACGGCGCCGCGCTGCGCGAGCTGGCCGCCGAGCGGAAGAAGCAGGTCGACACCCTGCTCAAGGCGGCCCGCGCACTGGCCAAGGAGGCCGGGCAGAAGATCGGCCCGGACCTGCTGGAGGCGGTGAACGTCTCCCTGGACGCCGCCATCGCCGACCCGCGGGCGGCCGAGCAGCTGCAGGCCGCCCGGCTCTCGCACGGGCTGGAGCACGTCGGGTTCGGCGCGATCGACGACGACGGCGAGCCGGCCGAGGTGATCTCGCTGTCCGAGGCACGGGTCGCCCGCGGCCAGCGGCTGGAGACCACGCGGCGGCCCCGGGCCGCGGAGCCCGCGGCGGCCGAGGATGAGACCGAGGCGGAGCAGGCGCCGGCCGAGGAGGAGGGCGACGGCGACGAGCGGGAGCACGCCGAGCGGGAGCTGGAGCGGGCCGAGGCCGACGTCGACGCTGCCGAGGACCGGGTCGACGACGCCGAGGCGGCCCTGGACGACCAGCGGCAGCGGCTGGAGCGCGCCCAGGACGCCGTCGAGCGACTGACCGAGGAGCTGAACGCCGCCCGCCGCGAGCTGGAGCAGGCCCGCGACGACGTCGGCAGCGCCGAGGACGACGTCGAGGCCGCCCGCAAGGCCTCCGAGGCGGCTCGCCGCCGGCGTCGCGAGGCCAAGCAGCAGCTGAGCCGGCTGTCCTGATGGCGGGCGGGCAGACCCCGCGGTCGCGGCGGCTGGCCTCGCCGATCCGTGAGTTCATCGCGACGCAGAGCTCCGGCGCGATCGTGCTGCTCGCCGCCACCGTCGCGGCGCTGATCTGGGCGAACTCGCCGTGGCCGGACAGCTACGAGGAGTTCTGGCACACCGAGCTGGCCATCCGGCTGGGCGACGCGGAGCTGTCGCTGGACATCCGGCACTGGGTGAACGACGGCCTGATGGCGTTCTTCTTCTTCGTCGTCGGGCTGGAGATCCGCCGCGAGTTCGACATGGGCGAGCTGCGCGAGCGCCGCCGGGTCGCGACGCCGGTGCTGGCCGCGCTCGGCGGAATGGCCGTCCCCGCGCTGCTCTACCTGGCCGTCAACGCCGGCGACTCCGCCGTGCACGGCTGGGCGATCGCGATGGGCACCGACACCGCGTTCGCGCTGGGCGTGCTGGCGCTGGTCGGCGAGCGGGCGTCGCCGCGGACCCGGACGTTCGTGCTGACGCTGGTGATCGTCGACGACGTGGTGGCCCTGACGATCATCGCGGTCGCGTACTCCGGCGACGTGTCGATCAGCGCGCTCGGTGTCGCGGTCGCGCTGTTCGGCGTCGTGATCGTGCTCAAGCACAGCGGCGTCCGGCACGGCGTCCCGTACTTCATCGTCGGCGCCGGGGTGTGGCTCGCGACGCTGATCTCGGGCGTGCACGCGACGCTGGCCGGCATCGCGTTCGGCCTGCTGGCGTCGGCGTTCCCGCCGTCGCGGGAGGACCTGGAGCGCGTCGGCGCGGTGTGGCGGCTGTTCCGCGAGCAGCCGGTGCCGGAGTACGCCCGGACCGCCAGCCGGTCGCTCGCGACCGCCGTGTCGCCGAACGAGCGGCTGCAGCACCTGTTCCACCCGTGGGCGAACTACCTCATCGTGCCGGTGTTCGCGCTGGCCAACGCCGGCATGGCGATCAATGGCGAGGTGCTGCGGGAGGCGGCGACGTCGCCGATCACGCTCGGCATCGTGCTGGGCCTGGTCGTCGGCAAGCCGGTCGGCATCATCGGCGTGACGTGGCTGGCCAGCCGGTTCGGCTTCCCGCTGACGGTGCCCTGGCCGCAGCTGATCGGCGCCGGGACGATCGGCGGCGTCGGCTTCACCGTCTCACTGCTGATCGCCGGCATCGCGTTCGACGGCGCCGAGCTGGACGACGCCCGGCTCGGCATCCTGGCCGCGTCGCTGCTCGCCACGCTGCTCTCGCTGCTGGTGTTCCGCACGATCGGCCGGCTGCCGCAGCGCGCCCGGTCGGCCGGGCAGGACCGGCTGGCCGCGCCGATCGTCGACCTCGCCGATCCCGTCGACCCGGAGGTCGACCACATCCGCGGCCCGGTGGACGGCGCCGTCACGCTGATCGAGTACGGCGACTTCGAGTGCCCGTACTGCGGCCGGGCCGAGCCCGCTCTGCGCGAGCTGACCGAGGCCTTCGGCGACGAGCTGACGTTCGTCTTCCGGCACCTGCCGCTCACCGACGTGCACGAGCACGCCCAGCTGGCCGCCGAGGCGGCGGAGGCGGCCGGCAAGCAAGGCCGGTTCTGGGAGCTGCACGACCTGCTGCTGACCCACCAGGACGCGCTGACCTACCCGGACCTGCTCGGCTACGCCGAGGAGCTGGGCCTGGACGTCGACCGGTTCGCCCGCGACGTGTCGTCCCGGCACTTCGCGCTGCGGGTCACCCGCGACGTCGAGAGCGCCGACCAGAGCGGTGTGGCCGGCACCCCGACGTTCTTCGTCAACGGCCAGCGCCACCACGGCCCCTACGACCTGGAGTCGCTGCGCGCGGTCATCGCACGTGAGCTGGGCGTGACCCGTTCCCAACGGGTCGATCCTGGTCCATGATCGGTGCACGCGCCGTCGAGGGGGGATCGTCGTGTCCAGTGATCGTCGTCCGGTCGTCTTCGTCCATGGCCTCTGGCTGCACGCCGACTCGTGGACGCCCTGGCTGGAACTGTTCCGTGAGGCCGGCTACGACCCGCAGGCGCCGGGCTGGCCGGGCGACTCGCCGTCGGTCGAGGAGAACCGCCAGCACCCGGAGCGGGTCGCCGGCATCGGCATCGACGCCGTCGTCGACCACTACGCCCAGGTCATCGGCGCGCTGGACACGCAACCCATCGTCGTCGGGCACTCGTTCGGCGGGCTGATCGCGCAGCGGCTGCTCGGCCAGAACCTCGCCGCGGCGGCCGTCGCGATCGACCCGGCGCCGATCAAGGGCGTGATCTTCCTGCCGCCGTCGTCGCTGCGGGTCGCGTCGGTCGCCCTGCGCAACCCGGCGAACCGCCGCGGCACCGTCACGCTGACCCGCAAGCAGTTCCGCTACGGGTTCGGCAACGCGCTGCCGCAGGCGGAGTCCGACGAGCTGTACGACCGCTGGACGATCGGATCGCCCGGCCGGCCGCTGTTCGAGGCCGCGGTCGCCAACCTCAAGCCGTCGTCGCCGGCCAAGGTCGACACCGGCAAGGCGACCCGCGGGCCGCTGCTGCTCACGCTGGGCGGCAAGGACCACACCGTCGCGCCGGCGATCGTGCGCACCACCGCCCGGCTGTACCGGAAGTCGCCGGCCGTGACGGAGCTGCGGCAGTACCCCGACCGCGGCCACAGCCTGACGATCGACGCCGGCTGGCGGGTCGTCGCCGACGACGTTCTCGCCTGGCTGAAAGCGCGTGGCCTCTGACGCCGTACCCTTGGGGCACCGACCGCTCGGCACTTCATGGAGGGCACGTGCCACGACAGGGACCTGTGCTGCTGACCGTCGAGGACGATCCGGCGGTGAGCCGGGCGATCGCTCGCGATCTGCGCCGCCGCTACGGATCGGACCACCGCGTCGTCCGGTCCGAGACCGGTGCCGGCGCGCTGGAGGTCCTGCGCGAGCTCACGCTGCGGGGCGAGCCGACGGCGCTGATCCTGGCCGACTACCGCATGCCGGGCATGAACGGCATCGACTTCCTCGAGCAGGCCATGGACGTCGTGCCGCAGGCCAAGCGGGTGCTGCTGACGGCGTATGCGGACACGCAGGCCGCCATCCGCGCCGTCAACGACATCGACCTCGACCACTACCTCGTCAAGCCGTGGGACCCGCCCGAGGAGCACCTGTACCCCGTGCTCGACGAGCTGCTGGAGCACTGGGCGCGCGACAGCAGGCCGGGCTTCGAGGGCGTCACGCTGCTGGGGCACCAGTGGGCGGCCGAGACCCAGGACCTCAAGGAGTTCCTGACCAGCAACCAGGTCCCGTACCGGCATCTGCGAGGGTCGGAGGGCGCGGCGCTGCAGGACACCGCGGCCATCCCCGACGAGGCGCTGCCGGCGGTCATCATGCCCGACGGCGTGGTGCTCACCTGCCCGCCGCTGCGCGACGTCGCCGAGCGGCTGGGCCTGGCCACGACGGCGGGCAGCCCGCTCTACGACCTCGTCGTCATCGGCAGCGGGCCGGCCGGGCTCGGCGCGGCGGTCTACGGCGCCAGTGAGGGCCTGCGCACGCTGCTGGTCGACCGCGCCGGCGTGGGCGGCCAGGCCGCGCGCAGCAGCCTGATCGAGAACTACCTGGGCTTCCCGCAGGGCGTCTCCGGCGCCGAGCTCGCTCAGCGGGCCCGCGACCAGGCCGTCCGCTTCGACGTCGAGATGCTCACCGCGGCCGCCGCCGTCGACGTCGTCGCGCAGGGCGAGGGCCGCGTCGTCCGCTTCGACGACGGTCACGAGGTCACGGCGCACGCCGTCGTCATCGCCACCGGGGTCTGGTGGTCGCAGCTGCCGGCCGAGCACGCCGACGACTTCGCCGGCCGGGGCATCTACTACGGCGCATCGGCGCACGAGGCGCCCGGCTGCAAGGGTGAGGACGTCTACATCGTCGGCGCCGCCAACTCCGCCGGTCAGGCGGCACTGCACTTCGCCAAGTACGCCAACCGGGTCGTCATGCTGGTGCGCGGCCCCGACCTGCGGCTGCGCATGTCGGAGTACCTCGTCGAGCGCATCGAGTCCGACCCGCGCGTCGAGGTGCGCACCTGCACCCAGGTCACCGCCGCCGAGGGCGACGGCCGGCTGGAACGCATCGTCGTCACCGACACCCGCGACGGCGGCACGCAGACGCTGCCCGCGACGCGGCTGTTCGTCTTCATCGGCGCCGAGCCGCCGACGTCGTGGCTGGGTGAGGAATTCGCCCGCGACGAACGGGGTTTCCTCCTGACGGGGCCGGCACTTCTCGACGCCGACGGGCGACCGCCACGCGACTGGCCGCTGGCCCGCACCCCGTACCACCTGGAGTCCAGCGTCCCGGGCGTGTTCGTCGCCGGCGACGTGCGCGCGGAGTCCGTCAAGCGCGTCGCGTCGGCCGTCGGCGAGGGCGCCATGGCGATCACGCTGGTCCACCGCTACCTGGAGGCGACGTGACCATGGGTACGCCCATCGACGTCGAGGAGCTGCGCACGCTGTTCCTCTTCGAAGGCATGACCCCCGAGCAGCTGGCCGAGGTCGCCGCGAGCTGCGAGGTCCGCGCCTACCCGGCCGGCAGCACGGTCTACCGCGCCGGCGAGCCGTCCATCGCGCTGTGGGTCCTGGTCGACGGCACCCTACGGCTGGTCCGGCACGCCGACGGCGAAGAGGTCGTCGTCAACGAGACCGACCACCGCGGCTCGTACGCCGGCGCCGTCCGCGCCTTCGCGACGTCGGCGGGGGCCGCCGCCTACCCCACGTCGCTGCACGCGGTGACCGACTGCCGGTTCCTGCGGTGGCCCGCCAACGACTTCGCGGCCTTCGTGCACAAGTGGTTCCCGATGGCAGTGCACCTCTTCGATGGGCTCTACCTCGGCATCCGCACCACCGAGGCGACGGTGCGGCAGCGCGAGCACCTGGCCCAGCTGGGCACGTTGTCGGCGAACCTCGCGCACGAGCTGAACAACCCCGCCGCGGCCACCGTCCGGGCCGCCGGTCAGCTGCGCGACCGCGTGGCGCACATGCGGCAGAAGCTCGGCGTGATCGCCTCCGGCACGCTCGACCCCGCGATGATCGCCCGGCTGATCACCATCCAGGAGCGCGCCGTCGAGATAGCCTCCAAGAAACGCGACCCGCTCTCTCCACTGCAGGAGAGCGACCTCGAGGACGAGATGGTCGACCACCTCGAGGACCTCGGCTTCGACCACGCCGTCGACGTGGCGCCGGTCTACGTCTCGGCCGGCCTCGACACCACCTTCTTCGACGACGTCGCCGCCGAGGTGGGCGACGCGCTCCCGTCGGCGCTGGCCTGGCTCTCCTACACGCTCGAGACCGAGGCGCTCATGGACGAGATCGAGGACGCGTCCAACCGCATCTCCACGCTGGTGGCCTCGATCAAGCAGTACACGCACCTCGACCAGGCCGCCCACCAGGAGGTCGACCTCCACCCCGGCATCGACAGCACACTCGTCATGCTGGGGCACAAACTCGGCGACGTCGAGGTCCACCGCGACTACGACACCACGCTGCCGCCGGTGCCCGCCTTCGCCGCGGAGCTGAACCAGGTGTGGACCAACCTCATCGACAACGCCGTCGACGCGATGGACGGCCACGGCGTGCTCGAGCTGCGCACCTACCGCGACGGCGACCACGCCGCCGTCGACGTCACCGACCACGGGCGCGGTGTGCCCGAGGAGGTCCAGGGCCGGCTGTTCGAGCCGTTCGTGACGACCAAGCCGGTCGGCCAGGGCAGCGGGCTGGGCCTCGACAACGCCAAGCGGATCGTCGAGAAGCGGCACCGCGGGACGATCGGCTTCACCACTGGCCCCGAGGGGACGACCTTCACCGTCCGGCTCCCCCTGTCGCCCAGCTGAGGCCGTGCCACATGAAAAGACCCGACGCCAGAGGCGCCGGGTGGTGTGCGGTCAGTCTACCAGGGCGCCGGCTTGACGATCCGGGCGGCGACCTTCACAGGAAGCTGATGCGCGTGCAGATCAGCAGGTTCGAGCCGGTACCACCAGTGGTTGCCGACGCCGTCCTTCGGCGTGCCCGCCAGCTTCCCGGCGCGGATTCCCTTGGTCGGATTGACCAACCCCACCGGCACTCGGTCGCGAGCAACCTGGATCGGATAGGCGAGATCGCTGTCGTTGCTGACAACGATGGCCGCGTCCACGACGGCCGGTCAGCACATCGATCACCAGATGTGACGCGACGTTGACGTCCGAGCCCTTCTCCTCGCGCCGGGCGACGGACGCCATGAAAGTCGCTCCGGGCACGTCGCCTCCGGCGGCGTCCTGAACCATGATCGGCCAGCTCGGTTCGACGAGCACCGGCCGACCATTGCGCCCCTTCACGGCCAGTGGTGCCGTCGCGACCCGCGACACGTAGGTGCCATAGCTGATCCTGGTCGCGGAACCCGTGTGCGCCAACGCTCGCAGGTACACATCCTGCTCACGCTGCCCGACGGGATTCGATGCGCCATTGATGCGCGCCGTGCAGTAGGTGACGTTGTCGACCACCGCACCCACCCACTGAGAGCGCGAAACGATCAGATGTTCTGCGAGAGCGCGCAGGTCCAGCCACCGCCAGCCCGGTGTCGACCGGCCGCAGAGACCACGCGCACCGTAGTAGAGGTTGTAGCCGTCGACGTAGACACCAACACGCACGCGGCTGAGGCTAGTGCGGATCGCCGCGTGACGCAGTTCGGGCAAACCGACATGGACCACTGGTCCACCCGTCACCTGTAGGACCACCTTCGGTCACCTCGGTTCGGTTGGGTCGGACGCATGACCGGCCCTCGACTGAACAGACGGACATTTCTGCAGCTCAGCGGCGTGAGCTCGGCCGCGCTGGCGCTAGGTGTGACGGCGCCGGCGCAGGCGCTGGCGGCCGCCGAGGCCGACGCCGGGGCGGTGCCGGACGGGGTGTTCGGGCTGGGTGTCGCGTCCGGCGATCCGGGCACCGGCAGTGTCGTGCTGTGGACCCGGCTGGCGCCGGACCCGCTGGCGGCCGACGGGCACGGCGGGATGCCACCGCGGCCGGTGCCGGTCCGGTACGAGGTCGCCACCGACGAGGGCTTCGGCACAGTCGTCCGGCGAGGCGCCGCAGTGGCCTCGCCGGAACTCGCCCACTCCGTCCACCCGCAGATCGACGGGCTGGAGCCGGGACGCGAGTACTTCTACCGGTTCCACGTCGGCCGCCAGGTCAGCCCGACCGGGCGCACCAAGACGCTTCCGGCGGACGGCGACGCGCGGTTCCGGTTCGCGACCGCGTCCTGCCAGGCCTGGTACCACGGCCACTTCACCGCCTACCGGCATCTGGTCGACGAGGACCTGGACGCGGTCGTGTTCCTCGGCGACTACATCTACGAGTACGCCATCACGTCGTCCAACCTGTGGCGCGCGGGCGCGAGCGTGACACCCGAGCACGCCGTCGAGATCCAGACGCTGGAGCAGTTCCGGCTGCGCTACTCGCTGTTCAAGTCCGACCCGCACCTGCAGGCCGCGCACGCCAAGGCGCCGTGGATCGTCACGTGGGACGACCACGAGGTGCAGAACAACTACGGCGCGGACGGGTCGCAGTACGGCGTGCTGCCCGAGCACTTCGTCCACCTGCGCGCCGTCGGGTACCGGGCGTTCTACGAGAACCTGCCGGTGTCGCTGTCGGCGCTGCCGGAAGGACCGGACAGCAGGGTCTACCGAAGCTTCGGCGACGGCGGGCTGGTCCGCTTCCACGTCCTGGACACCAGGCAGTACCGCGACCCGTTGCCCGTCGACGCGGCGGACCAGAACCGCGAGGACCGCAGCATCCTCGGCGCGGCCCAGGAGGCCTGGCTGTACGACGGCCTCGCCGCGTCGCCGGCCCGCTGGAACGTCATCGCCAACGGGGTGACGGTCGCGCCGATCACGACGAACCGCACCGACCAGTGGGACGGCTACCCGGCCAACCGGCGCCGGCTGCTGGCCGCGATGGAACGGACGAGCAACCCGGTCGTGCTCACCGGCGACATCCACAAGCACGTCGCCGCGGAGCTCCGGCCGGACCCGGCCGCGCCGGCCGTCGGGGTCGAGCTGATCTGCACGTCGATCGCCTCCGACGGCGACGGCGCGCCCACCGACGCCTACACGCCGGACTGGGTGCAGCACCCCTACGTCAAGCTCTACGACGGCCGCCGCGGCTACGTCCTCGTGACGCTCACGAAGGACAGCATGACGTCGGAGTTCAAGATCGTGCCCTGGGTCGAGGCGGACGCGTCGGCGCCGCTGCAGACCGTCGCCCGGTTCACCACGCCGGCCGGCGCGCCGGGTCTGGAGCGTCTCGCATGAGCGGCCGCCACGTCCGTACCGTCACCGGCCTGCGCGCGGAGGGCCGGCTCGGGCGCATCGTGCTGGACTGGATGCCGCTGCCCTGGGACACCGTCGTCGACCACTACGCGGTGTACGCCGCGCCTGACGGCGGCCCGTCGACGCTGCTGGCCAAGACGGTCTACCCGCACTACGTGCACAGCGGCCTGGGCGGCAACGCCCGCCGGTTCACGTATCGCGTCGTCACGGTCGACGCGGCCGGCGCGCGCTCGGAGCCGTCCGCGCCGTTGACCGCCAGCAGCCAGGTCTCGGTGACGGCGACCGGCTCGCCGCTCGCGGTGGTCGGGCAGTTCGACGGCAAGGGCCTGGAGTTCGCGCTGTCGCCGGCCGGCTACGCCCGCTACCCCGCGACGTTCCCCGGCGGCGTCGACTTCCGGGCCGGCGCCGCCGCGCCGGGGACCGGCTGGAGCTACCTGCACCCGGGCCCGTCGGACGCGTGGGCCGGCCGCCGGACGCACACATTCCGGCTCCGCTTCTCGCTGGACACCGCGCCCGCCGGCGAGGTCTGGCTGGCGATCTGGCTGATCGACAGCCACGCGACGATCCCCGGCTCGTCGACGCTGGACGTCAACGGGACGGCGGTGGACCGGCTGCGGTTCGAGGGCGGCGGGACGCGCGGCTCGCTGGAGGGCGACAGCACCGTCCCCGGCACCCGGCTGCGCCCGTCCTACCTGGAGCGGCCGCTCCCGCCGCGCCTGCTGACGGCCGGAGAGAACGTGCTGACGCTGGTGAAGGACGAGGGGTCCTGGATCGCCTGGGACGCGATCGGGCTGTTCGCCGTCTAGATCGCGACCGGGGCGACGACGGAGCCGTCGGCCAGGCGCAGCTTCAGGGCGCCGACGGCGGTGGCGGCCAGCTCGCCGGCCCGGTCGCCGTCGGGGTCGACGGCGAGGACGTGGCCGACGCGGTCGTTGTTGTCACGGGGGCGGCGGACGGGACCGGGGACGTCGAGCTGCCAGCGGACGACCGCCGGGTCCGCGGCCAGCTCGTCCCGGCCCTCGACGGCGGTGACGACGCCGTCGACCGGCGACAGCACGAACGCGACGGCAGCCGTACCGTTCGCCCGCGCTTCGAGCGACGGGGTGCGGCCCAGCGCGAGGTCGACCAGCAGCGCCAGCGGGTTCACCCCGGTCACGGTGCGGACCAGGTCGAACACGTAGCCGCCGCCCTGCCGCGGGTTGATCTCGACGATCCGCGGCCCGGACGGCGTCAGCCGCAGCTCGGTGTGGCTCAGCCCGTGCGAGTAGCCGATCGCGGCCAGCGCGGCGCGGACGTGCTCGGTGACGTCCGCGGTGACGGCGGGCGGCAGCGGCGCCGGGAACACGTGCCCGGCCTCGACGAACGTCGGCGTGACACTCTTGCCGGTGATGCCGAGCACCGTCGTCCGGCCGGCGACGGTGATCGCCTCGACGCTGACCTCGGGACCGGGCAGGACGTCCTCCAACAACAGCCGGCGGGCCAGCGGCTGGTCCCGGCTGTTCCGCTCGACGGAGCGCACCTCGTGGAACGCGTCCTTCAGCGCCGCCTCGCCGTCGACCAGGTGCACCGACGTGCCGGAGTTGAGGTCCACCGGCTTCGCGACCAGCGGGAAGCCCAGCTCCGTCGCACTGGCCAGCGCGTCCTCCCACGTCGCCGCCGTGGCGAAGCGCGGCTGCGGCAGCCCGGCCCGCTTCAGCACCGTCCGCACCGCGTCCTTGCGCACCGCCCGCCGCATGATGTCCGGCGACGCGCCGGCCAGGCCCAGCATCCGGCCCAGCTCGGCGACGGCGTCGAGGTAGTAGTCGCAGGTCGTCAGCACGCCGTCGATGCGCCGCCGACAGACGATGCCGATGACCGCGCCGGTCATCGCGGCCTTGTCGTTCGTGTCGACGACGATGACCTCGTCGGCGTCGCGGACCACCGGGTGCGCGGCGCCGTCGACGTCCGGGTAGAGCGCCGGGTCGCGGGTGAACAGGATGTAGTCGTGACCCAGCTCGCGCAGCAGCGGCGGCAGCGCCAGCCCGGTCGACTGCACCCAGCTCTCCACCATCAGCAACGTGGCCACTCTCAGCCCTCCGCCCGGGCCAGGATCGCCGAGTTGATGACGTCGTTCACCGGGTGCACCTCCGTCAGAGGCTCGAAGCCGTCGAGCGCGGTCCGGTCGATCGGCGGGTAGAGCAACGTGCGCAGCCCACGCGCGCTGCGGGCGAGCAGAACGGCACCCGGTCGCATCGTCTCGGCCAGCCGGCGCAGGATCCGCACCTTCGCCTCCGGCGTCTCGCCGACGAGCGCGGCCAGCACGACCACGTCGTAGCCGGACAGGTCCGCCGTCAGCACGTCCGCCTCGTGGAAGCCGAGCTCGCCGTAGCCGAGCGCGGCGCACACCGCGGCGCCGGCGTGCAGCGCCACCGGGTCGCGGTCGAAGTTGTCGACCGACGCGTCCAGCTCGCCGGCCAGGTAGAGCGAGCTCAGTGGCAGCGGCCCGGACCCGACGAACGCGACCGAGCGCACGCGGCGCGGCAGCGCGGAGGCGAGGATGCCGATCTCCATCCGGCTGAGCTGCCGGTAGTTGCCGAAGTAGGGGAACCGGGCGAGCTCCTCGCGCGGATCCCGGCCGGCGACGATCCGGTTCGCCCAGGCCTGCTCCAGCTCGCCCTCGCCGCGCGCGCAGAGGGCGCGCAGGCGAGGGGCGACGTGCTGGATCTCGACATCGTTGAGGACGGCCGGGACGGTCTCGGCCGGCGCGGTGAGCACCAGCCGGACCAGCCGGTCGAACAACCCGTCCACCTCCGGCCCCGGCCGCAGGTCGTCGCGTGCGGCCAGATCCCGGTACAACTCGCACACCGAGGCAGTAATGTCCTCGGCCGTGGGCCGGCGGCGGCCGGTCCGGTCGGTTTGACCGAATATGCTGCTAGTGAGACTCATGTTCATCGCGGCTGATCATGACACAGCCGGTGGCGGCGGCGCCGCCGAATGCGCGAACCTAGCCCTGTTCGGTCGGGACGAGGATCAGCTCGGCCACGTTGAGCCGCGGCGGGACGGCGACGGCGTAGGTGATCGCGTCGGCGATGTCGGCCGGCGTCGGCGTGTTCATCGACACCCGCCACTCCGCCACGAACTCCCTGGTCGCCGTGTCGAGCATGCCGTCGCCCAGCTCGGTCGGCACGACACCGGGCTCGACGTTCTTGACGCGGACGCCGCGCGGACCGAGCTCGGCCCGCAGGTTGCGGGTGAGGTGCGCGACGGCGGCCTTGGTCGCGTCGTAGACGGCGAACTTCGGGAACACCTGGTGCCCGCCGATCGACCCGACGTGCACGAGGTCGGCCCGGTTCCCAGCGGACGCGGCCGCGAGCAGGTCCGCGGCGAACGCCCGGCCGGTGTAGAGCAGGCCGCTGACGTTGGTGGCGATCATCTGATCCCACTCGGCGACGTCGGCGGACTCGAACGGCGCGGCGAGCATGACGCCGGCGTTCGCGACCACGAGGTCGGCCGGCCCGTACGCGGCGCGGACGGCGTCGGCGGCGGCCTCGACCGCGGCCCGGTCGGTGACGTCGACGGGCACGGACAGCCCGCCGATCTCGGTGGCGACCGCGTCGAGGCGGTCCTTGCGCCGACCGAGGACGGCGACGCTGGCGCCGGCCGCGGCGAACGCGCGGGCCGTGGCCTCGCCGAGACCGCTGGTGGCGCCGGTGACGACCGCGACGCGGCCGGTCAGGGTGGTGCTGGTGGAAGTGGTCATGCCTCAACCGTCGGCCCGGCGCCGCGCCGCGACCAGGCCGCCCGTCCACCAGGAGACCGGACCCTGGGAGTCCCAGGGCCACCCACGCCCGCGGCGGCGCCGCCTACCCTCGAAGGGTGACCGACAACCAGCTCGGCGAGTACCTGCGCGCGCGGCGGGAGCTGGCCCGCCCCGCCGACGTCGGCCTGCCCGACGGGTTCGGCCGGCGGCGGGTGCCGGGGCTGCGCCGCGAAGAGGTCGCGATGCTGGCCGGCGTCAGTGCCGACTACTACGTGCGGCTCGAGCAGGGCCGCGACAAGCACCCGTCCGAGCAGGTCATCGAGGCCCTGGCCGGCGTGCTCGGCCTCGACGACGACGCGGTCGCGCACGTGCGCGAGCTGGCCCGCCCGGCCCGCCGCAAGCGCAGGGCGCCGCGGCGGCCGGAACGCGTCAGCGACGGCGTTCAGGTGCTGCTGAACAGCTGGACGCACACGCCCGCGCTGGTCTACGGCCGGTACCTCGACGTGCTGGCGGCGAACGCGCTGGGCCTCAGCATCGCCGCCTGCTCGACCCCCGGCGTCAACCAGGTCCGCGAGGTGTTCCTGAACCCCGACGCGCGCGAGCTGTACCCCGACTGGGACTCGGTGGCGGCGGACACGCTGGCCAGCCTGCGGGCGACCGCCGGCACCGACCTCGACGACCCCGTGCTCACCGACCTCGTCGGCGAGCTGTCGCTGAAGAGCGACGAGTTCCGCCGGCTGTGGGCCCGGCACGACGTCCGGACGAAGACGTCGGGCAGCAAGCGGTTCCGGCATCCGCTGGTCGGCGAGCTGACGCTGCGGTACGAGTCGCTGGCGGTCAACGGCGCGCCCGGCCAGGTGATCGTCGCCTACCACCCCGAGCCGGGCAGCCCGTCCGAGCAGGCGATCGCGCTGCTCAGCAGCACGGTCGCCGGAAATTCCGGTGCGGACCAGCGCGCCCGCATGTGACGATCGAGCTCATGACCTGGAGGCTCGACGAGACCGCCCACGCCGGACCGGAACACCTCGACCCGGAGTTCGTCGCCGGGTTCGACCGCAAGCAGGGCTATCCGGATCCGGCCGGGGACATCGCCGAGCTGGCGGCGCACGGGGTCCGCTCCGTCGTCGACCTGGGCGCCGGCACCGGCCAGTTCGCCGTCCCGGCCGCGGCGACGTTCGACCGCGTCGTGGCCGTCGACGTGTCGCCGGCCATGCTCGCGTACCTGCGCGAGCGCGCGGCCGCGGCCGGGGTGACGGTCGCGACCGTCCAGGCCGGGTTCCTCGGCTACGAGCACACGGACCCCGCGCCGGACGCCGTGTACACGCGGCATGCGTTGCACCAGCTCCCCGACTTCTGGAAGGTCGTCGCGCTGCACCGGATCGCCCGGCTGCTGCCGCCCGGCGGCGTGCTGCGGCTGCGCGACCTCGTCTACGACTTCCCGTCCGAGACGACCGAGCAGGTCATGGACGGCTGGGTCGCCGGCGGCGCCGACGACCCGGCGCTGGGCTACACCGGCGCGGACTATGCGGAACACGTCCGCACCGAGCACAGCACGTTCCGCTGGCTGCTGGAGCCCATGCTCGACCACGCCGGCTTCGACGTCGTCACCGCCGAGTACGACGACGCCGGGCTGTTCGGCGCCTACACCTGCGTGCGTCGTAGCGGCTAGCCGCGGCCGTGGGCGCGCAGCGTCCGCACCGCCCACACCGTCTGATAGCCGCGCCACTCCAGCGCGCCCGCCGCCGACGACGAGTCGAAGTCGACGACCCAGCCGCCGTCGTCCTGCTGCAACGACTCCAGCCGGTCCAGGTCCCGCTCGACGGCGGCCGGATCGAGCAGCTCGCGCAGCGGCCGGTCCGGCTCCGGCGAGAGGTCCAGCAGGTGCATCGCCTCGCCCTCGATGCCGCCCTCGACCTGGATGCCGCCGCCCGACGGCACCAGCGCGCCGAGCCGCTCCAGCTGGGCCGCCGCCTCGGGCCGGGTCTCGTGAACGGCATCGAGGAGGCCGAGGGAGAACAACAGCTCGTGGGCGCGCGGCCGCTCGGTCGCGGCGATCGTGCGCAGGCAGAAGTCGGTGATCCGCTCCAGCCACGGGTGATCGGCGATGACGGGGTCCAGCCGGGCCGCGCGCTGCGCCTGCCCGGCGACGGCGGTGCTGATCTGCAGCGACGACGTCGTGGAGTCGGCGCCGATCCACCAGTGCGACGTGCCGTCCGGCACGGTGACCGGCAGCGCGAACGGCAGCCCGCCGTCGGGCAGCGTCACCGACGCCAGCCAGTCGCACAGCGGGCCGGCCAGGCCGGCGTCGCCGGGACCGGTCTCGGACAGCGTCTCGAACGCGTGCAGCGCGGCGGGCGGCTGGCTCTCCGGCGAGCGCAGGTCCGGCTCCAGGCCCCAGCCGAAGCCGCCGTCGGGGTTGCGGTAGCCGGCCAGCGCGGCCAGCGTCGCCGCCGGCCCGGGGTCGCCGGTCAGCAGCTCGTACCGGCGCCGGTCCAGCTGGCGGGCATGGCCGGCGAGGAACGCGGGAACAGTCGAGAGGTCCATGCCCCCATGCTCGCCGGTCCGGCGGCGCACCGCTTGAAGCTTTCAGACGTCAGCGGGCGCCGACGAGGTCCGGCTCGGGCACGCACTCCTCAGCCACCAGCGCGCTCAGCGCCGGCCGCCCGGCCCGCGTCGGGCGACGGGCCAGCCCGGCCAGCAGAACGCCGGTGAGCACCGCCATCGCCAGCACCAGCCAGCCGGCCGGCCGCGTGCCGCCGCCGTCGATGATCGCGCCGGTGACCAGCGCGATCGGCAGGAACGCCAGCCACGACAGCGCGCTCACGCCGGACGCGACGCCGGAGCGGACGGTGGACGGCACCGCGTCGTGCAGCAGCTTCGACAGGTGGATGCCGGCGAGGATCGTCAGCACCGCCATCAGCACCTGTGCCGGCACGATCAGCGCGGCCGTCGCACCGGTGGTCAGTACCAGCCCGGTCGCGGCCAGCAGCACCGTCACGGCCATCGTCACCCGCGGGGAGTCCAGCCGGACCCGTCCGGCCAGCGCGCCGGCGAACCCGAACGCCGCGGTCAGCGCCGCCCAGTACGGCCCGAACGCGACCGCGGGCACGGCCAGCGCGACCAGCCACAGCGGCCCGAACTCGAACAGGAACTGCGTCGTGCCGGCGGCCAGCACGATCGCGGCCACGATCGGCAGCAGGCGGCCTCGGTCGGCGAGGATCCGCGCCGTCTGCGCCAGGTGGCAGCGCAGGGACCCGGGCCGGCCGACCTCGTGCAGCCGCGGCTCGCGGAACCACAGCAGCGCCAGGCACGCCGCCAGCATGAACGGCACGGTGAGGAAGTAGGTGGCGCGCAGCGACAGCAGGCCGGCCAGCCAGCCGCCGAGCAGGGAGCTGGACACCAGCGAGACGCTCTCGACCAGCCGGATCCGGCCGAGCGTGCGCTCGTACAGGTCACTGCTCCCGGTCTCCTCGAGCACGGTGTCGTAGACGACGGCGTCGAGGGTGCCGGTGGACATCGCGAAGTAGAAGCCCAGCGAGAAGGCGCTGAGCAGGTACAGCGGGACGCCGGTGCTCAGGCCGCCGAGCAGCGCCGCGCCGGTCAGCCCGGCGAAGCCCACGAGCAGCACCGACCGCCGGCTCCACCGGTCGGCCAGCACGCCGGACGGCAGCTCGACCAGTGGCACCGTCGCCGCGTACACGGCGGTCATGATGCCGATGGTCATCGGGTCGAAGCCGATCTCGTCGAGGAACAGCTTCTCGATCGGGACCCACAGCAGGATCCCCTGCAGGACGACGGCCAGCTGAAGCGGACGCAGCCGGCGGCGCAACGCGGTCTGGTTCGGCATACCCGTTCAGTGTCGGCGGCACCGCCGGGCGTTACGCGGTCAGCCGATGGAATCGCGGAACGCGGCCAGCAGCCGCTCGCGGGCTTCGTCGGACAGCGGCGCGCCGCCGGACAGCCCGGCCAGCACATCGGTGGTCTGCCGCACCTGGTCGACGTAGCGGTCGCAGCCGTCGCAGAGCGAGATGTGGTCGACCACGCGCCGCTCGGCGACGGGGTCGAGGTCGCCGTCGAGGAACGCGGTGACCAGCTCGACCAGCTCGACGCAGGCGAGGTGGTCGACGGGGTCGTTCAGCGACTCGGTCACGGCTCCTCCTCTCCGCCGGCGAGGTAGCGCTCCAGGCAGAGCCGGACCGCGGCCCGGGCCCGGTGCAGCAGCACCCGCTGGTTCGCCGCCGAGATCTCCAGTATCGAGCACACCTCCGCCGCGTCGTAACCGTGCACGTCGCGCAGGGTGATGACGACACGTTGCCGGGCCGGCAGCCCGGCGACGGCGGCGGCCACCTCGGCGCGGACCTCGCCCGCGAGCAGCGCCTGCTCGGGCCACGGCGCCGGCGGCCGCTGCCAGTGCCCGGCGTCGGGCTCACCGGCCGGTGCGAACCGGGCCGGGTCGACGGTGGGACCGGCGCCGTCGCCGCGGTCCCCGCGGTCGCCGCCGTCGTTGCCCACCGCGCCGGCCGGGATCGTCCGTGCCTCACGGCCGCCGCGTCGCCGGGCGATGTTCGCGACGATGCGGTAGACCCAGGTGCGCAGCGATGACCGGCCGGCGAACGTCCCGATGCCCTGGACGACGGCGAGCCACGCCTCCTGCACGACCTCGGCCGCGGATTCCTCCGTCGACACGTAGACCCGCGCCAGCCGCCGCATGCCCGGCGACCACGCGTCGACGACCTGGGCGAACGCCGCCTCGTCACCGGCCAGCAGCAGGCCGGTGAGCACGTCGTCGGGTGGCAGCTCGGGAGGCGGCACCGAATCAGCATGCCAGCGAGCGCCGACATTGTCGGAGCCACAGGGCATGCTGGTCCTCAGGCCGGTGGAACAAGGAGGTTCCCCTCATGGACCATGCCATCCAGGCCGAAGGGCTCGTGAAGCGCTTCGGCGAGACGACGGCGCTCGACGGCGTCAGCCTCGCCGTGCGGACCGGCACCGTGCTCGGTCTGCTCGGCCCGAACGGCGCGGGCAAGACCACGGCGGTGCGCATCTTCGCCACCCTGCTCCGTCCCGACGAGGGCCACGCCTCGGTCGGCGGCTACGACGTCGTCCGGCAGTCGCACCAGGCCCGCCAGCTCATCGGGCTCACCGGGCAGTACGCGGCGGTCGACGAGATGCTCACCGGCGCCGAGAATCTGCTGCTCATCGGCCGGCTGCTGGGTGTGCCGAAGGCGGCGGCGAAGCAGCGGGCGCGCGAGCTGCTGACCGAGTTCGACCTCACCGACGCCGCGGACCGCGCGGCCAAGACGTACTCCGGCGGCATGCGGCGCCGGCTCGACCTCGCTGCCAGCCTGGTCGGGCGTCCGTCCATCCTGTTCCTCGACGAGCCCACCACCGGGCTGGACCCGCGGGCCCGCGCCGAGCTGTGGGGGCTGACCCGCAACCTGGTGGCGAGCGGCGTCACCGTCCTGCTCACCACCCAGTACCTCGACGAGGCCGACGCGCTGGCCGACGAGATCACCGTCATCGACCACGGCCGCGTCATCGCGGCCGGCACGCCCGACGAGCTGAAGGCGAAGACCGGCTCGCAGACCCTCGTCGTCCGGCCCGAGGACGACACCAAGCTGCCCGTGGTCCTCTCCGTCGTGGCCGACCTGACGAAGACCACCGCCGAGGTCGACGGGCCCCGCGTCACCGCGCAGGTCGCCGACCCCGCCGTGCTGCCGGCCGTCGTCCGGAGGCTCGACGACGCGGGTGTGCTGGTCACCGAGCTGACGCTGCGCGGCGCCAGCCTCAACGAGGTGTTCCTGTCCCTCACCGGGCGGCCGGTCGAGGACGAGACCGAGACCGAAGGGAGGCCGGCATGACCACCGCCACCGCCGCCCGCCCGGCGCCGGCCGAGGTGAACCCCCGCGTCAGCATCGGCGAGGGGATCCGGCAGACGCTGACGCTGGCCTGGCGCACCATCGTCCAGGTCCGGCACAACCCGTGGGAGCTGGGCGACTTCAGCATCCAGCCGATCATGTTCGTGCTGCTGTTCACCTACGTGTTCGGCGGCGCCATCGCCGGGTCGACCAGCGAGTACCTCACGTTCGCGCTGCCCGGCATCATCGTCATGAACATGCTGTTCATCACCATGTACGTCGGCACCGGTCTGAACATCGACCTCACCAAGGGCGTCTTCGACCGGCTGCGCTCGCTGCCGATCGCCCGGTGGGCGCCGATGGCCGGGCGGATCATCGCCGACCAGGTGAAGCAGGCGTGGTCGATCTTCCTGCTGCTGGCCATCGGCATGATCCTCGGCTTCCGCATCGGCACCGACGTCTGGTCGCTGCTCGCGGCGGTCGGGCTGATGCTGGTGTTCGCGCTGGCGTTCTCGTGGGTGTCGGTGCTGGTCGGAGTGGTGGCGAAGGATCCCGAGAAGGTGCAGCTGTTCGGGTTCACGGCGCTGTTCCCGGTCACGTTCGTCAGCAACGTGTTCGCGCCGACGAACACCATGCCGGGCTGGCTGCAGCCGATCGTCGAGGCCAACCCGGTCACGATCCTGTCCAACGCCTGCCGGGCCCTCATGGTCGGCGACGACACCATCGGCACCGAATGGCACGTCGCGTCGGCGACCACACCGGCGGTGCAGTCCCTGATCTGGGCGGCCGCCATCGCCGCTGTGTTCGCGCCACTGTCCGTGTGGGCCTTGCGCCGACGAGTCTGAGGCCATTCGGCAGCACGGCCGGCTAGTCCGCGCCGCCTCGCGACGTGGCCGAGCCGGCCGCGGAGCCGTACCCGTCCAGCCAGCCGTGCTGAGCGGCGTGCCAGCCCAGGTGCAGCCGCGTCGACACCTGGGCGCGGTCCAGCAGCGCGCTGATGCGCCGGTGCACCGTGCGGATGCTCAACCCACGCTGCCCGGCGATCGCCTCGTCCGTCGGCCCACCGCCCCCGCCGTCGCCGTCAGGGCGGACAGCTCGAACGCCCGCTCCCACAGCAACTCGAACAGCGCGATCAGCGCCGCCAGCAGCCCGCCACGAACGGCGGCTTGACCAGCACCAGCACCTCGCGTTCGGCCCGCCGCTGGAGCTGCTGGAACCGCTGCGCGACCGCCGGCCGGCCGACGACGACCTCGACGAGCTCGCCTGCCTCGCGCGAGCGGTGACTGGAGCGATACCGGCGCAGCAGCTCGATCGCGATGTCTGGCGGCGGCGGTCTCATCAGGCCGGGAACAGCTCCGGAAGCAGCCGATGGGCGTCCGCCCGAGCCGGCTCGACGGCGTCGTCCGGGGCCGACGACGCGGGCCAGCGCAGCGTCGTCCCGACGTCGGCCCAGTCGCCGACGGTGGCGAGGAACTTGTCCAGCGCCGGGTTGGACAGCCCGGCCGCCTGCAACGGGGCGACGTGCCGCGCGAACAGCTCGGCGATCCGCGCCTCGACGTCCAGCGCGCCGCCCGGATCGGTCGTCATCTGCCGGTACCAGGCGACCGCGCCGCGCGGCGACAGAGCGGCGACGTTGGAGTAGCTGCCGTGCGCGCCATGTGCGATCCCCGTCGCCAGCAGGTGACCGGGCACGAAGATCGACAGGTCGCCGGCCAGCTCGGTCATCGCGGCGTACCAGTGCTCGTCGCCGCCGGCCATCTTCACGCCGATCAGCGACGGCGTCGCCGCGGCGGCCCGGGCCAGCAGCTCCGGCCCGACGTGCGTCTTGGCGTGCGGCGGGTTGTACAGGACGAGCGGCACCGGCCCGGCCGCCTCGGCCGCGCCGGCGAGGAACCGCACCACCTCGTCGTCGTTGAGCGGCACCCAGTCGGGCAGGATCACCTGGATCGCGCCCGGCTCCACCGCCGCCGCCCGCCGGATCCGTCCCATCGTCACCGGCGTCGCCGGGTGCGAGCCGCCGAGCTGGAACGGCAGCCCGGCCGCCTCACACCGCGTCGCCAGGATCTCGTTGACGCGGTCGAACTCGCCCTCGTCGATCGCGTGGAACTCCCCCGCCGTGCCGTGCGCATAGACGCCGTCGACGCCGCTGGCCAGCAGCGTGTCGACCTGCGCGGCCAGCCGGGTCCAGTCGATGGCGCCGTCGCCGCCGAGCGGTAGCAGCACCGTCCCCCACACACCCCGGACATCGACCGCTCGCAGCGCCTTCATGCGCACGACCCTAGACGCCTCGCCGACCCTCTGAGGTCGCGGCTCGACACGAATTGGGCCGCCAAGCTGTCGTAGGCGGAAGGCACATTGGACCGCAGCGCAGAACGGACACTCAGAGAGGGGGTGCACGCGTGGCCTGGCACGCCTACGTCGACGAATCGAAGCGGCGGGACTACATCGTCGCCGCGGCGGTCATCGCCGCCGACGGCGTAGTCGGCGCTCGGCAGGCGATGCGCGGACTCTTGGTCGGCAAGCAGCAACGAATCCATTTCAAGGACGAGAAGCCGGCACGGAAGGAGCTGATCATCGCGACGGCGCTCGACCTGTGCACTGACGTCCGTCTCTATGTCTGCAGAACCCGGCATAGCGCACGTGAGAGCTGCTTGCAGACCATGGTGCCCGACCTCGTCGACATCGGCGTCGATCGTCTCGTGCTCGAACGCGACCAGTCGACGGTGCAGCTGGACAAACAGGTGCTCTACGAGGCCACGCGCAAGGTCGGCGCGGCGTTGACATACCACCATCACACGCCTCATCAGGAACCGCTGCTGTGGGTGCCCGATGCCATCGCGTGGTGCTGGGCCGCAGGCGGTGCGTGGCGTCAGCGAGTGAGCGCAAGAGTCACTGTCTTCGAGGCCAGATAGCGCGAAGCCTCGCCTACCAGTCATTCCGGCTGGCCGCGAGGCTCACTTCCTCGGGCTACTGCCCTCGGCGACCACAAGGATAGCGCCTCGAGACACGGATGGGACAGTGCCCAGACGGGAGGACGGTGAATGATGGGCGCATGCGCATCGTGGTCATCGGCGGGACGGGGCACGTCGGCACGTATCTGATCCCGCGGCTGGTCGCCGCCGGCCATCGGGTCGTCAACCTCAGCCGTGGCGGCAGGCGGCCGTACACGGACCATTCGGCCTGGGGCGACGTCGAGCAGCTGGTCGTCGATCGGGAGGCCGAGGACCGGGCCGGGACGTTCGCCGGCCGGGTCGCGGACCTCGCGCCGGACGCCGTCGTCGACATGGTCTGCTTCACCGAGGAGTCCGCGCGGCAGCTCGTCGACGGGCTGCCGCGCGGACTCC
>NZ_POTW01000002.1 GCF_003236295.1 Jiangella anatolica
CGGAGCTGACCGCAGCCAAGATCGTCGGCGAGACCGCCGGCATCACCCGGTTCGCCAGCGAAGCCAAGTACGCCATGCACGCCGGTGTCGCCCCCGTCCCCGTGTGGTCGGGCCGGACCAAGGGCCGCGTGCGCATGAACAAATCCGGCAACCGGCAACTCAACGCCGCCCTGCACCGCATCGCGGTCACCCAGATCAGACTGCACGGACTCGGCCGTGCCTACTACAACAAACGCATCGCCACCGGCGACACCACCACCGAAGCCCTGCGAGCCCTCAAACGACGACTCGCCCGAACCGTCTTCAACACCCTGAAGAACAACCCATCAACCGCAACCGCGCCGAACCTCGCAGCAGCGGCTTGACATAGGAGAAACGCCATGGCCACTGTCACGCCGTATCTCTGTGTCGCCGACGCCGCCGCGGCGCTCGAGTTCTATGCCGCCGCGTTCGGCGCGGTCGAGACGTCGCGCTGGACCGACCCGGCGACCGGCTCGATCGGGCACGCCGAGTTCACCGTCGAAGGGGCGCTCGTCATGATCGCCGACGAGTGGCCCGAGGGTGGTGTCTACGCGCCGACCCCGGGCCGTTCGTCGGTGTCGCTCGTCCTCACCGTGGCCGACGTCGACGGGCTGTTCGAGCGGGCGGTCGCCGCCGGCGCCACGGTCGACCGTCCGGTCACGGACTCGCCGCACGGCCGCGGCGGGTGGCTGTTCGACCCGTTCGGTCACCGCTGGCATCTGTCCGCGCCCGGTTCCGCCGACGTGTCGAAGGCCGAGCTGCAGGCCGCCGTCGGCGACGACTACGTGATCAGCTAGTACCCGGCCGCCAGCAACGCGGCGTCGACGATCCGCGCGACGTCGACGAGCGTGTCGCCGCCACTGGCCACGCTGGCGGCGAGCGTCACCGAGACGTCGTCGCGGCGCCAGGCGACCTGCAGGTTCGACGGCGCGCTCAGCGACGCCCAGGCCTCGGTGCCGAGACTGGTGACGTCCTCGGTGCCGCCGCCGAGCAGGTCGGCGGCGCTGACCCAGTCGTCGAACGTGGAGATGCTGAGGACGAGCTCCTGGCCGGTGGCGCCGGTCCACGCGCAGCCCGGCCCGAACCCGTCGGCCGCCGACGTGTCCTCCGGCGTCGGGTTCGCGCCGATCAGCGCGGCGATCGCCTCGACTCCGAGTGTGCACGCGTCGATCGGCTGGGCGACGGGGTCGCCGGCCGGTGGGTCCTCGTCGGCGCCGCCCGGGTCGGGCTGCTCGCCGGCCCCGTCGCTGCCGGTGTCGCCTTCGCCTGCGGGTGCGCCCGCGGCATCGCCGCCGGCCGGTCCTGTTGCGCCGTCGCCGCCGTCCTGTCCGCCGTCGGCGGCGGGTGCCTCGGTGTCGTCCGCCGCGGGTGTCGCCGCCGGCGTCTCCCCCTCGGCGTCGGTCGGGGCCGGTGCGGGGGCAGTCGAGTCCCACGCCGGTGTCGGCGTCGACTCCGCGACCGGGTCGTCGTCACCGCCGCAGCCGGCCAGCGCGACAGCGGACAGAACCAGGGCAGCCGCGACCGCGGACCGCTTGGTCGAAGTGATCACCTGCGGAAACCTCTCGTGAGCACGTCGAAGCGGTCCCGACACTAGCAACAGAAATCGGACCAGCCCCTGGCCGTGTCGATAACGGTCGAGGAACGGATCCGGGCCGGAACGCACGTGGAACCTGGGATGACCTTGGGAGGATGCCGTCTTGGATCTGCCGGCGAGCACCCCGCGGCTCGGTACGACGAAGCGCTCCGGTGGTACGAGCAGGTCAGCGCGGATTCCAATCCCCTGCATTGGGCCGTCGCGTGCCGAGGGCGGTTCATTGGGACCGCAAGGCGTTGGTGATGCGGAGGCGGAGCGCTCCGATCGATAGGGCCGAAAATGGGTCGTCGGCGGGGCTGGAGGATCGTTAGCGTCAGGCACATGGTCTACGAGAGCCCGCTGGCCTACGCGCTCGGAATCGAGGGCATCGCCTTGCTGCGCGCCCTGGCCGACGGTGGCGGCCGTGACGCGGTGGAATCGCGGGTGGCGGAGATCCGGCGGCTGCTCGACGACGACTCACTGACTCGGGTGGCCGCCGACGTGGGCCGGGTGGATACGGTCACGGGTTACCGCCAGTGGTCCCGGGATTATGACGAGCCGGGCAATCCCGCCTTCGATGTGGACGAGCCCGTGATCGCCGACATCGTCGACGGGCTTCCGGCCGGTGATGCGTTGGACGCCGCCTGCGGGACCGGCCGGATCTCCCGGCTGCTGGCCGACCGCGGTCACCGGGTGCTCGGCGTGGACAGCTCGGCGGAGATGCTTGTCCGAGCGCGCACCCGGGTGCCCGAGGCCACGTTCCAGCCCGGCGATCTGACCGCGCTCCCGGTGCCCGCCTCCACGACCGATCTGGTCGTCTGCGCGCTGGCCCTGACCCACGTCCGTGACCTCGCGCCGGTGCTCGCCGAGTTCGCGCGAGTACTCCGCCCGGGAGGGCACGTGGTGCTGTCCGACATGCATCCCGAGACCGTGCTCCGTGGCTGGATCCCGTCCCTGGGCGGACCGGATGGCCGTCCCGTCCGGGTGACCAGCCATCGCCACTCGATCGGGGACTACGTGCGGGCCGCCGTGAGCGCAGGACTGCGCCCGTTGCGTTGCGAAGAACCCGTCCTCGAACCGCTGGTCGCCTCCGCCGAGCCGCCACCGGACCCGGCAGTCGTCGAAGCGCTGCATGATCCGAGCGTCTGGCCGTGGTCTCCGAGCGTGCTGGTGCCCCAGGCAGCGCGGGCGGCCGACGCCGGCGTCCCGGCCGGGCTGATATGGCACTTCCAGCTGTCGACGCACGCTGCTGGCGAGGATGGTGGCGGGCGACCCTGGCCATCAATGGCATCAAATGACACTGAGACCAGAACTGAGACCGGACGCACGTCGGGCCGGTCCTGGTCAGGACCGGCCCTCGGTATTCGTGCTGGTGGTGCGGAGGCGGCGGGATTTGAACCCGCGAGAGGGTTTGAGCCCTCAACCCGCTTAGCAGGCGGGCGCCATAAACCGGGCTAGGCGACGCCTCCATGCCTGGCGGAGCACTGAGTGCAACACCGGGCGACGCAAGGCTACCGTTCCGGCGCCGGAGACGGCAAAGTCAGATGGTGTGAGATCTCACGAGCGAGCCTGGCGCGATCGTCGCGAGGCCGGTGAGCTGCTGGGCGTGGCCGTCCAGGAGCAGCTCAGCGACGCCGGTGAGGTGGTGGTGCTGGGGCTGCCCAGAGGTGGGGTGGCGGTCGCGCGGCCCGTCGCCGAGGCCGTCGGCGGCGAGCTGGACGTGCTCGTGGTGCGGAAGGCCGGCGTGCCGTGGCAGCCGGAGCTGGCGCTGGGCGCGGTCACGGCGTCGGGGCATCGCGTCGTCAACGGGGAGGTCGCCCGGCGCACGCGACTGCGGCCGGACGAGATCGACGCGGTCTTCGAGCGGGCGCAGACGGCCGCGCGCGACCGGGAGCGGCTGCTGCGCGGCGACCGGCCGCCTGTGGAGACAGCAGGGCGGACGGTCGTGCTGGTCGACGACGGGGTGGCGACGGGTGCGACGATGCGAGCGGCGGCCGAGCTGGTGGCGTCGGCCGAGCCGCGGCCGACGGCGACGATCGTCGCGGTGCCGGTGGGTCCGAGGGACACCATCGACGAGCTGGCGGAGCTGGCCGACGCGGTCGTGGTGCTGCGGATCCCGGAGTCGTTCATGGCGGTCGGCGAGTGGTACGACGACTTCCGGCAGGTCGAGGACGCCGACGTCAGGGCGCTGCTGCGACCGTGACCGTGGTCACGTTCGCAACTTATCCACCGGTTCGCGCGTCTTGTATCAGAGGCGGTCGCCCGGACGTCCGCCTGGACCGGGCTGCGGTGTGATTATCCTGGCTTCGGCGGATAGAGCGGATCATGAGAGGTGACCGGCAGGTGCAGCGCGCACGACGAGCTCAGGGTGCTCGACGCGCTCGGCTGCAGAAGCGACGGCAGCAGCGGAACCAACGCTACGGCCGGTTCATCGGACTCACCGCGCTCGGCTCGCTGATCCCCGGCACCGGTCTGATCGCCGCGGGGAAGCGCCGCCTCGGCACCACCGTGCTCGTCATCCTCGTCGCCCTGATGATCCTCGGGCTCGCCGTCGTCGTGCTGATCCCGCCGACGGAGCTGGCGTCCTACGGCGGCGACCGGCAGATGATGCTGATCGTCGGGACGGCGCTCGCGGCCGGCGCCGTGGCGTGGCTGCTGATCGCCCTCGGCACGCATCGTTCGCTCGAACCGGACGGCCTGCCCACCGGGAAGCGGCTGGCCGGCGCGCTCGTCGTCATCGTCAGCGCGTCCGTCGTCGTGGCGCCGATGGCGGTCGGCTCGCGGTACGCGTTCACCCAGCGCGAGCTGGTCGGCAACATCTCCTCCAGCGGCGCCAGCAACACCACCCCCGAGGTCGACACGTCCGACCCGTGGGCGGACAAGCCGCGGCTCAACGTGCTGTTCCTCGGCGGTGACGCCGGCGAGGGCCGGTCCGGGCTGCGTCCGGACACCCAGATCCTCGCCAGCATCGACACCCACACCGGCGCGACGACGATGATCTCGCTGCCACGCAACCTGCAGAACTTCCCGTTCCCCGAGGGCACGCCACTGGCAGCGGCCTACCCGAACGGCTTCAGCGGCGGCGGCGACGCCGGCGAGTGGATGCTCAACGCCGTCTACGCGAACGTGCCGCGCGATCACCCCGAGGTGTTCGAGGGCGTCGGCGACCCGGGCGCGGACGCCACCAAGTGGGCCGTCGAGGGCGCGCTCGGCATCGACGTCGACTACTTCATCATGGTCGACCTCGCCGGCTTCGAGGCCGTCGTCGACGCGCTCGGCGGCATCACCGTCAACGTTCCGCGCGACATCCCATGGGGTAACAAGAGCCTGCCCGATGGCACCTGCACCGAGGCCAACGGCTACATCCAGCAGGGCGACAACCAGCACCTCGACGGGTTCCAGGCGCTCTGGTTCGCCCGCTCCCGCTGCGGCAGCGACGACTACGAGCGCATGGAGCGCCAGCGCTGCGTCATGAACGCGATCGTCGCCAAGGTCGACCCGGCGACGCTGCTCAGCCAGTACCAGAGCCTGGCCTCGGCGGCGGGCGACATCATCACGTCCGACGTGCCGGCCGACCTGTTCCCGGCGCTGATCGAGCTGATGGTGAAGGTCCGCACGCAGCCGCTGGAGAGCCTGACGCTGGACAACGAGTTCTTCGGCAGCATGGGCACCACGTCCGCCGACCCCGACTACGACGCGCTGCACGCCCGCGTCCAGGAGATCCTCACCGCACCGGACGACGCGGCCACGCCGGACCCGGGCGAGACGGGGACGCCCGGTGACACCACCGAGGCGACCGGGCAGAACGCCGACGACGCGGCCAGTGACGGCTCCGGCGCCGCGATCGAGCACGCCTCCGACGACGCCGACGCCGAGGCGGAGCAGCCGGCCGAGGAACCCACCGAAGGTGCGACGGACGAGCCCGCGGCCGACGAGCCGGTCGACGCCGGCAGCGTCTGCTGACCTACTCGTACAGCACGTAGTCGGGCACCGGCGTCAGCGCCAGCACCTGCGCCGGCGTCATGAGCGGCCCGCGCTCGGTGTCCTCGTCGAAGAACAGCTTGAATCCGGCGGCGACGTGCGGCGGCTTGGTGGCCATCAGCGTCCGCCAGGTCTGCTCCTTCTCCGCCTGCGTGCCGATGCCGTCCACGCTCTTGATGGACACGACGCCCGGGTGCGGCTGCAGCGTCGCCTCGTCGGCGACGACCGACGCGTGCACCTGGTGGAACACCATCACCTTCTCCGGCAGGTCGTGCTCGGCCACCAGCGTGGACAGGTAGGCGGCGACGGAGTCCAGCTCGGCGCCGGTCGTGTTGCCGTACACGCGGCCGGGCACCTCACCGGGGTCGACGGCCCACTCCGGATCCAGCGCCAGGCCCACGTCGGGCTCGGTCAGCCACGACTCCAGCCGGGTCACCTCGTCGAGGAAGTCCGACCGGCCGGGCTGGATGTTGAGCAGCAGCAGCGCGCCGTGCCGCCGGGCCGCCGCGAGGTAGGCGGCGATGACGTCGTCGGGCTCGTGCGTGCGGTACAGCCCGTCGGCCGCCGGTGACCCGTGCGCGACCACCGTGATCAGCTCGAACACCGGCAGGACGGTGCGCCCGTCGGCCGCGTACTGGGCGGCGAGCGCGTCGATCTGTGCCGCCGCGGCGTCCAGCCCGTCCTCGGTGAGCCGGCCGAACGACGGCGACCGGCCGCCGGAGAAGCCGACCAGCCGGTGCGTCGGCAGGATCGTCCGGGCGCCGTCGGGCAGCGTGGCCGGCGGGTCCGGCGTCGGCGTCGGGCTGGGCGAGCGGCCCACGCCGTCCGGCCCGAGCGGTCGCGGCCCGGACGTCGCGTCGCCGGGCCCGTCGGGCATGGGTGACGGCGTCGGGCCCGCCGCCCAGGGCGCCTCGGGGGTGCGGCCGCCGTCGTCGCCACCGTCGCCGGCCGCGCATCCGGTCATCGTCAGCGCGGTCAGCAGCAGGAGCAGAGCCCTACGCACCCACCCAAGTCTCGCCCGGCCTGCCGGAATTGCAACCGTTCAGCCGAGCTCGTCCTGACCGGAGAGCGGACGGTAGCCGCGGTCCTGGTTCAGCCGGCCGCGCAGCTCCCGGGCCAGCGTCCGCGGCTCGACGTCGATGGACGTGGTGCGGATGAGGCTCTGCCGCCCGCCGGAGAGGTCGACGGAGACGATCGTGCCATCGGTCTGGACCTTGCGGACGTCGCGCCACGGCACCCGCCGCCCGACGCCGAACCCCGTCGCGTTGACGAAGCCGTCGTCGTCGAGCACCAGCCTGGTGCCGCGGCCGAACACCCGCAGCACGCCGACCACCAGCACCACGAGGCAGACGAGCGACGCCAGCGCCAGCAGCACGAGCAGCGTGCCCTCGAGCCAGCCGGCGAGGTCGACCGACAGCACGACCATCAGCGCGATGGTGATCAGGCCGAGACCGGCGGCGCCTACCCCGACACCGCGGACCGCGAGCTGGACCGGTGGGCCGTAGACGGTGCGTGTCACGGCCCCAGTGTGTCACGGGCCTGCAGGTCAGGCCGTGGAGGCCATCCGTGCCCGGTTCTCGGCGATGATCCGGCACAGCGGGCACAGATCGAGCCCGTGCCGGCGGGTCCAGCCGGACAGCGTCGCGCGGGCATGGTGCGGCGTCGTGCCCGTGGTTCCCAGGTCGCCGCATTGGTCGCAGACGATGGCCACCTGTGCGCTCATGGTCTCCTACCTGTCTGTCGTGCGCCGCCCCCGGCGCGTCCCCACCCTGTGTCAAGGATGCCTGACCGCCAGTGATGTGGCGAGCAAACTCGCCGTGCATGACGATCGAAAACGTCCGTGACCTGCGTCCAGGCTAGCGATCACAACGGTGCGAGGTGGGCATAACGATCAATTGCGGTCGATGATCGCGGCAATGCGGTGAACGGGCAGCTCGATCAGCGGCGCGTCGAGCACGGACGGGGGCACGCCGGACTCGTCGACCAGGCGGCGCGCCTCGTTCTTGGTGAGCGGCTCCCCGCCGGCTCGCCGGCTCGCCTTGATCAGCGCGTCGCGCCAGGCGGAGCTCAGCCGGCGGTGCGCGTGGTCGAGCAGGAACCTCCGCGCGACGGCGTCCGGCGGCAGGTCCGCGGCAGGCACCTCGGCAGCCTCGACGATCGCGTGCTTGGAATCCGGTGTGCTGCGCCGGAACCGCAGCCGCCACTTCGGCCCGACCAGCCGCTGCAGGTCCTGCTGGCCGGCCTGGGAGGTGACGGCGGGGTGGTTGTTCTGGACGGCGGCGGCGAGCCGGCGTGCGTCGAGCGCCAGCAGCGTCCGCAGCAGCCAGCCGCCCGGATCGCCGACGAGGTGGACGGCGACCGCGGCCGAGCGCGCGTTCGGGATCGCCGCCGCGGCTCGTCCGGCGAACACGTCGGACAGGGCGACCCCGACGGGCGACCCGTCCCCGGACGGTCGACGTGGGGCGACGAGCGCGCCGACGGGCAGCGCTTCGGGTCCCGCGGCGGCGGCCAGCAGCGCCGTCAGCACGTCGTCGGCGGCTGGGCGGGCGCCCTCGAGCGACTGGCTGCCGTGCGTGTAGATGTTCACCGGCTGCTGCGCCGACCGCGCCAGCGCCGGCCAGGTCGCCGTCGTCGGCTGGCACACGTAGAGGTCGCTGGCGCTGCCGACCGCCTGGGCGCCGGTGTAGCGGTTGAAGTGCGGCAGGATCGCCTCGGTCGCGAGCGCGAGGTCGACCAGCTCGCGCTGCACCTTCAGCCCGAGCGCCGGCTGGTGCCGTCCGTATCCGTAGGCCATGACGAGGCGGCCGTTCGTGCGGTCGCGCAGGCTCTCCAGGCCGCGGGCGAGGAACAGCCGGACGCCTTCAGGGGTGTAGGGCGGGTCGGTGAAGACGAGGTCGCCGGTCTCGCGGACGGCTGAGGGCAGGCCGAACCGGAAGTCGGCGTAGGCGGTCCGGATCGGCAGCCCGAGTTCCGCCGCCTGCTCGTCGACGAACCGGAGCAGCGTCTCGTCCAGGTCCGCGACCACGACGTTCACCCGCGGGTTGACCAGGCCGACCGCGATCGACGTGAGGTCGTGGTCGCCGACGCAGACCAGCGTCGCGCCGTCGAGGTCGAACGTGCTGTTCAACCAGAGCGCGCGGCGCAGCGCGGTGACCGGCGTCGCGGGGACGTGATCGAGCGCGGCGACCGCCGCCGGCGCGGCCGCGATGACCGCGGCGAGGCGCCGCGCGACCTCGTCGTCCGGCGGCGGGTCGGCCGGGCCCGGCAGCGCGGTCACCGTCAGGCCGTCGAGCCCGAACCGCTCCCGGTACCGCGACCCGTCGCGGACGGTGTAGCCGCGTGCCGTGGTCCGCAGATCGCCGCCGAGCGCCTCCAGCAGCCGCTCGACCAGCCGCCGCGGGACGGCGTGCCGCCGGACCAGGTCGTCCAGCGTGATCGGGCCGCTGACCAGGGCGGACAGCGTCTCCCGGAGTGGGCGCGCGGCGATGCCGAGCCCCGACACCAGGTCGGCGACACGGTCGATGGCGTCGGCGTTCGGCGAGTCCAAGCGGAGGGCATGGGATTCGAACCCATGAGGACGGAGAGGGCCCCGCCCTAGAACTTTTCAAGAGTTCCCCGTTCGGCCACTCCGGCAGCCCTCCAGGCAGGTGCAAGTGTGCCATGTCCGGCGTGTGGCAGCATCGAGCGGTGAGCGAGGCCGAGACGCCGTTGCCGGGTGGCCGGGCGGACGGCGCCGTCCGGGTCGGCGACACCGTGCGGCGGCCGGCCGGCCCGTGGACGCCGGCGGTGCACGCCCTGCTGGACGGGTTGCGCGCCGCCGGTCTGGACGGCGTCCCGCCGGTCCATGGCGTCGACGAGCGGGGACGCGAGGTGCTCGGGCTGATCCCGGGCCGGGCGATCGCGCGCGACGAGGTCGTCTCCGACGCGTTGCTGGCCGACGGGGTGCGCTGGCTGCGCCGCTTCCACGACGCCGTCGCCGGATACCGGCCGGCGGGCGAGGTCACGTGGCGGCACGGGCGGCGGGCGCTGGCCGACGGCGAGATCGTCTGCCACAACGATCCGGCCGCCTACAACTGGATCGCGTCCGGCGACCGCGTCGTCGGGGTGGTCGACTGGGACATGGCCGGGCCGGGCGTCGCGCTGGACGACCTGGCGTTCGTCGCGTGGATGTCGGTGCCGCTGCGGACCTCGTCGCCGGTCGACGACGTCGCGCGGCGGCTGCGGTCGATGGCGTCGGCGTATGGCGACGTGACGCCGTTGGAGCTCCTAGCTCACGTCCGGCGGCGGATGACGATGGCCGCCGACCGGATCGAGGCCGGTCAGCGCCGTGGCGATCCGGGGCTGCTGAACCTCGCGGCGACCGGTGAGCCGGGCCGGACCCGCTCGGCGCTGGCCGCGCTGGCCGGCCGGGAGCCGGCGATCGTCGCCGCCCTCCGCGGCTGACGTTCCGGCTGCCGGGTCGCGGCCGGAATCGCGGCGGCGGCCGGGAGATGCAGCCCGCCCGGCTGGGAGGGCACCCACCCTATGGGCGGGTACCGACAACGTCGGAGGAACGGCGCGCGCCACCTGCGACGTTGTGGTCGGATGCCGAACGGGCATGGCGACGCTGGCTGAGCTGCGCGCGGACGCAGTCTCACCGGTCAGGGGCCGGTGGCGGCGGGGCGGTCCGGGTCGGCGGACCACTGCGACCACGAGCCCGGGTACAGCGTCGCGTCGATGCCGGCGAGCGCGAGCGCGGCGATCTCGTGCGCCGCTGTGACGCCGGAGCCGCAGTAGACGCCGACGGGGCGGGAGCCGTCGACGCCGAGGGCGGCGAAGCGGGCGCGCAGCGCCGCCGGGTCCAGGAACCGGCCGGTGGCGTCGACGTTCTCCGTGGTCGGCGCGCTCGCCGCCCCCGGGATGTGCCCGGCCCGCGGGTCGATCGGCTCGGTCTCGCCGCGGAACCGCTCCCCGGCGCGCGCGTCCAGCAGCATCCCGCCGTCGGCGAACCCGGCGACGGACTCCACCTCCAGGGTGGGCAGGGAGTCGGGCCGCAGCACCACGTCACCGGCGGGCGGCGTCACCGGCCCCGTCTCCAGCTCGCCGCCGGCCGCCGTCCAGGCGGCCAGCCCGCCGTCGAGCAGCCGCACGTCGGACAGGCCGGCCCAGCGCAGCAGCCACCACGCCCGCGCCGCGGACATCCCGCCGAGATCGTCGTACGCGACGACGGTGTCGCCAGCACGCACGCCCCACCGCCGGGCCGCCGCCTCCAGCACCTCGACGGACGGCAGCGGATGCCGGCCGGCCGACGGTGACGGCGGTGCGGCCAGCTCGGTCTCCAGGTCGGCGTAGACCGCACCGGGCAGATGACCGGCCAGGTAGTGGTCGTGGCCGTGCGGGTCGCCGAGCTTCCAGCGGACGTCCACGAGCACGGTGCGCTCCCCCGCGGCCAGCCGCCGGCCGAGCGAGTCGGTGTCGATCAGCACGCTCACACCGCTCACGCTAGCCCACGTCGACCAGCAACCCGCGGGTTGCACAAGCACACCAACATGTGCAACCCTGAGGTTGCACTAAGGAGAGAGGAAGGCACGGAATGACCGACCGCATCGAACGAGACATCGTCATCGCCGCCACCCCGCAGCGGGTCTGGGAGATCGTCACCCGGGCCGAGCACCTCGGCACCTGGTTCGCCGACGCCGGCGCCCAGATCGACCTGCGGCCCGGCGGCGCTCTCACACTCACCTGGAAGGAGTACGGCGTCTCGCGCGGCATCGTCGAGACCGTCGAGCCGCACACGACGTTCGCGTTCCGCTGGGCGCTCGACGACGGCGCGCCGGGCGAGGGCAACTCGACCCGCGTCGAGTTCACGCTCAGCCCCGACGGCGACGGCACCCGGTTGCGGGTGGTCGAGACCGGGTTCGAGGACCTGGCCGGCGGCCCGGAGGCCCAGGCGAAGCACGTCGAGCAGAACACCGCGGGCTGGCAGGCAGAGCTGGACGAGCTGCGCACCTACGCGGAGTCGACCCCGGCATGAACCTGCTCGACGCGGTGCTGGTCGCGCTCGCCGAGCCGACCCGGCGGCAGCTGCTGGACCTGCTGGCCGAGCGGGGCGAGGCGAGCGCCAGCACGCTGGCCCAGGCGCTGCCGGTGACCCGGCAGGCGATCGTCAAGCACCTCGCCGTGCTCGACGACGCCGGCCTGGTCAGCAGCCGGCGGGCCGGGCGCGAGGTGCGCTACCGGACCCGGCCGGAGCGGCTGGCGCAGGCGGCCCGCGACCTCAGCGAGCTGGCCACCGCGTGGGAGACCCGCCTGGCGACGATCAAGCGCCTGGCCGAGGAGGGCGACTAGGAGACGGGCCGGGACCACGTCTCGTGCGTCGCGATGACGGCGGACGAGTGGGCCCGGCCGTCCGCGGCGCCGACCTCGGGCCGGCCGAGCACCCGGGCGCCGTCGACCTCCAGCGTCGCGTCGGTGCAGAACGTGAGCAGGTTGGTCAGTGTCCACGGCACGCCGCCGAGCCGCCAGTCCACCGCCTGTCCCGGCCGCGTCTCGACCGGCCGGCTGATCGTCGTGACGACGCGGCTGCCGTCGGCGCCGACCACCTTCGCGCGGGCGTGGTCGGAGCCGATGTGCCATTCGACGACGTCGCACTCGACCGGGTCGCCGATCTCCGGCAGTCCCTCCAGTTCCGGGAACCAGCGGCTGAACGTCTCGGCCAGCCAGCCGCCGAGCGTCGCGTCGGGCGTGAGCAGCCGGACGACGTCGTCACCGTCGACCCAGGCCAGCACGGCCAGCCCGGACCCCTCCGTGCTCCACTCCGCCTCCCACAGCGAGACGAACCCGGCGCGGGCGTCGGCGCGCATGAGCGTGGCGCAGGGGTTGGCTCCGATGAACTCGACCGGCATTCAGCCGAGCGTAGTGACGTTCAGGTCGTCGTGGGCGTAGGCCGCGCGAATGATCTTCTTGTCGAACTTGCCGACGCTGGTCTTCGGAATCTCCGGCACGACCGCCCAGCGCTCCGGCAGCTGCCACTTCGCCACCTTCGTGGACAGGAACTCGCGCAGCTCCGACACCTCGACCGACGCGCCCTCCTTGATGACGACGGTGGCCAGCGGGCGCTCACCCCACGTGTCGTCCGGCACGCCGACGACGGCGGCCTCGACGACGTCGGGATGGGCGGCGAGGTGGCCCTCCAGCTCGACCGAGCTGATCCACTCGCCGCCGGACTTGATGACGTCGCGGGCGCGGTCGGTCAGCCGCAGGTAGCCGTCGTGCGTGATGGTGCCGACGTCGCCCGTGCGCAGCCAGCCCTCGTCGAAGCGCTCCTCGTCGTCGTCCAGGTAGTACGAGCCGGTGATCCACGGGCCGCGGACCTCCAGCTCGCCGACCGACGCGCCGTCCCAGGTGATCGTCTCGCCGTCCGGCCCGACCAGCCGGGCCTCGACCGGCGCGGCGAACCGGCCCTGGGTGAGCCGGTACCCGTCGACGTCCTCCTCCTTGGCGCCGGCCGGCGGCCGGGAGAGCGTGCCGAGCGGGCTCATCTCCGTCATGCCCCACGCGTGCAGGCCGGTGATGCCGCGCGCGTCCAGCCCGCGCATCAGCGCCTCCGACATCGCCGACCCGCCGACGACCAGGTCGGTCAGCGAGGAGAGGTCCGCCTCCGGGTGCGCGTCGGCGTACTGCAGCAGCCCCATCCAGACCGTGGGGACCCCGGCGCCCTTGGCCGGCCGGGCCGCGGCGATGAACGCGGCCAGCGGCTCCGGGGCGAGGAAGCGGTCCGGCATCGCCAGCGACGTGCCGGTGGCGAACGCGGCGTACGGGAGTCCCCAGGCCAGGACGTGGAACTGCGGGACGACGGTCAGCAGCAGGTCGCGCGCGGACAGGTCGAACACGTCGGGCATCGCCTCGGCCAGCGCGTGCAGATAGATGGAGCGGTGGCTGTAGACGACGCCCTTGGGGTGGCCGGTGGTGCCGGACGTGTAACACATCGCGGCGGCCGCGCGCTCGTCCACCTCGGGCCAGTCGTAGGTGACCGGCTGCGCCGCCAGCAGCGACTCGTAGTCGTGCACGCCGACGCCGGTGCCCTCCAGGACACCGCGGTCGGCGGCGCCGGCGACGATGACGTGCCGCACCGACTTCAGCGACGGCAGCAGCTTGGCGAACCCGGGCAGCAGCGAGTTGTCGACGATGACGACGCGGTCGGCGGCGTGGTTGGCGGTGAACGCGATCTGCTCCGGGAACAGCCGGATGTTCAGCGGATGCAGCACCGCGCCCATCGCCGGGACCGCGAAGTACGCCTCGACGTGCCGGTTGTTGTTCCACATGAACGTCGCGACCCGGTCGCCGGGCTGCACGCCCAGCGCCGCCAGCGCGCCGGCCAGCCGGGCCGCGCCGCGCGCGACGTCGGCGAACGTCGTCTCGTGCAGGCCGGACGCGGTTCCGGTCGCCGTGACGACGCGGCTGCCGCCGTGGATCGTCGCTCCGTGCTCGAGCAGCCGGCGGATCTGCAGTGGAACGTCCATCATCGTGCTGGTGATCACGAGACCCTCCTCAGAGAGGACCCGGCGACGCCGCGTCTGTCACTCCCACCCTGCCGCAGGAACACAGCCTGCGGAAGCCTTGATCGAGATCTACGTCCAGGGGCGCGTCCGGCGCGTCCGTGCTTAGGGTGTGCCGATGCAGACAGCAGTGCTCGGCACCCGCGGCACGGCGTGGTCGCCGGAGACGCGCCTCTACTCCGACGGGGTGGTGATCGGCGCCGACGGCGCGCCGCTGCTGGTCCCGCCGCACGGCGGGCTGCGCCGGCTGCCCGGCACCGGCTACCTCGACCCGGCCTCCGGTCCGCTGACCGGCGCGGCCGTACCCACCGCCGACGAGGTCGACGCCGCGCGCGAGCTGCTCGCGGCCACCGAGCTGCCCGGCCGGGACACGCCGTACCGGGCGATGGCCGAGGAGGCGCTGGTCGACATCGGCGTGCTGACGTTCCCGAACGGCGCCGCGGTCGCGGCCGGCAGCCCGTACTGGCGCTACGTGTGGCCGCGCGACGCCGGCTACATGGCCGCCGCGCTGACGGTGTGCGGCCGGCCGGAGCCGGCGTACGCGCTGCTGGCGTACGTGGCCGCGATGCAGGAGGCGGACGGCACCTGGCAGGCGCGCTACCTGCCCGACGGCTCGCGCGACGTGCCGGATGACCGCGGGCTGCAGCTCGACGGCATCGGCTGGACGCTGTGGGCGACGTGGGTGTGGGCCGGCGCGACCGGCCGCGACCCCGGCTCGCTGGCGCCGATGATCCGCGCCGCCGTCGAGGCCGCGCTGGCCGCGCTGGACCCGTTGACCGGGCTGCCGCGGGCGTCGCAGGACTTCTGGGAGATCGACCTCGACGAGGCGACGCTCGGCTCGGCGGCGCCGCTGCTGCTCGGCCTGCGAGCCGGACGCGACCTGCTGCGCCTGCTCGATGGGGCGGACGGCGGCGGGCTGGCGGCGCGCGCGGCCGACGGCGCCGAGCGGCTGGCGGACGCCGTCACCGCCGGGTTCGGCGCGCACGGCTACACCCGGCGGATCAGCGGCGACGGTGGCCGGGACGCGTCCGTGGCGTTCCTGCTCCCGCCGTTCGCCCCGGCCGGCGACGACGCGGTCGCGGCGGCCTGGCGCGACGCCGTCGACGCGACCACCGTCGGCAACGGCGGCGTCCGCCCCGGCGAGGAGTGGACCGACCTCGTCACCGGCTGGACGCCGCAGGTGTCGCTGCACGCGCTGACGGCGGCGTCGCTCGGCGAGACCGCGCTCGCGCACCGGCTGCTGAGCTGGCTGGACCTGCGCCGGACGGCGCTCGGCGCGCTGCCGGAGAAGGTCACCGCCGACGGCCGCCCGGCCGCCGTCGCGCCGCTCGGGCTGACCGGCGCGACCGTGCTGCTGGCGCTGGCCGCGCTGGACGGACGGCCGCTGCCGACCCCTGCCGCCTGACCGCTCCCGGGGAGATACTGGACCATGCGCCGGCTGCGGTTCCTGCTGATGCTCCTGGTCACCGTGATCCTGGCCGGCACCGTGGCCGCCATCCTGGCGCTGACCTCCGACGGTGAGGACGACGTCGCCGCCGGGGACGACGACGGCCCGGTGCCGGAGCTGACCGTCACGGCCGAGATCCGGCGCTCGTTCAACCGGTCCGGGCTGGTCGTCATCGCCGTCACCAACCACGGCGCCGTGCCGGTCACCGTCACGTCCGCGGAACTGCTCAGCGACTCCTTCGAGCCCACCGGCCCGCAGCCGTTCGACGTCACCATCCCACCCGGCGACACCCCACGCGACCTCCAGGTCGAGTACGGCCTGGCCACGTGCCCGGACGGCATCGACTCGGCGGCGGTCGAGTCGCGGGTCGAGCTACGGGCCACCGCCGAGGGCGGCGGCGAGCACGCGCTGGTGCTCGACCTGCCCCACCCCAACGGCACGCTGGACCGGCTGCTGCGCACCGACTGCCGCGATGCCGCACTGGCCGAGGCCGTCACCCTGACGATGGGCCCGCTCACGCCGCGCGACGACGACACACTCACCGGCGTCCTCACGGTGACCCGGGTCGACGGCGGCGCCGTGCCGGCCGTCGTCACCGACACCCGCGGCAGCGTGCTGTTCACGATCACGCCGCAGGCCGACCCGGCGCTGCCGCCCGGCCAGTTGCGCATCGTCGCCGACGTCCTGGGCTGTACCGGCCACGCGATCGGCGACGCGAAGCGGCCGTACGGCTTCACCGCGTGGATCGACCTCGGCGACGGCGAGGAGATCCCCACCGCGATCCCCGTCGACGACGCGCACAAGGCCGCCCTCACCGCCATGCAGCCGATCCGCTGCGCCGTCCAGGGCGACGACCGCTGACCGAGCTGTCGAGAACCGGGGCACGGCTCCGACCCACTGCCGACAGTGCCGCACACGAGACGGGAGCACCTGATGAAGTACATGATCATGATGTTCGGCGACGCCGAGACGATGATGGGCACGGCCTCGAAGGAGTGGATCGAGGAGATGATCGGCTTCATGGTCCAGCTGGACAAGGACCTGGAGGACTCCGGCGAGCTTGTCTTCCAGCAGGGGCTGGCCGACTCGTCGACGGCGAAGACGGTCGAGCTGCAGGACGGGCTGCCGGTCGCCACCGACGGGCCGTTCGCGGAGGCGAAGGAGTCGCTGATCGGCTTCTGGGTCGTCGACGTCGAGAGCGAGGAACGGGTGCTGGAGATCGCCGGGCAGATCGCGAAGTACGCCGGCCGACTGGAGGTCCGCCCGGCGATGGACGCCCCACCGGACCTGTGACCGACCACGCGGTCGAGGACCTGCTGCGCGCCGCCGCGCCGCAGGTCCTCGGCATGCTCGTGCGCAAGTACGGGCAGTTCGACGCGTGTGAGGACGCCGTGCAGGAGGCGTTGCTGGCGGCCGCGACGCAGTGGCCGGCCGACGGCGTGCCGGACAGCCCGCGCTCGTGGCTGGTGACGGTCGCCTCGCGCCGGTTCGTCGACGAGGTGCGCAGCGCGGAGGCGCGCCGGCGTCGCGAGGAGACGGTGGCCGCGCTCGACCTCGTCGAGCCGGGTGAGGTGGAGCAGTCCGACGACACGCTCACGCTGCTGTTCCTGTGCTGTCACCCCGAGCTACCGCTGCCGGCCCAGCTGGCGCTGACGCTGCGCGCCGTCGGCGGGCTGACGACGGCCGAGATCGCGGCCGCGTTCCTGGTGCCCGAGGCGACGATGGCACAGCGGATCAGCCGGGCCAAGCAGCGGCTGCGCGCCGGTGGCGCCCGGTTCGGCCCGCCGCCGCCGGAGCAGCGGGCCGAGCGGCTGCGCGCCGTCCTGCACGTGCTGTACCTGATCTTCAACGAGGGCCACACCGCCAGTTCCGGCACGGCGACGCGGCGGGCCGACCTCACCACGGAGGCCATCCGGCTGACCCGGCTCCTGCACGGGTTGGCGGCCGGCGACGGCGAGGTCACCGGGCTGCTGGCGCTGATGCTGCTCACCGACGCCCGCCGGGCGGCGCGGAGCACGGCCGACGGTGTCCCCGTCCCGCTGGCCGAGCAGGACCGGTCCCGCTGGGACGCCGCGCAGATCGCCGAGGGCGTCGCACTGCTCACCGGCGTGCTGGGCGGCGGCCCGGTCGGCCCGTACCAGCTGCAGGCCGCCATCGCCGCCGTCCACGACGAGGCGCCGACCGCCGGCGACACCGACTGGCCGCAGATCCTCGCGCTCTACGAGGTGCTGGAGCGGGTCTCGCCCGGCCCGGTCGTCACGCTGAACAAGGCCGTCGCCGTCGCGATGGTGCACGGGCCGCGGGCCGGGCTGGCACTGCTCGGCACGCTCGACGCCGACGAGCGGATGGCGCAGACGCACCGGCTGGACGCCGTCCGCGGCCACCTGCTGGAGCTGGCCGGCGATCCGGACGGCGCCCGCGCGGCGTATCTGCGGGCGGCCGGCCGGACCGCGAGCGTGCCGGAGCAGCGCTACCTGGCGCTGCGCGCCGCCGGGATCACCCGATAGACCACGTGGGTGGCGGCGTCGGTCTGCACCGTGCTGACGGGCGCCAGCTCGACGTGGCCGGTGGTCCGGTCGAACAGCGGGGTGCCGTCGCCGAACAGCACCGGCACGACGTGCAGCGAGATCTCGTCGACCAGGCCGGCGGCGAGGTACTGGCGGGCGACGTCGGCGCCGCCCATGACGCAGACGGCGCCGTCGCCGGCCGCGGCCCGGGCCTGGGCGAGGGCGTCCTCGATGCCGCCGGTGGCGAACGTGTAGACGCCGTTCTCGGGTGACTCCGGCGGCGCCTCGTGCGTCACGACGACGGCCGGCCGCCGGGCCGCGCCGGTCGGGCCGTCGGCGCCCCACCAGGGCACGGCGTCGTCGTAGTTGCGCCGGCCGGTGATGACCGCGCCGAGGCCATCGAGGGCCTCGCTCAGCAGCGCCGCGCCGCTCTCGGTGCGGACCCAGTCGTGCAGGCGCTCGCCGCCGCGTCCGAGGGGCTCCTCGGGGGTGCGGCCGGCCGCCGTGATGTAGCCGTCGAGGGAGATGCTGATGTCCAGGGTGAGTGTGTTCATGCCCCCTGTAACGACGCCGTGCGCGCCGACTCATCGGTTCTGCAGAATGTCCCGATGGACGACTTCCCGGCGGCCATCCACCAGCACCGGCGCGAGCTGCACGTGCACTGCTACCGGATGCTCGGCTCGTTCGACGACGCCGAGGAGGTCGTGCAGGAGGCGCTGCTGCGGGCGTGGACGCACCGCGACTCGTTCGACGGCGGCAACCTGCGCGCCTGGCTCTACCGCATCGCCACCAACGCCTGCCTGGACCTGCTGCGGCAGCGCAACCGGCGGCCCGAGCAGGTGCGTTCCTTTGCCGAGGTTCCGTGGCTGCAGCCCTACCCGGACCGGCTGCTCGACCAGGTCGCGCCGAGCGCGGACGAGCCGGAGGCCGTCGTCGTCGGGCGGGAGACGATCGAGCTGGCGTTCGTCGCGGCGATGCAGGCGCTGCCGGCCCAGCAGCGGGCCGTGCTCATCATGCGCGAGGCGATCGGCTGGTCGGCGGCGGAGACGGCGGCGATCCTGGAGACGTCGGTGCCGGCGGTGAACAGCGCGCTGCAACGGGCGCGGGCGACGCTGCACCGCGCGCCGCGGCCGGACTCCGGCCCGTCGCGCACCGTGCTCAGCGCCGACGAGCGTGACCTGCTGGACCGCTACATCGCGCTGAGCGAGCGCCCCGACGCCGATCGGATGGCCGCGCTGGTCCGCGACGACATCCGGGTCACGATGCCGCCGCAGCCGGTCTGCTACGACGGCTGGGCCGCGCTGGCGCCGCTGCATGCGGCGGCCGCCGAGCACGGCGACTGGCGGCTGCTGCCCACGACGGCGAACCGGCTGCCGGCGGCCGCCTGCTATCTGCGCCCACCGGGCGAGTCGGCGTTCACGGCCTTCAAGATCGACGTGCTCCGGGTCGAGGACGGCCTGATCGCCGAGGTCACCACGTTCGGCCCCGAACTGTTCCCCGCCTTCGACCTCCCCGCCGAGCTCCCATGATCATCAATGATCGAATCCGGCCGATCATTGATGATCATGGGGCGGGGCGGTGTCAGTGGCGGACGTCGAGGTGGAAGGCCTCGGTGTGGTAGCCGGGCCAGCCGTTGGCCCGCTGCTCGGCGACGGTGTCCTCCATCGGCTCGACGGCGGGCAGGGCGCCGCCGTCGAGGTACCGCTCGCCGCCGGCGTCGACGATCGCCGTGACCAGCCGGTCGCGCCAGTCGGCGACGGATGCGGTCCGGGCGAGGTCGTGCAGCTCCCGCGGGTCCGAGGCCAGGTCGAACAGCTGCTCCGCCGGCCCCTCCGGATACCAGATGTACTTGTGCCGCCCGTCCGTGATGGCCAGGTAGTACGGCACGCCCGGCGGCCCGGCGTCCCCACCGGCCAGCCCGACGACGACCCGCGGCCGGTCGCCGGCGGCCGCCAGCGCGACGAGATCCTCGCCGTCGACGTCCTCGGGCGCCGGAGCGCCGGCGGCGGCCACGAACGTCGGCAGCACGTCGGCCAGCGTCACCGGCGTGCGCACCACCGTCCCGGCCGGCACTGACGAGCAACCCGCCGCCGGGCGCACGATCAGCGGCACCCCCGAGGCCGCCTCGTGGAAGAACACCTTGTTGCCGGTGCGGTGGTCCCCGAGGAACTCGCCGTGATCGGACGTTAACACCACAGTCGTCCGCGCCAGCTCGCCCGCGTCCTGCAGCGCGGCCAGCACCCGGCCGAGGTTGTAGTCCAGCTGTGTCACCAGCCCGTAGTACGCGGCCCGGGCCGCCCGCACGACCGACGGATCGAGCAGGTCGAACGAGCCGCGATGACGCTGCCGCCGGAACGCCGCCGGTGCGTCGTCGCCGGCCCAGTCGCCGACGACGGGGTCAGGGATCGGCGCGTCGCGGTACATCGAGTAGTACGGCTCCGGCGGGTCCAGCGGCGGGTGCGGCTTGCTGTAGGAGAGCCACAGGAACATCGGCCGGGTCGGGTCGCGCCGGTGCCGGATGTGCTCGACCGCCCGCTCGGACAGCCACGACGTCAGCGTCTGCGCCTCCGGCACGGTCGCCAGGCCCGGCGACAGCTCGTTCTGCCCGAGCCCGTGCCGCATCGCCGGAACACCGGTCCGGTAGTAGTCGTCGGGCAGGATCAGCTCTTCGAAGCCGTGGTGCGCCCGCGGCGGCGTGAAGTGCATCTTCCCGATGCCGGTGGTCGAGTACCCGAGCGCGCCGAGCCGGGCCGGCAACGTCGGCGCGCCCGGCGCCAGCACGTCCGACGTCGCGCCGTTGTGCGTCATGCCGTGCCGCAGCGCCGACCGGCCGGTCAGCAGCGTGAGCCGCGACGGCACACAGACTGGCGTCGACGCGTAGGCGGCGTCGAACCGGATGCCCCCGCGCGCGAGCTGGTCCAGGTGCGGCGTGCGCAGGAACGACGGCGCGCCCGGGCCGACGGTGTCGCGGCGCTGCTGGTCCGTGGTGACGAGCAGCAGGTTCGGCCTCATAGGTACTCGATCGTGCCGTTCTGACGGGACCGCTCGGCCGCGTAGGCGACCCAGTGGCTCTCCAGGCTCTCCTCGAACGCGCTCGGCGCGGCCTGCACCGGAAGCCCGGCCCGTCGCCGCCGGGTGCGCTCGGCGAAGTCGGCCATCAGCCCGGCGTCGCCGCCGGAGTGGCCGCCGCGGTTCTCACCGACCTGCTCGACGTACGGCTCCGCGCCGGTGAACGGGGTGACGGAGATGCGGCCGGCCTCGAGGTCGGCGTCGATCTGGCCGTGGCTGCCCATCATCGTGATGAGGCGGGTGTTGTGCTGCGTGAACGCCGACACGACGAGCGACGCGGTGACGCCGTTGGCGTAGCGCAGCGACGTGGTCTGGTGGTCGACGACGTCGTTGTCCATGCGGTAGACGCAGCGGCCGTAGTCGGTCTCGCGCAGCGCCCGCAGCCGTCCCTCCGGCGACGGATCGCGAGTGATGACGGAGACCGGCCAGGTGTCGACGCCGGCCAACTGCTCGACGTAGAACCGTTCGGCGTTGTACGGGCAGCTGGCCGCGACCGCGCACCCGTCGATGCAGCGGTCGGTGGAGCCGGGCGGCGCGTTCTCGATGCGGAAGTGCCGCCGGTCGCCGAACGACGAGACCGCCAGGCACGGGGCGCCGACCAGCCAGCGGAGGATGTCCAGGTCGTGGCAGGCCTTGGCCAGCAGCATCGGGCTGGAGTCGGCGGTCCGGTGCCAGTTGCCGCGGACGTAGCTGTGCGCGAAGTGCCAGTAGCCGATGTGCTCGGCGTGCTGGATGCCCTGCAGGTCGCCGATGGCGCCGTCGTCCAGCAGCCGCTTCAGCGCGTTGAAGAACGGCGTGTAGCGCATGACGTGGGAGACGGTGATCGCGCCGGGCCGGTCCTTGGCGGCCGCGACCAGCCGGTCCAGCTCGCTCGGCGTCGGCGCCATCGGCTTCTCCAGCAGCACGTCGTAGCCGAACTCCAGCGCGCGCAGCGTCGGGTCGACGTGCACCCGGTCCGGCGTGGCGACGACGACCGCGTCCCAGGGGCCGCGGCGCGACAGCGCCGTCCGCCAGTCGGTGTACCGGTGCGCCGCCGGCACGCCGTGCGCGTCGCCGACGGCGGCCAGCCGGCCCTCGTCGGTGTCGGCGATCCCCGTGACCACGGCCGCCTCCGGATGCTGCAGGCACCAGCCGGCGTACGCGGTGCCGCCGCGGCTCCCGGCGCCGATCACCAGCAGCCGCACCGGCGCGTCGATGTCCGTCATGCTCACCCCTTCTCGGCCCCGGCGGTGAGGCCCTCGACCAGCAGCCGCTCGGCGGCGAAGAACAGCGCGACGACCGGCAGCGTGAGCAGCACGGACCCGGCCATGAGGACCGTCGCCGACACGCTGATGTCGTCCAGCTGTGCCAGGCCGAGCGATACCGTCCAGTTGTCCCGTCGCTCCAGCAGGAAGAGCAGCGCGAACAGGTACTCGTTCCACGCGATCATGAACACGTAGAGCGACGTGGCGGCGATCGCCGGCATCGCCAGCGGCAGCACGATCCGGACGATCACCTGGGCCCGGTTGCAGCCGTCGACCATCGCCGCGTCCTCCAGACCCTGCGGGATGGACCGGAAATAGTTGCGCAGCATGTAGACCGACACCGGCACCGTCGACGCCAGGTAGATGACGATCAACGCCGGCAGCTCGCCGCGCAGCCCGAGCCGCGAGAACAGCACGAACAGCGGGATCGCCATGACGATGCCGGGGAACATGTAGACGGCGAAGAACGAGACGTTGACGACGTTCTTGCCGGGGAAGCGCAGCCGGGTCGCCGCGTACGCGCCCAGCACCGACAGCAGCACGGTCGCCACGACCGAGCCCAGCGCGACGAGCAGCGAGTTGCCGAAGAACGAGAGCAGGCCGTAGCCGCCGTCGTCCGGCGACGCGACCACCCGCCGGTACGCGGCCAGGTTCAGCTCGCCCAGTGACGGCAGGCCGAGCGGGTCCTGCAGCACCGCCTGCAACGGCCGGACCGACAGCAGCAGCATGTAGAAGAGCGGCAGCACGCAGGCGACCAGCACGAACGCCAGCCACAACACCCGCGCGACCCCGAGGACGCGAGTCTCCACCACCTCCCGCGACGCCATCAGACCTCCGACTCCTGCTTCAGCACGCCGTACCGGTAGTAGACGGCGAACGCGATGATCAGCACGACGGACATCAGCAGGCCGAGCGCCGCCGCGCCGCCGACGTCGTTGCGCGAGACCAGGTATTGGTAGACCTGCACGGCGACGACCTCGGTGCCGGCGGCGCCGCGGGTCAGCAGGTACACGTCGTTGAAGTTCTGGAACGTCCAGATGAAGCGCAGCAGCACCAGCAGCGCGATGACGCCGGACAGCTGCGGCGCGACGACGTAGCGGAACCGCTGCAGCGGGGTGGCGCCGTCGACGCGCGCCGCCTCCTCCAGGTCGCGCGGCAGCCCCTGCAGGCGAGCCAGGATGAACAGGAACGCCAGCGGGAACGTCTTCCACGCCTCGAACGCGATGACCGTCAGCAGTGCGATCGGCACGTCGAAGCCGGCGCCGAACAGCTCGACCCGGTGGAACCGCTCGCTGAGGAACCCGACCGGCCGGTCCCAGCCCAGCACGTCGACGCCGAACACGTTGACCGGCCCGAACTGCGGGTTCAGCAGCGTCCGCCACACCAGTGCGGCGGACACGACCGGGATCACGTACGGCACCAGCACGAACGCCCGGATGATCATCCGGCCGGGGAACCGGTGCCGCAGCGCCAGCGCCGTCGCCAGGCCGGCGCCGACCGACAGCACCGTCCCGCCGATGCTGTAGACGAGCGTCGTGCGCACCATCTCCCACAGGTCGGCACTACCCAGCACGGTCTGGAAGTTGCGCAGCGTCAGCGTGATGTCGAAGACGTTCTGCAGGTCGATCAGCCGCAGCCGCTGGAACGACATCACGATCGTCCACAGGAACGGCAGCACCACCACCAGCAGCACGATCAGCACCGTCGGGCTGACCAGCGCCAGCCCGGCGCGCGCCTCGCGTGCCCGCAGCGAGACAGCCACCGGCATCAGCCCAGGTCGGACTGGAGCCGGGAGGCGCTCTCGTCCATCTGCGCGGCCGCCTCGGCCGGCGTGATCGTGCCGTCCAGCGCGTCGCGCAGGATGTTGGTCAGCTCCAGGTCGCCGTACATCGCGGTGACCAGCGCGCCCTGGCCCTGCGGGAAGCCCCAGCGCTCGAACCCGGTGGCGCCCTCGCTGATCGTCTGGACCGCCTCGTCGCCGTACAGCTCGCCGACGGACAGCTGCTCCTGCCCGGATCCGACCGCGAGCTCGGACCAGCCGTCGACGTAGGACGTGTCGCCGGCCTCCGGCCCGGTGCGCATCGGGAACCGGCCCTCCGGCGAGATGGACAGGAACCCCATGTACCCGTCGCCGACCAGGTAGCGGACCAGTTCCTTCGCCGGCTCGGTGTCCGCCGACGTGGTGATGCCGAGGTTGATGGTCAGCCCGAACTGGGTCGGCTCGTCGCCGGACGGGCCCTGGAACAGCGGCAGCATCGTGGTGCGCTCGACCAGCCACTGCTGGTCGGCGGCGCACTCGGCACAGGTGAGCGGCGTGTCCGCGAACAGGCCGGCCAGCTCGTCGAGCAGGTGCGGCGACCACGACGTCATCGCGGTCTGCCCGGCGAGGTAGTTGGCCCGGGTCGTGTCGACGTCGCCGGCGCCGGTGGGCGCGTACTGGGCGAGGTCGACGTAGAACTGGATGGCCTCCTCGCACTCCGGGCTGTCCAGCGTGACCTCGCCGGAGTCGTCGACCAACTGGCAGTCGTTGGCCAGCGCGACGTGCTCGAAGACCTGCATGGTGAATCCGTCGCCGCCGGTGCTGCCCAGCGCGAAGCCGGACAGCCCGTCCTGCCCGTTCAGCGCCTCGGCCGCGGCCAGGACGCTGTCGTAGGTCGTCGGCTCCTCCAGGCCGGCCGCCTCGAACAGGTCGGTCCGGTAGAAGATCATCTGGCCCCAGCCGTCGGACGGGACGGTGGCGTACTCGCCCTCGGCGTCCTCGACCCGGATGAGCTCCAGCGCGCTCTCGTTGAACGTGTCGGCGCCCAGCTCGTCGATCAGGTCGCTGGCGACGGCGGAGTCGAGGATGCCCTCGGCGACCCAGCCCGCGGCCAGCTCGACGCCGTGCACGACGACGTCGGGCAGGTCACCGGCGGCGGCCGCGGACACCATCGCCTGGGACAGGTCCGGCGCGCTGACGCCGACCAGCTCGACGTCGATGCCGGACTGCGCGGTGAAGTCGGCGAGCACCTGCTGCATCGTCGCGATCCGCTCCGACGTGTCGTACACCGTCCACAGCGTGATGCTGCCGCCGCCGTCCCCGTCGCCGTCCGCGCTGTCGCCGTCGTCGCCGCCGCAGCCCGCCGCGACCAGGCCGATCACCGCGAGTGCAGTCAGAGGTCGTCGCCACATGATGCCGTCCCTCCTCGGTGGAGCGCCTGCAGAATGTGGGGCACCATGCTTGGGAAATGTGATTCAAGGTGTCAACGAATGGAGAAGGTATGCAAGGAATTGCGAACATCGGGCGGTGATCTGATGGAATCGGTGCGACTCGACGAGCTCGACCGGCTCGTCATCGGCGCGCTGCTGGCGCATCCGCGGGCGACGCACGCGACCATCGGGCAGGCGGTGCGCAGCTCCGAGGCGACGGTGTCACGGCGCATCGCGCGGCTGCGGCGGACCGGCGCCGTCCGCGTCGTCGGCGCCCTGGACTCGCAGATCAGCCACCGGGCCCGGTCGGTGTTCGTGCGGCTGCGGTGCGCGCCCGGCGCGGCCGACGAGCTGGCGCTGCCGCTGGCGCAGTGGGACGAGACCGGCTCGGTCAAGGTGCTGACCGGCAGCGTCGACTGCGTCGCCGAGGTCGCCTACACGTCCAACGAGCACCTCTATGCGCTGATGATGCACCGGCTGCCGCAGTTCGACGGCGTCATGGCGACGTTCAGCAACCAGGTGATCCGGCGGTTCTCCACGCCGCACGGCTGGAACCCCGGGCTGCTGCCGGACACCGTCGTCGCCGAGTTACGGGCGGAGCGGCGCGACCGGTGGAGCGAGCGGCCGGAGCCGGACGAGCCGGCGCCGATGTCGGAGCTGGACGAGCGGATCGTCGCCGCGCTCATCGACGACGGGCGGATGAGCTGGCAGGAGCTCGCCGCCCGGTGCGGCGTCACGCCGAGCACCGCGCGACGGCGCACCGAGGCGCTGATGGCCGGCGGCGTGCTGCGGATGCGCACCGTCGTCGAGCCGGAGGTGCTGGGCCTGCTGGTGAACGCGTTCGTCTGGCTCACCATCAGCCCGACGAAGATCGGCATCGCCGGTGAGATCCTGGCCCGGCACCGCAGCGTCGTGATGATCGCGGCCACCACCGGCGACCGGAACCTGTGTGGCGAGATCGCCGTCGCCAGCGACAGCGCGCTCTACGAGTTCCTCTCCGAGACCGTCGGTCATCTGCCCGGTCTGATCCACGCCGACGTCGCGGTCGCGCTGCGTACTGTCAAGCGCGCCGGGATGATCGCCGCGGACCTGCGGTCGTCCGGGTCGTGAACGGGGCCGGAACTCCGCACGATCATGTGAATCTCATGCGTCATCGGGGCTCCCGGAGGGCTATGGTCGGGGTATGCACGAGAGTGATGCAGCGCACGATGCTGTGCGCCGCGACCCTATAGAGATCGTTCCTTACGACACCGCGTGGCCCGAATCCTTCGAGCAGCAGCGACTCAGCGTCGAGCCGGCGCTGCGCCCCTGGCTGATCGGCTCGGTCGAGCACGTCGGCAGCACGGCGGTGCCGGGACTGGCCGCCAAGCCGATCATCGACATGGTGGCCATGGTGGCCTCCTACGAAGAGGCCGAGGGCGCCGTCGCCGCGATGCGCGAGATCGGCTGGACCCACGTGTGGGAGGCCGGCGACCAGGAGCTGCGGCGCTGGTCGTTCTGCTACCCCGACCCGGCCTGGCGCACCCACCACCTGCACGTGGTCGAGTACGTGTCCCAGTTGGGCCGCGACTGCGTGGCGTTCCGCGACCACCTGCGCCGCCATCCCGACGACGCGCGCACCTACGCGGGCATCAAGGAGAGCCTGGCCGCCGTGCACCACGACGACCGGCCGGCCTACCGGGCGGGCAAGGCGCCGTTCATCGAGGACATCATGCGACGGGCGTCCGTCCAGCACTGAGCCGCGGCAGCCGGCCGGCCGCCGCCTTCAACCCGAGCAGGGTGAGCACGCCGGCCAGCACGATCGCGCCCATGTTGATGCCGAGCTGAGCGGCCGCGCCGCCCACCTCGGCGCGGTCGCCGAGAGCCAGGGCCAGCCCCAGGTTCCCGGCGGCGGGCACCGTCGTCACCGAGATGAACACGCCCACCAGCGCGCCCGACTTCGCGGACGTGAGCGACAGGATGCCGGCGGTTCCGGCGATGAACGCCACGACGAACGACCACCGGTCCGGATGCCAGATGAACCCGGTGAGCGGCCGTTCCGCGGTCAGCACCGACGCGTCGATCCAGCCTGCCCACGACGCGAGCAGGCCGAGCAGGGTCGTGACGCCGATCGCGATGGTGAACCCGGCCACGAGCGTGACCAGCGACTGGCGCACGATGCTGAACCGCCGGTGCACCAGGCCGACGGCGATGCCGGCCAGCGGCCCGAACTCCGGGCCGACGACCATCGCGCCGACCACCAGGATCGCGGAGTCGAGCACAATGGCGATCGCGGCCAGCACGGCGGCCAGGCTGAGGAACCAGACGAACGTGTTCGACAGCACCGAGTCCTCGTCGGCGCGGCGCACCACCTGCTCCCAGATGACGGCGTCGGCGCCTTCGCCCGGCGCCTCGTCCTCGGCGCGCTCGGCGGCCGCCGACACCGAGGTCTCGACCGACTCCAGCGCGATCGTGCCGGTCTGGTCGACGCCGAGCTCGCGCAGTCCCCGGAGCATGCCCTCGGCCGACTCGCGGGCCAGCTCGGCCAGCACGACGTCGCCGGCGGGGCGCACGGACGCGCCGCGCAGGACCGCGATGCTGGCAACGCCCGGGCACTCCTCGAGCATCGCGACGATGCGATCGGTGGTCTCCGCCGGCGTCGAGACGCGCAGGTGCAGCACGGCGCCATCGTAAGGGCGCCGCAGGTGTGGTCAGCGCAGGTCGCTCACCAGCAGCGTGGCGTCGCAGGGCCAGGCCGAGCCGCAGACGGCGCACAGCCCGGCGTCGTCGGCGTGGTCGTTGAGCACGGTGTTGCCGTCGGTGAGCCGGACTTCGCGGTCTCTGACGTCCATGGCTCCAGTCAAGGACGATCATGTAAGGGCCGGTGTTCGGGCAGGTGACGGCGGTGTGAACACTGGCCTGCACGCCGGCTTGTACGCTGGCGGCCGTGACCGATGGCGTGGTTCTGCAGGTGGGCGGGCTCCATCCGACGGCCGAGCGGGAGCTGGCGACGACGTACGGCGCGCTGCGGCTGCCGCCGGCGGGACCGGAGCGCGCGGCGTTCCTTGCCGAGCACGGTGGCGACGTGACCGTCGCGGTCACCGGCGCCGGCATGGACGCGGAGCTGATCGGCGCGCTGCCGCGGCTGGCCGCCGTCATCAATCTCGGCGTCGGCTACGACGCGGTCGACGTGGCGGCGTTGCGGCCGCGTGGGATCGCGCTCAGCAACACGCCGGACGTCCTCACCGACTGCGTCGCCGACCTCGCCGTCGGCGGGCTGATCGACGTGTACCGCGGCCTGTCCGCCGGCGACCGGTTCGTCCGCAGCGGCGCGTGGGCGGCGGGGGCGAAGTTCCCGATGCGGCGCCGGGTCAGCGGCGCCCGGGTCGGCATCCTGGGCCTCGGCCGCATCGGCCGGGCCGTCGCGCACCGCCTCGAGGCGTTCGGCTGCTCGATCAGCTACCACAACCGCCGCCGCGTCGACGACGTCGCGTATGCGTACGCGGCCTCGCCGGTGGAGCTGGCCGCGTCCGTCGACGCGTTCATCGTCGTCACTCCCGGTGGCGCCGGCACCCAGGCGCTGGTGTCGGCCGAGGTCCTGGCCGCGCTCGGGCCGTCCGGCTTCCTCGTCAACGTCGCGCGCGGCAGCGTCGTCGACCAGGACGCGCTGGTGACAGCGCTCGGGTCCGGCTCGCTCGGCGGCGCCGCGCTTGACGTCTTCGCCGCCGAGCCACAGGTGCCGGAGGAGCTGTTCGCGCTGGACAACGTCGTGCTGCTGCCGCACATCGGCAGCGCGACGGTCGAGACGCGGGAGGCGATGGCGCAACTGGTGCTGCGCAACCTGGAGCGGTTCCTGGCCGACGGGACGCTGGTGACGCCCGTGCCGCTTTAATGGGCGGCATGCGGGTCGTTCTGACGCAGTTCTCGGCGGGGACGGATGTCGCCGCCAACCTGGACACGATCCGGCGGCTGACGGACGGGGTCGCGGCCGACCTTCTCGTGCTGCCGGAGGCGGTCATGCACGACTTCGGCGACCCCGCGCTGCCGCTCGGCCCGGTGGCGCAGCCGCTGGACGGGCCGTTCGTCGCGACGCTGGCCGCGGTGGCCCGGTCGGCGGGCGCCGTCGTCGTCGGCGGCATGTTCGAGCGCTCCGACGATGTCGACCGGCCCTACAACACGCTGGTCGCGGTCGGGCCCGACGGCGCGCTGCTGGCGACGTACCGCAAGGCGCACCTCTACGACTCGTTCGGCTACCGCGAGTCGTCCCGGCTGCTCGCCGGCGCGGCGGTGCCCGCCGTGTTCACGGTCGACGGGGTCCGGCTCGGCCTGTTGACCTGCTACGACCTGCGGTTCCCGGAACAGGGGCGGGCTCTGGTCGATGCGGGCGCCGACGCGTTCGTCGTGCCGGCGGCGTGGGTGCGCGGGCCGCTGAAGGAGGATCACTGGCAGACGCTGCTGCGGGCGCGGGCGATCGAGAACACGGTGTACGTGGCCGCGGCCGCCCAGACCGGCCGGGCCTACTGCGGGCTCACCCAGCTGGTCGATCCACTCGGCGTCGTGGTCGCCGCCCTGGGCGACGAGGAGGGCCGGCTGGCGTCCTCACTTGACCCGGCCCGCATCGCCGCGGCCCGGGACCGCAATCCGGCGCTGCTGCATCGGCGCAGCTGGCCCGCGCCCTCGTGACGATGCCCGCCGGCGAGCAGGTGGACCCGCCCCGCCCGGACCGGGTGGGACCGACCCTAGCGCCCGGCACCGACAGCGCGGGCCGTGCCGCTAGCCCGGCGGGGCGCCGCGATCACTCGGCGCGCGCCGGCAGCTGGGCGGCGGTCGTGCTGGCCGGCGGGGCGGGACGGCGGCTCGGCGGGACGGACAAGCCGGCGCTCGTCGTCGGCGGGCGGACCTTGCTGGACCGGGCCGTCGCGGCGGCGGCCGAGGCGGGCGCCGCGCAGATCGTCGTCGCCGGGCCGCGCCGGGACACGTCGACGCCGGTGACGTGGACGCGGGAGGACCCACCCGGCGGCGGACCGCTGGCCGGGCTCGCGGCCGGCCTGGCCGCGCTCGACGACCCGGCACCGGGCGCCGTCGTCGTCCTGGCGGCGGACCTGCCCAGGATCTCGCCGGAGCTGGTCGGACGGCTGCTGACCGGCCTGGAGGTAGACACCGACGTCGTCGCCGTCGTCGATGCCGCCGGGTGGGTACAGCCGTTGGTGGCGGCGTACCGGACCGAGCCGCTGGTGGCCGCGCTGGCCGCCGTCGGCGACCCACGGGACCGGCCGGTGCGCGCGCTGCTCGAGCACCTCGGAGTGGCGACGCTTCGCGACGAGGACGGCGCGGCGGACATCGACACGCCGGACGACCTGGCCCGATGGCGGCCATGATCAGTGGAGGATGGGCCGGACGGCGGGAGGAAGGTACGTGACATGGACAGCTGGGTGACCGCGTTGTGCGAACGGCTGGGGGTTCCGGTCGACGACGTCGACGTCGGCGGCATCCTCGACCTCGCCCGCGACGCCGCGCACACGGTGGAGCGGCCGGCCGCGCCGGTGACGGCGTTCATCGCGGGCTACGCGGCGGCGACGAAGGGCGGCGGCGCGGCCGCCGTCAGCGCGGCGCTGGACACCGCGGGCGAGCTGGCCCGGGACTGGAACGACGGTCCCGACGCCACCACGCCCACGCTGCAGTGAGCGCCGTCCGCTAGCGTTCACGGCTGTGCAGACCAAGAGCTCGGTCCACCTGCCGGCCCCGGCCGACATCGTCGACCCGCTGCGCCTGCTGACCAAGCGCGTCATCATCGCCCTCGGCGTGCTGGTGGTGACGGCCCTGCTCGTGTACATCGACCGCGACGGCTACAACGACAACTCCGACGGGTCGGTCGACCTGCTGGACGCGTTCTACTACACGACCGTCTCGCTCTCGACCACCGGCTACGGCGACATCGCACCGGCGTCAGACACCGCTCGGTTCGTCAACATCGTGCTCATCACCCCGCTGCGGGTGCTGTTCCTGATCGTCCTGATCGGCACCACACTGGAGACACTGACCACCCGCAGCCGGGAGCAGGTGCGGCTCAACCGCTGGAGGAGAAAGTTGCGCGACCACACCGTCGTGATCGGCTACGGCGTCAAGGGGCGCAGCGCGGTGAACACGATGCTCGCGAACGGCATCGCGACGGAGACGCTGGTCGTCGTCGACCCGGACCCGGCCGCGATCGCCGAGGCGAACGAGCAGGGGCTGGTCGCCGTCATGGGCGACGCCACCCGCACCGAGGTGCTGCGCCGGGCCGGCGTGCCGACCGCCAGCCGCATCGTCATCACCACCGCGCGCGACGACGCCAGTGTGCTGGCCACGCTCACCTGCCGGCAGCTCAACCAGACCGCGAACATCGTCGTGTCCGTCCGCGAGGCCGACAACCTGGCGCTGGTCCGGCAGGGCGGCGCCAACGAGGTCGTCACGTCGTCCGACGCCGTCGGCCGGATCCTGGGCCTGGCCACCGTCAGCCCGGCGCTCGGCCACGTGCTGGAGGACCTCACGACCTCCGGCGTCGGCCTCGAGGTGGCCGAGCGGCTGGTGTCGCCGCGCGAGGAGGGCAAGCAGCCGCGGCAGATCGCCGACCTCGTCGTGGCCGTGGTCCGTGACGAGGAGGAGCTGCCGTTCCACTCGCCGGCCATCGGGCACCTGGTCCGCGGCGACCGCCTCATCGTGATCCGGCCGTCCGAGGAGTACCCGTGGGCCCGGCGCGAGGACGCGCACGAGCCGCCGCCCGCGGACGAGCCGGAGGACCCGGCGGACCGGCCGCCGGGCGGCATCTGATGCACGCGGTCGTCATCACCGAGCCCGGCGGGCCGGAGCTCCTGGCCTGGCGCGAGGTGCCGGACCCGGTCTGCGGGCCGGGCGAGGTGGTCGTCGACGTCGTCGCGTCCGCCGTCAACCGCGCCGACCTGCTGCAGCGACGGGGCAAGTACCCGGTCCCGGCCGGCGCGCCGGAGTGGCCCGGTCTGGAGTGCAGCGGCACGATCAGCGAGGTCGGCGACGGCGTCACCGGCTGGAAGGCCGGCGACCAGGTGTGCGCGCTGCTGTCCGGCGGCGGGTACGCGGAGCGGGTCGCGGTGCCGGTCGGTCAGTTGCTGCAGGTCCCGCGCGGCGTCGACCTCGTGACGGCGGCCGCGCTGCCCGAGGCGTTCTGCACGGTGTGGTCGAACCTGGTGATGACCGCCGGCCTGCGTGGCGGCGAGGTGCTGCTGGCGCACGGCGGCGCGAGCGGCATCGGGACGGCCGCGATCCAGGTCGGACGCGCGCTGGGCGCCACGGTCGCGGTGACGGCCGGGTCGGCGGCCAAGCTGGAGCGGTGCGCCGAGCTCGGCGCGTCGATCCTGGTGGACTACCGCGGCGACGACTTCGTCGAGGCGGTCCGCTCGGCCACCGGCGGGCACGGCGCCGACGTCGTCCTCGACATCATGGGCGGCGCCTATCTGGCCCGGAACATCGACGTGCTGGCGCCCGACGGCCGCATCACCATCATCGGGACGATGGGCGGTCACGTCACCGAGCTGGACCTCGGCGCCGTCATGGCCAAGCGGGCCCGGATCACCGGCTCGCTGCTGCGCCAGCGCAGCATCGCCGGCAAGGCCGCCGTCGTCGCCGAGGTGTGCGAGAACGTGTGGCCGCTGATCGAGTCCGGCGCCGTCCGGCCGGTCGTCGACCGCGTGCTGCCCATGCCGGAGGCGGCCGAGGCGCACCGCGTCGTCGCCGCCGGCGAGCACGTCGGCAAGGTGCTGCTCACGACCTGAGATCGCTGAGACCAGCGCCGATGACGCTGTCGTGATGACTCGATGAGACATCCGAGGTCACGGGTCCCGAAGGGGGCGTACCCTGGCGAACGTGGTCATGTCGCTGGAGTCCGAGCTCGACCGCCCGGTCACGCACCGCCGGACCGCCCGCGCGCTCCTCGTCGAGCCCGGCGGACGCGTGCTGCTTTTCGAGGACAGCGACCCGTCCGCGCCCGGCGCGCCCACGTTCTGGATCACCCCGGGCGGCGGCGTCGACTCCGGCGAGACCCTGCTCGACGCGGTGGTCCGTGAGGTCGAGGAGGAGACCGGCCTGCGGCTGGCGCCGTCGGCGTTCCGTGGTCCGATCGCCGAGCGGACCGTCGTGCACGCCTACTCCGACAAGATCGTCGTCCAGTCCGAGACGTTCTTCGTCGCCGACGCGCCGACCCAGGAGATCGTGCCGGCCGGGCTCACCGAGGACGAGCAGCTCACCGTCATCGGGCACCGCTGGTGGAGCCTGGACGAGCTGAGCAGCACCGAGCGGCCCGTGTGGCCGGTGGGGCTGCCCGGCCTGGTCGCGGCCGCGCACACGCCGGCGGATTGGCCGGTCGCGCTCAGCGCCGCCGAGGAGTCGACGATCCCGACCAACCATTTCGCCCGCTGACGCCGACCTGCGCCGGGGGTCGCCTTCTCTCTGGTTGACTCGCCACGGAGGCCGTGAGACAGTGCCGGTCCGTCCACCTTCGGGTTGGATTGATGGCGCGTCCCGTCGATCACAGATTCCACCTGCGGCGGGACAGCCAAGTGGAGGCGTCGCGTAGTGGCCGAGCGCGCCGGCTTGAAAAGCCGGTGAGGGTGGAAATCCTCCGTGGGTTCGAATCCCACCGCCTGGCCAGACCTGTCCGGTTTGCCCCGTTTCATGCGGAGGCTGCTGCTTGATAGCCGGGGGTTCCGCGCGCGTTGAGCGCGCTGCGATCGATGCGGGATGTCGGGCCTGGATCACCTCGACCTGCGTTCGCCTCACGCCGGCAAGGCGCAACGGGGCGAACCGGGCCTCCTTCCTCACCTCTGACCAGCACCGACTTGACCAGCCATACCGAGTATGCATACTTGGTAGCCATGTCGATTCGTCACGGTCTGCTGGCTCTGCTGGAGCGTTCGCCGATGTACGGCTATCAGTTGCGGCACGAGTTCGAGCGGTCCACCGGCGCGACCTGGCCGCTCAACGTCGGCCAGGTCTACACGACGCTGGCTCGGCTGGAGCGCGACGGGCTGGTGGCGCAGACCGGCGAGTCCGACGAGGACGGCAAGGTCGTCTACCGGCTCACCGACGCCGGCCACGCGGAGCTGACCGGCTGGTTCGCCACCCCGATCGGCGGCGCCGACCGGCCGCGCGACGAGCTGGCGATCAAGGTGGCGTTGGCGCTGACGACCCCCGGCGTCGACGTGCGGGCGGTGCTGCAGACGCAACGCACGGCGACGTTGCGGCACCTGCAGGAGCTGACCCGGCTGAAGGCGGTCGCCGACGGGTCCGAGGACACCGCCTGGCTGCTGGTGCTGGACTCGATGATCTTCCGGGCCGAGGCCGAGGTCCGCTGGCTGGACCACTCCGAGACCCGGCTGGCGCGGCGCGGCACGACCTCCCCGCCGGCGAACCGGCCCGGCGCCGCCGCGCCGGACCCGGCCGACGCCGGCGCCGGCGATCGCGCGGTGCCGCGATGACCGGTGACCTGGTCCTCGAGCTCCGGGCGGCCGGTCGCGTGCACGCCGACGGGCCGGACGTGGTGCACGCGCTGCGCGACGTCAGCCTCGCCCTGCGCACCGGTGAGCTGGTCGCCGTCATGGGGCCGTCGGGATCCGGCAAGAGCACGCTGCTGCACCTGGCCGGCGGCCTCGACACACCTACCGAGGGCGCCGTCCTCGTCGAGGGCACCGACCTCGCGACGCTGAACCGCGCCGAGCTGGCCGCGATCCGCCGCCGCAGCCTCGGCTACGTCTTCCAGGACCTCAACCTCATCCCCGCGCTCACCGCCGCCGAGAACGTCGCGCTCCCTCGCGAGCTCGACGGCGTCCGCGCCCGGGCCGCCCGGCAGGAGGCGCTGGCGGCGCTGACGGAGGTCGGTGTCGGCGACCTCGCCGACCGGTTCCCGGACGAGATGTCCGGCGGCCAGCAGCAACGGGTCGCGATCGCCCGGGCGCTCGTCGGGCCGCGGCGGCTGGTGCTGGCCGACGAGCCCACCGGCGCGCTGGACTCGCAGACCGGCGAGGACGTGCTGCGGGTGCTGCGGGCCCGCTGCGACGCCGGCGCCTCCGGGCTGCTGGTGACGCACGAGGCGCGGCACGCCGCCTGGGCCGACCGGGTGGTGTTCCTGCGCGACGGCGCGCTGATCGACGACACCGGGGTGGCGCCGCCGCCGGAGGTGCTGCTGGGCGCGGACGGCTTCGGATGAGCCGGCGGGGGCGCGGCTGGCGGCCCGCGCTGCGGATCGCCCGGCGGCAGGTGCGCCGCAACCTCGGCCGGTCGCTGCTGGTCGCGGTGCTGGTCGGGCTGCCGGTCGCCGGCGCCACCATCGCCGACGTCCTCTACCGCAGCGCCGAGTCGCCGGACCGGTCCGCGTACCAGCGGATGGGCGACGCCGACGCCGTCCTCGAGATCACGGCGTTCGACCGGCTGCCGGTGCCGCCGGACGGCACGCCGCCGATCATCGAGCTCACCTCCAACGAACTGCCCGAGCCCGACCGCGACCCCGCCTCCGTCGACCTGGCCGCGCTGGTCCCGCCGGGCACCGTGCTGGTCCCCGACCGGCTCAACTACACCGTCCGGCTGCGTGACGGCGACACCGTGCTGCGCCCGCAGCTGCTCGACATCGGCGCGCAGGGCGGCCCGCTGTCCGACCACGTGTACCGGCTGGACGAGGGGCGCTGGCCGGAGCGGCCGGACGAGGTCGCGTTGACGCGGCGGCTGGCCGAGCAGCTGGACCTGCTGGACGGCGGCGACCTGCGTCCGGACGCGACGGTGCGGTTCGACGGCGGGCCGGAGCTGCGGGTCTCGGGGCTGCTGATCGACCCGTTCTTCCTCGACGGCGAGGCGATCAGCGCCGCGCCCGGCTCCGAGGCCGCCGAGTTCGCCGCGACCGCGCTGGACCACGGCTGGAACGACCTGGCGTACACGGGCGGGCGCGCCTACCTGGCCGACCTGCCCGCCGGCGCCGACCTCACCGCGCTCGGCGTGGCCCTGGCCGCGGACGGCGTCGGCCTGCAGACGCGCAGCGCGATCGCCGATCCGGGCCAGTACTACGAGGGCGGCGGCAGCGGGCCGACCGCCGAGGAGGTGCAGCAGGCCGCGCTGACCGCCATGGTCGTCGGTCTGGGGCTGCTGGAGGTCGTGCTGCTGGCCGGCGCCGCGTTCGCCGTCGGGGCCCGGCGGCAGGTCCGCGAGATCGGCCTGCTCGTCGCCGGCGGCGCGAGTGCGGCACAGGTGCGCCGGACGGTGCTGGCGCAGGGACTGGTGCTGGGCGTGCTCGGCGCGGCGCTGGGCCTGGCGGCCGGCGCGGCGCTGGTGCCGCTCGCCGCGCCGGCCTGGGAGTCCTACCTCGGCTCGCTGATCGACGACTGGACGTTCGGCTGGGCGGAGTTGGCCATCGCCGCCGGCGTCGGTGTGCTGTCCGGGCTGGCGGCCGCCGTGGTGCCGGCCATCGGCGCCGCCCGGATGCAGCCGGTCGACGCGCTGGCGCAGCGGTTCCGGACCACCCGGCTGGCGGCCCGGCTGCCGCTGCTCGGCGTCGTGCTGTTCGTCGCGGGCGCCGGCGGCGCGCTGATCGCCAGCCGAATCCTGGCCGGGACGCTGGACGAGTACGGCCGGCAGTTGGCGGAGCTGGCCGGCAGCGGCCGGTATCTCCTGGCGCCGGTGACGGCGCCCTACATCGCCGTCCAGCTGACAGGGGCATTGGTCGCGACCGCCGGGCTGGTCATGCTGCTGCCCGGGCTGATCTCGGCGCTGGCCCGCGGGGCGCACCGGCTCGGCCTCTCCGCCCGGCTGGCGTTGCGCGACGCGGCCCGGCACCGGCACCGCACCGCGCCGACGGTCGCGGCCATCGCGATCGTCGTGGCCGGGACGACGGCGGTCGCGTTCGCCGCCGGCGGCTCGGCCCGGGCCGAGGAGCTGCGCTACACGCCGTCGCTGCCCGACAACGTCCTCCGCGTCGAGGTCGACCGGCACGGACAGCCGATGGACGACGCGCTGGCGCAGCTCGCAGCCGCCGAGGAGGAGCTGACCGCGCGGCTGCCCGATGCCGTCGTCCACCGGGTGACGGAGGCGACCGTGCCGCTGATGAACGGCGACCAGATCATGCACGACAGCGCGTGGCTGCAGGGCCAGGGGATCTGCGCCGACTGCGGCTCGGCGACCGGTTCGGTCTACATCGCGGTCGCCGACCCGGCGATCATGGCCGTCGCCGCCGGTCACGAGCCGAGCCCGGCCGACCTCGCCGCCGTCGCCGCCGGCGAGATCGTCGTCTACGACCGCAGCTACCTCGACGACACGAGCACCGCCGCCGTCGACACGTTTCCGGCCGACGACGGGCCGCCGGTCCGGATCGAGCTCCCCGGGCACCTGGCCGAGCGCGACCTCGCCTACACGTCACTGCCGGGCGCCTTCGCCTCGGCGCAGACGCTGGAGGCGAACGGCTTCAGGCTCGTGTCGTCGGTCAGCATCGTGACGTTCGGCGACACGACACCGGACCAGCTCGACGCCGCCATGCTGGCCGCCGAGGCCGCCGGCGCCTTCCCGATGATCGAGGTGGCGCCGGAGCCCGAGGCGGACGCGGCGGTGCTGGCGCTGACCGCGGGCGCGGCGTTCGTGACGCTGGTCGGCGTGGCGATCGCGGTCTCGCTGGCCGCCGCCGAGGGCCGCGCCGACCTGGCCACGCTGGCCGCCGTCGGTGCGCCACCCCGCCGTCGGCGTGCCCTGGCCGGCGCGCAGGCGCTGGTCGTGGCCGGGCTCGGCGTACTGATCGGATCCGGGCTGGGCGTCTACTTCGCCTATCTCGTGTGGCCGGCGCTGGGCTCGCCGGAGTTCATCTGGGCCTGGGACACCCTCGCCGTCACCGGTGTCGCCGTGCCCGTCCTGGCCGTGCTCATCGCGGTGCTCTTCACCCCGAGCCGGCTGCCGATGGTCAGGAGGGTCGAGTGAACAGCAGCACAGTGCGCCGTGCCCGGCAGGCCGCGCGCCGCCGGACGCTGGAGCTGCTCGCCCTGCGCAGAGCGGAGGCGGCCGGACGGCAACAGCGCCCGGCGCCGGCGCGTGGACGTCAAGTCCGACCCGGCCGGGCGGAAGCTGGCCCGGAGGGGTAAAGATGGTCCCATGACGGAGCCGAACGAGAACGCCCAGTCCCGCGAGACCCCCGAGGACGACGAGCAGCGCGTGGTGGTCGTCGGCCCCGACGGCATGGCCATCGAGTCCGCGCCCGGCGGTCAGGAGGGGCAGCGCTCGCTCACCGACCTGGTCGAGCAGCCGGCCAAGGTCATGCGCATCGGCAGCATGATCAAGCAGCTGCTCGACGAGGTGAAGGCCGCGCCGCTCGACGAGGCCAGCCGCCGCCGCCTCGGCGAGATCCACCGGGCCTCCATCGACGAGCTCGAGGACGGCCTGGCGCCGGAGCTGGTCGACGAGCTGGAGCGGCTCGCGCTGCCGTTCGGCGACGACACCGTGCCCACCGACGCCGAGCTGCGGGTCGCGCAGGCGCAGCTGGTCGGCTGGCTGGAGGGCCTGTTCCACGGCATCCAGACCACGCTGTTCGCGCAGCAGATGGCCGCGCGGGCGCAGCTGGAGCAGATGCGCCGTGCGTTGCCGCCGGGGGTGCAGCTTGCGCCCGGCCAGGCGATGCCCGGTCAGCCCGAGGACGGCGGCGACCAGCGCGGCAGCGGGATGTATCTCTGACGAACGCGGCCGGCGATCCGCTGCTGGGGCGGATCGCCGGCCGGGTCGTGCCGGTGCAGGGCGCCGGTCAGGCGGCCGTGCGGGCGTGGCTCTCGATGACGCTGGCCAGGCGTGGCAGCGCCTCCTCGACGTGCTTTTGCGCCTGCGGGCGCAGCTTGCTGTAGACCTTCTTGACGCTGTCGCGCTGCGACGCCGCGGCGCGCGCGTCGGAGACGCCGAGCAGGGCGTCGGCGACCTCGGCGCGGCGGCCCTCGAAGTAGTCGGCGAGCGAGCCGCCGCCGGTGGCCTGGAAGTCGGCGTAGAACGGCTCGGCCCGTTCGACGAACGAGTCGAGCATGTTGTCGATCGTCTCCGGGACGAACCCGGCGTTGATCCTCTTCAGCACCGCGTAGCCGCCCTTGACGGCCATGCCGGAGACGCCGCCCTTGTCGGAGACCTCGGCGTCGACGAGCTGGTGGAGGTCCTTGACGACGGCGGGCCGGCGGGCCGGGTCGAGAAGGATCTCGCGAAGTGTGTCAGCCATGTGGGAAGTGCCCCTCAGTATCGAAATGATCAGGTGTGACGGTGGTTGCTCCGCCACTGTAGAACACGAAGATCGGTGCGGCGAAGAGTGGCATTCGCGCGCTTTGTCCGTGCGGCGCCGGCCGGGGTCAGGCGAAGTAGCCGTCGAGCACGGTGGCCAGGCCGTCGGACTCCACGTCGGCGCAGACGGCGTCGGCCACGGCCTTGACGTCGTCGGGGGCCTGGCCCATCGCGACGCCGACGCCGGCCCAGCGCAGCATCTCCACGTCGTTGTGGCCGTCGCCGACGGCGAGCGCGTCGGCCCCCTGCAACCCGAGCTTGCCGGCGACCTTGCTCAGCCCGGACGCCTTCGAGACGCCGACCGGCATGATGTCCAGCCACGCGGTGTAGCCGATCGCGTAGTCGACGCTGGGCAGGCCGGAGGCGTGGGCGATCTCGCGCAGCCGGTCGCGGTCGCCGTCGGGCCAGCGCACGACCAGCCGGGTCACCGGCTGAGCGACCAGCGCCTCGTGCGGGACGACGGTGACCGTGCCGTCGAGGTCGCCGGCCGGGAACTCGCCGGTGACGCGGTAGCCGCGGCCCAGCTCCTCGACCGCCAGCACGGCGTCGGGGATCCGGGTGGTGAAGTACCGCACGGTGTCGGTGATGTCGAACGTCTCGATGTCCACCGGCGCCCGGCTCTCGACGTCGACGACGACGGCGCCGTTCGAGCAGACCGCGTAGCCGTCCTTGAGCCCCAGCTGGTCCAGCAGCGGCAGCGTCGAGTGCATCGACCGCCCGGTGGCGACGACGATGTGCGCACCGGCGTCGTGCGCTCGCCGCACCGCGTCGACGACGACGGCTCGCGGCGGCCGGTGGAACTCGGCGTAGGTGACGATCGTGCCGTCGACGTCGAGTGCGACCAGCGCCGGGCGCCACTCGCCGGCCGGCGTCACGCCGCGACCGGTTCCAGCAGCTCGCGTCCGCCGAGGAACGGGCGCAGCGCCTTCGGCACGTGCACCGAGCCGTCGGGCTGCTGGTGGTTCTCCAGCAGCGCCACGATCCATCGCGTCGTCGCCAGCGTGCCGTTCAGCGTCGCGACCGGGCGGGTGCCGCCGTCGGTGCGCTCGCGGATCCCCAGCCGGCGGGCCTGGAACGTCGTGCAGTTCGACGTCGAGGTCAGCTCCAGCCAGCGCTCCTGCGACGGCAGCCACGCCTCGCAGTCGAACTTGCGCGCCGCGCTGGACCCGAGGTCGCCGGCCGCGACGTCGATGACGCGGTACGGCAGCTCCATGTCGGCCAACATCTGCTCCTCCCAGCCGAGCAGGCGCGCGTGCTCGTCCGCGGCGTCCTCCTCGCGGCAGTAGCAGAACATCTCGACCTTGTGGAACTGGTGAACGCGGATGATCCCGCGGGTGTCCTTTCCGTAAGAACCCGCCTCGCGCCGGTAGCAGGCCGACCAGCCGGCGTAGCGCAGCGGCCCGTCGGAGAGGTCGACGATCTCGTCGGCGTGGTAGCCGGCCAGCGCGACCTCGCTGGTGCCGACCAGGTAGAGGTCGTCGGCCTCGACGCGGTAGATCTCGTCGGCGTGCGCGCCGAGGAAGCCGGTGCCGCCCATGATCTCCGGGCGCACCAGCGTCGGCGTGATGACCGGCGTGAACCCGGCGGCGACGGCGGTGGCCATGCCGTGGTTGAGGATGGCCAGCTCCAGCTGGGCGCCGACGCCGGTGAGGAAGTAGAACCGTGAGCCCGACACCTTGGCGCCGCGCTCGGTGTCGATGGCGCGCAGCCCCTCACCCAGCTCCAGGTGGTCGCGGACCCGCTCCAGCGCCGGCTTGTCGCCGACCTCCCTGAGCACGACGTAGTCGTCCTCGCCGCCGGCGGGCACGCCGTCGAGGACGAGGTTCGACGGCACCCGGGCCAGCTCGTCGAGGGTCGCCTGTGCTGCCGCGGCGGCGGCCTCGGCGGCCTTCACCTCGGCGGCCAGCTCCTGGACCGCGGCCAGCAGCTGTTGCTTCTCCTCCGGCGCGGCCTTCGAGATCAGCTTGCCCCGGCTCTTCTGCTCCGCGCGCAGCCGCTCGAACTCGGCGAGGGAGGACCGGCGCGACTCGTCGGCGGCGAGCAGCTCGTCGACGACGGCCTCGCTCTCGCCGCGCGCTCGCTGCGAGGCGCGGACACGGTCGGGGTCTTCCCGGATCAGGCGCAGATCTAGCACCACCCGAGGGTATCGGGCCGGGCGGCCGGGGCGCGCGGGGGTTTCGCTCCGCCGCGGCTCAGCCGCGCAGCTGCGCCAGCCAGGCGGCGGCGTCGTCGAAGTCGGCGTTCGCGGTGCCGGGCAGCACCGGCGGGCGGACGCCGTCGGCGCGCGGGTAGGAGCCGAGGAAGCGGACGCTGCCGCAGACCCGGCGCAGGCCCATCATCGCCTCGCCCACCCGGGCGTCGGCGACGTGGCCCTCGACGTCGATGGCGAAGCAGTAGCGGCCCATGCCGTTGCCGGTGGGCCGCGACTCGATCCGGGTGAGGTTGACGCCGCGGGCGGAGAACTGCTCGAGGATCTCCAGCAGCGCGCCCGGGTGGTCGTCGCGGATGAACGCGACCAGCGTGGTCTTGTCCGAGCCGGTCGGCCGGCCCGGCCGCCCCGGCGGCGTGACGAGGACGAACCGGGTGACGGCGTCGGAGTCCTCGCCGATGTCGACGGCCAGCGCGTCCAGGCCGTAGCGCTCGCCGGCCAGCGGCGCTGCGATCGCCGCGTCGTACACGGTGCCGTCGGCGCCCGGCGTCCGGTTCGCGACGGAGGCCGCCGCGGCCGCCGTCGACGGGCCGAGCGCGATGACGGCGTCGGGCAGCTTCGCCGTGACCCAGGCCCGGCACTGCGCCTCGGCCACCGGGTGCGTCACGATGCGCCGGACGTCGGCGAGGTCCGTACCGGGGCGGGCGAGCAGGGTGAACGTGACCGGCAGCAGCACCTCGGCGGTGATCGCGAGCGGCTCGCCGCGGATCAGCTCGTCCAGCGTGGCGTTGACCGAGCCCTCGACCGAGTTCTCCAGGGGTACGACCGCGCCGGCCACCTCGCCCGTACGCACCGCGTTGATGGCGGCGTGCACCGTCGGCGACGGCTCCAGCGTCGCGCCGGCCAGGGCGGGGAAGCGCAGAGCGGCCGCCTCGGTGAAGGTTGCCTCCGGGCCCAGGTAGGCGTAACGATCGGTCATACCCAGCAGCCTAGTGTGTCAGCCTGGCCACAATTGGCGGCTTCATTGCCGCCCGAAGGAGCAGGTGCGGATACGGTCGACCATGATGGACGTGGAGCGCGCAGGCAGGACCGGCACGCATCCCGGCGCCGCGCGACGCCGGATGCGGGCGGGCCGCACTCGCCTCGGCGTCCTCCTGATCATGGTGCTGGCCGTTCTCGCGCCGCTGCTGACGCCGTCCGCGGCGGCCGCCGAGACACCGCCGGCCGCGACGACGTCGGACCCGCAGCAGCGCGTCGTCTTCCTCGGCATCGCCGGGCTGGCCTGGCCCGACATCACCGCCGAGGGCACGCCGAACCTCTATGAGATGGCCGGCTCCGAGGCGGCCGGCTCGCTGACCGTCCGTACCGTCCGCACGCGCACCTGTGTGGTCGACGGCTGGCTGACGGTGAGCGCCGGGCGCCGCGCCACGGACATGTTCGACACCGACGCCGACGGCGAGAACGACCGGTACTGCCGGCAGCCGCCGGAGCCGGTCGCCGCCCAGGACGGTCCCGGCGTCATGGTTCCGGCCTGGGAGCTGCTGCAGCAGCAACAGGACGACAACTCCTACAACGCCGAGATCGGCCTGCTCGGCGACCGGCTGGCCGAGGCCGGCGTGTGCGCGACGGCCGTCGGCCCGGGCGCGGCGCTGGCACTGGCCGACTCGACCGGGCGGGTGCCGACGTACCACCAGTTCACCGGCGATCTCGGCGGCGGGCTGCTGAACGAGTGCCCGGTGACCGTCGTGGATCTCGGCGGACTGGCCAACCCGGCCCCGCGCGGCAGCGACGAGGCCACCGTCCAGGCCGCGCTGGACACCCGGCGGCAGACCGCGGCCAGCATCGACCAGCTCGTCGGCCGGATCATCGACCAGCTGCCGCCGGACACCGCGCTGATGATCGCCGGGCTGGCCGACAGCGTCGCCACCCCGGTCCCGCTGCCCGAGGAGCCCACGCCGATGCCGCCGGCCGGGCTGCGCGTGGCGCTCGCCTCCGGTCCGATCGCCGACGGCGGCACGTTCGGGCCGCAGTGGCTGACGTCGTCGTCGACGCTGTGGCCGGGGCTGGTGCAGCTGACCGACGTCGCGTCGACGCTGCTGGCCTACGCCGGTGTCGACGAGCCCGCGAAGGACTCCGTCGGGCGGCCCTGGCGGGGCGCCGGCGCCCACCCGGGCAGCTCTGCGGCGACGGTGTCCGAGCTGATCGGCGTCGACCGCGCCTCGGACATCTACCGCGACCAGTCCGGCCCGTTCTTCCAGATCCTCGGCGTCGTGCTGCTGGTGACGTTCGCCGCAGCGGTGCTGGCGCTGCGCCGCCGGGTGTCGTCGCGGTCGGTCGTGCTGCGCGTCGTGCAGGCGGTCGCGGTGCTGGCGGCGGCCGCGCCGGTCGCGTCGTACCTGGCCAACGTCACCCGGTGGTGGCGCTACGACCAGCCGAACACCGTCCTCTGGACGTCGATCGTCGTCGGGGCCCTGGCGCTGACGGTCGTCGCGCTGGCCGGGCCGTGGCGCCGTCGCGTCTACGGGCCGCCGGGGGTCGTGGCCGGCGTGACGGCGACGGTGCTGGCGGTCGACGTCGCCAGCGGGTCCTCGTTGCAGCAGTCGAGCCTGCTCGGGCTGTCGCCGCTGGTGGCCGGCCGGTTCTACGGCTTCGGCAACATCCCGTTCGCGATCTTCGTCGTCGCCAGCCTGGTCGCCGCGGCGGCGCTGGGCCAGTGGCTGCTCGACATCCACCGGTCGCGTCGGTTCGCCGCCGGCGCCGTCATGGTCGTCGGCATGATCGCCGTGGTCATCGACGGCGCTCCGCAGGCCGGCGCGGACGTCGGCGGCATCCTCGCCGCGATCCCCGGTTTCGCGGTGCTCGTGCTCGGCACCTACGGCGCCCGCGTCACGTTCGCCCGCCTGGCGCTCGCCGCCGCCGGCGCGACCGCGCTGTTCGGGCTGTTCGCGTTCCTCGACTGGCTGCGCCCACCCGGCTCGCGGACGCACTTCGGCAGCTTCTTCGACGACGTGCTCTCCGGCGACGCGCTGACGGTGATCTTCCGCAAGGCCGAGGCGTCGTTCGGGACACTGGAACGCTGGCCGATCTACGGCTGGCTGGTGCCGGTCATCTACGTGGTGATCCTCTGGCTGACCCGGCCCGACGGCGAGCAGGCGATGGAGCGGACGGTCCAGCACTGGTCGCTGTTCCGGTACCTGGTGTGGGCCGCGCTGCTCACCGGCGCCGCCGGGTTCGCGGCGAACGACTCCGGCATCATCGTGCCGGCGCTGCTGCTGACGGTGGGCGTGCCGCTCGGCGTCGCGGCGGTCGCGGCGGCGTCGCGGCTGTCGCCGTCACCGGCCGACGACACGCCTATGGCGTCCTCTAGCGAAATCTACGGTTCCCGCTAGACGACACCATAGAGTCCGATCATGGACCCGGTGCGCAATCCGTACGCTCCCGGCGCCGGTCAGCGTCCCCCCGAGCTGGCCGGCCGCGACCGCGAGCTGCAGCAGTTCGACGTCGTGCTGGAGCGGATCGCGCGGGGGCGGCCGGAGCGGTCGCTGGTGCTCACCGGGCTGCGCGGCGTCGGCAAGACGGTGCTGCTGAACGCGCTGCGGTCGCAGGCGATCGGGCGGATGTGGGGCACCGGGAAGATCGAGGCCCGGCCGGACCAGTCGCTGCGCCGGCCGCTGGCCAGCGCGCTGCACATGGCGGTCCGCGAGCTCACCCCGCGGCACCGCGACCCCGACCGCGTCGACTCCTTCCTCGGCGTGCTCAAGGCGTTCGCGCTGCGCTCGGCCGGCGACGACGCGAAGCTGCGGGACCGCTGGCAGCCGGGCATCGACGTGCCCGCGGCGACCGGCCGCGCCGACACCGGCGACATCGAGGTCGATCTCGTCGAGCTGCTGGTCGACGCTGCCGGCGTCGCCCGCGACGTGGGCGTGGGCATCGCGCTGTTCGTCGACGAGATGCAGGACATCCCCGCGCCGGACGTGTCCGCGCTGTGCGCCGCCTGCCACGAGCTGTCCCAGCAGGGACTGCCGCTGGTCGTCGTCGGGGCCGGGCTGCCGCACCTGCCGGCCGTTCTCTCCGCGTCGAAGTCGTACTCGGAGCGGCTGTTCCGGTACGTGCGGATCGACCGGCTGGACCGCGAGGCGGCCGACCGCGCGCTGGTCGCGCCGGCGTCGGAGGAGGGTGTCGTCTACGACCCGGCGGCGCTCGACGCGCTCTACGCGGCGACCGAGGGCTACCCGTACTTCGTGCAGGCCTACGGGAAGGTCACCTGGGACAACGCCCCGACCGACCCGATCGGCGCCGACGACGTCCGGATGGCCGCGCCGGAGGCCCAGGCCGAGCTGGCGGTCGGCTTCTTCGGCTCACGGTACGAGCGGGCCACCCCGGCCGAGCGCGAGTACCTGCGGGCGATGGCCGCCCTGTCCGACGACACCCACGGCGTCGTCCCCACCTCCGACGTCGCCACCTACCTCGGCCGCAAGCCTTCGTCGCTCTCGCCGGCCCGCGACTCGCTGATCAAGAAGGGCCTGGTGTACTCGGCCGAGCGCGGCACGATCGCGTTCACGGTCCCGCACTTCGGCATCTACCTGCGCAAGCACGCCACCGTCTGAAGTTTAGCTTGGAAAGTAGCACCTGAGCGATACACTTCAAGTATGAAGGCCTCAAAGGCACTGCTGGCACTCGCTGAGCTGACGTCTTACCAGTGGGGAATGGTGACGTCGGCTCAGGCCGGCAGGCGCGGAGTCACTCGCCTGAATCTCTCTCGGCTTGCCGAGGCCGGGCATCTGATCCGCCTCGCCCATGGTGTGTACCTGGACGCAGGCGCACCGGGGGATCGGCACACAGATCTGCGCGCGGCATGGCTGAGCGCCGACCCCGCCCGGCTGGCTGAAGAGCGCCTGGCAGACGGGGCCCGTGGCGTCGTGATCGCGGGCGCCTCGGCCGCGCGTCTTCACGGCATCGGCGACCTGCCGGCCGCACGGCACGATTTCGTCTGTCCGCAGCGGCGCCAGAGCCAGCGATCCGAGATCCGTTACCGGAAGCGGAACCTGGATCCGAGAGACCTCACGCTCGTCGAGGGCCTGCCGGTCATGACGGTCGAGCGCACGATCACTGATCTGGTCGAGGACATCAAGGAGCTCAGCCTTGTCGCCGACGTCCTGCGTGACGCTTCCGAAGGGCGGAGCCCAGACGCCGGACGGCTGGAGGAACTGCTCGCCCCCCTGGCTGAGCGCAACGGATTTCCCAGGGCAGATGGCGGCGCCCTGCTGAACCGCCTCAAGGAACTTGCAGGCACCGACCTGAAGACCGTCGCCCGGGAGATCGCGTTGGCGCCGGAGCTTGGCGCACTAGTAGCGGCAAGCTTCGCCGAGAGCCATCCTCACGTGGATCTCGCGGCAATGGCGGCGAGTGGCCCACGATGACCGGCTATTCCAGTGCCGCAGGCGTCGAAGCCGCGATCAAGGCGGCCGCCAGGAGGGCGGCCGCCGCCGACCCCTCACTGAACGTCGACGAACGGATCAGGCTGGAGCACTTCCATCGGTTCCTCAGCCGCGTGTTCTCCGAAGGTGAGGACTCCGAGTGGGTGCTCAAGGGCGGAACGGGAATGCTGGCGCGCGTGCCGTCGGCACGCGCCACTCACGACGTCGACCTCTATCGACGTGGTTTCACCCTGGATCAGGCTATGGCCGACCTGAGGCGGCTCGCCGAGGTCGACTTGGACGATCACTTCCGCTTCGCCTACACGAGCCACAGTCGATCGGTCGGCGGTGACGGGCAGCCATTCACCGACGGCTACAGGGTGATGTTCGATGTCTTCGTCGGTGTGAAGAAGGTGTCACCGCTACGGGTGGATCTTGTGGTGGGTGCTGGAATCACGGCCGAGATCACGACGATGGAACCCGCCAGCAGCCTGGATCTGCCCCGGCTCGTCGGCCATCCCTATCGTCTCTATCCGGTCGTTGACCAGGTCGCCGACAAGGTCTGCGCAACCATGACGATCTACGGCGAACGTCGCTCGAGTCGCGAGAAGGACCTTGTCGACCTCGTGGTTCTGGCCGTGACACAGGACGTCGATGGGGCAGCCCTCGGCCATGCGATCGCGTCGGAGACCCGCCGCCGAATGATGGAACCGTTCGGCCATTTCGCCCTGCCTGCGGACTGGGGCCGCGGCTACGCGCGACTTGCCAGGTCGGTCCCCTCCTGCTCGGAACACCGCACCGTGGCGCTTGCGCGAGAACTCATGGAGCGATTCATCGACCCGGCACTCGACGGTAGCGCCCGCCGCAAGTCCTGGTCGCACGACGACCTGGCCTGGTGTTGAGCTCTCCATCGGGCCCTCTAGGACAATCTAGCTCTGCAGCTAGAAAGCGCTAGAACTCACCAGAGACCGTAATCGTCGACGATGATCTGCTCGTCGGGGACGCCTTGCTCGCGCAGCCGCTCGAGGCTCGTGGCCACCATGGTCGTCGGGCCGGCGACGTAGACGCGGTGCTTCCGCCAGTCGCCGTAGGCGGAGACGATGTTGCCCATGAGGTCGGGGCTGCGGTCGGTCGGGCCGTCCGGTGAGACGACCGGCACGACGGTGAGCCGCCGGTAGCGCACGCCGATCGACTCCAGGTGCGGCAGCGCATACAGATGGTCCCGGTCGCGGCCGGCATAGAAGACGTGCACGCGGCGGCCGTCCTGGCGCTGCTCCAGTTCCTGCAGCGCCGCCAGCACGGGCGCGATGCCGGTGCCGCCGGTGATGCAGAGCAGGTCGTGCTCGGACCGCGGCGTGGCGACGTCGTGGCCCTGGGGTGCGCCGAGGTGCAGCACGTCGCCGGGCTCGGTGCGCCAGACCAGCGCGCTGCTGACCCAACCGGCGCCGACGGTGCGGACGTGGAACTCCAGCAGGCCGTCGTCGCGGGGGGCGGAGGCCATCGAGTAGGCCCGCCAGATCTTCGGCCGCCGCGGCGTCGTGACGTACGCGTACTGGCCGGGCCGGTACGGGTAGTCCGTGTGCGGGCGGACCTGCATGATCGCGAGGTCGTCGAGGATGCGCCGGTGGTAGACGACCTCGGCGTCCCACCACGGCGGCGAGATGACGGCGTCGCGGCGGGCGGCGCCGGACATGATCGCCGCGATCTTGTCGTAGGCCTCGATCCAGGCCCGCTCGTGCCGCGGCGTCCACGCGTCGCCGACGGCGCGGCGCACGGCCAGGACCAGCGCCGTGCCCACGGGGGCGTAGTGCTGGTCGATGACGCCGAACTTGCGGTGGTCGCGGCCCAGCGCCTCCAGGTACGGGACCAGCGTCTCGCGGTCGTCCGCGTTGCCGACGATGCGCACCAGCGCGCCGACCAGCCGCGACCGCTGCACCGCCATGCCCGCGCCGAACAGCTCGCGGGCCTCCGGCGCGATGGTGAACAACTGCGCGTAGAAGTCGACGCCGACGGACTCGAGGTGGTCCTCGACCAAGGAGAGGGTCTCGCGCAGCGCTTCGCCGTCGAGCCCCGTGTCGTTGGCTGGCTGAGGTTCCAGTGCTCGCTCCGGCTCCGCCTCGGTTCGTGCTGCCGCCCCGTCCCCTGATGCCGCGTCCTCTGACGCCCCGTCCGGCGACGCAGCGTCACCAGCCGGATCCGACAGAGTGTCACTCGCTCCGTTGCCGTCCGCAACCGCACCGTCACCGTTGCGCCACATCGGGTGCCGTGCGACCGGAACACCGGGCTCGAACCACGACACGCTGTGACGCGTGTCAGCAGGGCCAGGTACCTCGCCACCGGTAGCGTCGATCATGGCGTCGCCCGACGCCACCCCGGTCCGAGCCCCTTCCGCCCCACGTTGTCCCGAAGACCGGGAGTGAGTCCACATCGTCATCCTCTCCGCCCCGCTCTAACCTAGCGGTCGATCCGCCAGTTCGGCACGGAAGGAAGTGTCACGGTCGGACATACGTGTGCGATGAGGGCATCTTGATCATCCGGACGCGGGCGAAGTCGCCCGCCAAGATCAGGTAAACGCCCTGGTGATCAACGGTGTGCCGGTGGCAGGCCGGTCACCTGGGCGGTCGTCCAGGACAGCGCGGACATGGCGATGTCACATCTCATAATATGGACGTGATCGTATGGCGAATGGTTCACTGTCGGGAGGTTTGGCAGAGTCGTGCAGTGGGCACCACTGGATGCGGGTGGCGTGGGTCCGGTGAAGGGAGATCAGGCGGTGGGTCGAGTCGTGGCCACGAGGCGTGAGGCCCGATCCAACAGCGCACGCTCGGTCGAGCTGACCGGTGAGGTCAGCAACGTCCCGCACGCCCGCCACCTCGTCGCCGAGGATCTGCGCAACACCAACATCTCCCCCACCGTCATCGAGAACGCGCTGGTCGTGGTCACCGAGCTGGTCACCAACGCGATCCTGCACGCGCAGCCGCTGCCGCTCGGCGGCACCCGTACCGGCGTCGTCCTGCAGTGGGCCGTGCTCGGCAGCGACGTCCTCATCGAGGTGAGCGACGGCGGCGGCTCCGACCGCCCGCAGGTGCGCCAGCCGGCCTCGACCGAGGACCAGGGCCGCGGCCTGGGCATCGTCGACGCGATCGCCCGGGAGTGGCGGGTCCGGTCCGAGCCGGGCCGGGTGACGGTGCACGCCGTCGTCGGCCCGTGGAATCCCGCCGTCTGACCTCTGACACGGGGCGTGCGACACCGTGACATGGGCGCGCGGCACCGTGACATCGGCTGTCGCTGTGACATCGGCGGGTGCCGTCGTGACATCGGCCGGGACACCGTGACATCGGCCGGGGCCCGCCTCCCGTTACCCGTTCGAAGACTGAGCGACTACCCTCGCCTTCCGTGAGTGCCACTACCGAGGTTCCCGTCGTCGGCCCCCGCCAGCCCTGCCCGTGCGGCTCGGGCAAGCGCTACAAGGTCTGCCATGGCAAGCAGGCCCGCGAGGCCGAGCGGCAGTACGTCGTCCGCCCGTTCGCCGGTCTGCCCGGCGAGTGCGACTGGGTGGCCATGCGCGAGATCGTGTCCGCCGCGACAGCGCCGCTGCGACTGTCCTCCGGCGACGACCGCTCGGTGGTGCTGTGCACGCTGCTCCCGGGCGCGTTCCCGGCGCTGGTGCGCGACGGCGGCGAGATCCTGCTCGCGCTGCAGACCATGACGGCCACTGGCGACCCGGCCGCCGACCTCGGCCACACGCTGGCCACCGCGCTGGAGGCCGAGCCCGGCACGACGGTGAGCCCGGCGCCGCGCCCGGCCGGCGCGCCGCGGCTGCACGACCTCATCGACGTCGACGCGGAATTCCATGTGACGGTTCACGACGGATTCGACTACTGGTTGGATCCCGAGTCGGACACCGGATCGGAGGCAAAGGCAGCCCTCGAGGAGGCCAATTCCGCTGTCGTGCCCTCGGCTCGCCTCACATCCGTCGACGCGGCCTACTGGTGCGCACTCGGCGACCGCGACCAGGTCCGCTGGGTGCTCCCGTACGACGAGGAGCCGCTGCTCGACGGACTGGCCCGGCTGCACGCCGCCGGCGCGGACACGCTCGGCGAGGGCACCCGGCTGCTCGGGACGTTCCGCGCCGCCGGCCTGCTCGTCCCGGTGTGGGATCTCGTCGACGGGACGCCCGCCGACGCCGTCGAGGAACCGGCCGCCGCGCTGGGCGAACGGCTGGCCGAGGCGGTGGCGCAGAAGTCCCCGCTGACGGGCGAGCAGCGCCGCGCGCGGGCCGGCCTGGCCAACCGTCAGGTCACCATCCGCTGACGGCGCCGCACCGGCGCAGAAGAAGACCCCAGCCGCTCACGACGGGGGAACACGAGCGACCGGGGCCTTCATTGGAGCTTACCTTCTTCGAGGGGCAGAAGTTCCATCGAATGGCGACTTCTTCTGATTCGCTCCGTTACGGTCCGGTCTCGGCCGGTCTGCACCTTGTCGGAACAGTGCCGTGGCGCGAGGTATAGACCGTCTCAATGGCTGTCGCGCCGGATCGGGCACGACATGCACCGGGGGCCACCACGGCCGGAGCCCAGCTCGCTGCCGGTGATCCGCAGCACCTCGATGCCGGCATCCTCCAGCCGGGCGTTGGTCTCGGTGTTGCGTTCGTAGGCGACCGCCAGCCGCGGCGCGATGGCCAGCGTGTTGTTGCCGTCGTCCCACTGCTCCCGCTCGGCGGTGACGGGGTCCAGCCCGGTCTCGACGATGCGCAGCGCGTCGATGCCCATCGCCTTCGCCGCCACCTCGACGAACGGCGCCGGGTCGGCGTCGATGACCAGGTCGTCGCCGGACCACCGCAGCGCCACCGCGGTCAGCTCGTCGGCGACGTTCGGGTACATGACGATCGCGTCGTGGTCGACCATCGTCAGGACGGTGTCGAGGTGCATCGTCGCGCGGTCCTGCGCGATCGGCACGGCCAGGACGGTGTGCGCGAGGCCGGCGCGCAGCACGTTGCGGGCCAGCCGCTCGACGCCGGCCGGTGTCGTCCGCTCGCCGGTGCCGACCGCGACGACGCCGGGCCCGAGCAGCAGCACGTCGCCGCCCTCGAGGTTCTCCAGCTCCGGCCCGTAGACCGACGGCACGCCGGCGAAGCGCGGGTGGTGCCGGTAGATCGCCGACGTCAGGCTGGTCTCGCGCCGCCGCGCCGCCATCGCCAGGCTGGTGACGGCGACGTGGTCGCCGATCCACACGCTGGAGTCGCGCGTGAACAGCAGGTTCGGCAGCGGATCGATGACGAAGTCGTGCGGGTCCATCAGCCGGTAGGTCAGCCCGCGGCCGGTGCGCAGCTCGTCGTGCGCCAGCCCGGCCATCAGCACCTGGGCGAGGTCGTCCGGGTGCAGGCCGCTCAGGTGGTCGCGAAGCACGGCGCGCAGCGTGTCGCCGTGCCGCGGGTCGGCCAGCGCCGCGTCGATGCACTCCTGTCGTGCGGCGTCACCGGCCAGCGTCTGGGCCAGCAGCTGGGCGAGATAGAGCACCTCGACGCCGTGGTTGCGCAGCGTGTCGGCGAACGCGTCGTGCTCGTCCTGCGCCCGGCCCACCCACGGGATCCCGTCGAAGAGCAGCTTGTCGTTGTTGCGCGGCGTGAGCCGCTTCAGCTCCGGTCCGGGCCGGTGCAGCATGACGGTGCGCAGCCGGCCGACCTCGGAGTCGGCGGCGTCGGTCGTGGAGGCGGACGTTGTCATCGAGAGCTGAGGCTACAGCGCCTAAGCTTGGCGGCCATGACCACCGAGGACCGCCGCGCGGACGGTGTCGCCGCGATCATCCCGGCGAAGGACGAGCAGGACCGCATCGCCGCCACCGTCGAGGCGACGACGGCCATCCCGGGGGTCGACCTCGTCATCGTCGTCGACGACGGCTCCACCGACCGCACCGCTGCGACCGCCACCGAGGCCGGCGCCGTCGTCGTCGGACACGCCCGCAACCGGGGCAAGGCTGCCGCGATGGAGACCGGCGCGACGGCGCTGGCGGCGATCGAGTCGCGCGAGGCGGACCGGCCCGCGCCGCGGGCGCTGCTCTTCCTCGACGCCGACCTGGAGTCGACGGCGGGCAACGCGCGGCCGCTGGTCGACCCGGTGCTGGCGGACGAGGCGGACATGACCATCGGCGTGCTGCCGGCCCAGCGCACCGCGGGCGGCGGTCGCGGCCTGGTGGTCGACCTCGCGCGTACCGGCATCGAGCGGGCCACCGGCTGGACGGCGACGCAGCCGCTGTCCGGCCAGCGCTGCCTGACCCGGGCCGCGTTCGAGGCGGCGCTGCCGCTGGCCGAGGGGTTCGGCGTCGAGACCGGCCTGACGATCGATCTGCTGCGGGCCGGCTTCCGGGTCGTCGAGGTCGACGTCGAGTTCCACCATCGCGTGACCGGCGCCGACCTCAAGGCGCAGCTGCACCGCGGCAAGCAGTACGCGCACGTCATGCGGGCGCTGGTCACCCGCGGCATCCGCCCGTCGGCGCCGGCCCGGTTCCGCCGTGTCTGACGTGTGGGGGACCGACCGGCTGGACCTGCCGGCGTACCTGAACCGGCTCGGCATCGAGGTCCGTGAGCCGAGCCGGGCCGCGCTGGATGAGCTGCACGAGGCGCACGTGCGCACCTTCACCTTCGACAACGTCGACGTGCTGCTGGACCAGCATCCGGGCGTCGGGCTGGACGCCGTCCAGGCGAAGTTCGCCGGCCGGGGCCGCGGCGGCTACTGCTTCGAGCACTCGACGGTGGTCGCGGCGGCGCTGGAGCGGCTCGGCTACGACGTGGTCCGGCACCTCGGCCGCGTCGGCGACCCGGCCGCCGGCACCCAGCAGGGCCGCAGCCACATGGTCGTCGAGGTGGTGCTGGACGGGGAGCGGCTGCTGTGCGACCCCGGGTTCGGCATGGGCCTGCTGCGGCCGATCCCCATGGCCGACGGCGCCGAGTCCGACCAGGACGGCTGGCCCTACCGCGTCGACGCCGTCGGCGACGGCCTCTGGGGGCTGCGGCGGTACCGCGAAGCGGGCTGGGAGCTCGCGCACACGACCGACGAGTACGAGGTCAAGCCGATCGACGTCGTGATGGCGCACCACTACACCAGCACGTTCCCCGGCATCCACTTCCGCTCCGGCCTGATGGTCGGCAAGCACCTGCCCGGCCGGCACGTCATGGTCACGCATCGGACGGTGACGGTGCGCCGTCCGGGCGAGCCGACCGAGTACCGCCCGCTGCGCGACGGCGAGCTGGCCGAGTGGCTGGACGTGCTCGGCGCCGGGCTGACGGCGGACGAGCAGGCGCGGCTGCTCGCCCACGTCGCCACGCTGGACTGAGCGACGCGCTCAGACCGGTTCGCGGAACGGGTCGTGCTCGGCGATCAGCTTGTCGACCCGGGCCTGGTCCAGCCGCTTCGTCAGCGCGTTGTCCTCCTGCTGGTCGCGGATGCACTTGGCCAGCGTGAACGCGGACGTGACGAGGTAGAGGGTGCCCAGGCCGAGGAAGGCCCGGGTCCAGGAGTCGATGTCGAGGTACAGGATGCCGACGACGACGGTGACCAGAGCGATCGCGAAGGACAGGATCGCCTGGACGTAGAACGCGGTGGTGGTCCTCGGAGTGGGCGGCGCTGTGGTCATGTCAGCACTGTGCCGCCTCGGCCGGGTCGTGGCCTGAGCGCCGTTGCTCAACCGGCCTGGGTACGCGTACTCAGACGTGCTGCGTGATCCGGATCTGGTTGCCGAACGGGTCGCGCAGCGTGCAGTCGACGCCGTACGGATGCTCGGCCGGCTCCTGCGTGAACTCCACGCCCCTGGCGGACAGCTCCGCGAACGCCTTGCGGCAGTCGTCGGTGGTGAGCACGCATGCGACGCCCAGCGCTCCCTTGGTCAGCAGGTCCCGGACCTGGCCGGCGACCTGCTCGCTGAGCGCGGGCGGACCGGGCACCTCGAGGAGCAGATGCCGCTCCGGATCGTCGGGCAGGGCGACGGTCAGCCAGCGGGTGAAGCCCAGGTCGACGTCGTTGGTGACCGTGAAGCCGAGCCGGCCGACGTAGAAGGCCAGGGCCTCGTCCTGGTCCAGGACGTGGACGGTGGTGATGCTGATGGCGTTGAACATGCGCCCCACGCTAGGGGCCGGCGACGGCGGCCGCTTCTCCGAAACCGCTCGATGACGCGGGTCGCGCCAAAGCGCTGTCATGCGGTCGCGTCGTCCGCCGGTAGCTGGCACAAGTGCCCCAGTACCCGCTGCGCAAAGTCCGGGCAGCCTGCGTCCTGCAGTGCCTGGACCAGGCTCTTCGATCGCGGCCGCCGGTCCCAGTAGCGCTCTTGGTCGCGAGTCACCGCCCGGACGCGGTGCGGAGCAGAGTCGTCGACCAGCACGAGGAAGCTGTCGGGGGTGTGCACCTCGTACGGCAGGGTGTCCAGGTCGATGCCGGGCGAAGTGAACCCGCCGTCGGCAGTGATGAGGTAGGTCGCACCGGCGGCCACCGCGGCGGCGTGCACGTGCTGATCGTGCGGATCGTCGCCGGGAAACGACCCGTCGATCTCGAAGTCGTCGATCCTGGCGCCGGCCAAGGATCCTGCGATGCTGTCGCGGATCTGGGTGATCACGCCGCCGGGGACGTTGGGGTGACGCCGCCGGTACTGATAGATGGCCTCGGCCAAAATGTCCTCGGTCCAGCACAGCTCATACAAGCCGCCGCGCGACTCGAGCTGGATCATGATCAACCAGTCACGGAGCGTCTTGGAGTAGAGGACGTTGGCGTCCACCAGCGCACGGGTGTGTCACCCACCGCAGGCTAGCGGTGGGTGACGACTATTCCAGGCCGAGCTCGTCCTCGATCAGGCGAAGCTCCTCGAACGCGGCGCGCCGGCGCTGAAGCTGGACGCGGCGGAAGTCCAGAACGTCGGTGCGCTTGAGGCGGTGATGGGTCCCGACCTTGTGGGCGGCGATCTCGCCGTCACGGATCATCCGCATGAGCGTCGGCCGGGAAACACCCAGCTGCTCGGCCGCGACCGTCGTGCTTAGCTCGTCAGGCAGCGTCTGCAGTGTCACACCGTCACCCCTCGCTACGGCTTCGAGCACGCTCCGCAAAAGAGCGGTGAGCTCGGCGGGCATCGCCCTTGCCTTCGTCTTCCCGCTGGCCGCGGTGAAACGAGGATCCGGAGTCTGCTCGACGAAGTCGCGGGCCAGCTGCTCCTGACGCGGCGTCACAGTTAGCGTGGACATCGTGACCTCCCGTGGTCTACAGATATGAGTGTCCACAGTTTCACTTACAACTGCAAGACATAATCTCAATCACGGCGGTGGATGGGCCGCGCCGACAGCCAGATCAGGGCGAGTTCGCGGGCCTCGTCCAGGCGTGTACGAAGCAGCCCGGCGCCGGCAGCGGCCGGCTCCGGACCCGGTACGCCGACGGCGACACCCCCAGCACCGACGCGAAGGTCCGGCTGAACGTGCCGGTGCTGGCGAACCCGACCGCGAGGCCGATGTCGGTGACGCTCGCCGCGGAGTCGCGCAGTAGCGCCATCGCCCGCTCCAGGCGCCGGCGCTGCAGGTACCGGTGCGGTGGCTCACCGAACGTGGCCTTGAACCCGCGGGTGAAGTGGGCCGGCGACATCAGCGCGATCCGGGCCAGGGCGGGGACGTCGAGCGGCTCGGCGTAGTGCCGGTCGATCGCGTCGCGGGACCGGAGCAGCCGGCGGTTGGCGTCCTCGGCCGGGCTGAACGTCATGGTTCTCCCGCCACCGGCCGGACGTCGTCCAGGCCGTGCTCGATCGCGTACCGCGTGAGCTGCACCCGGTTGTTCAGGTGCAGCTTGCCGAGGATGTTCTGCACGTGGTTCTGCACCGTCCGGTGCGACACGACCAGCTGCTCGGCGATCTGCCGGTACGACCGGCCGGTGGCGACCAGCCGCAGCACCTCGGTCTCCCGCGCGGTGAGCCCGTCCCGGGCCGGCGGCCCGGCGGCGAGCTGGCGGAACTCGCCGAGCACGAGCCCGGCCAGCCCCGGCGTGAACACCGGCTCGCCGCGTCCGGCCCGGTCGACGGCGGCGACCAGTTCGTCGCGGGTGGCCGACTTGGTGAGGTAGCCGGTGGCGCCGGCCTTCATCGCGTCGAGCACGTCGCGCTGCTCGCCACTGGCCGACAGCACCAGCACGCACGGCGCCGGCGGCGGGCCGGAGCACAGCGCCCGGGTGACGTCGACGCCGCTGCGGCCGGGCAGTTGCAGGTCCAGCAGGACGAGACCGGGCCGGGTCGCCGCGGCGACGCGCAGCGCCTGGTCGCCGTCGCCGGCGGTGCCGACGACCTCGAAGCCGGCGTCGGCGAGGTCGCGGGCGACGGCGTCACGCCAGAGCGGGTGGTCGTCGACGACGAGGACGCGGGTCACGGCGCGCTCCGGTCCGCGCCGACGGCGGCCCGGCGGGGCAGCCGCAGGGTGACCTCGACGCCGTCGCCGGGCCGCCCGACGACGACCGCCGTCCCGCCGAGCGCCTCCAGCCGGCCGACGACCGAGCGGGCCACGCCGAGCCGGCCCTCGGCGGCGGCCTCCGCCAGCCGGCCGGGCGCGAACCCGGCGCCGGTGTCGCGGACCAGGACCGTGACGCCGTCGCCGTCGTCGTCCAGCAGCACGTACGCGGACGCGTCCGGCCCGGCGTGCCGCTCGACGTTGTCCAGCGTGGCGGCGACGGCGGCGTCCACCTCACGGGCCACCGACGAGGGCAGCCGCACCGGCGCCGGCGGCACCGCCACCGACACCCGTGGCGTCGCCCGCGCCAGGAGCAGCGCGCCGAGGTCCGTCCGCCTGGACGAACCTGCGGGCGCGGCCGTGATCAGCGCCCGCAGCGCCACCTCCTGTTCCGCCGCCAGCCCGGCCAGCTCGGCGGCGTCGCCACCCAGCTCCCGTCCGCGCCGCGACACGTACGTCAGCACCTGCAGCACGCCGTCGTGGACCACCCGCGCCAGCCGGTCGCGTTCCGCGGCCGCCGCCTGCTCGCGCAGCAGGGAGGCGAGCCGCCGCTCGGACCGCCGGGCCAGATCGCAGACGTACCCGACCAGCGCGCCCGCGACCAGCACCAGCACGGTGTTGTGCAACAGCGGCGCGGTGACGGCGCCCCGCTCGGCCACGTTGGCCAGCCCGATCACGCCGGCCGCCGGCAGCGCCGCCGCCCAGCCGTACACCAGCGCCCACGCGATCACCGGGGCGGTCACCCAGAACACCGGCAGCGTCTGCGCACCCCGTTCGACCGCCGCCTCCAGCTGGAGCGGCCGCGTCGCGACGATCGCGGCGGCCGCCACCAGCAGATCGGCGCTCAGCAGCGGCCAGCGCCGCCACGACGGCCGCCGGTACCAGGCGAACGTCAGCGCGGTCCAGCCGCCCAGACCAGCCAGTACCAGCCAACCGGGCGTGACGTGCCGGTAGTCGTCGAGCGCGAACGCGTAGAGCGCGGCCGCGTACAGCACGGAGAAGGCCCGGAACACCGCCAGGGCACGCCACCACTGCTCCTCGTACCCCGGCAGCGCGGCGTCCACGGCGTCATCGTAGGGAGCGGGCCGGACGTTTCCCAGCGTTCTAGGCTGGCGGTATGTCCTGGTACCGGCCGGTGGCCGTGGCGCCCGAGCTGCGCGACGCGCTCGTGTGCGGGTGGACGGCGCGGGTCGAGGGCGCCGAGCTGCTGGTGCCCGACGGCTGCATAGACGTCATGTGGCTGGCCGACGGACGGGTCATCGTGTGCGGACCGGAGACCGCGGCCTGGCCGGTGCTCACGCCGAAGGGCACCGAGGCCGCCGGCGTCCGGTTCCGTCCCGGCGTCGCGCCCGGCGTGCTGGGCGTGCCGGCGTACCTGCTGGTCGACAGCCGGGTCGGGCTCGACGACGTCCTCGGCCCCGGCGCGCGGACGCTGGCCCGCGAGGTCACCGACGCCGGCACGCCCGGCGGCCGGCTGGCCGTGCTCACGTCGGCGGCCCGCGGCTGGCTCGAGGACGCCGACGGGCCCGACCCGCTGACGTCGTGGACGGTCCGGGTGCTGAGCCGGCGCAACCGCAGCGTCGCCGAGCTCGCCGACGCCGCCGGGCTCACCGACCGCCAGCTGCAGCGGCGCAGCCGGGCCGCGTTCGGCTACCCGCCGTCGATGCTGCGCGTGATCCTGCGGCTGCAGCGGTTCATGGCCCTGGCCCGTTCGCCCGGCAACGCCGCGCTCGGGCTGGCCGAGCTGGCCGTCCTCGCCGGCTACAGCGACCAGGCGCACCTCTCCCACGACTGCCGCCGGATCGCGTCGTGCACCCCGAGCGAGCTGCTGCTCAGCCAGGCGCCGGACTGGCACGGCCCAGGCTCGGTCGTCGACGGCGAGGCTGCCCGCGCGGCCTGATCCGGCGCCGATGTCGGATCCGTACAAGCCCGCCGGCCGCCGCCCGCGGCACGGTAGGGGTATGACCGACATCGCTGACCGTTACCGCCGGCTGGCCGCCACCCTGACCAGCCGCATCGAGTCCGTACCGGCTGACCGCTGGTCGTCGCCGTCGCCGTGCGAGGGCTGGACCACTCGTGACGTGGTCGCGCACCTGATCGACTGGCACGGCGGCGTCGCTAAGCTCGGCGGGCTGAGCCTGCCCGAGGGCCCGCCGGTCGAGACGGACCCCGTCGCCGCGTGGAAGCACACCCGCGACGCCATGCAGGAGCTGCTGGACGACCCGGAGCGCGCGAACACCTCCTACGAGGGCATGTTCGGACCGACGACGGTCGCCGCGACGGCCGACAAGTTCCTGGGCCTCGATCTGATCGTGCACGGCTGGGACATCGCTCGCGGCGCCGGCCTCGACGACACGATCCCGCCCGAGGACGTCGCGGAGCTGCTGCCGATGGTCCGCGAGCTCGGCGACAACCTGCGCCGGCCCGGTGTCTGCGGCCCGGAGGTCCCGGTGCCCGGCGACGCCGACGACCAGACCAAGCTGCTGGGGCTGCTCGGGCGGCGCCGGTGAGCCGCCGGGTGACAATGGAGGGGTGATCTCTGTCGAGTTGGCCCGGAAGCTGCGCGAGGCGGGGCTGCGCTGGGAGCCCCGTCCCGGCGACCGGTTCGTCATCGCCGACCGCGGCATGGACGACGAGGTCTTCGTGGTCAGCCACATGGTCGTCGACGTGCACGAGTTCCCGTCCGGCCGCGTGCTCGGGTTCAACGGCACCGTCGAGTGGGCGCTGGACAGCGTCGAGCAGGACGCCGCGCTGTGGCTGCCCGGCGAGTCGCGGCTGCGTGAGCTGCTGGGCGGCGCGTTCGCGGGTCTGGGTCGCGTCGGTGACGGCTACCGGGTGACGCTCGAGGTCGGCGGGCGCCGGGTCGAGATCGACGACGAGCAGGCCGAGGAGGCCTACGGCAAGGCGCTGCTCTACCTGGCTACGGGCAGCTAAGCTGCCATTCCCAGGATGACCCGAGCAACGCCGCCGTGCCAGGCGTCGTGCGACACGAGATCTCGTGGGCGTGGTCGACTATTCCTCGATCGCGCCGCCGATCGCGCGCAGGTGGGCCCGGAACGTCAGGCCCGGCACGTCGCGGCGCCGGGCGAGGTACTCGGCGAAGCGCAGCTGGTCGCGCAGCGTCGTGCCGTCGCGGACCAGGTCGGCCTGCCGCCGCTCGGTGTCGCGGATCGACGCGGCCAGCGCGGCCAGCTCGCCGGCCCGGTCCAGCGGGACGACGACGACGCCGTCGTCGTCGGCGAGGACGGCGTCCTCGCGGGTGACGTCGAAGCCGGCCACCGTGGCGCGGGTGAGCGCGTCGGCCGGACGGTGGTCCAGCCGACGCGGCCCGGCCGGCAGCGCGCCGAGGCTGAACACCGGCAGCCCGATCGACCGGACGTCGGCGGTGTCGCGGTGCAGTCCCCAGATGACGACGCCGGACAGCCCGGCGGCACGCGCCTCGAGCACCGCGAGGTCGCCGACGCAGGCCTCGTCGCGCCGCCCGCCGTTGTCGACCACCAGCACGTCGCCCGGCCCGGCCGACTCGTACGCCTCCAGGAACACGTCGACGCTGCCGACGTGGACGCAGGGCAGCGCCCGGCCGGCCGCCCGGTGCCCGGCCGTCACCGGCGGCAGCGCCGCGCACCGCAGCGGCACCCCCGCCCGCAGGCAGGCGTCGGCCAGGTGCGCGGTGGTGAGGTCCTCGAACATGCCCCGACTCTAGATCAGATGGTCGGCAGCCAGACCCGCATCGTGGCCGGGCCGCGCGCGGCCCACGAGTGGTACGGGATCAGCCGGATCGACGCCGGGTCGGACCCGGCGTCACCCGCGCCGGCCGCGTACGGCCAGTCGTGATCGTCGTCGTCGACGAGGGCGCCGGTGGCGACGACAGCGCCGGACTCGTCCGTGCTCAGCGGCACGGACGCGTCCACCCGGACGGCGTCCACGTCGCGGCCCGCCGGCAGGTCGGCGGACTCCGCGCACAGCACCAGCGGGCCCCGCTCGACGGCGACGGCGCCGCGCAGCGCGTCGATCCGCGGGTCGGCCCGGACCCAGCGCGGCCGCATCAGCAGCCCCAGCCGCACCTCGTCGCCGGCCGCGAAGACCGCCGTCACCGACGCCATGCCGGGGCCCACGGAACGCCGGGTGCCGTCCGGCCCGACGAGCACGGCGCCCTCGGCCCAGGCCGGCACCCGTATCGACAGCGTCCACGGCGACGACGACGTCTCGGTCACGCGCAGCACGACGGCGCCGTCGTCGGGGTAGCCGGTGGACATGACGAACCCGGCCGGCCGCCCGTCCGGCAGCCGTGTCGACACCGTGGCGTCGGCGTACTGATGCACCTGCAGGCCGTCGTCGTCGGCGGTGACGAGGTACGCGGCCAGGCTGGCGAACGTCCGGGCGAGGTTGTTCGGGCAGCAGGACACGTCGAACCACGGCGCACGGACGCCGGACTCCGCGCGCGGGTGCGCCCGATCCGACGCGGGCAGCCCGCCGATCGCGCGCCGGTGCAGCGTGTTGACGTAGAAGAAGGAGCGCCCGTCGTCGGCCGGCGACGTGGCGATGACGTTGTACAGCGTCCGCTCGGCCAGATCCGCGTACTTCGGCGAACCCGTCGCCAGCAGCAGCCGCCAGGCCAGCTGCACCGACGCGACGGCGGCGCAGGTCTCCGAGTACGCCCGGTCCGGCGGCAGGAAGAAGTCGTCGCCGAACGCCTCGTCGGCGTGCCGCGCGCCCATGCCGCCGGTGAGGTACGTCCGCCGCGCGACCGTGGCCGCCCACTGCCGCTCGATGGCGGCCAGCAGCGCGGTGTCGCCGGTCTCGACCGCGACGTCGACGGCGCCCGAGGCCAGGTACAGCGCCCGGACGGCGTGCCCGTGGAACACCTCGGTGTCGCGCACCGGCACGTCGTCCTGGAAGTAGCCGCGGCCGAACTCCACGTCGGCCAGCACCCCGTTCCCGCGCCGCGAGACGAACAGCGCGGCCTGGTCCAGGTAGCGCCGCTCGCCGGTGATCCGGTACAGCTCCACCAGCGCCATCTCGATGACGGGGTGCCCGCAGTACCCCTGGTTGCCCGACGGCCCGAAGGTGTTGCACACGTGATCGGCGGCGCGCACCGCGACGTCGGCCAGCGGGCCGCCCACACCGGAGCGCAGCAGCGCGACGCCGGCCTGGATCAGGTGCCCGTAGCAGTACAGCTCGTGGCCCCACTCCAGGTCGGAGTAGCGCTCGGCCTGGCCGGGATGACCGAACGCGGTGTTGAGGTAGCCATCGGGCTCCTGTGCCCGCTCGATCACCTTGGCCAGCTCCTCGATCGACGCCACGGCGAACGCGTCGCCGGTGCGGGCGACCTCCCAGGCCATCGCCTCGATCAGCTTGTACACGTCGGAGTCGGAGAACTCCCGGCCGCGCCGGTCCCGGCCCACCCGGCCGTCGACGACCGCGGCGAAGTTGTCGATCCAGCCGACGCGGCGCTCCCAGCTCAGGTTGTGCTCCAGCGTGGCGGAGGCGTTGACGGACTGCCGGTCGCCCCAGAAGCCACCCGTGATGCGCACCTCACGCAGGCCGAGCGGGCGCAGCCGCCCGGCGCTCGGCACCACGGGCCGGCCGGTCAGATCGTCGGGCACGATGGTCATCCCTTCAGGGCTCCGGACATGAAGCCGCGCACGTAGTGCCGTTGCAGCAGGACGAACAGGAGCAGGCAGGGCAGCGCCATGATCACGACGCCGGCCTGGGTGGCGCCGAAGTCGACGGCGCCCATGGTCTGCTGCCGCAGCGTGGCGATCGCCAGCGACAGCGGGTAGCGCGAGCTGTCGTTGATCATGAACAGCGGCGCGATGAAGTCGTTCCAGGCGTGCAGGAACGCGAACAGCCCGACGGTGATCATGCCGGGCCAGACCGCGAACACCAGCACCCGGCGCAGCACGCCGAACGTGCCGCAGCCGTCGACTAGCGCGGACTCCTCGATCTCACGGGGCACCGCCTCGAACGAGATCCGCATCATGAACATCGAGAACGGCAGCTGGTAGAGCGTCAGCACCAGCGCCAGTCCGAACAGCGAGTTGCGCAGCCCCAGCTCGCCGAGCAGCACCCACAGCGGCACCAGCAGCGTCGCGTACGGGACCATGAGGATCGCGATGATCAGCAGGAACAGCGCGTCGCGGCCGGGGAAGCGGAACCGGGCGAACGCGTAGCCGCCCAGCAGCGACAGCACCAGCGTGAAGATCACGGTGAGGACGGAGACGTAGGTGCTGTTCCACAGGTACGTGGGCAGCCCGGCGTCGTACTCGGTCAGCGTGCGGTAGTTCGCGAAGCCGTAGCCCTCCTGCTGCGCCGTCGCGCCGTGCGGCGACACCGACGCGACCGCCGTCCAGATCAGCGGGATCAGGAACATGATCGCCAGCCCGCCGCCGAACACCCAGAACGACGTGTTGCCGATGGCTCGGTGCAGTCTCATCCCGGCCTCACTCGTCCGCGCCGCGGCGCAGGTAGCGGAACTGGGCGATGTTGATGACCAGGAGCACGAGCAGCACGACGACGGACAGCGCGGCCGCCGAACCGAGGTCGAACCGGCGGAACGCCTCCCGGTAGATCATCATCACCACGGTCGTGGTGGAGTTGTCCGGACCGCCGTTGGTCAGGATGAAGAACTGGTCGAAGGCCAGCAGCGACCCGGTGATCGAGATGATCAGGCACAGCGCGATCGACGGGCGCAGCAGCGGCAGCGTGATCCGGAAGAACGACTGCACCTTGCTGGCGCCGTCGACCCGGGCGGCCTCGTAGACCTCGTTCGGGATCGACTGCAACCCGACCATCAGGATCAGCATGAAGAACCCGGCGAACTTCCAGACCACCAGCATGATCGACGAGAACAGCGCCAGGTTCGGCGTCCCGATCCAGCGGATCGGCTCGTCGGTGACGCCGAGCCACTGCAGGAACGGGTCGATCGGCCCGATCTGGGGGCTGTAGAAGCCCCAGAACAGCAGCGACGCCGACGCCAGCCCGAGCGAGACCGGCAGGAAGTAGGCCGTGCGCAGGAACCCGACGCCGCGGCGGCGCTCCTGCACCAGCAGCGCCATCCCCATCGCGAGGACCAGCAGCACCACCACGACGATGACGGTGTACTTCAGCGTGAACCCGACCGCCGGCCAGAACAGCCGGTCGTCGGCGATGCCGGTGTAGTTGTCCGGCAGGTTCAGGCCCTGGCCGCCCTTGAGCAGCGGCCACTCGCTGGCCGACATCTGGCCGACGAGCAGCAGCGGTACCACGAACAGCAGCAGCACGAAGATCGCGGCGGGTGCGGCGTACATCGCTCCCTGGAACGTCCGGGTGCGCCACCAGGCCCGGGAGCTGGGGGTCGGGGGCGTCGGCGGAGCCGCTGGCTCGCGCAGGACTTGGCTGGCCAAGCGTCGGGTCCTTCCTCTGTGACGGCCTCCAGTGACCGGTGGGGCCGCGCGGCCGGGCGCGACCCCACCGGAGCCGGTCAGCTCTGCAGCGAGGCGTCGACCGCCTCGTTGTCCTGCTCGAGCGTCGAGCCGTCGCCGAACACGTAGTTGCGCACCAGCGGCAGCCACGGGCCCTGCGGGTCGTTGAACGTCTCGCCGAAGCGCATCGAGTACGGCGTGCGGCCGACGCCGGCGACCTCGTTGATGGTCACCAGCCGCGGGTCCTGGTCGGAGTACTCGTTCGACGCGAGGTCCGTGCGGGCGACGACGTCGCGGTTCTGCGCGACGACCTCGACCTGCGCCTCGTCGCCGAGCGTCCAGGCGATGAAGTTCCACGCGGCGTCCGGGATCTCGCTGTTGCTGGAGATGCCGATGGCGTCGCCGCCGACGAACGTCGACTCGCCGCCGCCGACACCCGGGATCGGCGCGACGCCGGTCTCGAACGTGTCAGGCATCAGGCCGAGCGTCGTGGACGGCATCGGCATCACGCCGATGTTGCCCTCGGGGAACACGCCGGTCCAGGTCGGGCCGGCCTCGTCCTGGGTGCCGGGCGCGACGATGTCGTCGTCGACCAGGCCCTTCCAGATGTCGTAGACGGCCTGCGCCTCCGGCTCGGCCAGGAACGACTCGGTGCCGTCCTCGTTCATGACGTCGGCGCCGGACGCCCAGATGCTCGGCCACCAGGTGAACACGTAGCAGCCGCCGCAGTTGCCGCCGAAGAACGTGCCGCTGACATCGCCGCCGAGGGCGTCGATCGCCCGGGCGTGCTCGGCGAACTCCTCCATCGTGGTCGGCGGCGCCTCGGGGTCGAGGCCGGCCTGCTCGTAGAGGTTCTTGTTGTAGAAGAGCACCGACAGGTCCATCGTGTGCGGCACGACGTACTTGGCGTCGTCGAGGGTGCCGACCTCGATGTGCGACTGCGCGAGGTCGTCGGCGAACGGCAGCGCGTCGATGCGGTCGGTGATGTCGAGGTAGGCGCCGGCCGTGGTGAACTGCGGCACGAACACGACGTCGAGGCTGAGCACGTCGGGCAGCTCGCCGGCGCCCGCGGCGGTGCCCACCCGCGGCAGATAGTCGTCGGTCGGGATGACCGTCAGCTCGACCTGGTTCTCGTGGCTCTCGTTGTAGGCGTCGACGAGGCGCTGGGACTGCGCCTCGGTGGCCGCCCGTGTCCACATGGTGATGGTGCTGCCGTCGTCGACCCCCTCGGCCAGCGTCTCCTCACCGGAGCCGCCGTCGCCGGAGGCATCGCCGCCGCCCGCGGTCTCGTCGGGATCGTCGTCACCGCCGCAGGCGCTCATCACGAGCGCCAGCACAGCTGCGGTCACGGCCGTCGTCGCCTGTGTCCTGGTACTCCGTCGCATCGTTCCGTCTCCCCGGTGAACGAAAGTGGCCGAAAAGGTTTTCTGCGACGGTAGGAGGTCGTCTGCACCGCGTCAAGCCTGTACAACGTAGGAATTCTCCGGACAGAGCAAGGGGTCGAAATCGATCACGAAAATCCGTCTACCCGTTTTCGGGCGGCTCGGGTACAGTCCACCGCATGAACAACGCTGTGCCGCCGGCCGCGCGCAAGGTGACGTTGACCGACGTCGCCCGCCTGGCCGGGGTCTCGGTCGCCACCGCGTCCAAGGCACTCAACGGCCGCAAGCAGGTGCGCGCCGAGACCCGCGCGCGCGTCGTCGAGGCGGCCGAGCAGCTCTCGTTCTCGCCGAACGAGCTGGCCCGCAGCCTGCTGGCGGACCGTACCGGTACGGTCGGCCTGCTCACGAACGACCTCGAGGGCCGGTTCTCCATCCCGATCCTCATGGGCGCCGAGGACGCGTTCGGCGCCGACAGCGTCGCGGTGTTCCTGTGCGACGCCCGCGGCGACGCGATCCGCGAGAAGCACCACGTGCAGGCGCTGCTCAGCCGCCGGGTCGACGGTCTCATCGTGGTCGGCAGCCGCACCGACCCGCGGCCGTCGCTGGGCCGTGAGCTCCCGGTCCCGGTCGTCTACGCCTACGCGCCGTCGGAGGACGCCGAGGACCTGTCCATCGTGGTCGACAACGTCGGCGCCGGCCGCAGCGCGATCGACCATCTCGTCTCGACCGGGCGGACCCGCATCGCCCACATCACCGGCGACCCGACCTACGGCGCCTCGCAGGAACGCGCCCGGGGCGCACTCGCCGCGCTCGGCGACCACGGCCTGGAGCCCGCCGGCGAGGTCCGGTTCGGGTCGTGGACGGAGAGCTGGGGCCGGGCGGCGGCGGCCATGGTGCTCGGCCAGCACCCCGAGGTCGACGCGATCCTCTGCGGCAGCGACCAGGTCGCCCGTGGCGTCATGGACGCGTTGCGCGAGCACGGCCGCACCGTGCCCGACGACGTCGCGGTCATGGGCTTCGATAACTGGGAGATCTTCACCAACGGCGCTCGCCCGACCCTGACCAGCGTCGACATGAACTTCGAGCGGCTCGGCCGGGTGGCGGCGCACCGGCTGTTCGCCGCGATCGACGGCGAGCCGCGGTCCGGGATCGAGGCACTGGACACCCGGGTGGTGATCCGCGGCTCGACCGTCCCCGGGTGACGGCGCGAGCCGCACCCGGGTGCTCCATCCGGCGCAATATGTGAACGCTAACAACGACGGAGGAGAGGCACAGATGAGCACACGTCACATCCGGCCGCGGCTGGTCCTGGCCGCACTCGGCCTGGTCGCCCTGGGCCTGGCCGGCTCGGCCACGGCCGCGGTGGCCGACGAGGAGGAGGGGGTGGACCTGTCCGTCGTCATCGACGACATCACCCCGCCCGGCCAGCTCACCCTGACGGTCGCGCCGAACGACGGCGTCGTCCTGACCGAGAACGGCTCCGACGACAACGCCCGGCAGTTCACCGGCACGCTTCCGACGGTGACGGTCAGCGACACCCGCACGCCCGAGGAGATCCCGGACGGCGCGTTCTGGGCCGTCGTCGGACAGGCCGGCGACTTCGCCGGCGGCGACAACACCATCGGCGCGGAGCACCTCGGCTGGCGGCCGCGGCTGCTGACGCCGTCGCCGACCGGCAACGTCACCGAGGGCGAGCCGGTGTCCAGCGTCATCTCCGACGGCACCGGCGCGCCCGCGGTCGGCCTGGTCGGCCAGGAGCTGCTGATCTCCACGTTCAGCGCCGAGGAGGAGACCGGCAGCTGGAACGTCGACGCCGAACTGGCGCTGCGCACCCCGGCCGACGTCGAGCCCGGCGAGTACCACTCGGTGCTGACGCTGTCGCTGTTCGACCAGTGATCCCATGATCGGCTTCCTCGGCGCGCTGCTCGTGGCCGTCGCCGCGGCCGGACCCGCGGCGGCGCCCGCCGACGCGCCGGTCACCTGGTCGGTGGCGCCGGCGGACGCGACCGGACCGGACGGCCGCCGGGTGATCGACGTCGTGCTGGAGCCGGGCGGCAGCGTCGTCGAGCACGTCGCCGTCACCAACCACTCGACGGCGCCGGTGACGTTCTCGATCACGGCGAACGACGGCTACCTCACCGAGCGCGGCACGTTCGACATGCTGCCGTCGGGCACGCCGCCGGTCGACGGCGGCGCCTGGCTCGGCGTGCCGGACGAGGCTGCCGTCGGCGCCGGCGAGACCGTCGTCGTACCGGTGGAGATCGAGGTGCCGGCGACCGCGGAGCCGGGCGACCACCCGGCCGGCATCGCCGCGTCGATCCTCTCCACCGGGTCCGAGGTGGCGGTCGAGAGCCGGGTCGGCGTGCGGGTGAACCTCACCGTCGCCGGGGAGGCCGTGGCCGGGCTGGACGGTCGGGTCGTCGACGTCTCCTACGAGCCGTCGTGGAACCCGTTCGCGCCCGGCGACCTGGTGGTCCGGTACGAGGTGGTCAACTCCGGCACGGTCGGCCTGGCCGCGGCGGGCAGCGCCGGCGCGAGCACGCTGCTCGGCGACGTCGAGCCCGTCAGCGACGGGGAGCCGCGCGAGCTGCTGCCCGGCGGCCGGGTCGAGCGGGAGCTGCGGGTCACCGGCGTCTGGCCGCTCGGGCCGGTGGACGCCCGGGTGGACGTCGAGCCGGTGCTGCGCGACGGCGCCGAGGTCGCGGCGCCGTCGACCGTCCACCTGACCGCGACCGCCTGGGCGCTGCCGCTCGCACCCATCCTGCTGGCGCTGCTGCTCGTACTCCTGGTGCTCGTCGTGCGGAACCGGCTGCGGCGGATGCTCGCCGATGCCCGGGCCGAGGGCGCCGCCAGTGCTCACGCTCACAACCCAGTTCCACCCAGATCCCCGATGGAGAGGACACGGTGATGTCGGGACGTAGTTTCAGGAGAGCCATCGCGACCGCGACCAGCGGCGTGGTGGCCTGCGGCGGCCTGGTGCTGTTACCGGGCTCCGCGCAGGCGGACGGCCACGTGCTGCCGGGCAACGAGAGCGACGTCGGGCTCTACACCGACGGCCTGACCGACACGATGGACATCGGCGACCCCACGTACCTCAACGAGGCCGAGGTCGCGACGCTACTGGAGCCGGGGGTGCCGTACACCGCCGGCAGCATGCACCAGTCCATCTTCGAGCGGGACCTGGCCGCCGGCGGGACCGACTACTACCTCGACCGCATCCTCGGCGTCCGCGGGACCGCCGGCAACAACGTCCTGCAGACCCGCGGCCGCACCCTGTACCTGCGCGGCGGCAGCAACTTCGGCGTCATGGGCTTCGCCGGCAGCGCGTTCGCCGGCGGGCCGAACAACCTGGGCAACCTCTACACCGTCACGCTGCCCGGGCAGACGGTCACCGAGGTCGGCGCCGAGCGGTTCAACGCGCCCAGCCACGCGCGCGGGCGCTACACCATCGGCACGACCGGCGTGGTGGCCGAGCAGACCAAGGCGATCACCTACGACAACGTCGCCGTCACCGCGCTCAGGTTCAGCAACCCGGGCGCCGCGCCGGTGACGTTCACCGTCCGGGCGGCCTCGCCGCTGGCGACGACGTCCACCGATTCGCCGGACGAGCTGACCGGCACCCGCACGCTGACCAGCGGGTCGAACAACGGCCTGATCGACACCGCGTGGTCGCGGGTCACGATCGGACTGCAGGCGGCCGGGTTCACCCGCGCCGGCACGAACCTGGACCGCGAGGTCACGGTGCCGGCGGGCGGCTCCGTCGACCTGTCCGTCGTCGGCGTGCTCTACTCGTCCGGCATGCCGGACTCGGCGGAGAGCTACCACGAGTACGCGGCGCTGGCGCCGGCCGAGGCCACGCGCACCGCGATCACCGAGTTCAACCGCCGCTGGGCGCAGGACATCCCCTACATCGACGTGCCCGACGCGGCCATCGAGAAGGCGATCGTCTACCGCTGGTGGGGCGAGCGCTACAACAGCCTCGACGCGAACGAGCCGGGCTACGTCTACCAGTACCCGACGACGATCGAGGGCGTGAACCTGTACCAGAACGCCGTCGCGCTGACCCAGCCGATGCACCTGCAGGACACCAAGTGGATCCGCAACCCGTACCTCGCCTACGGGCAGATCCTGAACATCGGCGAGCTGTCCGGGTCGTCGGCGTTCCTCGACAGCCCCGGGCACACCAGCTGGAACAACCACTACTCGCAGTACCTCGGCACCGCCGGCCTGGAGGCCTACAACGTGCACGGCGGCGGCCCGGCGGTGGCCGAGCGGTTCGCCCGCTACTTCGAGGGCGACGGCGTCGGCCAGCTGGAGCACTACGACGGCAACGACGACGGGCTGATCGCCTACGACTCCAACTTCATGCCGGGCAACGACGCCGACGCGATCAGCTTCGGCTACCCGAAGGTGAACGCCGGCGCACCGGGCGCGCGGACGATCGAGCGGCCCGAGTCGGCGTACGTCTGGGGCGCGTTCGACGCGGCCCGCCAGCTCTACGCGCTGGCCGGCGCGGACCCGGCGAAGGTCACGGAGATGGGCGCCGAGGCGGACCGGCTCCGCGAGGCGATCCTCGGCCGGCTGTGGAGCCAGGAGACGCGGATGTTCCTCGCCGGCACGTCGCACGGCGCGACCTCCGGCGGCACGCAGAACCCGCTCAGCGAGGCCGAGCGGGATCTCATCCCGGCCAAGGAGTCGAACCTCTACGACGTCTATGCGCAGAACCTCATCCCGTTCGAGGACGCCGACACCTACGTCGACGGCTTCCGGTTCCTGCGCTACGGCGACAACTTCCCGATCTTCCCGTTCTACACGGCCAACCAGTGGGACCGGACGAAGTACGGGATCGGCGGGTCGAACAACTTCTCCAACATCAACTTCACCGTGCAGTACCGCGCCGTCCGCTCGGCGCTGCGCCACTACGACCCCCAGCAGAAGTACGTCACGCCCGAGTACGCCGCGCGGCTGCTCGACTGGATGGCGTGGAGCATCTACCCCGGCGGCGACACGCGCGTGGCCAACCAGGCCGAGTACTACTCGAACTGGAACCCGACGACACGCACCTACAACCGCAACAACCCGAACCACGTGATGCTCGGCAACATGAACTACATCTACGTCGAGGACATGGGCGGCATCCAGCCGCGCTCCGACGACGTGATCGAGCTGTCGCCGATCGACCTCGGCTACGACCACTTCATGGTCAACAACCTGCGCTACCACGGCCAGGACGTGACGATCGTGTGGGACGAGGACGGCACGCACTACGGCCTCGGCGCCGGCTACAGCCTGTTCGTCGGCGGCGAGAAGAAGGCCACCGCCGACACGCTCGGCCGGTTCGTCTACGACCCGAGCACCAACGAGATCGTCGAGGCCGACGACGGCCTGACGGTCACCGTCGCCTCCGCCGAGGGCGCCGAGCTGCCGGACGCCGTCGACACCCCGATCGAGGACGCGCGGGTCGCGTCGTACCTGCGCACCGCCGGCATCGACCTCGGCGAGGACGCGCCGAACCTCGCGCAGGGCGCCGAGCTGTCGTCGTCGTTCACCCAGCAGGGCCCCCGCCCGACGCCGTGGCGCCAGTTCCACACGCCGGGCTTGAGCACGAGTACGCCGAACCACACGCCGGGTGCGATCAAGGAGACCGAGCGCCCGGTCTCGCTCGACGCCGTGACCGACAACGTCACGATCAACGAGCCGTACTGGGGCAACTACGGCACTACCGAGCCCGGCGGCTACGTCGAGCTGAACTTCGGCGAGCCGGTCCGGTTCGACAACGTCAAGGTGTGGTTCGTCAGCGACCGCCAGACGGGCGGCTACCGCGAGCCGCAGCGGTACACGATCCAGATCCCGGACGGGAACGGCGGCTGGACGACGATCCCGGACACGTTCAAGTCGCCGAAGGTCCCGGGCGCGAAGTTCAACGAGGCGCTGTTCGACGCCGTCACGGCCGACCGGGTGCGGGTGGCGTTCACCAACACCCCGACGTTCGCCACGGCGATCTCGGAGATCCAGGTGTTCGACTCCGGGCGTGAGGTCCCCGAGGTCGTCAACGACCCGCCGACGGTGACGGTCACCGTCGACCGGTCCCGCGACGGCAACCTGTCCACGACGCTGACGTCGACCATCACCGACGACGGCATCCCGGACACCGGTGAGCTGACGCACGAGTGGAGCACGGTGTCCACGCCGGCCGGCGCCGGGGTGATCTTCGGCGACGCGAGCGCGCTGACGTCCACCGTCACCGGCACCGTCGCGGGGACGTACGTGTTCCGGCTGACGGCGTCCGACGGAGAGCTGACGACGCAGCGCGACGTCGAGGTGGCGCTGACGGAGAAGGTGACGTCGGAGGAGTTCGGCTCGATCGCGTCGATCACGACCAGCGGCAGCGCGCCGTGGGAGAACCCGCTGCGCGTCAACGAGTCCACGACGCCGGCCAGCTCCAATCCCGGCGCCGGGAACGGCTGGGGCTCGTGGGGGCAGCCGAACAACGGCACCACCCCGGCGACCGCGGCCTGGCTGCGGTACTCGTGGGACTCGCCGGTGCTGATCCGGTCGACGGACATCTACTGGTACGACGACAACGGCGGCACCCGGATGCCCCGGCCGGACACGTACGTCGTCGAGCAGTCGAACGACGGGCAGACGTGGACGCCGGTCACGCTGACGGGCACGTCGACGTACGCGGGCGCGCTCACCCGCAACGCGTACAACCACCTCGAGTTCGAGCCGATCACGACCAGCCACCTGCGCATCCGCATCTTCGGCGTGCAGGGCTCCGGCGCCGGCACGGGTGTGCTGCGGTGGCGGGTCAACGGCGACACCGTCAGCGCGGTGGACGCTCCGGTGCTGCTGCGGACGGTGGTCGGTGAGGTGCCGACGCTGCCGGCCGAGCTGGACGTCGAGTTCGCCAGCGGTCCGCGTGGCTCGCTGCCGTTCACGTGGCAGCCGATCACGCCGGAGATGGTGGCCGAGACCAACGTCGAGCCGTTCGTCGTCTTCGGCACGAACACGACGTACGGGCTGATCGCCGAGGCACGGGTCTACGTCCGGCCGGAGAACTCGCCGGGAGGCATCTCGATCCAGGGTGCGGAACAGTTCGAGCAGGCCGTCGACGTGGGCGAGCTGCCGGTGCTGCCGACCAAGGTCGAGGTGTCGTACAACGACGGCTCGCGCGACAACCAGGCGATCGGCGTGGACTGGAACTTCAACCCGGCGATCGTCAACACGCCCGGCATCTACACGATCACCGGTGACCTGGTCCTGCCGGACTACGTCAGCGAAGTGGGCACGACGTCCACGACGCTGCGGCTGACCGTCGGTGACGGTGGCACGCCGCCGGAGGTGTCGGTCACGGCGGAGGTGCGCTGCCTCGGCCGCCGGGCCTTCGTCGCCGTCCGGGCGACCAACGACGATGCCGTGAAGCTCGACATCACGTTGGAGACGGCGTACGGCGAGCGGGCGCTGACCGGCATCGAGCCGGGCGCGTCGGCGTACCAGATGTTCGCCACCCGGCTGGCGAGCATCCCGGCCGGCGCGGCGACGGTCATCGCCGTCGCCGCCAACGGCCAGACGGCGGAGGTGACGGCGCAGTACCCGGCGATCAGCTGCGGGTAGCGCGCCCATCTGCCCGCGGGGCGCAGGACACTGCGCCCCGCGGGCCCCTGAACCCTCATCGTGCAGGACGTCAGGAGACCCCATGACCCCCATCAGACGCGGCGGGCCGCTGGCCGTCGCCGCCGTGCTGGCCGCGAGCCTGCTCGGTCCGGTCGCACCGGCGGCCGCCGCGGACCCCGTCACGTTCACGAACACCGAGAACCCGATCCTCGGCGACGGCAGCTACTACTCCGCCGACCCCGCGCCGCTCGTCGTCCCGGCCGGCGCGCCGGGCAACTCCACCGGCGCCGACCAGCTCTACATCTACACCGGCCACGACGAGGCCGGCCCGACCCGCAACGACTTCATCATGAACGAGTGGGGCGCGTTCGTGACGTCCGACGTCGACGCCGGCGAGTGGACCCACCACCCGTCGCTGATGCGCCCGGAGCAGGTGTTCACCTGGGCGACGCCGGGACGCGCCTACGCCGGCCAGGTGGTGCGCGGCGTCGACGGCCGGTACTACTGGTACGTCCCGGTGAACGAGGCGGCCAGCCCCGCCAGCGACAAGTTCGGCATCGGCGTCGCCGTCTCGGACTCGCCGACCGGGCCGTGGACCGACCACGCCGGCGCGCCGATCATCTCCCAGCGCGTGCCCACGCCGAACACGATCCACAACATCGACCCGACCATCCTCATCGACGACGGGCGCGTCTACATCTACTGGGGCAGCTTCGGCAACCTGCGCATGCTGGAGCTCGCGCAGGACATGAAGACCCCGATCGGCTCGGTCCGCACCGTCACCGGGCTGACCGGCTTCTTCGAGGCGGCCTGGATCTTCGAGCGCAACGGGACCTACTACCTGGCCTACGCCGGCAACAACGCCGGCCCGACCTCGCCCTGCACGCCGGCGAACTACCACGCGTGCATCGCCTACGGCACCGCGACGTCGCCGGCCGGGCCGTGGACGTACCGTGGCACGATCCTGCCGCCGGTGTCGTCGACGACCAGCCACCCCGGCATCGTCGAGTTCGACGGGGAGTGGTGGCTGGCCTACCACACGGCCGACGCGGTGGGCGGCAACCACTTCCGCCGCTCGGTGGCGATCGACCGGCTCGAGTGGGACGACACGCAGTCGCCGCCGCGGATCAAGCCGGTCGTGACGACGCCGCCGAAGGTGAAGGACGTGACGCCGCGGGCCAATGTCGCCCAGGAGGCGACCGTCACGGTGTCGAACACGCCGGTGCCGACCCAGTACTGGGTGAAGGCGCTCAACGACGAGATCGTCCGGCCGAACCCGCTGCCGCCGGACATGTGGGGCACCTGGACCGGCAACAACCCGCCGCAGCAGTGGGTCCAGTACACCTGGGCGCAGCCGATGCGGCTGTCCGGCTCGCAGATCGAGTTCTGGAACGACCAGCCGCAGGGCACCGGCGTCGGTGTCGCGGCGCCGGCGGCGTGGCGGATCCAGTACTGGGACGGGGCCGGCTGGCGTGACGTGCCGAACCCGAGCGGCTACGGCACCGCCACGGCCGGCTTCCAGGACACGACGTTCGACCCGGTCACGACCACGCAGGTGCGGGCGGTGTTCGACGCGTCGACGAACGGCAGCACGTACTCCGCCGTCGCGGTGGAGGAGTGGAAGGTGCTGGCCGAGCAGCCGGCGTCGGTCGCGCCGCCGTCGCTGGTCGTCGAGGTCGGCGAGACGGAGCTGCCCGGCACGGTGCCGGTGACGTTCCCGTCGTCGGGCGAGACGCTGCAGATCCCGGCGTTCTGGGACGCGCTGTCGCCGGAGGACGTCGCCGCGCCCGGGACGCTCACCGTCGAGGGCTCGGTGCTCGGCTTCGCCTTCGGCCGGGTGACGGCGACCGTCACCGTGATCGACCCCGGCGACACCGAGGGCGACGAGACCGCGCCGGTCGTCACGCTGACGCCCAGCGGCAGCGCGGGCAGCGCCGGCTGGTACCGGTCCGACGTCCGGGTCCGGGCCGCAGGCGTCGACGACAGCGGCGGCCGGGTCCGGATCTCGTCCGCGGTTGACGGTGGCGCGCCGGTCCTCTCCGATTTCGTCCGGTACACCGACGTCGTCGTGACCGGCGACGGCCAGCACACCGTCGTCGCGCGGGCCACCGACCGGGCCGGCAACACCTCCGCCGATGCGAGCCTCGCGGTCCGGATCGACCGGGTCGCGCCGGTCAGCGCCGGGACGGTCGACGAGGCGGCCAGGTCGGTCGCCGTTGCCGCCACCGACGCCACGTCCGGCGTCGCGCGGATCGAGTACGCGCTCGGCGCGGGCGGGGCGTGGCAGCAGTACACGGGCCCGGTCGTGGCGCCGGACGCGCAGCGGCTGCAGGTGTTCTTCCGGGCCACCGACGCCGCCGGCAACGTCGAGACGGCGAAGTCGGCGGTCATCCCTGCGGACATCTCCGGGCCGCTGACCGGCAACGTCGCCCCGCTCGGCACCGTCACCGCGTCGTTCACCGCCGGCTGGAACGCCGTCACCGCGCTCAACGACGGCCTGGACCCGGCCAACCCGAGCCAGGCGCAGATCTGGGGCACCTGGTCCGGCACCCGGCCGGCCACTCAGTGGGCGCAGTACACCTGGTCGCGGCCGATCCGGCTGACCGGCGCGGAGATCAAGTTCTGGCGCGACCAGCCGCAGGGGACCGGCGAGGGCGTCGCCGAGCCGCAGACCTGGGTGCTGCAGTACTGGGACGGCACGGACTGGCGCGACGTCGAGAACCCGTCGGCGTACGGGACCAGCTCGACGGCGTTCAACACCGTCACGTTCACCCCGGTCACCACGGACCGGCTGCGAGCGATGATCTCGGCGAACGGCAACGGCACGACGTTCTCCGCCGTCGCGGCGACGGAGTGGCGCGTGTTCGCCGACGACCCGGGCGTGCGGCCGCGGATCCCGGTCACCGTCGAGGCCGAGTCCCGCTGCATCGGGCGGATGGCGTTCGTGTCGGTGCGCGCGACGAACGACCACGACGGCCCCGTCGACGTCGTCATCGAGACGCCCTACGGCGCCCGCACCGTCGAGGACGTCGCACCCGGCCGAGCGGCCTACCAGTCCTTCGCGACGCGGCTGGCGCAGGTCCCCGCGGGCGAGGTGACCGTCCAGGCCACCGGCACCGTCGACGACGAGGAGGTGATCACCGAGGTCGATGCCACCTACGCCGCCACCACGTGCGGCTGATATCCCACACCGGTCGGGCCGGTTCCGTCAGCAGGACGGAACCGGCCCGACTAGGGCGCGTCCTCGATGCCGAGTCGCCGGATCAGTTCCGGAATCCGGACCGCGAGCGCGGAGAACACGAGACGATCGTCGACCTTGTCGTAGTGATGGGCGATCAGGTTGCGCATGCGAGCGATCGCCACCCACTCGATGTCGTCGTGGACGTCCTTGAACGAGTCCGGCAGCTTCTCGACCACGGTGGCGACCTGGATCAGGATGTGCCGGCCGTTGTTGCGCAGCACGCGCCCCTGAGGGCTGTCGTCCAGGTACGCCTCGATGCCCAGGCTCACCGTGTACGCCGCGTCGGCGCCCATGCCGGCAAGGTCCTGGAGCCGGCGGCCGACTCGCCCGGACTCCGCGTCATCGCCAGCCGTCACAGCTGGACGGCCTCCGCGCGCGCGTGTTCGGTCACCCGGCCGTCCGCACGCGCGTCCACGACGTCCACGCCGACGGTCAGCAGCTCCTCGAGATCGTGCTCCAGCGTGAGCAGATCGACGATGTCGTGCCGATCGGTGAACTCGACGATCAGATCCAGATCGGACGATGTTTCGTCGTCACCACGCGCCACCGAACCGAAGACCCGTGGCTGCGGCAGACCGGCCCGGACGAACAGCTCTCGGACCTGCTCGCGGCGAGCCGCCAGCGCCGTCGACGGCCGGATCGCCAAGGCCCGGTCCAAGGCGGCGCGAGCGGCGTCCGACGGCTGGCGCCGGCCGCTTTCGATCGCCGCGATGAGCGGCTGCTTCACGCCCGTCCGCTCGGCGAGCTCACGCTGGGAGAGCCGCAGGAGGCTCCGGCGAGTCCGGACGAAGTCACCGTATGCTGTCGCCACACCATCACGATAACAAGCTTTGTTATCGGCGACCAGGCGGAGTCACGTGCGCCCGATCTGCAGCGGCAGGGCGCCGCCGTGGTGGAGGCGTACGTCGTCCACTTCCGCGGTGAGCTCCAGGCCGGGGAGCTCGCGGGCCACGGCCTCCAGCATCAGCCGGGCCTCCAGCCGGCCGAGCGAGGCGCCCAGGCAGAAGTGCGTCCCGTAGCCGAACGCGATGTGACCGGCGACGTCGGCGCGGTGGAGGTCGAACATGTCCGGGCTGGAGAAGACCTCCGGATCGCGGTTCGCGCCCCACAGCGACAGCCCGACCCGCTCGAACGCCGGGATCGTGCCGCCGGCGAGGTCCAGCTCGCGGAACGCGAACCGCGGCGGGACGATCTCGACCGGGCCGCGGAAGCGCAGCGTCTCCTCGACGGCCGCGCCGGCCAGCGCCGGGTCGGCGAGCAGGTCGTGCCACTGCTCCGGATGCGTGAGCAGCAGCCGCAGAGAGTTCGCGATCACGTCGACGGTGGTCTCCTGGCCGGCGATCAGCAGCAGCTGCACCATCGCGACCAGCTCGTCGCGGTCCAGCGCGTCGCCCTGGGCCTCCTGCGCGACCAGCGCCGAGATCAGGTCGTCGCGCGGGTCGGCCCGGCGCCGCGCGGCCAGCTCGTCGACGTAGTCGGCGAAGGCCAGCGTGGCCGCTCCGTCGTAGTCGGACGCGGAGACGATCGTCGCCGACCAGTCCCGGAACCGGGCCCGGTCCTCGTCCGGCACGCCGACCAGCTGGGCGATGACGTTGACGGGCAGCGGGTCGGCCAGGTCGGTGACGGCGTCGAACCGGCCCAGCGCGCGCACGTGCGTGACCAGCTCGGCGGCGACGCCGGCGATCCAGTCCTCCAGCCGGGCCACCGTCCGCGCGGTGAACGCGGTGCTGACCAGCCGCCGCAGCCGGGTGTGGTCGGGCGGGTCCAGCGCGATCAGCTGCCGCGACGAGATCCGCTCGGTCTCGCTCGGCGGGTACGCCGACGGCGACAGGTCCGGCTCGACGTGACGGTGCAGCTCGTGCCCGATCTCCGGGTGCTGCAGCCCTTCCAGCACGTCGGCATGCCGGGCGACGATCCAGAACCGGTTGCCGGCCGGGTCGTACTGCGGCACCGGACGGCCGGCCGCGCGGACCCGGGCGTAGAACGCGTGCGGGTCGCGCCGGGTCGCCGGTTCCCACAGCTCCGTCGGCCCGAAGTCGTCGATCACTGTCCCACCCTGCCTCGCGAACCGGATGACCCGCCGGCCGGTCTCGCGGACCGGCCGGCGGGCCACGTCGTGCGTCAGACCGCCAGCTCGGTCCGGGCGTTCGCCGCGGCCGAGACCACGGTGTCCTTCTGGTCGTCGGTCAGCAACCCGGCGGCGACGAACTCCGCCGCCGTTCGGGCCACCGCCGCCACGAACGCGCCGTGGTTCGCGAACGGCGCCTGGTCCCAGACGACGTCCAGGAACGTCAGGCCGTCGTCGCCCGGCGACGTGATGCCGGTGACCGGCACGTCGTAGTTCGGCAGGTCGTCGTCGCGCTTCACGTTCGGCACGCCGGTGTCGATGCTGCCGAACACGATCGACGGCTCCACCCGCCGGAAGTACGCCGAGTGCGCCTGGGTGTCGCCGACGTACCACGGCCGCAGGGTGAACCCGTGCGTCGTGAACAGCGCGTCGCCCGCGGGGCTGGTCCCGGCCGCCGTGATCGCCGAGCGCGAGTAGTCGCCGTCCAGCTTCAGGTGCCGGTACAGCGTCAGCTCCCGGTAGGTCCCGCCGCCGGGGTTGCCGAGGATCGGCAGCAGCAGCGGGCCGTACATGATCGACTGGGTGTCCGGCCGGTCGATGGCCCGCTCGATCCGGATGCCGAACGGCATCGACACGTCGATGACGTCGCCGGAGCGCCAGGTCCGCCGCAGCGTCGCGTACGTCCCCGGCACCGGCGCCTGCATGGGCGCCGGCCGCCCGTTGACCCGCACCGTGAACCCGTTCGTCGCCCACGCCGGGACCCGCAGCCGCACGTCGAACAGCCCGCCGGTGCCCTCGAGGGTGATCCGGGTGCTCTGCTGGCGCGGGAAGCTCGTCTCCTGGGTGACGACGAGGCCGCGCTCGGCCCAGGTCAGCGTCGACGGCACGAACAGGTTGATCCACAGCGCCGAGCCGTCGGCGGACTTGAAGAACACCGTGTCCTGGTACTTCGTGTGGTTCTCCAGGCCGGTGCCGCCGCAACAGGTGCCGGTGTTGCCGTAGGACCGGTTCGCGCCCGGCGTCAGCGGCTGGAAGTAGGTCACCTGCGGGTTGCTGGTCGACGTCGTGTCCGCCCGCGAGCCGGCGATCTGGTTGAAGATCGCCCGCTCGTAGTAGTCCATGTAGGCCGGGTCCTGCGTGTGGAAGAACAGGTTCCGGGCCAGCTTGGAGACGTTGTAGATCGAGCACGTCTCCGCACCGCCCTGGGCGATCGCGTTGGCGATGTTGTCCCGGTTCTGGAACATCTCGATGTTGTTGTTCGAGCCGGGGAAGTTGCCGCCGGTGCCGCCGTGGCTGAACATCCGGTGCGGGACGATCCAGGTGAAGAAGTGCTTCGCCGCGTCGAAGTAGTCCTGCTCGCCGGTCTGCTCGAAGATGCGCAGGTAGCCGGTGAAGTTCGGCACGTGCATGTTGACGTGCAGCCGGGCCGGCCGGCGGCGCCCGATCTCGCTCGGGTTCGTCACCACGAGGAGGTCGCGGTCCTCGACCGCCGCGTCGAACAGCGACTCGCGGTTGTCGAACAGCTTCGCGGTCTCGAGGTGCTGCTCGTCGCCGGTGAGCGCGTAGAGCTCCGGGAAGATCTCGTTCGCGCCGCCGAGCTCGCCGGCGATGTAGGTGTCCCACATGTAGTTGAGGTCGCTGCGGGTGATCGGCCCGGTGTACTGCGGGTGGTTCTTGTCGCCGACGGTGAGCGCGAGGTGCGCCCAGTTCGCCATCTTCGTGACGACGTCCAGCGCGGTCTGGTTGCCCGCGAGGTAGTAGGCGTCGAGCAGGCCACGCATGATCTTGTGCTGCGTGTACCAGGGCGCCCAGACGTTCGTGCCCAGGTTGCCGCCGTAGACGGCGAACCGCGGCGGCGCCAGCCGGATCACCGCGTCCTCCGGGATCGCGCCCAGGTAGCCGGGGTACACCGGCGTCCACAGCGGCTCGTTCCCGCTGGGCACCGGCACGATGCCGGCCGACCGGCCGTTCGGCGACGCGTCCTGCAGCGTCGCGCCGTCGGTCTCGTCGCAGCGGTACCAGGCGATGTTGCCGCCGCCGGTGCTGCCGGCCGCGGAGGTCTGCAGCGACTGGACCTCGGCCGCGCTCAGCGCCCGGTCGAAGATGTGGAACTCGTCGATCGTCGCGTTGAGCATTGGGTCGCCGTACTGCGACCGGCCGATCCAGACGTTGCCCGGGACGCCGAGGTTGGTCGGGTTGAGCGTCATGCTCGGGTTGGTGCCGGCCACCGCGCCGTTGACGTACAGCGTGCCGACGCCGCCGTCGAGCGTGACGGCGAAGTGCACCCACTCGCCGATCGGCACCGCCGCAGTGCCGTTGATCCGCTGCTCGCCGCCACTGCCCGTGGTGGTGATCGCGAACCGGGGGACGTTGCCGGTGACGCCGGCCCTGGCGGTCAGGAACATGTTGACCGCGGTGCCGGTGCCGAAGTCGAAGACCCGGCTCCAGTTCTGCGCCGCGGCGAGGTTGACCCAGGTCGCGACCGTGAAGTTGGTCAGCTGCGACACCGCCTCCTGCGGCAGCCGCACGTGCTGGGCGTTGCTGTCGCCGTTGAGTCGCAGGGCGTTGCCGAACCGGCCCGGCACCCGGCCGATGACCGGCTCCTCGGGCTCCTCCGGCTCCTCGTCCGGGTCCTCCATGCGCGCGGTGATCGCGGCCTGGCAGGCGGCCAGCTCGGTCACCATCCAGTCCAGCTTGGTCTTGAAGACCTGCTCGCCCTGATCGGCGTAGGCCTGCGCGAGCGCGCTCAGATAGTGGCCGGCCCAGTGCCCGCTGAGCAGCCCGCCGTCCTCCCAGCCGCCGGGCACCGCCACCCCGGGCGGGTTCGGCCGGCCGGCCTGGTTGTTGAACAGCACGAGGAAGCGGCGCTCGTCGAACGTCTGCAGGAACGCCTTCATCCGGTCCCGCTTCTCCTGCAGCAGGCCCGGACCCAAGCGGACCTCGGCCGGCCAGAACGGCCGCACCGGTGTGTTGCTGCCCGCGCCGACGTACGGGACGCCGGACGTCGCGTCGGCCGTCGCGCCGATGCTCTGCGCAGCGGCGGCGGCAGCGGGGAGGGCGGTCGGCGCGGCGACCATGGCGGCGCCGATGGCGGACGCACGCACGAACGTGCGGCGGCTCAGGCCCGGCTTCTCGATTGTCATGCTCCGTCTTCCCTTCGTTGCGAGGTCGGATGCGTGCGAACGCCCTGGTCCCAGGATGTCCGCGAGTGTTCCCGGTAACAATGTGCGATGGTCTACGCCCTCCTCTCGCACCGCTGGACCGGGTGCGGCGGCCGATGTGTGTGGGTGCCCGGACGCGACGGCCTCTGCGGGTGGGCGTCGGCAGGTCCATGAGTACTATGCCACATTTGACATCAAATGTGGCGGGCGTCTCATGGGGAGATCGGGCAGCCCGATCTCCCCATGATCGAAGGGTCAGAGGCCCTGGGCCAGGCGGTGGTAGGCCTGGTTCCAGCGCAGCTCCTTGGCGAACTGGCGGGTCGTCGTGTCCGCGTCGATGACCAGCAGCTCGGTGCGCACCATGTCCGCGAACAGACTGAGCACGTCCGGCCCGACGGCCTGCGAGAGGACGGTGTGGTGCGGTCCGCCGGCGGTCAGCCAGGCCTCGGCCGAGGTCGACAGGCTCGGCCGCGGCTTCCAGACCGCCCGCGCGACCGGCAGGTTCGGCAGCGGCTCGTCCGGCGGCACGACGTCGATCTCGTTGGCGACCAGCCGGAACCGGTCGCCTATGTCGGCCAGGCCCATGACCACGGCCGGGCCGGGGGCGGCGTCGAACACCAGCCGGACCGGGTCCTCCCGGCCGCCGATCCCCAGCGGGTGGATCTGCGCCGACGGCGTCGCCGCCGCGATCGACGGGCAGACCTCCAGCATGTGCGCGCCGAGGATCTTCGGCTCGCCGGGGCCGAAGTGGTACGTGTAGTCCTCCATGAACGACGTGCCGCCGGGCAGCCCGGCCGCCATCGTCTTCACGGTCCGGACCAGCACCGACGTCTTCCAGTCGCCCTCGCCGCCGAAGCCGTAGCCGTCGGCCATCAGCCGCTGGACGGCCAGGCCCGGCAGCTGCCGCAGCCCGCCGAGGTCCTCGAAGTTCGTGGTGAACGCGCGGAACCCGCCGTCGGTGAGGAACGTGCGCAGGCCGGCCTCGATCCGCGCGGCGTAGCGCAGCGACTCGTGCCGATCGCCGTCCTTGCGCAGCTCCGGCACCAGGTCGTACACGTCGTCGTACTCGGCCACCAGCGCGTCGACGTCGGCGTCCGTGGCGGCGTCGACGACCGCGACCAGATCGTTGACGCCGTAGGTGTTGACCGAGACGCCCAGCCGCAGCTGCGCCTCGACCTTGTCGCCCTCGGTGACGGCGACGTCGCGCATGTTGTCGCCGAACCGGGCCAGCCGCAGCGAGTGCACCTCGGCGTAGCCGATCGCCGCGCGGACCCAGTCGGCCACGCGGCGCACGACGGAGGGGTCGCTGACGTGCCCGGCGACGGTCGAGCGGGTGACGCCGAGCCGCGACTGGATGTAGCCGAACTCGCGATCGCCGTGGGCGGCCTGGTTCAGGTTCATGAAGTCCATGTCCAGCTCGGCCCACGGCAGCGACCGGTTGGCCTGCGTGTGCAGGTGCAGCAGCGGCGTGCGCAGCGCGTCCAGCCCGGCGATCCACATCTTCGCCGGCGAGAACGTGTGCATCCACGCGATCAGGCCCACGCAGGAGTCGTCGGCGTTCGCCTCGAGCGCGACCCTGCGGATCGCGTCGGCCGACGTCAGCACCGGCTTCCACACCACCCGCACCGGGATGTCGGCGGCCTGGTCCAGCGCGCCGGCGACCTCCTGGGACTGCTCGGCGACCTGCCGCAGCGCGTCGTCGCCGTACAGCCCCTGGCTCCCGGTCAGGAACCAGACCTCGCGCTGCCCGAACACGTCGTCCATCGTCATCTCCTCGTCACTGGCCGTAGACGTTCTGGTACCGGTCGTAGAGCCGGTCGATGTCGGCCGCCGGTATCGGCAGCGGCTCGCCGAGCTGGCGGGACACGTGCACCGTCCGGGCGACGTCCTCGCACATCACGGCGGCCTTGACGGCGGCGCGGGCGTCCTTGCCGATGGTGAACACGCCGTGGTTCTGCATCAGCACGGCCCGCGAGCGGTGCCCCTTCAGCGTCTCGACGATGCCGCGGCCGATGGAGTCGTCGCCGATCAGGGCGAACGGCCCGACCGGGATCTCGCCGCCGAACTCGTCGGCCATCGCCGTCAGCACGCACGGGATCGGCTCGGCGCGAGCGGCCCACGCCGTCGCGTACGTCGAGTGCGTGTGCACGACGCCGCCGACCTCGGGCAGGTTCCGGTAGACGTAGGCGTGCGCGTCGGTGTCGCTGGACGGCGACAGGTCGCCCTCGACGACCCGGCCGTGGAGGTCGCAGACGACGATCGACTCCGGCGTGAGGTCGTCGTAGGAGACACCGGACGGCTTGATCACGAACAGGTCCTCGCCCGGCACCCGGCCGGACACGTTGCCTGCCGTCCACGTCACCAGGTTGTTCCTGGTCAGCTCCGTGTGCAGGTCGCAGACCGTGCGACGCAGCTCGGCATACGCGGTCATCGGGCCACCGCCGCGCGCTTGATCGCCCGCAGGCGGTGCATGACGTCGTTACCGCCGCGGCCGAAGTGGTCGTGCAGCGTGACGTACTCGGCGTAGAGCGCGTCGTAGGCCTTCGCGTCGTCCGGGTCCGGCTGGTAGACGCCGCGCTCGACGTTGCCCATCGACGCCGCGGCGGCCCGCACGTCGGGGTAGGCGCCGGCGGCGACCGCGGCATGGATGGCCGAGCCGAGCGCCGGGCCCTGCTCGGACCCGATCACGCTCAGCGGCAGCCCGGTGACGTCGGCGTAGATCTGCATGATCAGCCGGTTCTTCAGCAGGCCGCCGGCGATGATCAGCTCGGTCACCGGGACGCCGGAGGCGTTGAACGTCTCGATGATGGTGCGGGTGCCGAACGCCGTCGCCTCGATCAGCGCGCGGTAGACGTCCTCGGGCCTGGTCGCGAGCGTCTGGCCGACGACGACGCCGGACAGCTCGTGGTCGACCAGGACCGAGCGGTTGCCGCTGTGCCAGTCCAGCGCGATCAGCCCATGCTCGCCGACCCGCTGCGCGGCGGCCAGCTCGGTCAGGTACTCGTGGACGCTCTGGTTGCGCTGGGCGGCCGCGGCGGCGTAGCTCGCGGGGACCGACGAGTCGACGAACCAGCCGAAGATGTCGCCGACGCCGCTCTGCCCGGCCTCGTAGCCCTGCAGGCCGGCGATGATGCCGCCGTCGACGACGCCGCACATGCCCGGCACCTCGCGCAGCACGTCGCCGTTCATGACGTGGCAGGTGGACGTGCCCATGATCGCGACCATCTGGCCCGGCTCGACGGCCTGCGCCGCCGGCGCCGTCACGTGCGCGTCGACGTTGCCGACGGCGACGGCGATGCCCTCGGGCAGCCCGGTCCAGGCCGCCGCCTGCGCCGTCAGGCCGCCGGCGCGGTCGCCGAGCTGGCCGATCGGCTGGTCCAGCTTGTCCTCGACGAAGCCGGCGAACTCCGGGTTCAGCGCGGCCAGGAACTCCCGCGACGGGTACCCGCCGTCCTGGCGGATGCCCTTGTAGCCGGCGGTGCAGGCGTTGCGGACGTAGCTGCCGCAGAGCTGCCAGACGATCCAGTCCGCCGCCTCGACCCAGCGCTCCGTCGCCGCGTACAGCTCCGGATCCTCCTCCAGCAGCTGCAGGCCCTTCGCGAACTCCCACTCCGACGAGATCAGCCCGCCATAGCGCGGCAGCCACGGCTCGCCGCGCTCGGCGGCGAGGGTGTTGATGCGGTCGGCGTGCGGCTGGGCGGCATGGTGCTTCCACAGCTTGACGTAGGCGTGCTTGCGCCCGGCGAACTGCGGCAGCTCGTTCAGCGGCGTGCCGTCGGCCAGCGTCGGGACCATCGTGCAGGCGGTGAAGTCGGTGGCGATGCCGATGACGTTCTGCGGGTCGACGCCGGCCTCGGTGAGCGCCTGCGGCACCGCGCTCCTCAGCACGTCGACGTAGTCCGACGGCACCTGCAGCGCCCAGTCCGGCGGCAGCTTCTCGCCCGTGCCGGGCAGCGTGTCGTCGACGACGCCGTGGGTGTACGCGTGCACCGCGCTGCCGAGCTCGGCGCCGTCGGAGACACGGACCACGACGGCCCGGCCGGACAGCGTTCCGTAGTCGACACCGACGACGACCGCGTCGTTGTTATCGCTCACAAGTGACTCCCTGGTGCGGTTCCGGTCCTGGGTGGCTGTGTTGTCTAGGTCGCTCTCGGCGGGGCGGTGCTCGCGCGGATCACGAAGGCGGGTGGGACGACGACGCGGCCGGGCTCGGCCTGCGGCCCGGCCTCGATCAGGTCGAGCAGCAGCGCGATGCTCTTGCGGCCGACCTCGGCGAAGTCCTGGCGGACGGTGGTCAGCGGCGGGGTCAGGAACTCCGCCTCCGGGATGTCGTCGAAGCCGACGATGCTGACGTCCTGCGGCACCCGGACGCCGGCCTCGTCCAGGGCGCGCAGCAGGCCGAGCGCCATCTGGTCGTTGGCGACGAAGACCGCGCTCGCCCGGCCGGCCCGGGCCTCGTCGGCGATGCGCCGCCCGGCCGTGTAGCCCGCGCGCGGGCTCCAGTCGCCCTCGACGACCGGTGGCGCGTCGATCCGCGCCTCGGCGAGGACGTTGCGCCAGCCGCGACGGCGGCCCTCGGCCTCCAGCCAGTCGGCCGGCCCGGCGACGTGCCAGACCGTGCGGTGCCCGAGGTCGAGCAGATGCCGGGTGGCCAGCTCGGCGCCGCGCACCTGGTCGACGGCGACGACCGGCATGCCGTCGGCCTCGCCGCCCTCGACCGCCACGACCGGGACGTTGCCCCGCAGCGCGGACACGGCGGCCGCGGCCTCGACCTGCGGCGCGATCGCGATCAGCCCGTCGACCGCCTGCGCGGCCAGGTAGTCCAGCGCCTCGCCGACGGTCTTCCGGTTGATCGTCTTGAGGCTGACGATGCTGATGAAGTACCCGGCGTCGCGGGCGGCCTGCTCCAGTCCGAACAGCGTGCTGGCCGGCCCGTACAGCGTCGTGTCGAACGCGACGACGCCGAGCGTGTTCGTGCGCCGGGTGACCAGCGCCCGGGCGGAGAGGTTGCGCCGGTAGCCGAGCTCCTCGATCGCGGCGAGGACGCGGTCGCGGGTGGCGGGCCGCACGTTCGGGTGGTGGTTCAGCACCCGGGACACGGTCTGGTGCGAGACGCCCGCGATCCGCGCGACGTCTGCCATGACCGGCATCCGCTCCGGGCTCATGTGTGAACGTTAACAAACCGGGGTCGAGTCGCGCCAGATGCGCCTTGGCACGCTGGAGCGTCGTGCTTGGCACGCTGGCAGTGACCTATCGAGACCGAAATGCCGCGTTTGTGGAGCGCTCCGGCGTGCCAAGCTCCGGCGCTACCCGGCGCGGGATCGCAACGCCGGAAGCCTGCCCTGCCCATCCCCTGACAGCCGCCCGTCCATGCACCACGGCCCAGAGCGGCGCTTGGCACGCTGGAGCGTCGTGCTTGGCACGCTGGCGGTGACCTATCGTGACCGAAATGCCGCGTTTGTGGAGCGCTCCGGCGTGCCAAGCCCCGGCGCCCCACACACCGCGACGTGGGCGACGGCGTGGGCGGCGGCCCGGGCGCGGGCGGGGCCGAGCTCCGCGACGACGGCGCGCAGGTGCTCGGCGGCCAGCGGCGCCAGGACGGCGTGCGCCAGCGCCTCCGCGTCGGCGTCCGGCTGGGCGGCCGCCAGCAGCAGCGCGACGTGGCGATGCCAGAACCGGTACGCCCCGATCCGGTACCGCGCCCCCGGCGACGCCGTCTCCGACATCCGCAGCAGGTCGACGTGGTCCAGCGCATAGTCCAGGTAGGCGTCGACGAACGCCGTCAGCCGCTCGCCCGGCGCGACGCCGTCGGCCGGCCCGGGGCCGAGGGGCGCGGGGCCGAACAGGATCGCCTCCTGCAGCTCCCGTTCCCGCTCGTCCAGCAGCGCGACCGCCAGTCCGGCCTTGTCGCCGAATCGCCGGAACACCGTCCCCTTGCCGACGCCGGCCGCCGCCGCGACCGCGTCCATCGTCACTGCGTCGACGCCGCGCGCCGCGAACAGCCGGGCGGCCGCGTCGAGCACAGCGACCCGGTTGCGGGCCGCGTCGGCGCGCTCCCGCGGCTGCGCCGGCCGGAGTTCGAGCAGCCCGGAATAAACGGACTGTGGTCCGTTCTTGTCACTGGACACAACCGGACTGTAGTCCAGAAAGGACCCGTCATGCCGACCCTGCTGCACCTCTCCGCCTCGCCGCGCGGCGCCTCGTCCGAGTCCCTGCTGCTCGCCGAGGAGTTCCTCGCCGCTTATCGAGCCGCCCACCCGGACCACGAGATCACCACCTGGGACCTGTGGGACGGCACCCTGCCGGCGTTCGGCCCGACGGCGGCGCACGCCAAGATGGCGGTCTTCGCCGGCCAAGACCTCGATGCCGCGCAGCGCGACGTGTGGCGCGACGTCACCGCCGCGTTCGCCCGCTTCGACGCCGCCGACCACTACCTGTTCAGCGTGCCGATGTGGAACCACGGCGTCCCGTACGTGCTCAAGCAGTTCATCGACGTGGTGAGCCAGCCGGGCCTGGTGTTCGCGTTCGACCCGGCCACCGGCTACCGCGGGTTGCTGCGCGGGAAGAAGGCGGCCGTCGTCTACTCCAGCGCCGTCTACGCGCCCGGCCGCGGCCCCGCGTTCGGCGCGGACTTCCAGACGTCGTACCTGGAGGGCTGGCTGCGCTGGGCCGGCGTGGCCGACGTCGAGACGATCGCGCTGCGCCCCGACGCGGCCACCGGCGACGTCGCCGCCGGCCGGGCCACCGCCCAGGCGAACGCGCGCGCCGTCGCCGCCGGGTTCTGACGACCTACTTGAGCAGCTTGGACATGCGCCGGTCGGCGAGGATCTTGCCGCCGGTCTGGCAGGTGGCGCAGTACTGCAGCGAGGAGTCGGCGAACGACACCTCGCGCACGACGTCCCCGCAGACCGGGCACGTCTCGCCGGTCCGGCCGTGCACCCGCATGTTGGTGCGCTTGCTGTCCTTGAGGTCCTTCGCCGCCAGCCCCGCGGCCCGCTTCAGCGCCGTCGCCAGCTCGTCGACGATGACGGCGTGCAGGCCGGCCACGCCGTCGGCGTCGAGCGTCGACGAGGGCTGGAACGGCGACAGCTTGGCCGCGTGCAGCACCTCGTCGGAGTAGGCGTTGCCGATGCCGGCGATGACCGCCTGGTCGCGCAGCACGCCCTTGATCTGCGCCCGGCCGGCGTCAGTGAGGATCTGCTGCAGCCGCTCGACGGTGAACTCGTCGGACAGCGGGTCGACGCCGAGCCGGGCGATGCCGGGCACGTCGGCGGGGTCGCGGACGACGTAGACCGCGAGCCGCTTGCGGGTGCCGGCCTCGGTGAGGTCGAAGCCGGACTCGTCGTTCAGGTGCACCCGCAGCGCCAGCGGGCCGCTGCCCGGCTTCGGCGGCTTCGGCGACAGCGCGTCGCTCCAGCGCAGCCAGCCGGCCCGGGCCAGATGGATGACGAGGTGGACGCCGTCGCAGTCGAGGTCGACGAACTTGCCGTGCCGGCCGACGCCGGTGACGGTGAGCCCGCCGAGCGCGGTGAGGGGCGGGTCGAACGTCTTCAGCACGCTGATCGCGGCGACGTCGACACGGGCGACGACCTTGCCCACGGCCTTCTCCCGCAGGAAGGCCGCGAGCGCTTCGACCTCGGGCAGCTCGGGCATGCCCTCATTTTGCCTTGTGAGCGGCGTGTCCGGCGAACGCCGGCGGCAGTGGCAGCTCCAGTGCGCGGCGCAGCCGGCTCAGGTACTCCGGCCGGGGGATCTCGACGACGCCGAGGCTGGCCAGGTGCCGGGTGCCCCACTGCACGTCGAGCAGCCGGCCGACCGGGTGCTCGGCGCGCAGCATCTCGACCAGCGCGACGAGCGCGACCTTGGACGCGTCGCGGCCCCACCGCTGCCGGGCGTGGAACATCGACTCGCCGGCGAACAGCCCGCCGATCGCGACGCCGTACAGCCCGCCGGCCAGCCGTCCGTCCGGCGTCCACGCCTCGATCGAGTGCGCCCAGCCCAGCCGATGCAGCCGCTCGTAGGCGCGCCGGATGTCGGTGCTGATCCAGGCGCCGGGCCGGGACGGGTCGGCGCACGCGTCGATGACGTCGGCGAACGCCGAGTCGACCCGGATCTCGAACCTGCGCGTCGACTGCCGCAGCGACCGCGACACCTTCAGCCCGCCGAGCGGCAGCACGCCGCGCGGGTTGGGCGACCACCATGCCAGGTCCGTGGCCCGGCCGAGCAACTGGTCGATCGGCATCGGGAACAGCCCGTTGCGGTACGCGGCCAGCAGCGTCCCCGGCTCGAGGTCGGCGCCGAACGCGACGAGGTCGTCGTCGCCGGACGTGCTCGGCAGCTCCCATCGGGTCGGGGGTGGCTCGACCGGCACGTGGCCTCCCTCTAGGTGTTGGGCTCCTCCGTCAGGGTAATCCGCTGGGCCTGCTCCGCACGTACAGTGGAGGCATGGGTGTGCGACGGACCATCGGTACGTGGGCGGGCACGACGGCGGCGCGCCGGGCCGCGCCGCTGGTGGCCGCCCGCGGCGCCAACCAGTTCATGGCCAAGGCCATCGAGGGCTTCCCCGGCTTCCCGGGCGCCCGCGAGGTGGCGCGCCGTCATCTCGACAAGCGCGGCGACGTCGACCGCGCCCTCCGTGACCTCATCGAGCAGCACGTCCGGCTGGCCGGCGTGCAGGGCTTCGTCACGAACATCGGCGGCATCGTCACCATGCCGGTGACCATCCCGGCCAACATCGCCGGGATCGCCGTCCTGCACCTGCGCATGGCCGCGGCCATCGCCCATCTGCGCGGCTACGACCTCGCCGACCCGCGGGTCCGCACGGCCGCGCTCGTGACGCTGCTCGGCCGCGACGGCGTCGAGGAGGCGCTGCGCGGCCGCGACCTGCCGGGCCGTCCGTTCGACATCGCGACGGGACTGAACGAGCCCGACCCGGCGGTCGTCGAGCGCGCCGTCGCCGCCGTCACGTCCCAGCTGGTGGCGCGTATCGGCGGCAAGCACGCGACGCTGGCGATCGTGCGCCGGGTGCCGCTGGTCGGCGGCGCCGTCAGCGCCGGCATCGACGCGTTCTCGACCTACGCGATCGGCAAGTTCGCCGACCGCGAGTTCCCCTCCAACGTCACCGTCGAGCGGGTCTGACCTAGCCGGACTCGACGATCTCCACCTCGCACTCGGGTGGGGTGACGGGCTCGGCCTCGCCCATCGGCGCGGTGCACAGCGAGATGGCGAACGGCCGGACCACGGTCAGCGACTCGCCGCCGGATTCGTAGGTCACCCGGAACCCCCTCGCCGTGCCGGCGTCGGGGGCGGAGTAGGCGACCTCGATGCCCAGGTTGAAGGCCGTGCCGCCCTCGCCGGTCCGGTCGTCCGGGCAGACGCCGTCGACGACCATCGGGCCGTCCGCCGGATACCCGCCGGCCGCCAGGCGCTCGGTCGGTTCGGCCAGGTAGTTCCGGCTGTCGCCCTGGTTGGGCGGCTGGACGGAGAAGTCGAGCACCTCGAACCCGCCGGCGGGCTCGATCGGCGCGACGTCCGTGATCACCGCCGACCCGGGCTCGTCCAGGCAGAGCGTCATCTCCTCGAACGCGTACGGCTGGCCGGGCCGGGTGTCGAAGATGCCCCGGGCGGAGCCGGCGTCCCACTCCGACAGCCGCGGCGGTTCGTCGGCGCAGGCGGCGACCAGCATCAGGACGGCGGCGATCGCCGCGAGTCGCTTCACGGGCGTACATTGACACAATCATGCCGGTTTCGGCTGGCAGCGCGGGCACCAGAACGTGACCCGGTCCTGCGGCGCGGCGCCGATCGAGCCGGTGCGGATCGGCGTGCCGCAGCGCCAGCACGGACGGCGGGTGCGGCGGTAGACCCAGTGCTGCCGCCCCGGACGCGGGTCGCCGGTGGTGACCTGGCGGCCGGTCTCGATGCCCAGGTGCAGCAGCCGGTGCGCCTCGTCGACCAGCCCGGTCAGGTCCGGCACGGCGGTGACCGGCGCGTACGGGGACACGTCGGCGATGAAGCACAGCTCGGCCATGTACACGTTGCCGATCCCGGCCAGCACCCGCTGGTCCAGCAGCGCCTCGCCGATCGGCCGCGACGGGTCGCGGGTGAGCCGCTCGACGGCGGCCGGCGCCGACCAGTCGGCGCCGAGGAGGTCCGGGCCCAGGTGTCCGACGACGGTGTCCTCGTCGCTCGTCCGGACCAGCTCCACGACGGGCAGCCGGTAGCCGACCGCCTCCGCCCGGGCCGTCGCCAGTACGACCCGGATCTGGAACGCCGGACCGCCACGCCACGGCTGACCGGCCGCGAACACCCGCCAGGCGCCGTCCATCCGCAGGTGCGTGTGCAGCGTCAGCCCGCCGTCGACGCGGGTGAGCAGGTGCTTGCCGCGCGACACCGACTCGACCACCGTCCGCCCGGACAGGTCGGTCGTCGCCAGTCGCGGCACCCGGAAGTCGGTGCGCACCAGCAGGTCGCCGGCCAGCGCGTCGTGCAGGCGCCGGGTGGCCAGCCAGACGGTGTCGCCTTCGGGCATGCCTCACCTTCGCACAACGCCGCCGAAACACTCTCGTCAACCACCTCCGGGCTGGCTACGATGCTGGTCAGGAGCCCACGATGGAATCGCCGTTCCACGATCTCGGCCGGGCACTGCGCCGACGCTGGCCCGGTAACAGGGCCACGCCCTGCGCAGTCGCCGATCCGTTCGCGACGCTGACCGTGCAGTTGCGCCTCACGCGCGTCGTCGGCGAGATCCGGCGGCTGGAGTGCGACCAGGGCCGCTGGGCCCGCGCCCACCACCTCGCCGCGGCCACCCGCGCCTACGACGACCTGCTGCTCGACGCCGCGCGGCTGGCCGGGCTGCCGGTGCCGGACGCGCAACCGGCGATCCGGCGGGTGATGATCGAGAGCGCGCTGCGCCACGACGGCTGGAGCTGGTGAGTGTTCGGTGTTCGGTATTGACCGAACACCGAACACCTGTGACCATCGAATCCATGGACGCCGTGGAATTGGTGGTCGATGCGTTCGCGCAGTTGGGCATCGACGCCAGGCCGGATGACGCCGATCGCGGTGTCGACCTGTTGCTCGATCCCGACGGCATCGCGATCGCGGTCGAGGTCGAACGCCGCTCGCTGGTGACCGAGGACGTGGCCAGGCAGTTCCTCGCGATGACCCGACCAGCCGGGTCCGTTCTCCTGGTCGTCTCCGACCGCGTCACCGGAGCGGCTGGTGACCTCCTCACCTCGAATCGTTGCGGTTATCTCGATCTCCGCGGACGCCTGGCACTTCGCGCGGGCGGACTCGTGATCGACGCTCGGGTCGAGCCGGTCAAGGGACGTGCGGAGCGTTCCGGGGCGCTCAGCGGGAGTGCAGGGCTCGAGGTCGCGACGGCGCTATTGATGCGGCCAGAGCGACCGGTCGCGGTGCGGGAGCTGGCGCGGGAGCTGGGGCGCTCACCCAGCACCGTGTCGGAGATCCTGGCCGCGCTCCGGCGGGACGGGCTGACCGACGCTGTGAACGCCGTGGACGGCACCGACCTGTTCTGGCGCGTTGCGGATCGTTGGCCAGCCCGGCGCACGTTCCTCGGGAGCCTGCCGGCGATCAACGATGCCCGCCGGTTCGATCCGCTTCGACTCGGTCTCCACGAGGTCGGGCGCGAGCCGGGATGGGCGCTGACCGACTCGGCCGCGGCCGCCGCCTACGGCGCGCCATTGGCCTTCCGGTCCGGCCAGGTCCTCGACTTCTTCGTGCCCGGGCAGTCGATCATCCGGCGAGCGACGACACTGCTGGGGGCCGTGGCGTCCGCGGCGCAGGCGCGCCTGACCGTGCGACGCGCGCCCGTGTCAGCAGTCGTCCGACAGCGGATCGACGTCGAGAGCAACCCCACCGAGTGGCCGCTCGCGCACCCCCTGTTCGTCGCATTGGATCTGGCCCAGGACGTTGGCCGGGGACGCGAGATCCTCGATTCGTGGACGCCCGGTGAACGCTGGACCCGTGTCTGGTAGCCGTGTCACTTTCGTCGGGGACGCCATGGCATCAGTGGTGCAGGGGGTCGCCGAGGTCGGCCGGCTCATCGGCCGGCCGCCGGTCATCGTGGGCGGACTGGCCGTGCTGTCACGGCTGTCCAGCCCGTATCGCGCCACAGTGCCTGGACGTCGTGGACCGGCTACTCGGTGAGGTGCCGCAACTGGAGGTGCTCCGTGCGGCGGATGGGGCCGAACCGGTGGAGCCGTCCGCGGTCCTCCTACCTACGGCCTTCGGCCCGGTCAAGGTCGATGTGCTCGAGGTCAGGCAGGTGGAGATCGACCGGCCCAGTGACGATCCCGGCGACCGTCTGCATGCCACGGCGCATGCGTGGGCTAACGACACGGCGACCGATCTGACGATCGAGGCGCTCAGCGCGAGCGGATCGCACGTCGAGGTGACCACGCCGATGGCGGAGCCCGGTCCGCTGATCGCAATGAAGCTGCAGGCGGTGATGAACCGCTCCGCCGAGAAGCAGGGCACCGACCTCCTCGACATCGTCCGCCTCGCGTTCGACGCGGCCACCGGGCCGGTCGCGCTGGCGCAGCTCGGAGAGGTCGACGCCGTTATCGCGCATGACATCGCCCTCCACGTCGAGCTCTGGTTCGTGGAACGGCGACAGCAGTCGCTGCGGCGGATTCTTGCCGCCGGCGGAGCCGACGTCGCCGCCGACGATCTCGACCTCGTGGCGGAGTTGCTGGCCGACGCCGCGCACCGCGAGGACGGCTAGGACGCCTCGAGGTCGAGCAGGGCCCGCTTGCGCTCCAGCCCCCAGGCGTACCCCGTCAGCACGCCGGAGGTGCCGATGACGCGGTGGCAGGGGACGACGACGGAGATGGGGTTGCGGCCGTTCGCGGCGCCCACCGCGCGCGACGCCGTCGGCCGGCCGAGTTGCTCGGCGATCTCGCGGTAGCTGCGGGTCTCGCCGTACGGGATCGCCAGCAGCGCGTCCCACACCTGCCGCTGGAACGGCGTCCCGACGGGACTCAGCGGCAGCGAGAACCGCCGCAGCTCGCCGGCGAAGTACGCGGCCAGCTGCTCGCGGACCAGCGCGAACGACGTGTCGTCCTCGATCCAGCCAGGCCCGTCGAGCGCGGCGGGGCGCTCCATGTAGAGGCCGGTCAGCGCCGTGCCGTCGCCCGTCGCCCAGAACGTGCCGAGCGGGCTGTCGATGGTGGTCCAGTACAGGGACATGACTCTGCCTTTCAGAGGGTCGACCAGACGCGCAGCAGCGCGTACGAACGCCACGGCCGCCAGTTCTCGGCCAGCTCGGCCACCGCCCGCGGCTCGGACGGCAGCCCGAGCGCGGCCAGCGCGTGCTTGACGCCGAGGTCGGTCGGGAGGAACACGTCGGGGTCGGCGAGCGCGCGCATCCGCACGTACGCCGCCGTCCAAGGGCCGATGCCGGGCACGTCCAGCAGCCGCCGCTCCGCCTCGTCGCGGTCGACGCCGGTGTCGAGGCACAGGGTTCCGTCGGCGAGCCGGCTGGTCAGCTCGTGCAGCGTGCGCTGCCGGCTGCGCGGCATCGGGAACGTCGAGGGATCGACGGAGGCCAGCACGGACGCCGTCGGGAACGCGTGCGTGACGGCGCCCACCGGCGCGTCCAGCGGCTTGCCGTGCTCGGCGACCAGGCGTCCGGCGACGGTGCGCGCCGCCAGGACGGAGATCTGCTGGCCCAGGACCCCGCGGACCGCGAGCTCGTCGCCGTCGACGGTCCCCGGCACCCGGACGCCGGGACGGGCCGCCACCAGCGGGCCCAGCGCCGCATCGTCGCCGAGCAGGTCGTCCACCGCCTGCGGGTCGGCGTCGAGGTCGAGCACCCGACGGCACCGGGCGACGGCCGCCGTCAGGTCGCGCGGGTCGGCCAGCCGCAGCGTCGCCTGCACCCAGCCGTCGCGCGGCGTCAGCTCCGCGACACCGGTGCCGTGCGGCAGCGTGAGGCTGCGCCGGTACGTGTCGCCGTCGACCTCCTCGATGCCGGGAACGGCCCGCAGCGCCAGGAAGTCCAGCACGCCGCGCAGGTCCGCGGGCTGCCGGTAGGCCAGCCGCAGGTCGATCGTGCCGGCGGTCGTCGCCCGGCCGCGGCGGCGCGCCTTGCCGCGCAGCTCGGACGGTGTCAGCGCGTAGACCTCGCGGATCGTGTCGTTGAACTGGCGGATGCTGGCGAACCCGGCCGCGAACGCGATCTCGGTGACCGGCAGCTCCGTCGTCTCCAGCAGCGTCCGCGCCGAGTGCGCCCGCTGCGACCTGGCCAGCCGCAGCGGGCCGGCGCCGACCTCCTCGACCAGCGTCCGGTGCACCTGCCGCTCGCTGTAGCCGAGCCGGCCGGCCAGACCGGCGACGCCGTCGCGGTCGACGACGCCGTCAGCGATCAGGCGCATGGCCCGGCCGACCATGTCGGCGCGGACATTCCACTCCGCCGAGCCCGGCGTCGCGTCCGGACGGCAGCGTCGGCAGGCCCGGAAGCCGGCCGTGTTCGCCTCGGCCGCGGTGCGGTAGAAGCGCACGTTCTGCCGCTTCGGCGTCATGGCCGGGCAGCTGGGACGGCAGTAGATGCCGGTCGACGTGACGCCGATGTAGAAGACGCCGTCGAACCGGGCGTCCCGGCCCTGAACTGCGCGGTAGCACGCTTCTTCGTCCAACATGCCTACAGTCTCGCCCGCCGCCGGCATCGTTACTAGCGGGAATCGGACGGGACCGTGCGGCCGGGGCCAGGGGCGTGACGGCGCCCTGGCCCCGCGCGGCGCCGCGCCGAGGATGTGCGACCAGCCAGGCGAACGAGTCCTCGACTTCGATGGCTCCGGCCGGCGCACCTTGCCGTTCCGAGGTGCACAGTCCAGGCGGGCCAGATGTGGGTGAGTCCCGCCCTGGGCCTGTCGAGCCACCGTGCAGGCCGCGTCCTCACCCATCCCCCGTGGATGGGGTGAGGCAGCACGCACGTGGGGGTAGGTATGCCCGCTCCCCGGGCTGTGACACCCGAATCGGAAGAATTTCCCTAAATGTCGCGGAACGCCTCGATGCGGGCGCCGAGGACGGACAGCCGCGCGGCCAGGTCCTCGTAGCCGCGGTTGATCACGTACACGTTGCGCAGCACGGACGTGCCCTTCGCGGCCATCATCGCCAGCAGCACGACGACGGCCGGCCGCAGCGCCGGCGGGCAGATGATCTCCGTGCCGGACCACCGCGTCGGCCCCTCGACCAGCACGCGGTGCGGGTCCAGCAGCGTCACGTTGCCGCCGAGCTTCGTCAGCTCGGTCAGGTAGATCGCGCGGTTCTCGTACACCCAGTCGTGGATCATCGTCTGGCCGTTCGCGGTGGCCGCGATCAGCGCGAAGAACGGCAGGTTGTCGATGTTCAGGCCGGGGAACGGCATCGGGTGGATCTTGTCGTGCGGCGCCTGCAGCTGCGACGGCCGCACCGTGAGGTCGACCAGCCGGGTCTCGCCGTTCGCCGCGACGTACTCGCCGCTGCGGTCGTAGTCGAGGCCCATCTCCTCCAGCAGCGTGAGCTCGATCTCGAGGAACTCGATCGGCGCCCGCCGGATCGTGATCTCCGACCCGGTGACGATCGCGGCGGCCAGCAGGCTCATCGCCTCGATCGGGTCCTCCGACGGCGCGTAGTCGACGTCGACGTCGATGTCGGGCACGCCGTGCACCGTCAGCGTCGTCGTGCCGACGCCGTCGATGCGCACGCCCAGCCGGGTCAGGAAGAAGCAGAGATCCTGGACCATGTAGTTGGAGCTGGCGTTGCGGATCACCGTCACGCCGTCGTTGCGGGCGGCCGCCATCAGCGCGTTCTCGGTGACGGTGTCGCCGCGCTCGATCAGCACGATCGGCCGGTCGGGCGACATCGAGCGGTCGACCTCGACGTGGTAGTAGCCGCCGGTCGCCTTCAGTTCCAGGCCGAACGGGCGCAGCGCGGCGTTGTGCGGCTCGACGGTGCGGGTGCCGAGGTTGCAGCCGCCGGCGTACGGGAGCTTGAAGCGGACCTCGCGGTGCAGCAGCGGGCCGAGGAACATGATCACGCTGCGGGTGCGCCGGGCCGCCTCGACGTCCATGCTGTCCAGGTCCAGCCGCTCCGGCGGCGTGATCTCCAGGTCGCGCCCCTCGCCCAGCCAGCGGGTGCCGATGCCGATGCTCTCCAGCACCTCGATGATCCGGTTGACCTCCTCGATGCGCGCGATGCCGCGCAGCGTGGTCTTCCCCTTGTTCAGCAGGCTGGCGCACAGCAGCGCGACGCTGGCGTTCTTGCTGGACCGCACCGCGATCTCGCCGGACAGCCGCTGGCCGCCGCTGACCCGCAGATGCACCGGACCCTGCGGCGCCAGCGACACGATCTGCTTGTCCAGCGCCTCGCCGATCCGGGCGATCATCTCGAGGCTGAGGTTCTGCTGCCCGTGCTCGATCCGGTGGATCGCGCTCTGGCTGCTGCCGAGCGCGTCGGCGAGCTGGCTCTGCGTCCAGCCGCGGTGCTGGCGGGAGTCGCGGATCAGCCGGCCGATCTGGCCCCGGTAGTCGTCTGCCACGAGCGGAACGATATCTCAGCCATGAGTTAACGGCCGCCACATTCGTCACATTGGTACTCACATGTTGCGACGTGAGCGAGCTCTCATTCGCGTCATGAGGTCAGGCGCAGCGTTCGCAGCCGCCGCGGAGCCTAGCCGAGTCCGCGGGCGCCGTCGTCCCGAGTGCACACGAATCAGACGTTCGGACGGGGTCAGAGGTCGAACGCGTAGCGGCAGAACGCCTTGCGCACGTCGAGGATCGGATGGCTGTCGCGCGTGTAGTGGAGCTTGTTCGTCAGCAGCACGGCCCAGCGCCGCCGCCGGACCGACACCCACATCGCGGTCCCGGTGAACCCGAAGTGCGCCCACACATCGCGCCCGCCCACGCCGTCGGGCGTCGGCGCGGGATGCCAGAACAGCCCGCGCGCCGGATGCAGCGCGCCGGTCTGCACCTTCAGCGACTCCTTGATCCAGGCCGGCCCGAAGCCGGGTCGTCGCGGCGCCTGGTCCGGCGCGAGCAGGTAGCGCAGGAACGCGCCGAGGTCCGCGACGACGGAGAACACACCGGCGCTGCCGCAGACGCCGAGCAGCCGGGCGGAGTAGTCGTGCGGCGTCCCGCGCAGGTGCCGCCCGGTGTCCTCGTCGAGCTCGGTCGGCGCGCACCGCGCGACGTCGGCGCCGTCGACGGGCCCGAACCGGGTCGACGTCATGTGCAGCGCGTCCCAGGCGCAGGCCCGGCTCAGCTCGTCCAGCCGCAGCCCGGTGAGCCGCTCGGCGACGAGGCCGAGGATCAGCGCCGCCCGGTCGGTGTACTCGACCACCTGGCCCGGCCGGTGGGCGAGCCGTTCGTGCAGGATCCCGCGCTCGACGGCGCTGCGGTCGGTGCCGTAGAGCGCCTTGAGGTTGGCCCGCGCCGGCACGCCGGCGGTGTGCGTGAGCAGGTGCTGGGCGGTGACGCTCGCGAGGTCGTGGCCGTCGAGGTCGGGCAGGTAGTCGACGAGCGGACGGTCGAGGTTGAGCGTGCCGTCCTCCCAGAGCGTGCCGATGCCGGCCCAGACCGTGACGATCTTGGTGAGGCTGGCGAGGTCGAAGAGCGTGTCCGAGCGCATCGGGTCGTCCGGCGTGGACGGGTCGAGCAGCCCGCGGGCGCCCTGGTCGCGGATGCCGTCGGGATCGCCGACGGCCCACACCGCGCCGGGAAAGACCGCCGTGTCCACGGCGCGCGTCAGCAACTGGTCGATGGCTTTCGTCATCGTCGCCGCCTATTCGATTGTGGTGGCGCCCGGGGTCGCGCCACTGTCTTCATGATCGGGCGGAACCGGTCTGTTCCGGGATACTCGTCTCATCTGGTGAACACGGTGAGACGGCACCTGGGGTGCGTCCTGCGGCGCCGCACGGGAGACTGGGTGCGGCGATCGTCAGCCGAACCGAGGAGATCCCGTGCGCGACGAGACCATCGGCGCCTTCCTGGACAGCCTGGCCGCCCGGGTGCCGGCCCCCGGCGGCGGCGCCGTCGCGGCCCTGCACGCCGCCCAGTCGGCCGCGCTGCTGGGCATGGTGGCCCGCTACAGCACCGGCCCCAAGTACGAGGAGCACGCCGACGTCGTCGAGCGGGTGCTGGTGAAGGCCGACGCGCTGCGCACCGACGCGCTGGAGCTGGCCGAGGACGACGCCGAGGCGTTCTTCGCCGTCACCGAGACCTACCAGCTGCCGCAGGACACCGACGAGGAGAAGGCGGCCCGCTCCGACGCGATCGCGACGGCGCTGGCGGCCGCCGCCGAGCCGCCGGCCGCGGTCATCATCGCCGCGACGCACCTGGTCGCGATGGCCGAGGAGCTGCTGCCGGTCGGCAACCCGAACGTCGCCACCGACATCGCGGCCGCCGCCGAGGCCGCCCGCGCCGCCGCCACGACGGCCCGGCTGAACGTCGAGATCAACCTCGCCGGCGTCACCGACCAGGCGGTCCGCGACCGGCTGACCGCGACGACCGGCGAGGTGGACGACCTCGCGACCCGGGCCGACCAGGTCACCGCCGCGGTGCGCCGGCAGGTCGGCGCGTGACGGCGCGCGAGCTCGCCGGCAAGGAGCTCGCCGCCCGGATCCGGGCCGACGTCGCCCAGCGGGCCGCCGCCCGGCGTGCGGAGGGACGGCCGGCCCGGCTGGTCATCGTCACCGCGACCGACGACGAGGCCAGCGCCTGGTACGTCCGCTCGATCGCGTCGGCCGCCGCGAAGACCGGCATCGACTGCGACGTCGACGACCTCGGCCCGGCGGCCACCGCGGCCGGCATCGCCGACCGGCTCATGGCGCTGAGCGGCGACGCGAGCGTCGACGGCGTCATGCTGCAGACGCCTCTGCCGCCCGGCGTCGCGCTCGCCGACGTGTCCGGCGCGATCGACCCGGCCAAGGACGTCGACGGCGCCAACCCGCTGTCGCTGGGGCGGCTCGCCGCCGGCCTGCCCGCATACGCGCCGGCCACCGCGGCCGCCGTCGTCGCGCTGCTGGACGAGCACGACCTCGAGGCGGCCGGCGCCCGTGCGGTGATCGTGGGCCGGTCCGCCGTCGTCGGCAAGCCGCTGGCGCACCTGCTGCTGGACCGCGACGCGACGGTGACGGTGTGCCACTCGCGCACCCGCGACCTCGCCGCCGTCACCTCGACGGCGGACGTGCTGGTCGCCGCCGTCGGCCGGACGCACCTGATCACGCCGGCGCACGTCCGTCCCGGAGTCGTCGTCGTCGACGTCGGCACGAACCCGACACCCGACGGCGGGCTGGCCGGCGACGTCGACCCGGCGGTCGCCGGCGTCGCGGGCGCACTGACCCCCGTGCCCGGCGGCGTCGGGCCGGTGACGACGGCGCTGCTGCTCCAGCATGTACTTGACTGAGTCAACGGATTCCTTGATACAGTCAACGGCATGACCGAGGTGCAGCGCGACCAGACGGCCGCAGTCCGGCAGTTCAACCGCTTCTACACGCGCGTCATGGGCTTCCTCGACCAGGAGCTGCTGCGGTCGGGCTACTCGCTCACAGAGGGGCGCATCATCTTCGAGCTGGGCCAGCGCGACGTCACCGAGGTCGGCGAGCTGCGCGAGACTCTCGGCATCGACGCCGCCCAGCTCAGCCGCACGCTGGCCCGGTTCGAGGCAGCCGGCCTGATCGAGCGCACGAAGTCCGCCGCCGACGGCCGCAAGCTGTTGGCCGCGCTCACCGAGGCCGGCCGCGCTGCCTGCGACGACCTGCAGAGCCGGTCCGAGCGGCAGGCCCAGCAGCTGCTCGCGGCGCTGCCCGAGGCCGACCGCGCCCGGCTGGTGGCCGACCTCGACTCCGTCCGCCGGCTGCTGGGCGAGTCGACGCGGCCGCACACGGTCGTCGTCCGCACGCTGCGCCCCGGCGACCTGGGCTGGGTGGTGCAGCGCAACGCCATCCTCTACACCCAGGAGTACGGCTGGGACCGCAGCTACGAGGCGCTGGTCGCACGCATCGTCGCCGACTACGCCGAGAACTTCGACCCGTCCGGCGAGAACGCCTGGGTCGCCGAGCTCGACGGACGGCCCGTCGGCGCGGTGTTCTGCGTGCGCAAGGACGAGACGACGGCGCAGCTGCGGCTGCTGCTCGTCGACCCCGAGGCTCGCGGCGCCGGCATCGGCACCCGGCTGGTCGCCGAGTGCGTCGAGTTCGCCCGGTCGGCCGGCTACACGTCGATCGTGCTGTGGACCAACGACGTGCTCGCGGCCGCCCGGCGCATCTACCAGAAGGCCGGCTTCGAGCTGGTCGAGGAGAACCGGCACCACAGCTTCGGCCACGACCTCGTCGGCCAGATCTGGCGGCTCCGGCTCTGAGCATCACGGCCGCTTCGGCGTGACCAGCCCGTGGTCGAACGCGAAGACGGCGGCGTGGACGCGGTCGCGCAGTCCGAGCTTGTCCAGCACGCGGGTCACGTGCGTCTTCACCGTCGCGGCGCCGATGTGCAGACGGTCGGCGATCTCCGCGTTCGACAGGCCGCGGCCGAGCAGCAGCAGCACGTCATGCTCCCGCTCGGTGAGCTGGGCCAGCCGGCGGGCGGTCGCCGGATCGGGCGGGACCGGCGCGGAGCGGGCGAACTCCGCGAGCAGGCGGCGGGTGACGGACGGGCCGAGCAGCGCCTCGCCGGCGGCGACGGTCCGGATGCCGTCGATGAGCGTCTCGGGTGGGCTGCGCTTGAGCAGGAACCCGGCGGCGCCCGCGCGGATGGCGGCGAACACGTACTCGTCCAGCTCGAACGTGGTGAGGACCAGCACGCGCGGCGCGCCGGGCCCGGCCGCGGCGATCGCCCGGGTGGCGGCCACGCCGTCCTGTACCGGCATCCGGATGTCCATCAGCACGACGTCGGGGGTCGCGGTGGTGGCCAGCCGGACGGCCTCACGTCCGTCGGATGCCTCGCCGACGACGACGAGGTCCGGCTGGGTCTGCAGCATCATCCGCAGCCCCGCCCGCATCAGCTCCTCGTCGTCGGCGAGCAGCACCCGGATCACGGCGCCTCCTCCATCGGCAGGGTGGCGGCGACCCGCCAGCCGCCCCCATCGGCCGGGCCGGCGTCGAGGCTGCCGCCGAGCCCGGCGACCCGCTCCTTCATGCCGGCCAGGCCGCGGCCGCTGTCGGGCCACCGGGTGGTCGTTCCGGCGCCGTCGTCGGTGATCGAGACGGTGAGGTCGCCGCCGGTGACGGTCACGGCCACGACCGCGTGGGCCGGCCCGGCGTGGCGGACGACGTTGGTCAGCGACTCCTGGACCACCCGGCCGACCGTCTGCGCCGTCCGCGGCGGGAGCCGGCGCAGCACGTCGGCCGGCGGGAGCCGGAGCTCCGCCGTGACGCTGCCGGGCAGCCCGGCCACGAGGGCCCGCAGCGCCGCCTCGACGTCGTAGGAGTCGGTGAGCAGCCCCAGGATCCGGTCCAGGTCGCTCATCGCGCCGCGGCCGACGTCCTCGATCCGGGCCAGCGCCTCCTGCACCGGTGGCGCTCCCTCGCCGAGGACCAGCCGGGCCGCGCCGGCGTGCGTGACCATCACCGTCACCGCGTGCCCGACCGCGTCGTGCAGCTCCGCGGCCACCCGGGCCCGCTCGGCCGCGACGGCGCGCTCGTTCTCACGGACGCGCATCGCGTCGGCGGCCTCCTGCCGGGTCCGGCCGGCCCAGCCGACCAGCCAGGCGACCGCGTGGACGGCGCCGGCCAGCACGACGGCGTCCGTGTCGCCGGCCAATGCCACCAGCGTCGCCACGACCGGCAGCGCGGCGAGCTCGGCCGCACGCCGGGGCGGCCGGGTCCGGGCCACCAGCGTGACCGCGAGCGCCGTCGCCAGCGAGACGTTCGTGACCTCCGCGCCGGACGCCACCGCGGCGACCGTCGCGGCTGCCGCCGCCCAGAGCGCCGACGCCGGCGCGAACCGCCGCCCCGCGATCGCCGCGAACCACACCACCGCGCAGACCCGCTCGACCGCCGAGCCGCTGAGCACCGACGCCGTGTGGTCCGACGGGCCGATGGCGATCACCGCGGACAGGTAGGCGACGACGACGTCGAGCGCGACCCACACCGGGCCGCGCTCCACACGTCGATCCGGCCACCAGCGCCTCACGAGGGACAGGCTACGGCCGCGCCGTGTCGCCCACGTCCCCCTCGGGGGTGACACCGGGTCCACCCGCGAGCGGACGAACTCGGCGCGCGCCGGCGGACGCGCGGGCCGGCCCGGCGCGCACACGATCGCACCATGACACAGCAGCTCAGCCCGGATGTCACCCCGACAACCACGACCCACCGCGCGCGCCGCGTGCTCGGCCACGCCGGCCGCGCCCTGCTGGTCCTGCTCGGTGTGCTCGTCGCGCCCGTCGCCGGCGCCGCCGCGCTGTGGGTGGCGGCGAACCTCACCGACGAGCTCGCCCTGATCGCCGCCGCCGGCCTCGTCATTCTGACGGCGACCTGCGCGCTGCTGGTGTACGCCGGCGTGCGGCGGCGCATGCTCACCGCGGTCGGCACGGCCGTAGTGGTCGTCGCGACCGTCGCGCTCGCCTCGGTCACCGTCCTGCTGCCCATGGACGAAGCGCCGCCCAGCCCACGGTCGCAGCCGACCGGCTACTGGACGCTGCCGACCGGGTCGCGGCTGGCCTACACCCAGGTGCCGGCCGAGGGAGAGCCGCGCCCGACGCCGGTCATCATGCTGCACGGCGGGCCGGGAACGCCCGGCGACGGCCCCGACGCGGTGGACCGGCTGCTCGCGGCGCAGGGCTACGACGTCTACCTCTACGACCAGCTCGGCTCCGGCCGCTCGGACCGGCTCGACGACCCCACCGGCTACACCGTCGCCCGGCAGGTCGCCGATCTCGAGGCGGTCCGCGACACGATCGGCGCCGACCGCGTCGTGCTCATGGGCGCCTCCTGGGGCGCGACGCTGGCCGCCGAGTACACAGCCGCGCATCCCGAGCACGTCGCCGGCCTCGTCCTCACCTCGCCCGGCGTGCTGTGGGCGCCGGCCTGGGCGGACCGCGAGGAGGGCGACATCTGGGACCGGCTCACCCCGGAGCAGGAGCGGCGGATCGACGAGCTGGAGGCGAGCCCGCGACTGCTGGCCTGGTCGTTGCTGCTGGAGACGAACCCGCGGGCCGCGCACGCCCTGGTCGGCGACGCCGAGATCGACGCCGTCTTCGCCGAGCTGCTGGCGATCGCGGCGCCGGCGGCGAGCTGCCACCCGGACCGGCCGCTGGAGGAGATCCCGCAGTCCGTGCCCGGCTTCTACGCCAACCAGCTCACCACGGCCGACCAGCTGACCGTGCCCGACCCGCGGCCCGCGCTGCGCGACGTGCGGGTGCCGGCGATCGTGCTGCGCGGCGACTGCGACTACAAGGACCCGGGCATCGCGCGCGAGTACGAGGAGGTGCTGCCCGGCGCGACGCTCGTGACGGTGCCCGGCGCCGGTCACCTGATCGACGCCGAGCAGCCCGACACCTACCGTCGCGCCGTGCTGGAGTTCCTCGACGGTATCGGCTAGGCGATCGCCAGCCAGGGGTCCTCGAGCACGGTGGCCAGGTCGCGGACGAACTCCGCGGCCTGGGCGCCGTCGATGACCCGGTGGTCCGACGACAGCGTCATCGTCATCTTCTGCACGACCGCCAGCTCGCCGTCCTTCACCCCGGCCTCGGACCGCACCGCGCCGACCGCAAGGATCGCCGCCTCCGGCGGGTTGATCACGGCGGTGAAGTGGTCGATGCCGTACATGCCGAGGTTGCTGACGGTGAACGTGCCGCCGGTCATCTCGTCCAGGCCGAGCTTGCGGTCGCGGGCCTTGCCGGCCAGCGCCCGGGTCTCGGCGGAGATGCTGGTCAGGCTCTTCGTGTCCGCGTCGCGGATCACCGGCACGACGAGCCCGGTCTCCGTCGCCACCGCGATGCCGACGTGGACGCGCCCGTGCCGCACGATCGCCTCGGGCGTGAACGACGAGTTCACCACCGGGTGGTCGCGCAGCACGACGGCGACGGCGCGCACGATGATGTCGTTGACGCTGACCTTCTTCTTGTCCGCCGCGACGAGCCGCTCGTTCAGCTGCGCCCGCAGCTGCGACAGCGGGCCGGCGTCGATCGTCTTCGTCACGTAGAAGTGCGGCGACGACTGCATGCTCTCGGTCAGCCGGCGGGCGATCGTCTTGCGGATCGAGCTGAGCGGGATCAGCTCGTCGGTCTCCGCCACCTCGGGCGCGACGGCGGCAGCGGCGGGCTGCGCCGGGGTGCTCACGGGGGCCGCCGGAGCCGCGGACGCCGCCTTGGCGACGTCGGCCCGGATGATCCGCCCGCCGGGGCCGGAGCCGGCCACCGTCGCCAGGTCGATGCCCTGCTCGCGGGCGTCGCGCCGGGCCAGCGGCGAGGACAGGATGCGGCCGCCGTCCGGCCGGGTGACCGGCGCCGGGGCCGGAGCCGCGGCGGGTGCGGGCGCCGCCGGGGCGGGCTCGGCCTTCGCCGGCTCGGCGACGGGAGCGGGCGCGGCGGGGGCAGCGGCCGGTGTGGGCTCGCCGGCGACGGCGAGCCGGGCGATCGGCGCGCCGATCGGCGCCGTGTCGCCCTCCTTCACCAGGATCTCGGCCAGGACGCCGTCCTCGTAGGCCTCGTGCTCCATGACGGCCTTGTCGGTCTCGATCTCGACCAGTACGTCGCCGGGGTGGATCTCGTCGCCGACCTGCTTGCGCCAGGCGGCGACGACGCCCTCCTCCATCGTGTCGGAGAGCCGGGGCATCAGGATGTCGGTCATCGCGGGTCTCCTCAGTGCGCGCCGACGGACCGGCGGCCGACGGCGTCGAGGGTCTGGTGTACGACCGTGACGACGTCGTTCGCCGACGGCAGCGCGGCCAGCTCCAGCGGCTTGGCGTAGGGCAGCGGCACCTCGGCCATCGCCACCCGCCGCACCGGCGCGTCGAGGTAGTCGAACGCGCCGTCGGAGATCGACGCGGCGACCTCGGCGCCGATGCCGTACGTCAGCCAGTCGTCCTCGAGCACCACGGCGCAGGACGTCTTCTTCACCGACTCGATGATCGTCGGCCGGTCCAGCGGGCGCAGGCTGCGCAGGTCGACCACCTCGGCCGAGATGCCCTCGTCCGCCGCCAGCTTCTCCGCGACCTGCAGCGCGACGTGCGCCATGCGCGAGTACGCGACCAGCGTGATGTCGGTGCCCTCGCGGGTCACCGCCGCACGCCCGATCTCGGCCGGCTCGTCGCCGTCGGGCACCTCGCCCTTCGTGTTGTAGAGCGCGAGGTTCTCCAGGAACAGCACCGGGTCGTTGTCGCGGATGGACGCGATCAGCAGCGCCTTCGCGTCGGCCGGCGACGACGGCGCCACGACCTTGAGGCCGGGCGTGAACGCGTAGAACAGCTCGACGTTCTGCGAGTGCGTCGCCGCGAGCTGCTGGCCGCCGCCACCGGGCGTGCGGATCACCATCGGCACCGAGCGCTGGCCGCCGAACATGCCGTAGATCTTCGCGGCGTGGTTGACGATCTGGTCCAGCGCGAGCAGCGAGAAGTTGATCGTCATGATCTCGACGACCGGGCGCAGGCCGAGCATCGCCGCGCCGACGGCCGCGCCGGTGAAGCCCTCCTCGGCGATCGGGGTGTCGCGCACGCGCTTCGGCCCGAACTCGTCGAGCAGGCCGGCGGTGATCTTGTACGACCCCTCGAACCGGCCGATCTCCTCGCCCATCAGGAAGACGTCCGGGTCGCGGAGCATCTCGGCGCGCAGCGTGTCGTGCAGCGCCTGGCGGTAACTCATGACGGCCATGTCAAGCTCCTACCGGGAACAGCGGGTCTGCGGGGAGGCGGCGCGAGTCGTTCGGCACCGGCGACGCGTACGTGTAGTCGAACAGCGAGGACACCTCGGGCGCCGGGCTCTTCTCGGCGAACTCGACGGCGGCCTTGACGATGCGGTGGACGTCGGCGTCGATCTCGGCCAGGCCCTCGGCCGTGGCGGCGCCGTCGGCGACGAGCCGGTCGTGCAGCCCGGCGACGGGGTCCTGGGCGCGGACCTCGTCGACCTCCTCCTTGCTGCGGTACGCGGCGGGGTCGACGACGGAGTGCCCGCGCAGCCGGCCGCTCACGGTCTCGAGCAGGTACGGCCGCTGCTCCTCGCGGGCCCGCTCGACGGCGACCTTCGCGGCGTCGCGGACGGCGATGACGTCGTTGCCGTCGACCCGCGCGGACTCCATGCGATACGACGACGCGCGCTTGTACAGCTCCGGCTCGGCCGACGACATCTCGACCGTCGTGCCCATGCCCAGGCGGTTGTTGACGACGACGAACACGATCGGCAGGTCCCAGAGCGTCGCGATGTTCAGCGTCTCGTGGAACGCGCCGATGTTCGTCGTGCCGTCGCCCATCTGGCACATGACGACCTCGTCGCCGTCGCGGTACGAGACCGCGAGCGCGGCGCCGGCCGCCAGCGGCAGCTGCCCGCCGACGATCCCGTAGCCGCCGAGCTGGCGCACGTCGGTGTCGAACAGGTGCATCGAGCCGCCCCAGCCCTTGCTGACGCCGTCCTGCCGGCCGTACAGCTCGGCCATGACGCGGCCCGGGTCCATGCCGCGGATCAGCGCGTAGCCGTGATCGCGGTAGTTGGTGAAGAGGTAGTCGCGCTCCTCGATCGCGGCCATCAGGCCGACGACGGTGGCCTCTTCGCCGAGGTTGAGGTGGCAGTAGCCGCCGATCTTCGCCTCGGTGTACGCCTGCGCGGTGCGTTCCTCGAACCGGCGCACCAGGAGCATCTGCCGGTAGTAGCCGAGCAGTTCCTCGGCGTTCTTCGCCGAGCGCGCCGGGCGCTTGCGACTGGTGGTCGCCACTTCGTTCCCGCCCTTCGTTGTCACGGGCAAACAATGAAACGTTAGCGTTTCATTGCATCCAAGCGTACCTCCGCGCGAGGATGACGATGTGACTGCACGGGCGGCGAAGGCGGCGCCACGTGGCCGGCCGCGCGACGCCGACCGCGCGGCCCGGCGCGACGCGCTGCTCGAGACCGCGATGCGGCTGTTCCTCGCCCACGGCTACGGCGGCACGACCATCGAGGTCATCGCGGCCGAGGCCAGGGTGGCCAAGCGCACCGTGTACACGACCGTCGGCGACAAGGCCGACCTGTTCGTGGCCGTCGTCCGCCGGCTCGGCGACCGGGTCGTGAACGCCGTCGACGCCGGCGACCCGGTCACCGACCTGCACGCGTTCGGCGTCCGGCTGGTCCGGCTGATGCTGTCCGACGAGGCGATCGGGCTGCACCGGCTGGTCACCGGCGAGGCGGCGAAGTTCCCCGACCTCGCCGCCCGGCACTACGCGAACGGGCCGCGCCGCTACATCGGCGTGCTGTCCGGCCTGCTCGCGACGCTGCCGCCGGACCGGCTCGCCGTCCGCTGCGACGACTCCGACCGGCTGGCCGAGCAGCTGTTCACGCTGCTGATGGGCGAACCGCACCGGCGGCGGATGTTCGGCCTGGACCCGGCGCCGACGGCGGCGCAGGCCGGCGCGCACGTCGCCCGGACGCTGGAGCTGATCCTCGCGCCGTGACGGCGGATGTCTGATCTGGCAAGAGATGCCCCTTCTGAGTAGCTTGCCTGCCTTGACCAGAACCGCTGAGTAACGGCAAACCCGCAGGCAGTGGGCTCGGGGCGCGGTTGACTGTGCGATCTCCTTGCAGTCACCGGTACGGTTGCCCCTGGCGCAGGGGGACAGGAGGGTGAGAGCTGGTGGGCCGGGCGCGGCTTGAGGTCGCACTTCTGGGTCCGGTCGAGGTGCACCGCGACGGGGTCACGATCTCGGTGCCGCCCGGCCGGCCTACCGTCATACTCGCGGCGCTCGCGGCGCGCCCCGGCGCCGTGGTCCCCATCGACGCGCTGGCCAGCTGGCTGTGGCCCGACGACGAGCCGGTGCATCCGCGCGCGGCCATCCAGACCCACGTCGCCCGGCTGCGCGCCGCGCTCGGCGACGGCTTCGTCCAGGCCGCCGGCGACGGCTACCGGCTGGACCTGCCGCCCGACGCCGTCGACGTCAGCCGGTTCCGCGAGCTGGTCGCCGCCGCCCGCGACGCCGAGCCGGCCACCGAGCTGACGCTGCTGCGCGAGGCGCTGGCGCTGTGGCGCGGCGACCCGCTGGCCGGGCTCAACCCCGACGACCTGGAGAAGGCGACCGCGCCGCTGCTGGTCGAGGAGCTGCTGTCGGCCACCGAGCGGCTGAACGAGCTGCGGCTGCGGCTGGACCGCACCGACGAGGAGTTCGTGCCGTCGCTGCGCCGGCTGGTCGCCGCGCACCCGTGGCGGGAGCGGCTGTGGGCGCAGCTGATGCTCGCGCTGTACCGCCAGGGCCGGCAGGGCGACGCGCTCGCGGCCTACCACGAGGTCGTGACGGTGCTGCGCGACGAGCTCGGCATCGACCCGGGCCCGGAGCTGACCGGCCTGCACCGGCGCATCCTCGACACCGACCCGGCGCTGCTGGCGGCCGAGCCCGGCACCGACGCGGGTCGGACGAACGGCGCGGCGGCGGGCTCGGTGGCGACGGTGGTGCGGGCGCCGGTGCAGCTGCCCCGCTCGACGGCCCGGTTCGTCGGCCGGGAGCACGAGATCGACCTGCTCACGGCCACGTTGTCCGAGGCGCGGTCGTGGGCCCGGCTCGGCCTGATCAGCGGGCCCGGCGGATCGGGGAAGACCACGCTCGCGCTGCACGTCGGGCACGCGCTGCGCGACGCGCACCCCGACGGCCAGCTGTTCGCGGAGCTGCGCGGGTCGACCGTCCCGGCCGACCCGGGTGATGTGCTGGCGGAGTTCCTGCGCGCGCTGGCGACACCGGAGGAGGACATCCCGGCGACGCTGGACGAGCGGGCCGCGCTGTTCCGGTCCGCCTGCGCGCACCGCCGGCTGCTGGTGGTGCTCGACGACGCCAGCGACGCCGCGCAGCTGACCCCGTTGCTGCCCGGCGCGGGCGGCTGCAGCGTGCTGGTGACCAGCCGGCCGCAGCTGAGCATGATCCCCGCCGATGTGCAGATCGACCTCGCGCTGTTCTCCGACGAGGACGCCTACGAGCTGCTGGAGTCGATGGTCGGCGCCGACCGGCTGGCGGCCGAGCCGGACGCGACCGCGCTGCTCATCAACGCCTGCAAGGGCTCGCCGCTGGCGCTGCGGATCGCCGGCGGGCGGCTGGTGACCCGGCCGTCCTGGCCGATCGACCACTTCGCCGAGCGGCTGCTCACCAGCCGGCTGGACGAGCTGGAGATGGGCGACCTCAGCGTGCGCTCCATGCTGACCGCGTCGGTGCAGGGCCTGGACCCGGCGATCGCGTTCCGGTTCCGGCTGCTGGCCGCCGTGCCCGGTCCCGCCGTGGACGTCGAGACCGCGGCCGCCGCGTGGGACGTCGGCGCCGACGACGCTCGAGGCGTGCTGGAGCACCTCGTCGACGTGCGGCTGATCGACTCCGCCGCGCCCGACGAGTACCGCTGGCACGACCTCGTCGACGACCACCTGCGCGCCGTCGCCGACACCCACCGCGTCGTCGCGGCCCGGCGCCGGCTGGTCCGGTACTACCTGCGCTGCCTGCACAACCTGTGGCCGGTGCTGCGGCCCGGCGGCACCGCCGCCGAGTCCGGCGCCTGGTTCCCCCACGAGGTCGCCGGGCGATCGTTCGCCGACCGCGCCGAGGTGCATGGCTGGCTGCACCCGCACGCCGCGCTCATGACCTCGCTCGGCCTGGCCGGCCTGCACAGCGACCAGCAGGACATCGTCGACGAGTCCGCCGCGCTGCTGCTGGCGCTGGCCCGGGCCCGGTACGAGTGCTGCCGCGAGGCGCACACCGAGGACCTGTCCCGGGCGGTGCTCGACATCCCGGCCAAGCTCGGCGACCCGGCGCTGACCGCGCGGGCCTGGCACTCGCTGGCGCTGTCGCTGGGCGCGCAGAGCCGGCGCGAGGAGGCGCTGGAGGCCGGCGCCCGGGGCCTCGCCGCCCGCCGCGAACTGGGCGACCGGTACGGCGAAGTGATCATGCTGCACAACATGGCGGTCTGGTACGAGCTGGACGGCCGGTACGAGGAGGCGGCGGCGCTGTTCGAGCGCTGCGCCGACGCCGACGACGTCCTCGCGCCGGAGGTCCGGCGACGCTGCCGGCGCAACCTCGCCGACGTGCAGGTCAGCCTCGGGCTGTTCGACGAGGCCCGGCGCAACCTGGCGCTCACCGGCGAAGGCCTCGGCGACGAGCCCGGCGTCGAGCTGTTCGACCAGCTGCTGGCCGACGGGCACCTGGCGCTGGAGACCGGCGCCGCCGACGACGCCGTCGCCGGGTTCGCCCGCGCGGTGGCCGTCGCCGCCGAGCTGGGTTCGCTGCCGCTGCAGGCCGCCGGGCTGGTCAAGGAGGCCAACGCGCTGCGCCGGGCCGGTCGCGACGGTGGCCCGCCGGCCGCGCGGGCGGCGGCTCTGGCCCGCGAGGGCCACCTCATCGACGTCGAGGCCGAGGCGCTGGCCGAGCTCGGCCACAGCCGGGCCCGCGACGGCGACGGCGAGACCGCGCGCAAGCACTGGACCGCGGCGCTGCGCATCTTCGAGTCGCTCGGCTCGCCGCGCGCCGACGAGCTGCGCGAGCTGGTGGCGGAGCGGCCGTGACCAGCGCTCCGGACCTCGATCCCGGCCGGCCGCTCGGCCCGCCCGGGCCCGAGGCCGGCGCGGACACCACCGTCGACATCCGGCTGCTCGGCCCGGTCGAGGTCCGTCGCGACGGCGTGCCGGTGCCGGTCCCGTCCGGCCGGCCGGCGGTGATCCTCGCCGCGCTGGCGCTGCGGACCGGCGGCGTCGTCTCGCAGGGCACGCTGGCCCGGCTGCTGTGGCCCGACGTCCAGCCGGAGCATCCACGTGCGGCGCTGCAGACGCACGTGGCCCGGGTCCGCGCCGTGCTCGGCCGGAGCGCGATCGAGTCCACCGGCGACGGCTACCGGCTGGTGCTCCCGCCCGAGTCGGTCGACGTCGGGCGGCTGCGGGCGCTGTCCGCCGCCGCGCGCACCGTCGAGGAGCTGCCGGAGCGGCTGGCGCTGCTGGACCGGGCGCTGGCGCTGTGGCGGGGCAACCCGCTGACCGGTCTCTGGCCCGACGTGCTGACGCGGCAGAGCGGACCCGCCGTGCTGGACGAGATCCTCGGCGTCGCCGAGCGTGCCCACGAGCTGCGGCTGCTGCTGCACGGACCCGACGACGGCGTGATCCGCGAGCTGCGCGAGCTGGTGACGGCGCACCCGGAGCGCGAGGGCGCCGCCGCCCAGCTGATGGCGGCGCTGTACCGCGAGGGCCGCCAGGGCGACGCGCTCGGCGTCTTCAACGACACCGTCCGCGCGCTGCGGGCGGCCGGTCGCCGTCCGGGCCCGGAGCTGGCCGCGCTGCACACCAGGATCCTCGCCGTCGCGCCCGACGCTCCGGAGGTCGCCGGCGCGCCGGTCGAGGACGCCGGGCACGCGGCCGCCCCGTCCGGCGCGCCGTCCCGGCCCGGGCAGCCGCGACCGGCCCAGCTGCCGTCGCGGCCCCGGTCCTTCGTCGGCCGCGCCGGCGAGATCGCCGTACTCACCGCCGCGCTCCGATCCGGCTCCGCCCCCGAGGGGCGCTGCCGGACCGTCGTCATCTCCGGCCCCGGCGGCACCGGCAAGACGACGCTGGCGCTGCGGGTGGCGCACGAGGTCCGTGACCACTACCCCGACGGCCAGCTCTTCGCCGACCTGCGGACCAGCAGCGACGCGGCGGCGCTCGGCACCGACGCGCTGGCCGGGCTGCTGCGGGCGCTCGGCGTCGGCGGCCCGGACCTGCCGCCGTGCCCGCAGGAGCGGGCCGAGCTGTTCCGCCGGCTGTGCGCCGGCCGGCGGCTGCTGGTGCTGATGGACGACGCCGACCCGGAGGCGGCCGCGTCGCTGCTGCCGGCCGAGCCGGGCTGCGCCGTCATCGTCACCAGCCGGCGCCGGGTCCCGGAGCTGCCCGCCGACGCGCGGGTCGATCTCGGCATGTTCACCGAGCCGGAGGCGCGCGAGCTGCTGGCCTCCGTCGTCGGCGCGGAGCGGCTGGCGGCCGAGCCCGACGCGACCGCCGCCGTCCTGGACCGGTGCGCTGGGTCGCCGCTGGCGGTGCGGATCGCCGCGGGCCGGCTGGCCAGCCGCCCGGCCTGGCCGATCGAGCACTTCGCCGGCCGGCTGCGCGGCGACGACCGGCTGGGCGAGCTGCGGGCCGGCGGGCTGGCGGTGCGCGCCGCGCTGGACGCCACCTACGTGAGCCTGCAGCCGGTCCAGGCGCAGCGGTACCGGCTGCTCGCGGCGCTGACCGGCGCCGCCGTCGACGCTGAGACGGCGGCCGTCGTCTGGGAGGTCGACGCCGGAGAGGCGCGCCGGGTGCTGGACCGGCTGGCCGGCATCCGGCTGGTCGAGCCGGCCGGCGACGGCTACCGCTGGCACGACCTCGTCGACGACCACATCCGCGCGGTCACCGACCCGCAGGCGGCCCGGGCGGCCCGCCGGCGGCTGCTCCTCCACCTGTTGCTGACGCTGCGCAACGCCCGGCTGCGGCTGCGCCCGCACGACGCCGTCCCCGGCCTGCCCGGCGCGCGCGACGACCTCGCCGGCGGGCGGCCGTTCGCCGACCGGTGCGAGATCCACGCCTGGCTGCATCCGCGGCGGACCCAGCTGGTCGCGCTGGCCCGGACCGAGCTGGCCGGCGGTGAGCAACCGGCCGTCGACCACGCTGCGGCGCTGCTGGTCCTGCTCGACGCCGTCGCCCGCGAGTGCTGCGACAGCGGCGACGACGAGGAGACGGCGCGGACGGTGCTGCGCGCGGCCACGCCGCCGTCGGACCCGGCGATCACCGCGGCCGCGTGGACCAACCTCACGCTGACGCTGGCCGCGCAGCACCGGCTGGACGAGGCGCTGGCCGCGGCGGAGCGCGCCGTCGAGCTGCGCCGCGAGCTCGGCGACCGGTACGGCGAGCTGATCATGTTCGAGAACCAGGCCTGCATCCACATCGAGGCGGGCCGGTACGAGGACGCCCTCGCCGTCATCGCGGCCTGCGTGGACGACCGCGAGTTCCTGTCCGCGCAGATCCGGGCCCGCAGCCTGCGCACGCGGGCCCGGGCACACGCCGGGCTGGGCCGGTGCGCCGACGCCCGCGCCGACCTCGCCGCCGCGAGCGCCGTCGAGGAGCCGGCGCCGGTGTCCTACGACGCGCACTACGAGGCGGCCGTGACGGCGGCCGTGCACCGGGCGGCTGGCGACCGGGCCGAGGCGCTGCGGGCCTGCTGGCGCGCCGTCGACCTCGCCGTCGCGCTCGGCTCCACGTGGATGCACGCGCTGTCGCTGCTCGACACCGCGCGGACGCTGCGGCACTTCGGCGCCGACGGCCGCGCGCCCGCCGCGGACGCCGTCGCCGTCGCCGTCGAGAACCGGCACGTACGGCTGGCCGCGGAGGCCCGTGCGGAGCTGACCCTCGCCGGCGCCGGTCGCTGAGCCCGATTCTTTGTCCGCATTGCCGGACCGGTGATATCTCGGGAGAAATGTTCTGCGGAATTCGGTGTGACCACTTGGTGATGCAGCTGTCATGTGCCGATCGACTTGTGTAGCGTGATCTCGCCCCGGTTTCCGCACGTCAGCGGCCGTATTCCGGCCGAACGGGCGAATCCGGGCAACGCCATGTCAAGTGGAGTATTTGGAGAATTTTGTGAGCGCAATGCTGCCGCGACGGCGGAATGCGGCACGGATCGCCGGGGTGCTCGTCGCCTCGGCCGTGGTGAGCGGCGGCATCTTCGCCGCCAGCACCGCGGCCCAGGCTGACGAGCAGATCCCGGTCACCGTGCCGACCTTCGCCGCCGACGACTTCATCGAGCTGGCGGCGCAGCTGCCGGCCACTCTCCGAGCGGCGATCGAGCGCGATCTCGGCGTCGCCCCCGAGCAGTACCTGGCCAACGCGGAGCGGGCTCGTGCCGCCTCCGACGCGGCCACCGTGCTGCGCGACCGGGGCGTCGGCGTGCTCGGCGTGTCCATCGACGGCCAGGACGTCACCATCAACGTCGAGAGCGAGTCCGACGCCTCGACCGTCGAAGCCAGCGGCGCACGTGTCGTCGTCGGCCCGATGGACTCGCTGCGCACCGAGCGCGAGGTCCAGCCGGCCCGCGACCACAAGGGCGGCTACGGCTACGCCTACCAGATCAGCGAGCCGGACGAGACCGGCGCGTTCGACCTGAGCCGCTGCTCCGTCGGGTTCAGCGGGTACGACCCCGACGGCGACTCGCGGTTCCTGACCGCCGGGCACTGCGGCGTCGACGAGACCGGCACGCAGTACACCTACCCGGTGCACCACATCGAGCTCGACGCCCCGATCTGGGCGACCGAGGAGTGGGCGGCGGAGTTCCCCGGCGAGGACCTCGGCGAGTTCGTGCCGGGCACGTTCACCTACGGCAACGAGCACGACGGCGGCCTGGTCGACGTCACCGGCGCCGACTGGGAGTCGGTGCCGCAGGTGGCCGGCTGGGGCGGCGGCGCGGGCGCGCCCGACGACGCCTCCGTCACGATCCGCGGTCCGATCACGGCCGTCGCCGGCGCCCAGGCCTGCAAGTCCGGCGCCACGTCCGGCTGGACCTGCGGCGAGGTGCTGGTCCCGGCGCAGAGCACGGCGGTCGGTGAGCAGAACGTCACCGGCTTCATCTTCAACGCCTGCATGCTCGGTGGTGACAGCGGCGGCTCGATCGTCGTGGGCAACTACGCGCTGGGCGTGAACTCCGGCTCCACGCACGACGGCCGGACCGACTGCGACAGCTGGGTCCCGGCGCAGTCGCCCGACACCGGCGACGCCGACTTCAGCATCGGCTACTCGCTGGCGACCGGCGAGTACAACGCGCTGAACCTGCTCGGCAACCAGTGGGAGCTGGCCGTCGCCGTCAGCACCCCGGTCGTCACCTCGCCCGAGGACGGCGGCGAGACCGGCCCGCGGCCGACGTTCACCGGCACCGTCGAGGCGGCCCGGTCGACGCACAAGGTCCAGGTCGTCATCGACGGCGAGCACACCTACGAGGGCGACGTCACCGACGAGGGCACGTTCTCCGTCCCCGTCACCGACGAGCTGGTCCCGGGCGAGCACACGTACGAGGTCACCGCGTCGTACGGCAACTTCTCGCGCTCCGAGGTGGCCGAGGGCAGCTTCACCTCGACCGAGCAGCAGGTCGAGCAGCTCACGGTCGCCTCGCCGAGCGAGGGCCAGACCACCGGCAACGCCCGGCCCAGCTTCACCGGCACCGGCCAGCCCGGCGCGACGGTGACGCTGTCGGTCGGCGACACGGTGTACGGCGAGGCCACCGTCGGCGACGACGGCAGCTGGACCATCGCCCCGTCGGCGGACCTGCCGGTCGGCGAGCGGTTCGACGCCGCCGTCACGCAGTCCTTCGAGGGCGACACCCAGTCCGTCACCGTGGCCGGCCTCGGCATCACGGCGCCGGCGGTCACCATCGACGAGCCGGCCGACGGCTCGACCGTCGAGGGTGACGTCGTGTTCAGCGGCACCGCCTACCCGGGCGCCTCGCTGACGCTGGCGATCGAGGGCACCATCACCGAGGCGTCGGAGCGGGTCCAGGCGGCCGCCGACGAGTGGGCCGGCGACCTGGAGATCGGCGAGGACGGCACCTGGACGTTCACCCCCGACGAGGCGCTGAAGGACGGCGAGTACACGCTCACCGCCACCGCGTCCGTCGAGGGCGGCGACCCGGAGCTGACCTCGTCGGAGGCGTCGGTGTCGTTCACCGTCGCCGCGGGCTCCGACGACGACGAGCTGCCCGACACGGGCTCGTCGAACCTCTGGATGCTCGTGGTCGGCGTCGCGCTGCTCGCCGCGGGCGGTGTCGCGATCGCGATCCGCGCCCGGCGGGGCGGCTCGACGGCCTGACTGACGCCGTAGTCCGCGTTTCGTACCGGCGGCCCCGGTCCCGCAGCCAGCGGGACCGGGGCCGCCGTCCGCGTTGACCTGCGTGAATGTGCGATGAAAGCGATCTGAAAGCGGGCCTGCCTAGGGTTTGAGTCAGCGCGGGACAGAGGAAGTCCTCCACCGCCTCGGTCCGGCGCTCGCCCACGGGCGCTTCCACGGGGGAGCTGTCCCGGATATAGACCGGCCCCGCAGGTCCGTGCCCGGCCTGCGGGGCCGCCCTATGTCCGCCCGGTCTCCGCGGGTGCGGTCACTCCGCCCGCTTGGCCGCCTTCTTGGCCTGCTTGAGCGGCAGGTCCTTCGTCTCCTCCGGCAGCCGCCACACGTCGATGCCGCCCATGAGGTTGTACGCGAGGATCCGGATCCGCGGCGCGCCCGCCCGGGCTGGTCGCCGGCTGCCCCGCTCACCGGTGCCGCCCATCAGCGAGAACCCGCCGACCTCGACGTCGATGGTGTCAGGCACGTAGATGTCCATGCCGCCCATGATCGTGATCGCGACGATCGTGGTCTCGTCCGAGTCGAGCTCGGCGTGCCGCAGGTCGATGTCGTGGCCGCCCATGACGGCGACCGCGTTGATCCGCTCCGCCGCCCGCCAGCGGCCGCGCTTCTCCGTCCCGCCCATGAACGCGACGATCCACCTGGTGGCCGACCGGCGCGGCGCGTCGCCGCGGAACACGGGGCTCGTTGCGGCCGCCGGCGCCAGGCCGCCGGGGCCGGGCAGGTCCGCCGTCAGCTGGGCCAGGTCGTCGCGGGTGACGGCCCGATAGGCCAGGCCGATCCGCTCCTCCAGCTCGGCCAGCGTGAGCCGGCCGGTGGTGGCGTGCTCCGACAGCGCCTGGACGACCTGCTCCCGCTCGTCGTCGGAGGCGCGCACGCCGGGGACGACCTGCGGCTCGCGGGGGACGATCGGCTCGCCGGGCCGGCTCGGTTCGGGCCGGTCGGGCGCGTCGGCGGGTTCGGGCGGGGTGGTCATACCCGCCAGGCTAGTGCCGGCCGGCGCGGGCGTCGTCCACCGCTCAGTGGACACCTCGGGGGTCAGGCCCGGGCGGACGGGCAGCGCTCGAGCAGCGCCTCGACCACGGCGACGTCGGCCGGCAGCCACGGCACGCCGGCCCACTCGCCGGGACCCAGCCAGCGCAGCTCGTCGTGGTCCTCCAGCGGCGCCGGCACACCCTCCTTCACCACCGCCAGCCACAGCCGCATCGACAGGCCGGCGCCGAGCGCCCATCGGCCGTCGTACGGTCCGGGGACCTCCGGGCCGACCTCGACGGCGATGCCGAGCTCCTCGCGCAGCTCGCGGTGGAGTGCGGCCAGCGGTCGCTCGCCCGGCTCGACCTTGCCGCCGGGGAACTCCCAGCCGCCGGCGAGCTCCGGCGGCTCGCTGCGCCGGGCCGCCAGCAGCCGGGCCGGCCGGACGAGGTCGTCGACGATCGCGGCGGCGACGACGAGCCGTTCCGGCGTCGTCTGCTGTTCGCTCATGCGGGACATCTTCGCCGACGACGGTGGCCGGTGAGTTCTCTGGCTCTGTGTTCAGTGTTCACATTGGCATTTCTTGATCAATGTTTGAGATGTGAGGTTCCTGGACAAAACTGCCCGATGGCTGTGAAATGTCGGTTCTGATCTAAATCCGGTGCGGTGCCGCCGAACCGGGTGGAAGGGGTCTATCCCGGTGAGCGCGAACCAGCCGCGATTCGGACAACGGCGCGTTCGTGGCGTGCCCCTGGTGGTCAGGGCCGGCCTTGTGGTGCTCGTCGGCCTCCTGGCGATCGCGGGGGTGGTCATGGCGATCACCGACGGTCCGCCCGTCCTGCACGCGCGTGCGGAGGGTGGGTCGGGCGAGCCCGACTTCACGACCGGGGAGCCGACGCCCGAGCCGGGAGACTCGCCGTCGGGCAGTCCCAGCGATCCGGGGGAGACGCCGTCGCCGTCGGACTCCGGTTCCGGCGACCCGTCCGAGGACTCGTCCGACGGTCCGGGTGGCTCCGGTGACTCCGGTGACGGGTCCGACGACGTGCCGGGCGACGAGTACGTCGCGACGACGCCGCCGCGGGATCCGGACTCGCCGGACCCGTCGGAGCCGTCCGAGCCCACCGAGGAGCCGTCGGAGGATCCGTCGGACGAGCCGTCGCCGGAGCCGTCCGAGCCCACCGACCGGCCGACGACCGAGCCGTCGGAGCCGTCCGAGCCGACCGACGACCCCACATCGGGCTTCCCCGACCTGCCGATCATCGAGCTGTCGTCGTCGGAGGAGAAGCTGCTGGACTCCGCGGAGGAGGCCCGGTCCGAGGCCGGCTGCCCCGCCCTGCGCGTCGACCCGCGGCTCACCACCGCCGCCCGCGAGCACAGCGAGGACATGCGCGAGCGGCTCTACTTCTCCCACGTGAGCCCGGACGGCCTGACGCCGGAGGACCGCGCCGCCGCCGAGGGGTACACCGCGCCGGTCGGCGAGAACCTGTCGTACGGGCTGCACAGTGCTCAGCAGGTGGTCCGCGACTGGGAGGGCGAGGAGCGCGACCGCCTGCTCGACTGCTCCTACACGTCCGTCGGCATCGGAGTGGAGCGTGGCCTGCTCAGCGCCTGGTGGACGCTGATGCTCGGCACCGACTGACCCGCGGCGGGGGATCGAGGGGGTCGACGGAGTTCGCGGCGGGTGCCGGTGACGTGCCTGGCGGGGCCGGAAATTCGCTCGCGGCAGGGTGCGACAGGCCCGTACGGTGTCCACCGTGAGCACCGTCGACCTCGAGCCCCTGGCCGTCCGTGCCGCCGCACCGGCCGAGTTGCCGCCGCTCCCCGCCGACGTCGGTCTCACCTGGCGGCCCCTGACGCCCGATGACGTGCCGGCCTGGTTCGCGTTGTGCGAAGTCGTCGACGATCACGACGACGCGAACGAGCGGGTGGCGAAATCCGAGCTGATCGACCGGTTCAAGGGCAGCTGGCACGACCCCGCCCGCGACAGCGTCGCCGGCTTCGACGCCGACGGGAACGTCCGGGCCTATGCATGGTCGGTGTACCGGCAGGTCACCGAGGGCACGCAGGCGCCGGTGCTGTTCGGCGCGGTGCATCCCGGCCATCGGCGCCGCGGCATCGGGCGGGCGTTGCTCGCGTGGTCCGAGGCACGGGCACGGCAGCAACTGGCCGCGGCCACGGTGAACCTGCCCGCGCGGATCCGCGTCTACCTCGACGAGTCGCACGCCGAGGCGCGCCGGCTGGCTGAGGCGGCCGGCTTCACGCCCATCCGCTGGTACGTCGTCATGCGGCGGGATCTTGCGGTCGCGCTGCCGTCCGGCGACGTGCCCGATGGCCTGCGGCTGGTGCCGTACTCCAAGGAGCGCGACGAGGACATCCGCGTCACGCACAACGAGTCGTTCGCCCGCGACCACTGGGGTTCCAGCCCGATCGACGCCGAGGCCTGGTCCATCGACGTCGTCGGCGGCGAGAAGTTCCGCCCCGACTGGAGCTTCGTCGCCGTCGAGGAGGCCACCGGGCGGGTCGTCGGGTACTTGCTCTCCGGCGCCTACGACCAGGACTGGGGGCCGCAGGGCTTCACCGAGGGCTGGACCGACCTCGTCTCCGTCCGGCGGGAGTGGCGCGGCCGCGGGGTGGCCGGTGCGCTGCTCACGGCCGCCATGCGGGCCTACGCCGGCGGCGGCATGCAGTACGCCGGCCTCGACGTCGACACCGACAACCCGAGCGGCGCCCTCGGCACCTACACCCGCCTCGGTTACGAGCGCCAGCAGGGCAGTGTGCTGCTGACGAAGGAGATCTGAGCTTCCGGTCCACCGGGAACTGCGAGCTACTCTCAGTTGACCGTGATTCGGCGCTACTATCGGCGCTGATGACCGAACAGACGACTCAGCGCCCGCCGGGCCTGCGCGAGCGCAAGAAGCTCAAGGCGATGCGCCACATCCAGCAGGTGGCGCTGGACCTGTTCGACCGCGACGGGTACGCGCACGTCACGATCGAGCGGATGGCCGCCGAGGCCGAGGTGTCGCCGAGCTCGATCTACCGCTACTTCGGCACCAAGGAGATGGTCGTCCTCTGGGACGAGTACGACCCGATCATGCTGCAGGCCTTCGACGACCGGCTGCGGGCGAAGGACCCGATCTCGGCGCTGCGCGACGTGCTCACCGAGGTCGTCACGACCGCGATGTTCGAGCAGGACGAGGAGTTCCTGCGGCGGCGCATGTCGTACGCGATGGAGGAGCCGTCCATCCGGGCCGCGATGAGCAGGCAGGCCGACGAGACGGCCGTCGACCTGCGGCGCACGATCGCGAAGCACACCGGCCGCGACCCCGATGGCCTGGAGCTGCGGGTCGTGACGGTCGCGCTGATCGCCGCGTTCATGGAGGCGATCGCCTACTGGCACGAAACCGGGTTCCGCGATCCGCTCCAGGACATCGTCGCCGGCGCTCTGGACGTCATCGAGCGCGGCCTGCGCGTGAGCTGAGCCTCCGGCGTTTTCTAGCGGGCCAGCCGGGCGCGCTCGAGGAAGGTGAGCACGGCGGCGTTGAAGGCGGCCGGTTGCTCCATGGCCAGCGTGTGCCCCGTCCCCGGGACGACGGCGCTGGCGGCGAACTGCGCCTCGGCCTCGATCCGGCCCGCGACCGCGTGGATGTCGCTGGAGTCGAGGTCGCCGACCAGCACCAGCAGCGGCGTCGTCAACTCGCTGAGCCGATCCAGCGCCCCCAGCTCGCGCAGCGCCCCCGACCCCGCCGAGTGCGCGTCGATGACGGCTCGCGCCATCTGCCGGCAGCGCTCGCGCAGCCGCGGGTCGACCGCGTCGGCGCCGCGCTGTGGCCCGTCGACCCAGGCGCGCAGGAAGTACTCCACGTACCCGTCGACGTCGCGGGCCTGGGCGGCCTCTGCCTGCTGCCGCATGAGCGCGAGGATGGCCGGGTCGGTGAACTGCATGCCGCTCACGCCGGGACTGGCGAGCACCATCATCTCGACGGTGTTCGGGTACGCGAGGGCGAAGTCGATCGCCGTCCGCGCGCCGTACGACAGGCCGACGAGCGAGGCGCGGGAGATGTCCAGTGCGGCGAGCAGCTCACGGAGGTCCTCGTAGGCCGCGAAGTCCGACTTCGGCGTCGTCGACTGGCCGTGCCCGCGGGCGTCGTAGCGGATGACCCGATACCCGGCGCGGACGAACGGCCCGACCTGGTCGTCCCACATCCGGTGGTCGAGCGAGCCGCTGTGCAGCAGGATCAGCGGATGCCCCGCGCCCCGCTCGTCGAAGTACAGCTCGCCGTCGCGGACCGGGACTCGGCCACTGGACATCGCACGCATCTCCCGTTCGGTCGTCGTGAACAAGGCGACCCTGTCGCAAGGTATGACACGACAAGACGACCTCGGTAGCGTCGTCCATCTCGTGGGCACCCGCGGCTGCGGCCGGGCTTGCAACGACAACTGTGTCGGACCGAGCGGCGATGATGGGCCGGAATGCTCGGTTCGGGTGATCTTTTTTGGATTGGCGAGAGGTGATCGGTGCTCCCCCACGACGGTGACCGGTTGCGTTCGGGCGGTGACCGGCCGCGTTCGGTGACGGTCCAGGTCGTGGCCGAGTGGCTGCCTGCCCTCGCTGCCGACGGTCTGCGACGCGGACCCGCCGCGCTGGCCGACGGCGTACGCATGGTCTCGTCCGCCGCGCCGCCCCGGGTGGTCGACACGGCGGTCGTTCAGGTGCTCCGCGCCCAGGTCGACCGTCTCTGGACCGCCGGCTGGCTCCCCGTGGATCTCTACGAGGTGACGCGGCGGCAAGGCTCTGCACTGGCTGCCCTTGTCGCTGTCGACGCCATGGCCGACGCCGCGGCGCAGTATCCCGTCGCGACGACGCATCCGCGCTGGCTGGCGCAGTTGGATGAGGTCGGTGCGGAGCGTTGGTGGGATCCCGCCGTGCCGTATCCGGCCCAGTGGACCACGCGTCACGACGCCGATCGGGACGCGCTGCTCGCGGCGGCGCTCGAGCTGATCGGCCTGACGCTGCGGCTGCCGGCGCTGCAGACGATCGTGCCGCCGCCCGGCCAGGCGACCAGCCCTCCCCGTCAACACGCCGCGGGTACGGATCGCGAGCCGTCCGATCCACGTGCCCGCAGCGCCCGCCCAGCCGCTGACCCTACTGACGCCCGGCCGCCCGCCGACAGCGCTGGTACAGGTGGACCGGCCGCCGGTGGCGCGAGTGGTTCCCGTCGTCCGCATTCGTCGCCGGAGAAGGTGCTCGGCCGAGTGCGCGCGCTGCTGGCCAAGGCCGAATCGACGCCCTATCCGGAGGAGGCGGAGGCGCTGTCGGCGAAGGCGCAGGAACTGATGAGCCGCTACTCCATCGAGCAGGCCCTCGCCGACGCCCTCACCCCGGAACGTCGCACCACCGTCGCCGCGGCCCGGCGCATCTGGCTCGACGCGCCGTATCTCGGCCCGAAGACCCTGCTGGTCGCGGAGGTCGGGTCGGCCAACCACTGCCGCACCGTCTCCAGCGAGAAGCTCGGCTTCGTGACCGTCCTGGGCACCGAGCTCGACCTCGACGTCGTCGAAGTGCTGTCCACGTCGCTGCTGGTCCAGGCCGCCCGCGCCATGCTGGCCAGCGGCTCTCACCCCAGCCGCCTCGGCACGTCACGCATTCGCTCGTTCCGGCATTCCTTTCTGCTGTCGTACGCCACGCGCATCGGCGAACGGCTCCGCGACACCGCCGCCCAGACCGCCGCGGCCGCCGGGACCGACCTCGTCCCCGTCTTCGCGGACCGCTCCCTCGCCGTCGACACCCTCTTCGACTCCCTGTTCACCACCACCGTCCGTCGCTCGTTCTCGGCCGGCAACGCCGCTGGATGGGGAGCCGGCCGCAGCGCCGCCGATCGTGCGGTGCTGACGACCGAGCGGCGTGCGGTTCGCCGATCACCCGGGCGCTGAGCGCTGCCCGAGCACAAGCGCTCACCCACCGGCAGAGAGACCGCGTGTGCGGACCGCCGACATCGCGGCACCCGGTCCATGCGCCGGCGGAGGGACCGTGTGCGCAGGGCGCAGCCACACCGCGACACCGGGGCTCAGGTAGCCGTCTCCTTCGTAGTCGCCCGAAGCCATCACCTCGTTCCCGTGGTGTCGGCGAGCTCGACCCGGGCCACGAGCCAGCTACCCGCTGCGGCGCGGTAGCTCAGGCCGACCCGCAGCACCATGCCGGTGTCGTAGGTCAGCGTGCCGCGAGTGTGCGCCGTCGCGCCCGGCTCGGAGACGTCAGCTCTCAGCAGCCGGCCGCCCGGGATCGCCTCGACGGGCACGTCGCGGTACGCGGCAGCCTGCTCCGGCGTGAGCCACGACGACATCGTCCCGAACCAGGCCTCTCGGCCGACGCCGGTGCGGGTGAACGCGAGTCCGAAGCCGCGCGCGACCTCGGACCAGCCCGACGGGACCTGATCGTTCGCCGTGGACGTCGGCGGTGCGCGCTTGCTGTGGTCACCGCCGTCCGGTACGCCACCGGTCGCGCCATCCCCGGTAGCCGCATCGTGCGGTGTCCCCGGCTCGGCGCGGGGCGGGCTGCCCGGCACGTCGGCCGTGTCTCTCGTCGCGCTGTCGAGCGGATCGTCCCGCGCAGCGGATCCGCTGCCAAGGCCGTCGTCGACCATTCCTGGCGGGTCGGCGTAGTGACCGGGGACCTCCGGTGCGGTGGCCGCGCCTGATGGGATCGGCGGCGGAGCAGCCGGTGCGCCGCTGCTCGGGCCGGCCGTCGCGGCGAGTGGGGCGCCGGCAGCAGTCCCATCGGGCGGCAGGACCGCCTCTGGACCAGGGCCGGAGACCAGCGTCGTCGCGATGATCACCGTGCCGGCCACCACGACCGCAGCGACCAGCAGCCACAGGATCGGCTCGACCCGTCGACGTCGCCCGGCGGAAACACCGGGCGCCCCCAGCGGCGGCCAGCCGTCATCGTCCGGTGCGGTCGCCGGGTCGGGCGGCAAGACCCTCCGCGGCGGCCGCACCGGCGCACCAGTGTGAGGCGCGCCGACGTCAAGAGAGTCAGTCCCGGCCATGCTGCCACCCTTCGATCGACGCGCCTCACACCTTCTATGGGTGCTTTCGCGAAGCCGAATGTGACAGCGGCGGTGAAATTTCTCTGATCGTTTTCGGTGGAGCGCGGAGTCAGTCCAGGCCGACCGCGTCGGCGAGTGCGTCCATCTCCAGCGCGAGCACCGTCGCCGGCCGCAGGCCCATCCCGTTGAACAGGCCGACGGCCTCGATGCTGACGACGCCGTGCAGCCGGACCCACGCCGTCACGACGCCGGCGAGCGCGACGTCGGGGGCGGTCGTGGCCGCTGGGCCGAGCGCCGCACGAACCCAGTCGGCGACCGCCGGGATCTCGTCGATCCAGTCCGCCAACTCCACGCGCAGCGGCTCCGCCCGCGGCCAGGTCCGGCCGGCGGCCAGGATCTCCAGCAGCGGCGCGAGCACGGCGCGAGCGCTGTCGACGGTCTCGGCCGGCGCGTCGTAGCGCGGCACCGGCGTCCCGGTCAGCAGCAGATAGCGATGCGGCTGCGTGACCGCCCAGTCGCGGTACGCGCGGGCGATGGTGTGAAGACGCTCGCGGGCCGGCGAGCCCTCTGACGCCGCCGCCGCGTCCCGGAGCGCGTCCGCCAACGAGGCGTAGCTGTCGACGATCAGCTCGGTCAACAGGTCGTCGCGCCCGGCGAAGTACTTGTAGAGCGCGGGTCCGGAGACGCCGATCTCCTTGGCGACGCCGGTGAGCGTCAGCGCCGCCGCCCCGTCGCGCGCGATCTGACCGAGCGCGACCTGCTTGATCTCGTCGCGGACCTGCTCGCGGTAGCGCTTGCGGCGTTCGGCGGCCTCGACCACGGCTCCTCCTCGGTGTTGATAGGAATCCTAACTTGAGTTAGAGTCCGTAACTAACAGTTAGAACTAGTAACCAGGAGGAAGAGATGAGTCGGGAACTGCATGTTGTCCTCGGGACCGGACCGGCGGGGATCACGCTCGCCGAGGAACTGCAGCGTCGCGGGCACGCCGTCCGCGCGGTCGACCGACGCGGGTCGACGCAGCTGGCCGGCGTGGAACCGCACGCCGCCGACGTCCGCGACCCGGCGGCAGCGGCCGACGCGGTCGCCGGTGCGGCCGTCGTCTACCACTGCGTCAACGTGCCGTACGAGCAGCAGATCGAGGTGATGCCACGCATCCAGGAGTCCGTGCTGGCCGCGGCCGAGACCGCGGGCGCACGCCTCGTCGTCACCGACACGCTGTACCCGTACGGCCCGACCGGCGGCGAGGTGATGACGGAGGCGACGCCCTGGCGGGCGGTCGCGGCGAAGGGCCGGATGCGCGCGGACCTGGACCGTCGCTACCTCGACGCCCACGCGAGCGGACGGGTCCAGGTGTCGCTCGGGCGGGCCGCCGACTTCTTCGGTCCGCGGGTGTTCACCTCCAGTCTCGGCGCGATGGTGTTCCCGGCGGCGTTGATGGGCGAGACGGCACTCGCCCTCGGCGACATCGACCTGCCGCACAGCTACAGCTACATCCGCGACGTCGCCGCCGGGCTCGCGCTGCTGGGCGAACGGCCGGACGCGGCCGGCCGGGTCTGGCACCTGCCGACGGCGCCCGCGGTGTCGACGCGCCGGGTGCACGAGCTGATCGCCGGGCTCACCGGACGCCCGCTCGCCGTCGACGTCCTGCCGGAGCCGCGGCCCTGGGGACCGCTCGACGACACGTTCATGGCCGAGTACGAAGAGCTCTTCTACCAGTACCTCGAGCCGCAGATCATGGACTCCTCGGCGTTCGAGCAGGCCTTCGGCGTCCGTCCGACACCGCTCGCCGACGCCCTGGCCGAGACCGTCGACTGGTATGCCGCCGCGCTGCGCCCGGCCGCGGGCTGACGCCGTCGACCCTGTCGGACCCGAGCGGCACAATCGACCGCATGGTGACGATCGACGACGTGCGACGGCTTGCGCTGACGCTCCCTCGCACCACCGAAGGTCTGGTGCGCGACAGCGTCAAGTTCCGCATCGGCAGCATCGTCTACGCGGCGATCTCGCCCGACGAGACGATCATGGGCTTCGGATTCCCCAAGGACGAGCGGGACGACCTGGTGGCGTCGGATCCGGCCAAGTTCCTCCCGCCGTTGAAGTCGGACGAGCGATATCAGTGGGTCCGGGTGCGGCTGGCGGCGATCGACGAGGACGAGATGCGCGAACTGGTCACCGACGCCTGGCGCATGTGTGTGCCGAAGAAAGTGGCCGCCGCCTACGACGAGTCCGGCGGAGCGGCCCTGGGCTGACCGGTCACAGCCGTGACGATGTCGGCACTCGCTGTGCCGCTCGCCTCCAGTGTCGTGATGCCGACGAGGGGCAGGATCGCCGCCGGCTCGGTCGCGTCGGCCCGCACCACGATGCGGTTGCCGTCGATGCTGACGGACCCGCTGAGGCCCGCCGCGGCGAGGTGATCGCGGGCGGCCGCGACCGCCCGGACGCGGTCGAGCCCCGGCGAACCCGTCAGCGTCGATCCGTCGATCTCCTGGCCCGCCGCTCTGGCGGCCTCGGACGCGACGGCGTCGGCCCGCTGCTGGGCGGTCAGCTGCCGCCGGCCGTCATGGACGAGGCCGGCGATCGCCAGCAACGCGATGGTCAGGACCGCGAACATCAGGGTGAAGCTGCCCGTCTGGTCGGTCAGGCGGCGCATCGGTCTCACCTCTCTCGATAGGTGTCGACGGGACTGACGGCGGTCGCCGTCAGCGTGGTGGCCGGGACGCGCAGCGGCAGGTCCGCGACCCGCAGCCGACAACTGACGGTGACGGTGACGCGGCCGGGCCGGCCGGGCGGCGCGCGCAGGCCGGCGACGTCGACGTCGATCTCGGTGCGCAGACACGACAGCCCCTGATCGGCCAGGGCGGCACGGGCGACCTCGGTCGCGGCGTCCCGGCCGGCCGACGGGGTGCGTTGCAGCGAAGCGGCCCGGGCAGCCTCGGCGGCGGCCTGGTCAATGGCCCCGTCGGCGATGGCGTGGCGGCCGGCCAGCGCGACCAGCGCGATGAGCAGCAACAGGCCGGGTGCGAGGACGGCGAGCTCGAGCGTCGCCGAGCCGCGCTCGTGGGTTCGGCTCATGGGCTGCTCCAGCGCCGGATCGGCGCCGTCGCCGACTGGCTCACATCGACCCGCCAGCCGGGGATCAACGTGGTCGAGGAGCCGGTCACGGTCACCGTGACGGTGTCGGCGTCGGAGAACTCGCGGATGTCGCCGACCCGCATCACCGTGCCGTCGGTGGTGGCGGCGAGCAAGTCCGCCGCCCGTGCGGCGCCGCCGCTGCCGTCGTCGAGGCTGGCCGCCCGGGCGCCCTCGCGTGCGGCCGACAGCGCGACGTTGCGGGCGTGGAACCAGAGGCCGGCGTGCACGATGCCGAAGATCAACAGGAACACCGCCGGCCAGAGGATGACCGTCTCAAGCGTGGTCGAGCCGCGATCGGAGCGTCGTCGAAGCATCGCGGTCACCCGATCCGCATGGCGACGGGAGCGGCGAGAAGCAGCATGAACACGACCGCCGTGGCCGCGAGCGGCGCCGTCGCGCGCTCCGTCCGTGCGCCGGCCCGCGCCTGGTCGCCGGTCAGCAGCTGGGTGCGCATGGCCGACGCCCGGGACCGGAGCACGTCGTAGACCGTCGCGCCTTCGCGTGCGGACATCCGCAGGACGTCGCCGATGTCAGTGAGCTCGGGCAACCGGAGATCGCGGCCGACCGTGCGCAGCGCCTCCCAGGCGGGTACGCCGGCCCAGCGCGCACGCGCCAACTCGTCGCGCACCCGCTGGAACGCCCACGACGCGCCGATGCCGGCCGCCGACTCCAGCGCCTGGGTGGGTCCGGACCCGGCCGCCCGTTCGAGCGCGACGAGGTCGACGTAGGCAGCCATGGCTCGCCTGAACTCCATCCGCTTCGTCCGGGCCAGGTCGGCGACGGTGTAGAGCGGCAGGTACGACAGCGCGACGGCCGCGACCAGACCGGCCACCGCCGGTACGGCGAACGGCAACCGCACGACGGCGATCGCGAGGGCCGCGGCGGCCGCCGTCGGTGCGATGAGGCCGACGACTGCGTAGAGGGCGCGCTCGCCGGCGAACTGGGCCACGCTGCGGCGGAGCAGTGCCAGGTCGCGGTAGGGGACGTGCAGCAGCGATGCGGCCAGCCCGCGCCGCAGGACGAGCCGGCCGAGGTTGTCCGTCAGCCGGTCGGTCCTGGCGGACGGGGTGAACCGGCCGGCGGCGCCGGGGCGGTCCCTGCCGGCGGCGCCGAGGTGGCCATGCGGGCCGGCAGCGTCGGCAGCGTCGGCTGGGTCCGCGCGGTCGGCGGCATCGTGGTGGCGACCATGCGGGTCAGCGGGACTGGTCGGGCCGACGAGGCCGGTCGGGCTGATTGGGCTGGGCGGGTCCGCGAGGCCGGTGTGATTCACCGGGCCGGTGCCGTCGGCATGGTTCATCCGGTCGACGGGGCTGGTCGGGCCGGCTGGGCTGGGCTCGTCCACGAGACCGGCCTGATCCACAGGACCGGCGCGGCCGGCAGGGCCCACCCAGCCGGCGGAGCCACCGGGGCGCATCCGAACGGCGGGGCCGGCAGGGCTCCTCTGGCCGGCGGGGCCGCCGAGGCGCGCTCGGCCGGGGCGATGGCTGCCTCCACCGGGCTCGGTTGACGGTGTCACCGTCGCGGTGAGCAGCTGCGCGGTGTGCACCGGATGCGGCAGCCGGCCCACCCGTCCGATCGCCTCGCGCAGGATCAGCAGGAGCCCCGTCCCCGATCCCAAGCCGAGCAGGACCGCAAGCTGTGTCGTCGTCATCGCACGCCCTCCGGGACGAGGATCCGCAGCTGCCGCGGCGTGGCGGTGATGCGGCGCATCCACACCAGGCAGCCGACATAGCAGGTCAGGAGTCCGACGAGGAGCAACTGGCCGGGTCCGGCGCGGTACGGGTCGGCGTACGGGGTCAGCAGCATCAGGCCGAGTCCGCCCGCGCTGATGACTGTGACCAGCCGGGCCGTGGTGCGGCCGCGCGACTGCTCCGCGTCGACGGTGCGCCGGACCCGCACGTCGTCGCGGACCGCCGCCGCCAGGCCGTCGAGCACGCTGCTGAGCTGGTCACCGCGGCGACGGGCGCCGAGGACCAGCGCCGCGGCGAGCAGGTCGCCCGTCGCGTCGTCGAGGTCGTCGGCGAACGCACGCAGCGCCGTCTCCGTGTCCCAGCGTGCCTGAAGCCGGGCGACGAGCCTGCCCACCTCCGGCCGGATCGGTTCGGGCGCGCTCACCAGGCTTCCGCCGATGGCCTGCTCGATGCCGACTCCGACACCGAGCACGGTGGCGAGGTTCTGCGCCCAGTCGCTCATCGCCTCCAGCCGGACGATGTCGGACTTCGCCGCCGAGGTCTGCAGCAGCACCGGCAACCCCCAGACGGCCGCCGGGAGGAGCGCGACCGCCAGCAGCCAGCCGGTGACCAGCCAGACCACGAGGCCGACGGCTGCGGCGGCAGCGACGCGACGACGGGATCGGCCGGCGGCCGGCGTGGAACCGCGCAACGTCCGCGACCAGCGGGTCAGGGTCGCCCGGCGCGGCGCCGCTGGATCGTCCGGCGTTCTGACCAGGCCGAACCCGGTCGCAGCCAGTCCACCCAGGCCGGTGACCGTCGTGATGGCGGCGATGGCCGGCCTCATGATCGGTCCCCGACCTCGTCGGTCGCCCCCGGCCACGGCCCGCCGAACCACGACGGCGCGGAGCCGGGATGCAGCCGGCCGTCGGCGCCGAGGCGGAACACGTCGGTGATGGCGGGCAGTCCGCGTTCGCCCGGCTCGAGCGCGATGATCTCGGTGACCAGCCGCCGTCGCCGCGCAGCCCCTTCGGCCGTGGTGCGGCACTCGACGTGAACGACGAGGTCGACGTGCTGGGCGATCTGGCGGTAGGCGAAGTCGGCGGAGACGCGGTCGCCGGCCTCCATCGCGCAGGTGACCAGGCGTTCGATGGACGCCCGGGCCGAGTGGGCGTGGATCGTGGACAGCGAGCCCGCGCCCGCCTGCATGGTCTTGAACATCGGCAGCACCTCGCGGCCGCGGACCTCGCCGACGATGAGGCGGTCGAGGTTCATCCGCAGCGCGTCGTAGACGAGGTCGTCGAGCGTGATCTCGCCGGCGGCGCGGCCGCCGGGACCGCGTTCGCCGCTGCCCGGTCGCGCCTCCCAGGCGATGACGCGCCGGTGCCGCTCGCGCATGCGGTGCAGGCCGAGCTCGTACTCGGTCTCGATGGTGCCGAGCTTCTCCTCGGGATCGATCTCGTTGGCCAGCGCCCGTGTCAGCGTGGTCTTGCCGGCGCCCATCGATCCGGACACGACGATGCTGCGGCGCGACCGGACAGCGGTGCGCAGGAACGCCGCCGCCTGGCCGGTGAGCGTGCCGCGGGCGACGAGGTCGTCGAGGTCGATGTCGACCAGCCGGTGGCGCCGGATCACCACGACCGGCTGGTGCGTCGTCCAGCCGGACGCGGCCAGCCGATGGCCACCGTGCAGGTGCAGATGCAGGCTCGGACTGGCGGTCGAGAACGTGCGCTCACTGCTGCCGCCGCGAGAGGCGAGGAAGGTCAGCATGTCGACCAGCTCGTCCGCGGACTCGACGACCGGCGGCCGCCGGGTGATGCGGCCCTCGCCGTCGATGACGACGACCGGCTCGGCGCCGTAGACCTCGATGTTCTCGATGGCCGGATCGTCGACCAGTGGCTGCAGCCGGCCCAGGCCGAAGAGTGCGTCGAAGACCGCCCGGGCGAGCGCGGTCTGCTGGTCGACTCCGACGGTGGCACCGCCCGCGGTGACGGTATGACGGACGTGCTCGTCGAGGAGCTGGGCGATGATCGCACGGCCGGCGGCGCGGCGATCGGCCTCGGCCGTGGTCTCGTCGACCTGCTCGGACAGCCGTGCTGCCGCCTGCTGACGGAACGCGCGGACCAGCGCCCAGTCGACGCCCGGCGGGTCGGGCGACGTCGTCAGCGCCAGGGCGGCCAGCGCCTCCCGGACGCTGCGCCGCTGCGGGCCGTCGCCACCGGGCGCGGGCGGTCGCGCGAAGATCGGCAGGCCGGTGATCGATGGCTCGGTCATCGGACCCCCTTCCCGCTGAGTACCGTCGTGTCGAGCGGAACGTCGAGCACCTGGCGCCGGCGGTCGTCGGCGGCGAGCAGATCGGCCACGGCGCCGCGTGCGGACCGCATCAGCCGTGACGACGTCAGCCGCGACAGGCTGGTGCGCAGGCGCTCGCGGCCGTTGATCCGCTCCGCGGCGACGGGATCCCAGTCGACGCTCGTCCAGACCGGCAGCGTCGTGGCCTCGGCCGCCTCGCCGGCCCGGTGCGGTCGTCCCGCGCCGACGAGCAGGAGGCCGTGCCGGTCGACGGCGGCGTCGCCGGCGCCGTCGGGCAACTGGCCGGCGTTGGCGCGGACGGCCACGAGGTCGTCCAGGGCGGTCCGGCAGACGACGGCGATCAGGTCGGCCGTGCGGAGGAGCGGGTCCGGGCCGTGCCGCATGCCGAACCGGCCGCCGTCGACGATCACGTCGACGCCGTGGCGGGTGACGCCGCGCAGCAGAGTGGCCAGCGTGGCCCAGAAGTCGTCGGTGAGGCTGGCCGCCTGTGCCTTCGTGGCCAGGCCCGGGACGGCGAGGCGGGCGCCGTCGTCGGTGAGGGCGATGGTCTGTCCGCGCAGCGTGCTGAGGCTGAGGGCGCCGTTGCGATGCGCGAGCGCGAGGTTGATCAGGCCCAGCTCGTGGCCGACCTCGCCGCGTAGGTGACCGGCCTTGATGCTGCTGCTTCCGGCCGCGTCGGCCTCGATCAGCAGGACCGGACGGGGCCAGGTCAGCGCGGCGACCAGCGCGGTGGTGGTGACGCCGGGAGCGCCCCGGACCGAGGTGAAGGCGAGGACCGTCATCGCTCGTCACCACCCTCAGTTCCCGCCTCGGCCTCGGCGGAGTCGAGCACGATGGCGACGCGTCCGGTGGCGACGTTCGCGACCAGCGTGCCGGCGACGTCGTCGGCGACCACGACATCGACGACCAGGTGGCCGGAGTCGAGCACGTCAGAGACGCCGAGCACCGTCGCGGCGACCGAGCGGAACGGATCCGACGGCGGCGCGTCGCCCTGGTTCGGCGTGCCGAAGACGCGCACGCGGTCGCCGGGGACCAGGTCCGTCCGCGGCAGCTGCGCCTCGGTGACCGCGACGCCGACGACGCTCTGACCAGCGGCCGGCAGGCTCGCCGCCGTGAGCGAGGCGTCGGTGAGCAAGGTCCCGGCCGGTAGGTCGGTCGCGGCGCGTCGCCCGACGACGGCGGAGAGCTCGCTGGCCGCGACCGGTCGCAGCGCCGGGTCGGGCGCCGCCCGCGCCGTCGTGAGCCGGTCGGCGTCGAGGACCTCACCCCGGTGCACGGTGTCGGTGACCGCAAGGACCTGCACGGTGTCGCCCGACGACTGCGCCAGGTAGGCCGCACCCGCCCCGCACGTGGCCAGCAGGCCGACGCCCAGGCCGATCAGCGCGGGCCGTCGCCGGTACCGCCGGACGGGTGCGCCCGGTGGGCCCGACGCGGGATCGAGCAACTGGTCGAACGGGTCGGCCTCTACCCGGGTCGTCTGCGCCATGATCGCCTCCTGGAGGGTCGCGGTCGTCCGCGCGCCGGCCGACGGCCCGGCGAGCCCGCGAACGCCCGTGGTCGGATCGGAGTCGTCAACTGATCGCCCTTTCTCGCGCAGGTGATCGAGCTGTCAGGCGGCCTTGGTCAGCGCCTGGCGCCGGTCTCGGACGGCGCCGGACAGCCGCTGGATGGCACGGCTGCAGCGCTGCCTGACGGCGGCCGGGGTGAGCCCGAGCTCGCGGGCGACGAGGTGCGCGCTGCCGAGCTGGCCCGGCAGCGGGCAGTAGACGCGGACCAGCAGCTCGGCGTCGTCGGCCGAGATGATCCCCTTGCTGACACCCCAGGTCAGGGTCGCGAACACCTCGACGACGGGCGCCGGCGCGGGTCGGATCACCGGCTCCGCCGTGTCGAGAACGGTGGCGTCGACCAGCTGTGGTGCGTCGTCCTCGAGCGCGGCGTTGAAGTGGCTGAGCGTCTCCATACACAGGTTCACGGCCACCTTGTTCCGCCGTCTCTCGACCGGGTAGGTGGCGATGGCGTGCCACAGCGCGGCGACGGCGGCCGCCGTGAGCTGCGGCAGATCGCCTCGGACACCGGCCGCGCCGAACCGGTGCGTGCGGCGGGCGAGCCGCACCGCCCGGCCGAGCATCACCTGCAGGACGAGCCGGCCGGCAAGATGGTCGTCGCACACCGAGCGCTGATCGAGCAGGCCGATCAACAGCCCATCGGCGACGGCCGGATGATGCCGGCGCGTTCGCCCGATGGTGTCGGCGGCGTCGGCGAGCACCGCGCAGCCGGAGAACTCCGGCAGCCACCGCTTCGGGACGGGTCTGGCCCCGAGCCGGCGCCACTCGGCGTTGAGCTGGTCGGTGACGAGGACGGTCGTGCGGGCGGTGGGGACGGCGATCGTGTTCACCTGCGGGCTCCCAAGTGGATCTGAGGGGTGATGACCCGCAGCAGTCCAACCGACCCGGTTAGCCCGAAAGTTAGCCCTAACCGCCTCCGGACCGGGTTTTCTGGTTGCCCGTTTTCGGGCAACTACCGGATTCCGCGTGCATAGCCGTGAGTTATCGGGCATCCTGGAAGGCTTTGTTCATCCCGGCTGTCACATTCGCCGGCTCGAGCGCACCCATAGTGAGCAGGTGTGCTGGAGGGAGGTGCACATGATCACTTCGTCGACACCGCGCGCCGTGCTGCGCAGCCTGGCGGCGCTGCTCGGTCTCGCGGTCCTGGTCGTGGGCGTACCGGCGGTCCTGTGGGCGGCCGGTGGCTCGCCGCTGCCCGGCGAGTGGCCCTCGCTCGCCGGTGTTCGCGCTGCCGCGTTCCGGCCGGACGACGGCTCGCTGTTCCTGACATCGCTCGTCGCGGCCGGCTGGCTGGGCTGGGGAACGTTCGTCCTGAGCCTCGTCGTCGAGGTGCCGGCGGCACTGCGCGGAAGGGCGGCGCCCCAGCTACCCGGACTCGGCAGGCAGCAACGGCTGGTAGCGGGGCTGGTCGCGACGGTGGCGGCGATCGGCGCGGGCGGGCACGCCGCGTCGGCCTCCGTGCCCGTCGCGGCGCCCGCGTCTGCTTCGGCGGCGCCTGCTCCGGTCGAGTCTCCGCCGCCGGAGCCGTGGGAGCCGGCGCCGCCCGTGACGACCGACCTGCTGGAGGCGTCGGCGCGCGCCGGTACGTACATAGTCGTGCCAGGTGACACGTTGTGGGAGGTCGCGGGTGCGCGGCTGGACGATCCGCTCCGCTACCCGGAGATCTTCGCCGCGTCGAGGGCCACGGCGCAGCCCGGCGGGCGGCGGCTCACCGATCCTGACCTGATCCTGCCCGGCTGGACGCTCACGATCCCGGAGCGGACCGGTGGACGGTCCGGTCTGCCGGACACCGGCGCTCCGCCCGCGGGCGAACCGCCGGCCGGCTCAGCTGCCGGCTCATCCACTGGCCCGGCGCCTGGTCCGGCAACGGGACCGGCCCCTGGACCGAGATCGGCAACCGGCGGCGTGGGCATTGGTGGCCTGCCCGTGGCACTTGGACCTGGGCGCATCGGACCTGACAGCTTGCCGGACGTCGGCTGCGGGAGCGACACGGGTCGCGGGGATCCCGGTGGCGGCGACCCCGATGGTGGCCACGAAGATCCGGGCGATGCGAGTAGGGCCGCCGCCGGGGCTGGTGGCGACACGGGTCGCGGGGATCCCGGTGGCGGCGACCCCGATGGTGGCCACGAAGATCCGGGCGATACGAGTCACGCGGTCGCCGGGGCTGGTCGTGTCACCGTCGAGGCCGGTTCGGGTGAGACCGATGTCGATCTCCGGGCGGTGGCGAGTTCCGCGGCGTCCGCTGACTCGTTGCTCTCCAGCGGGGGCGACACCGGTGAGGTGGTGCGGACTGCTGGCGGGGTCGGCGCGGTGCTGGCAGCGGCACTCGTCGGCGTGCTGGCGACGCGGCGGGCCCGTGAGCGGCGTCGACGCCGGCCGGGAGAACGGATCGGCGCCGGTGACGCGAGCGACCGGAGCGCCGAGACCGAGCTGCGGCAGGCCGCCGACCCCGTCGCGGTCGAGGTGGTGGATCGCGTGCTGCGCGGGTTGGCCGCCCGGCTGGCGCGAGCCGGACGCGGGCTGCCGCCGTTGCGCGCCGTCCGCCTGACCAGACGCACGCTGGAGGTGTACCTCGCCGCGCCGGCGGAGCTGCCGGCGCCGTTCGTCGGCACCGCGCACGGCGGGGTGTGGACAGTCCCCCTCGATGCGGTCGGCGACGGCGAGGCGGCAGACGTGCCGGCGCCGTATCCGAGCCTGGTGACGCTGGGCCACGATCACGACGACGCGCTGGTGCTCCTCGATCTGGAGCAGGTCGGGACGCTCGTGCTGGACGGTGCGCCTGAGCTGGTCCGCTCGGCGCTGACGGCGGTCGCCGCCGAGCTGGCGACCAGCGCGTGGGCCGATGACCTGCGCGTGACGCTCGTCGGGGCGCAGGCGCTGGCCGATCTCGACCTGCTCGACACGGGCCGAGTGCGCCACGTGACCGAGGTGGAGGACCTGCTGGCCGAGCTCACCGTGCGGGTCGCCGACGATCGGCTGCTGCTGGCCACGGCCGGGGTCAACAGCCTCGGTGCGGCTCGGGTCGCGCAGGTGGCCGATGCCGCGTGGACGCCGGAGATCGTGGTGATCGCGGAGCCGCTGCCGGCCGAACAGTGGGACCGGCTCGAGGCCCTGATCGTCACCGCGCCGAGGGTGGCCGTGGCGGCGGTCGTCGGCACCGGCGAGCCGAGTGACCTGCCGTCGCGTGGGCACCGCCTGCGGGAACGGGTGCGCCACGCCGGTGGTGGGACCTGGGTGCTGCGGCTGAGCGGTCCGCCGGGGCGGGTGACGGCGGTGCTCGATCCGCTCGGGGTCCTGGTGCGCCCGCAACTGCTGGACGAGGAGACGCACGGCAGGTTCCTCCGGCTGCTCCGCGCGGCGGCCGGGTCCGACGGTTCAGCGAGTGAGCCGGCGGCGCGGGTCGACCAGGTACTGGACGGGGTGTCCGCGAGGTCCGCGGACGGGAGCAAGGGCGTCGGCGGCGAGCCTGACAGCGTGGCTGGCGGCTCGCCGGCGGGCGATCACCGAGGTCGCGCGGGCGCGGCCGGTGGAGGCCGGCGTCGTGGGGGTCTGTCCGGTGACGACGGGAGAGGTGACGGCGTGCCCGGCGGCCGCGCGCGTGGCGGAGCTGCGTCGGGCGAGCGTGAGAGTGAGCTCGGCGACGGCTCGGTGGGTGGCGGCACGCAGCGCGACGGTGGCGCAACGCCCGGCGGACGTCGGCGGAGCGGGGGTGCCTCGGCCGGTGGTGCAGGCGTGGCCAGCGGGGATGGGGCGGGCGACCGTGGGAGCGGTGAGGCCGGGACCGGCTACGGCTCCAGCGACTCGGCTGGTAGGCGGAGCACGGATCGGCGGTCGGCGGATCCTGCGCCGGTCGGCGGGCGGGACGAGGCGTCTCCGGCCGGCGGGTCGTCTCAGGGGCGCACGGCCCGCGAACCGTCTCAGGGGCGTCCATCCGGCGGGGCGTCTCCGAGGCGTCCGTCCGGCGCGTCGCACAGCGCCGCCGCTCCGCGGGCCGGCCAGGACGGAGCGTCGCTGTTCGCCGAGTCGATCGGTCCGGCGACCTATGGTCGCGGGCGGTCGCTGCCGCGGTTGCTGATGCTCGGCCCCGTCGGGGTGGAGAACGCGGCCGAGCTGGGCGAACACACCAAGCTCGGTCAGCTCACGGAGCTGGCGATGTTCATCGCGCTCAATCCGGGCTGCGATGCCACAGCGATCGACGAGGCGATCTGGCCCGGCTCGGCGGTCACCAAGACGACGCGGGGGACGGCGATCTCGAAGCTGCGGCGCTGGCTCGGCACCGACGCGGACGGGGAGTCGCTGCTGCCGCGCACCGAGAGCGGCTACACGCTGCGCCCGCTCGTCCGCAGCGACTGGGACGACTGGCGCGACCTGCTCCCGCACGGGACGTCCCGGGCGGCCACCGCCGACCTGCGCGCGGCGCTCCAGCTGGTGCGCGGCCGGCCGTTCTCCGGACGCGGCCGGCGCCGGTACGCGTGGGCCGATCACCTCGCGCAGGAGATGATCGCGTCCATCGTCGACGTCTGCCACGAGCTGGCGCTGCGGTCGCTCGTCGAACGCGACCCGTGGGAGGCGCTGCGCGCGGCCCTGCTCGGGCTGTCCGTCGAACCGGGGATGGAGCTGCTGTGGCGGGACCGGCTCAAGGCCGAGGCCGCGATCGGCGACGGCAAGGTGGTGCTGGACAGCGTCGAGTGGCTCCGCGCGACCGCAGTGGATCTCGGCGGCGAGCTGGAGGCCGAGACGGAGGACCTGATCGAGGAGCTCTCGTCCGGCTGGGCGGGCGCGACGCGCTCGCCGGCGGGGAGGTGAGCCGCGCCGCATACGCTTCTGAGCATGACCGAAGAACGTGGCGTCGAAGCCCTGCGCGAGTCGGGCCTGGCCCATCAGATCGTCCGTCACGCACCGGTGAACAGCCTGGAGGAAGCCGCCGCCGCGCGCGGGGTCGAGCCGGCCGCCGTCATCAAGACGATGGTGGTGCGGCGGGCCGACGACGACTACGTGTTCGTGCTGGTGCCCGGTGACCGCACGATCGCCTGGCCGAAGCTGCGCACGCTGCTCGGCGTCAAGCGGCTCTCGATGCCCGACGCCGAGGCGGCGCGCGACGTCACGGGATACGAGCGCGGCACGATCACGCCGTTCGGGTCGACGCGTGCCTGGCCGGTCATCGCCGACGAGCGGGTGCTGGGGCGGACGGTGTCGATCGGCGCCGGCGCCTTCGGGGTGTCCGCGACGGTCGACGGGGACGAGCTGGTGAAGACGCTGGACGCGACCGTCGCCGACGTCACCGAGTAGGAGTCAACGGGCCACGGCGGAGCCGGTCAGGACCGACGCCAGCACGGTCAGCACCGGCGAGCAGCCGGCGTCGACCTTGACGGTGGCGAGGTCGTCACCTCGGGTGAGTCCGCGGTTGACGATGATGACCGGGCGGCCGGTCTTGTGCGCGTGCCGGACGAACCGCAGGCCGGACATGACCGTCAGCGACGATCCGGCCACGAGCAGCGCTCCCGCCGAGTCGACCAGCGCGTACGCGGCCTCGACCCGCGGCTTGGGCACGTTCTCGCCGAAGTAGACGATGTCGGGCTTGAGGATGCCGCCGCACACCTCGCAGTCGGCGACCCTGAAGTGCGCGGTCGCCTCGATGACGGCGTCGGCGTCGGGCGCGATCTCGGCGTCGGCGACCTCGTCGGCGAAGTCCGGGTTCAGCGCCGTCAGCCGGGCCGCGACGTGCTCGCGCGGGACGACCCGGCCGCAGCTCAGGCAGATCACCCGGTCGTAGCGGCCGTGCAGGTCGATGACGTTCCGGCTGCCGGCGGCGTCGTGCAGCGTGTCGACGTTCTGGGTGATGACGCCGACCGCGACGCCGTCGGCCTCCATCCGGCTGATCGCGAGGTGCCCGGGGTTGGGACGCGTGCGGTGGACGTGCCGCCAGCCGACGTGGTTGCGGGCCCAGTAGTGGCGGCGGCGGTCGGGGTCGCCGACGAACTGCTGGTAGGTCATCGGCGTGCGCGGCGGGGAGTCGGGGCCGCGGTAGTCGGGGATGCCGGAGTCGGTCGAGATGCCGGCGCCGGTCAGCACGGCGACCGACCGGCCGGACAGGACCGCGGTCGCCTCGCCGACGGCCGGCCAGGCCGGGTGGCCGGGGTCGATGCGGTCGAGCACGCTTCGAGCCTATGCGACGACGCCGCCGTGGGCGCCGGGCGGCTGGGACGCCTCGGCGGTAGCGGACCTGGCCCGCGTCAGGGACGGAGGATCGGCGGCACCAGGCCGTCGTCGGGCCGCGGCGATAGAGCTGCGCCGGCTCAGCCGAGGTGGTGGGCGAGCACCTTGCGGTGGGTGTCGCGGGCGTCGGTGTGGCGGGCACGGCCGGCCTCGGTCGCCGTCACGAAGAGGGCGCGACGGTCGTCCATGCACATCGCCCGGCTCACCAGCCCGGCGCGCTCCAGCCGCGCGACCGTGCGGGAGAACGCGCTCTGGCTGAGGTACATCCCCTCGGCGAGCTCGTGCATCCGGACCTTCTCCTGGCCGGACTCGATCAGCCGGTCCAGCACCTCGAATTCGCTCATGCCCAGTCCGTGCTGGTCCTGCAGCTCCCGATCGAGGTCGCAGGCGACCTTGTTGTAGCAGGTCACGAGGTCGCGCCACTGTGCGACCAGGGTGCCCTCCTCGGTCCCGCTCATGGAGCGCACTCTAACACCGCGAGCACACGCATGCAAGGACATTTAATGCTTGTGCAATTGATGCGTGCGCATGTAACGTCTCTCCCCGTGACTGCTACCACCGCACCGCGTTCGACCTCTGCTTCACACGACGACCAGCGCTGGACCCCGCGGCTCTGGGGCGTCCTCGCCGTGCTGTGCCTGGTGATGTTCCTCGACGGCCTCGACGTCTCGATGGTCGGCATCGCGCTCCCGTCGATCGGCACCGAGCTGGGCCTGTCGACGACCTCGCTGCAGTGGATCGTCAACGGCTACGTCCTGGGCTACGGAGCGCTGCTGCTCCTCGGTGGCCGGACCGCCGACCTGCTCGGCCGCCGCCGGGTCTTCCTCATCGCGCTCGCCGTCTTCGCCGCCGCGTCCCTCGTCGGCGGCCTCGTCGACGACGGCACGACGCTGATCATCACGCGGTTCGTCAAGGGTGTCGCCGCCGCGTTCACCGCGCCCACAGCGCTGTCCATCCTCACCACCACGTTCCGCGAAGGACCGGCGCGCAACAAGGCGCTGTCGATCTTCGCCGTCTTCGGCGCCAGCGGCTACTCGTCCGGGCTCATCCTCGGCGGCCTGCTGACCAGCGCCGGCTGGCGGTGGAACTTCCTCATGCCGGTGCCGCTGGCGATCCTGGCACTGGTCGCGGGCATCGCGCTGATCCCGCGCGACCGTCCCGCCGACTCCGGCGGCCACGACCTCGCCGGCGCCGCGACGCTGACCGCCGGCATGCTGCTCGCCGTCTACTCCGTCGTGTCCGCGCCGGAACGCGGCTGGGCCGACCCCATGACCATCGTGCTGTTCGTGCTGGCGATCGCCCTGCTGACGGCGTTCGTCCTGATCGAGCAGCGGATGGCCCACCCCCTGGTGCGGCTCGGCATCCTGCGGATCGCCACGATCGTGCGGGCCAACCTCGGGATGATCGCGCTGTTCGGCTCCTACCTGAGCTTCCAGTTCATGCTGACGATCTACTTCCAGGCCGCGCTGGGCTGGTCGCCGCTGCGGATGGCGCTCGCCCTGCTCCCGGCCGGGCTGATCGTCGCGTTCGGCTCGCCGTACATGAGCCGGGTGATCGACCGGTACGGCACGGAGCGGCCGATCGTCGCCGCGATGGTATCGCTGAGCGTCGCGTACCTGTGGTTCCTCGTCGCCGGCGACGACCCGACGCCCAGCTACGTGACGGACATCCTGCCCAGCGTCGTGCTGATCGGGCTCGGATTCATGCTCGCGTTCTCGGCGCTGATGTCGCAGGCCACGGCCGGGGTCGACGACTCCGAGCAGGGGCTGGCGGCCGGCCTGGTCCAGACGTCCGGGCAGATCGGCGGCGCCGTGGTGCTCGCCGTGACGACCGCGCTGGTGACGTCCGGGTCGCACTCGGCCGACGGCATGAGCGCGGCGACGTTCGACCAGTTCCGCCCCGGCCTGACGCTGGTGACGGGGGTCGCCATCGCCGGGCTCGCGGTCATGGTGTTCAAGCGCCGCAAGCGCGACGCCGGAGACGCCGGCCCGGAGCCCGTCGTCGAGGACGAGGTGCTGGAGCCGGCCGCGCCCTGACCGAACCAACAGAACGCCGGCGGCGACGGGGTCAGCGGTGCCCCCGTCGCCGTCGGCGTCGTATGGGATCAGCGGACGCGGGAGAGGTTCGGTGTGCGCTGCGCCGGGATCGCGGCGCCACCCGACGGCCCGTCCAGATCCGGACCGTCGTCCGCCGAGTCCTGGGCATCGTGGATGGCGGCCCGGACCGCTCGCTCGCGCTTGAACCGTTCGATCAGCACCGCGACGCCGAGCCCGGCCACGACCACCATGCCGCCGACGACCGCGTCGACGACGTAGTGGTTGCCGGTGAGCACGATGGCCGCGAACATCAGCAGCGGCATCGTCGCGCCGACGATGCGGACGATCAGGACCCGCGACAGCGCCACCCACGCGATCCCGAGCAGCAGGATCCAGCCGAAGTGCAGGCTCGGCATGGCGGCGTACTCGTTGACGAGCCTGGATGAGCTCATGTCGCGGTAGGTCGGCACCTGGAGCGAGACGGTGTCGACGAAGTCGTGCCAGGGAAGGAAACGCGGCGGGGCGAGCGGATAGAACGCGAAGATGACCAGGCTGAACGCGCCCGATGCGAGCAGCGCGTTGCGGTAGAACGGGTACGCCACCGGCCGGCGGGCGATCAGCCAGACCAGCGTGAGCACGAACACCGGCCAGTAGCCGTAGATGTAGAAGCTGTTGGCGGCGTCGATCGCCCATTCGTGGTCGAGGATGAGGCTCTGCAGCTCGGTCTCGACATGGATGCCCAGCGTCTTCTCGAAGGAGATGACGTCTTCGGCGTTGCGGAACGCGGCGTCGACGCGGCCGCTGGTGAGGCCGCGGACCAGCGTGTAGAGAAGCGCGGCCGAGAGAAGGAAACCGATCTCCTTCGCGGCCGTGGCGAGTCGTGAGTTGGTGCGAACGCGGCGAAGCGTGGGCGGGTGCCGCGACAAGGTGTCCGAGGCCATCGGTCCTCCATGCTGGCGACGTGCCAGGAGCGCCAGCGCCCCCTTGAAGTTGCCTCTACTTGTCGGCCGACAAGTGGTCTGAGTCTCACGCTACGACCGCACTTGTCGGCCGGCAAGTAGTTAACGTATTGTGTGGCCGCCCTCACTTCCCGATCAGCGAGGCGGCGACGGAGATGACCGACGAGGGACGAACCGGCGCGGACACCGCCGGAAACATCCGCGAGGTCGCGCTGGACCTGTTCTCGCGGCAGGGCTACGAGCGCTCGACGCTGCGCGAGATCGCCGATGCACTCGGCATCACCAAGGCGGCCGTGTACTACCACTACCGCACGAAGGTCGAGATCCTCGACGACCTGCTGCGCCCGATGGTCGACGGCGAGGATTGGATCATCGCGGACGCGGGATCGGACCCCGCGGCGATCGGCGACCCGGCCTGGCGGCTGACGCTCGTCGAGCGCTACATCGACCTGCTGCTGGCGCACCGGCGGGTGGCGACGTACGCGATGAACGACCTCGCCGGCGTCGCCAACTCGACGCTGCTGGACCGCATGCGCGCCAATGACGAGCGGCTGGCGGTGCTGCTGGCCAACGGCGACCTGTCGCTGGAGCAGCGGGTGCGCACGTCGGCGGCGCTGGGCGTGATCGTCGCGATCCTGGCCCTGCCGGACGTCTCGAACGCGGAGCTGCGGCCGCAGCTGCTGCGAGTCGTGCGCGACGTGCTCGGGCTGGCCGAGCAGGTGGCGGACGCGGCCTCGGCCTGAACCGGGCGACTCGCCCGGCTGGGGGTGCGGCCGAGCGGTGCCGGTGTGATGGTGGGGCGACTCGCCCTGGTGGGAAGACGACCGAGCGGCGCCAGTGTGATGGCGGGGCGACTCGCCCTGGTGGGAAGACGACCGAGCGGCGCCAGTGTGATGGCGGGGCGACTCGCCCTGGTGGGAAGACGACCGAGCGGCACCAGTGTGATGGCGGGGCGACTCGCCCTGGTGGGAAGACGACCGAGCGGCACCAGTGTGATGGCGGGGCGACTCGCCCTGGTGGGAAGACGACCGAGCGGCACCACCCCGGGGGGCGAGAATGGTGCCGCTCTTGACAACGAGGCTATGTCCGGTGACGGCGATTGGCGAAGGGAACGAGGAAAAATTTTGCCCGGCTCCGTGACACGTGGGGCAACGGGGAGTCGTGTGCTTGTCGTGACGCTTGCGGCGCTCCTGCAGCTCACGGCCTGCTCCGGCTCGGACCCGGATTCGACGGGTACCGGCTCACCCTCCGGCGGGGGTGCTCCCGAAGAAACCCGTGCGGACCCCTCTCCGGAGACGGCTACGGCGCCGTCGTCCGACCCGTCGCCGGACTGCGACCGTCCCTGCTACGGCGACGCCGAGACCGTCGGCACGCTCGGCGACGACACCGTCGTCGAGGTCAGCGGGATGGCCGCGAGCGTCCGTACTCCGGGGCTGTACTACGTCGTCGGCGACGAGCCCGGCACGACGCAGGTCGCGGCCGTGCGCGAGGACGGCACGCTCGTCGCCACGATCGAGCTGGCCGGCATGGACACCGAGAACGCCGAGGCGCTCGCCGTCGGACCGTGCGGCGACGACCCGGCGTCGTCGTGCCTGTACGTCGGCGACATCGGCGACCACGTTGGCCGCGACCACGTCACCGTCCACCGGGCGCCGGAGCCCGACCTGGACGATCCGCCGGCCAGCGTCGAGGCCGACGCGCTGGAGTACACGTACGAGGACGGGCCGACCGACGCCGAGGCGCTGGTCGTGGACGCCGACGGCCGGCCGCTGATCGTCAGCAAGGCGCCGTTCGACGAGGACACCGGCGAGACCGGCAGCACCCGGCTGTACCGCGGCCCGGCGGACGGCGGCGAGTTGGCGCTGCTGGGCGAGATCGTCCTGCCCGAGCCGGAGAGCGGGTTCCTCGCGGGGCTGGTCGGCAACGTCGTCACCGACGCGTCCGCCGACCTCGGCGCCGGCCGCGTGCTGCTGCGCACCTACGACGAGGTGCTGGAGTACCGCGCGCCGGCGCCCGGTGCCGACGTCGCGGAGTTCCCGGACTGGCCGCTGCGCCGGGTCCCGGCCGGCAGCGTGCTCCAGGCCGAGACCGTCGCGTACACCGTCGACGGGTGCGGGTATCTGACGACGTCGGAGCTGACCGGGGACGTCGACGCGGTCCGGTGCACGGACTGAGCCGGCGCGGCGGCGCCAGGGCCCGGCCCGGATGTGGGGTCGTTCCCACAACGCCGTAACGTTGGCCCGCATGCACGACAATCGCGCCCTGGTCGAGAACCGTCTGCGCCGCGTCCTGAATCAGCGGCTCAAGCCCGCCGTCCACCGCACGCTCGCACCCCTGACGCTCTCCGTCTGGCACGTCGACGGCGGCGGCGGCGAGCCGGTCCCGCCGCAGGTCGCGCTGCCCGGCGGTGAGGCGGTCGCCGACGGCCGCTACGTCCCGGCCGCGGCCGGCGATCGCTGGGGACCGCCGTGGGGGACGTCGTGGTTCCACGTGACCGGCGAGGTGCCGGCGGCCGCCGCGGGCCGCCGGGTGGAGCTGGTCATCGACCTGGGCTGGGCCGATCACTCGCCGGGCTTCCAGGCCGAGGGGCTGGTGTACCGGCCCGACGGCACCGTGGTGAAGGGACTGAACCCGCGCAACACCTGGGTGCCGGTCGCCGACCCGGCTGTCGGCGGCGAGCGGATCGACCTCTACGTCGAGGCGGCCGCTAACCCGCAGGTGCTGACCGGCGGCGAGATGATCTTCACCCCCACGCTGCTGGGCGAGAAGGCGACCGCCGGCACCGAGCCGCTGTACCGGGTCCTGCGCGCCGACGTCACCGTGTTCAAGGCCGACGTGTGGGAGCTGTGGCAGGACCTGGCCGCGATCGGCAGCCTGATGCCGGAGCTGTCCGAGGGCGAGCCGCGACGGTGGCAGCTGCTGCGCGCCGTCGAGCGGGCCCTGGACGCGCTGGACCTGCAGGACGTCGAGGCGACGGCGTCCGCCGCCCGGGCCGAGCTGGCCCCCGTCCTCGCCAAGCCGGCCAACGCCAGCGCACACCGGCTGTCCGCCGTCGGGCACGCGCACATCGACTCCGCCTGGCTGTGGCCGCTCCGCGAGACCGTCCGCAAGGTCGCGCGCACGACGGCGAACGTGGTGAGCCTGCTCGACGAGTACCCGGACCTCGTCTACGCGATGTCGTCGGCGCAGCAGTACGCCTGGATCGAGGAGCATCGTCCAGAGGTCTTCGAACGCGTCGCCGCGCAGGTCAAGGGCGGCCGGTTCGTGCCCGTCGGCGGCATGTGGGTCGAGTCGGACACGAACCTCCCCGGCTCCGAGGCGATGGCCCGGCAGCTGGTCCACGGCAAGCGGTACTTCCTGGAGACGTTCGGCATCGACACCCAGGAGGTCTGGCTGCCGGACTCGTTCGGCTACTCGCCGGCGTTGCCGCAGCTGGTGGCGTTGTCCGGGTCGCGCTGGTTCCTCACCCAGAAGATCTCGTGGAACAAGCAGAACGTCTTCCCGCACCACACGTTCTGGTGGGAGGGCCTCGACGGCACCCGCGTCTTCACCCACTTCCCGCCGGTCGACACCTACAACTCCGACCTGTCCGGCGGCGAGCTCGCGCACGCGGTGCGCAACTTCCGCGACAAGGCCGACGCCAACCGCTCGCTGGTCCCGTTCGGCTGGGGCGACGGCGGCGGCGGCCCCACCCGCGAGATGGTCGCCCAGGCCCGCCGGACGGCGGACCTGGAGGGCTCGCCGCGGGTGACGATCGAGAAGCCGGCCGACTTCTTCGCCGCCGCCGAGGCCGAGTATCCGAACGCGCCGGTGTGGTCCGGCGAGCTGTACCTGGAGATCCACCGCGCCACGTACACGTCGCAGGCCAAGACCAAGCAGGGCAACCGGCGCAGCGAGCATCTGCTGCACGAGGCCGAGCTGTGGTCGGCGACGGCGTCCGTCGCGGGGCTGGCCGAGTACCCGTACGACGACCTGGACCGGATGTGGAAGCAGGTGCTGCTGCACCAGTTCCACGACATCCTGCCCGGCTCCTCGATCGCCTGGGTGCACCGCGAGGCGCGGGAGCAGTACGCGCGGATCGCCGCGGAGCTGACCGAGCTGATCGGACGGGCGCAGCGCGCGCTGGCCGGCGAGGGCGGGACGCCGATGGTGTTCAACGCGGCGCCGCACGGCCGCGGCGACGTCCCGGCGTTCGCGGCGGCCCCGGCCGCGCCGTCAGCGGGTGCGACGACGACCGTGACGCCGGCCGAGGGCGGCTACGTCCTCGACAACGGCCTGCTCAGGGTGACCGTCGACGGCCGCGGGCTGCTCACGTCCGTCCTGGACCTGGAGGCCGGGCGCGAGGTGCTCGCCGGTCCGGCCAACCTGCTCCAGCTGCACCCGGACCTGCCCAACCAGTGGGACGCCTGGGACGTCGACGAGTTCTACCGCAACACCGTCACCGACCTCGTCGCCGTCGACGAGCTCAGCGCCGACGGCGCCACGGTGCGGGTCGCGCGGACCTTCGGCGACTCGCACGTCGTCCAGGAGATCACCCTCGAGCCCGGCGCACAGCGGGTCGACGTCACGACCGAGGTCGACTGGCACGAGCGGGAGAAGTTCCTCAAGGCGGCGTTCCCGCTGGACGTGCAGACGCAGCGCGCGGCGTACGAGACGCAGTTCGGCCACCACTACCGCGCGACGCACGAGAACACGTCGTGGGACGCGGCCAAGTTCGAGGTGTGCGCGCACCGGTTCGTGCACCTGGAGGAGCCCGGGTACGGGATCGCGCTGGTCAACGACTCGACCTACGGTCACGACGTGCGGCGCTCGGCCGCGCCGGCCGGCGGGACGACCACCACTGTGCGGCTGTCGCTGCTGCGCGCGCCGCGCTATCCGGACCCGGAGACCGACCAGGGCGTGCACACGCTGCGGTATTCGCTCGCGCCGGGCGCGACGATCGGCGACGCGGTGCGCGAGGGGTACGCGCTGAACCTGCCGGCGCGGCTGGTCGAGGGCGCCGGTCACGCGGTCGAGCCGCTGGTCCGGGTGTCCGGCGGTTCGGTGGTCGTGTCGGCGGTCAAGCTGGCCGACGACCGGTCCGGCGACGTCGTGGTCCGGCTCTACGAGGCCGGCGGCGGACGCGCGACGGCGACGCTGACACCGTCGTTCCCCGTGGCAGGGGTCGAGGAGACCGACCTGCTGGAGCGGCCGGTCGAAGCGTCAGCGCTGGTCACCGGTGGTGATGGCGTGACGCTTCGACTGCGGCCGTTCCAGATCGTGACGCTGCGGCTGCGCCGGGCCTGACCGTCAGGGCGCCGGTACGAACTTCACCGCGCTGGTGCGCAGGTAGCCGCGGCCGGCGGCGTTGGAGACGGTGACGTCCCCGGCCGTCCCCGCGGCGAAGTCGTACCGGCCGAGGAGGATCCACTGGTTGCCGCCGGTGGTCTGGTCGACGTCGACGGCGTTCTGCCCGCCGGCGTGCGTGACGGTGTACCGGGCGGCCGTGGTGCTGTTGGTGTGGTTGGGCACCCAGGCGTACACGTCGTAGCCGCCGGCCGTCGGCAGGTCCGGCCGCCAGGTCGCCGTCGCGGTCGTGACGTTGCTGGTGCGCGTGCTGGAGCGCAGCCAGCCCGCCACGCTCGACGCCGTCCACGTGCCCTGCTCGGAGTAGCCGGAGTCGGTGATGCCGACGATGCTCATCGGCAGCGGCGTGACGGAGACGGCGGCCGGCGCCGACTCGTTGCCGGACAGGTCGACGGCGCGGACCTCCAGCTGGTGCGGCTGGTTGTTGGCCAGGTCCTCGACCGGGAAGCCCAGCCGGGTGAAGCTCGGGTCCGCGATGTGCCCGACCGGCCCCTTGGTGTTGACCAGCTCGCCGTCGGCGTAGACGTTGTAGCCGAGCAGGTCGACCTCGGCGTTCTGCGACCAGTAGAGGATGGCTCGCCCGTTGGCCGCCTCGCCGGCCAGCCCCGTGGGTGCGGCGGGCGCTCGCGTGTCGACCGGGATGCGCACCGGCGCCGGCCGCGACGGCGCCGACTCGCGCCCGGCGCTGTCGACGGCGGTCACCGTGATCTCGTAGCGCTGGCCGGCCAGCATCTCCCGCATCCGGAACCACGACCGCTGCACCGGCTGCCAGGTGACGCGCTGGCCGTCGAGGTACACGTGGTAGCCGACCACGTCGGGGTCGTTGACCCGCCGCCAGTGCCAGGTCAGGACGGCGTCGCCGGTGGCCGGGATCGCGTTGACGGTCCCGTTCACCCCGGCCGGCGCGGGCGGCGCCGTGTCATCGGCCGTCGGCACCGGGACGAACTTGACCGCGTCGGCCCGCAGGAAGCCGGTGACGCCGTAGTCCTTGCCCAGCTCGACGTACCCGCCGGTGCCGGCGGCGAAGGAGAACCGGCCCAGGTGCGTCCACCGGTCGACGACGCCGTCCGCCGGCACCTCGGTGGTGCCGCCGGCGTGGGCGACGGTGAACCGCGCGGCGCCGGTGTTCAGCGGGTTGCCGGGCGTCCAGGCGTAGACGTCGTACGTGGTGGTCGCCGGCAGGACGGGCGTCCAGCGGGCGGTGGAGGACGAACCGCTGGCGTAACGGGTGCCGGTCTTCAGCCACCCGGTCACGGTCGACGACCCCGCCCACGTCCCCGTCTCGGAGTAGCCCGGGTCCGCGTCGTCCACGACCACCGCGGGGGTGAACCTGGCCGCGTCGGCGCGCAGGGTGCCGGCGCCGGCCGGGTCGCCGGCCACGCGGACGCCGTGGCCGCCGCCCGGGGTCAGCTCGTACGAGCCGAGGCTCACCCAGCGCTGGCCGGCCGTGCGCTGGTCGACGACCACGTCGGTGGTCCCGCCGGCGTGCGTGACGGTGTAGCGGGCGGCCGTGTGCCCCGTCGCGAGGAAGCTGGGGTTCCAGACGAAGACCTCGTACTCGCCGGCGTGGTCGACCTCGGGGGTCCACGCCGCCGTCGCGCCGGACTCCGTCGACCGCCGCGTCTCGCGGTCCTGATAGCCGAACGCCTCGCCGGTGTCCTCCCAGCCGCCGGTCTCGGCGTAGCCGGGCTCGCCGTTGTCGACGACGATGCTGCCGGGTGCCGCTCGGTTGCCGTCGTCGGCCGGCGCGTAGTAGCGGAAGTAGTCCCACGTGGTGACGCCGGGCAGGTTGGACTCGTCGACCGGTGCGGTGTAGCCGAGCGTGGTGAGCCAGATGCTCTGCAGCCCGTGTGGGCCCGCGTACGGCTGCACCCGCGCGAGGACGCCGTCGACGTACCAGCGGATCTCGTTCGGCAGCCATTCGAAGCCGTAGGTGTGGTAGCCGTCGGAGCTGTCCGGGCCGACGTAGACGCCGCCCTGGTTGCCGATGTGCTGCGGCACGAACCAGTGCGAGTGGTGCTGGACGCGGTCCGGGGCGTGCGAGTCGATCTCGAACCCGTCGATCTCGTTCACCCGGTTGTTGGGGCCCTTGTAGAGCGGCGCGTCCGGCATGCTGTCGCCGAGTCCCGTCGTCCACATCGCCGAGTGGAAGCCCTGGTCGCCCCAGAGCTGGGCGCGGGTCTCGTAGTAGCCGTAGCCGAACCACTCCGTGCTGATCACGCCGCCGCAGGTGTACGGCATGCCGTTGCGGTCCTCGCGCTTCAACGCGATGTGCAGCAGGCCGCCGGAGACCGTGACGTTGTCCGGGCTGTTCGAGCAGATGACCTTCTCGCCCTCGCGGTAGTACCAGTCGTCGGTGTTCAGACCGGTGCCGTCGGGATTGACGCCGTCGAACTCGTCGGCCCAGGCCAGCTCGTATCCGGGCAGCGGCGCGGCCGGCTCGCCGCCGGTGTCCGTCGCGGCGGGCTCCGTGGCGGTCGCCGGCTCCGGAGCGGCGGCGCTCAGCGCCGCCGCGGTCAGGGCGATGCCGGCCGCCAGGGCGCACCAGGCGCGGGCGGGGCGGG
>NZ_POTW01000030.1 GCF_003236295.1 Jiangella anatolica
CACAAACGACGAACGCACCGCCGCACTTGCACCCTGGCTCGAGCACTACAACACTGAACGCCGCCACAGCGCACTCGGAGGACGCCCACCGATCAGCCGCCTGCTACCAACCTGATGGCCGGGTACATCTAGGGCTGCTCGTACGGGCGTCGTGCGAGGAGACGGTGCGGGATGCCGTGCCGCGGGAACGGGGTGTGCGGCTGGCCCTGCACGGGCGTGGTGACGACGAACAGGTCGCCGGCCAGCCGGCCCGCGCGGCCGTCCTGCGGCGCCGCCACGGCCGCCGTCGTGACGTACAGCTCGTTGTGGTGCGGCCCGCCGAACGCGCAGCTGGACACGTTCGGCGTCGGCACCGTGACCGCGCCCAGCAACCGGCCGTCCGGGGTGTAGCGGCGCACCTCGCCGGCGCCCCAGACGGCCAGCCAGAGGCAGCCCTCGGCGTCGACGGTGAGGCCGTCGGGCAGCCCGTCGGCGGCCGGGACCTCGATGAAGGTCTCCGGGTCCGACGGCGTGCCGGTCGCGGCGTCCCAGTGGTACCGGTGGACCGTCTGGGCGAGTGTGTCGACGTGGTAGAACCAGCGGCCGTCCGGGCTCCAGCCCAGGCCGTTGGACATGCCGATGCCGCCGGCCAGCGCCGTCGTGGCGCCGTCGGGGTCGACCCGGAACAGGGTGCCGGTCAGCCGCGGGTCGTGCGCGGCGGTGCCGACGACGAACCGGCCGGCGGGATCGCACTTGCCGTCGTTGCACTGGGTGGCGCGATCGGGTTCCAGGGGCTGCCAGAGCGCAGGGGCGTCGTGCCAGCCAGGCAGCACCAGGATGCCGCTGCGGGCGGCGAGCAGGAACCCGCCGCCCTCGATCAGCGCCACGCTGCCCAGCGGCTCACCGATATCGCGGTACGAGACCTCGCGGCTGCCGCGGTCCCAGCGCCACAGGCGACCGGCAGGGATGTCGACCCAGTAGAGCGCGGCGGACCCGGGGTCGTAGACGGGGCCCTCGCCGACCTCCGCGCGGCAGTGGACCAGCAGGCGCGGCTGAACCGTGGTCACCATCGTCCGTGGCTCGTCCTATCCGTGGGGGCGGCCGGCCGCCGGCCCGGGCCGCCCGCCCCTGCACCACGGGCGGTCCGGGTCAGCCCTCGGTCCGGTGACCGGGATCGCCGGCCAGAAGGGTGGCGACCTCGCCCAGCCGGGCGGCGACCGCCGGAACGTCGTCCATCGCGAACCGGCTGGACGGCGCGCTGACGCTGAGCGCGGCCGGCAGCCGGGTGCCGAGGATCGCGACCGCGACGCAGCGGCCGTCCTCCTCGTTCTCCCGGTCGTCGAGCGCGTAGCCCTGGCGCCGGACCTCGGCGAGCTCGGCGAGGAACTGGTCGGAAGAGGTGATCGTGTGGCCGGTGCGTGGCTTGAGATCGATCTGCTCGAGAAGCTCGGTGACCTGCTCGTCGTCCAGCTGGGCGAGGATGGCCTTGCCCAGCGACGTGCAGTAGAGCGGGTCGCGGGTGCCGCGGACACTGACCATGCGCACCGGTCGCGGACTCTCCGCGACCTCGACGTAGCGGACGGTGGTGCCGTCGAGCACACCCAGGTTCGTGGTCTCGCCGGTCTCGTCGCGCAGCCGCTCCAGCCATGGACGAGCGCGGTCCTGCAGCACCTCGAGCTCGCGCGACTGCATGCCGACGAAGCCGAGCCCGAGCCGGTACCGGCCATCGCCGTCGCGCTCGACATAGCGGTGCTTCTCCAGCGTCCACAGGTAGCGGAACGCGGTGGCCTTGGCCATGCGGATGGAGCGGTGGATCTCGACCAGCGACATCGGCTCCGGCGACTCCTGGAGCACGTTGAGCATCGAGACGACGCGCTCGACCGAGCGGTTGTTGTACTGGCGGGCTTGTTCGGGGGTGGCGGTGGCCGGGTCGGGCGCGCCGTGGATGTCGATGGGCTCGTCGGATTCGTGTTCGACGTTCGGATTACGGCCTGCGGGCCGTCTGCGTGGCATGACGCCACCTCCAAGGGTTTCTTGATCTGAACCTGCAGTTTCAGAAGATACCGGAATCAAGATCGTTGACCAGGGGCCAGTTTTGCGGGACGTCACCCGACGCCGGCGCGCTGCTGATCCAACGCCTCGATCCCATCGCAGACTGCCCTGCGAACGGCCCCCTGGGAGTGAGCTCTACGGCGATCGTAGCGTGATTTGCCACGTGGAGCCTGCGTTTCGGCGAATAAAACCCCCGTCCGTGGCCGTTCGCCTGTCACGCGCGGAGGGCGAGCCGCCGATCCACGATGCCCATCCGGCGTCGCCGCGCTCGCTGCATTGTGCGCCGGTAGCCGGAATCGCCCCGCCGCGCCAATCGAGCCGGCTTGTGGCAGACTTCGAGTCGACAGACTATGAGTAGCAATATTGCCTTCTGGATACACGCAACGTGTATCCGCGCAGTGGACGAGTGAGGCGTGAATGCGAGAGGAGGCTCGGGTTGCAGATAGTCCGCACCGGAGGACAATGGTTGATCGAGGGCAGCAGCCCGCTCGTCCGTCTCCGGCGAGGTGGGCGATGTTTGACGCTGCTCGTGACCCGACCTCTCGGCTGTGACCCCGGCCAGCCGGACTACCCGCCTGCGAACCACGTCATGCGAGCGAGGTGACCCGGACATGGCTGACCTTCCCGCGAACCCGATGTCGATCGAGCTGAGCGTGACGCATCGGATGTTGTGGTGGCAGACGGTCGAGGAGGACGACCTTCCCGAGCACTGGCAGGTCTCCGCCGACGTGTGGAGCCTGGACATGTGCCCGCCCGAGCACCGTCACGTCGCCGACTTCTCCATCGCGGTCGCCGACCTCAACGGCGACCGCAACCTCCTCGACAGCATCGAGCTGGGGGAGTGGGCGCTGGAGTTCATCGCCGAGACCGTCATCGACCTCTCGGCGGGCACGCTGCTGCCCGAGCTGGACCAGCAGATCAGCGACGGCCTGCCGCGCATGGTGATCCTGCGCCGGTTCGAGCTGGCGCCGGCCTGGCGGGGCTTCGGCCTCGCCGGTCCGCTGATCGCGGCGGCGCTGGAACGGTTCGCCACCACGGCGCGGCTCGCGGTGTGCCGGTTCTCGCCGGCCGACTTCTACGCGGTCAGCGCGGGCCGGGTCGAGGCCGAGCTCACCTGCCTGCGGCTGGGCGCGCTGCTCGAACGCATCGGCTTCTACCTGTGGCGCGGCGTGTACGTCGTGGACCTGCGCAACCCGACCCTCACCGACGCGAGCTTCGAGCCGCTCGAACGGTGGGGTCCCTACAGCGACCCGAGCCAGTGAGGGGCGGCTCCGCGACGGCGCCGAGCGTCCCGCCGGCCAACCCGATGTCCGTCGAGCTGACCGTGCTGCATCGCCGCGCCTGGTGGCAGGGCGACGACGAGCATCGCCCGGAGGCGTGGGAGGTGACGGCCGACGTGTCCGAGCTGGACGTGTGCCCGCCCGGACTGCGTCGCGTCGCCGAGCTGTCCGTCACCGTCGCCGACCTGCGCCGCGAGCGGGCCGCGCTGGACGCGGTCGTGCTGGGCGACTGGGCGCCGGCCTTCCTCGACGCGGTGACCGGCGACGACGGCGGGCTCCGGGCCGGCCTGGAGTGGGTGAGCGACGGGCCGCCGCGGGTGGTCGTCGTCCGCCGGTACGAGCTGATGCCGGAGTGGCGCGGCCACGGGCTCGGCCCCGGGCTGCTGGCCGGCGCGCTCGCCGCGTTCCAGCCGCAGGCCCGGCTGGCTGCGTTCCGGGTCGCGCCGCCGGCTGGTCTGCTGTCCGGGTCGTGGCCGCCGTCCGTCCGGCCGGACCTCGGCGGGCGGCACGCGGGAGCTGGACGTCCATCCGGCGGCGCGTGGTCCGGCGCCGGACAGCCGGGTGCGACCGGCCTCGGCAGGGCCGCCCGCGAGCGGGTGGCCGAGCGGCTGCAGGCGCGGCGGACGGCGGTCCTGGAGCGGCTCGGCTTCCGGCTCGTCGACGGCGTCCACGTCGCCGACCTGCGCGGCGCCGGGCTGGCCGACGCCCGGCACGGCAGCGTGGACCGCTGGGCCCGGCTGGACTGGCGCTGAGCGCGTCAGCCCTCCGCGAGCAGGTCGCCCGGGTCGACCTGCAGCGCCCCGGCCAGCAGGTAGAGGTTGTCCAGCGTCAGGTTGCGGGCGCCGCGTTCGACGCCGCCGGAGAACTTGCCGCGGTAGCCCATGCGAGCGTCCAGCTGCCGCTGCGTCAGGCCGAGCACGTTGCGCTGGGCGCGCGCCTTCTCGCCGAAGGCCATGAGGAACTCGGCCTTGCGCGCCTTGACGTCGTCGTGTGCGGGCATCCCCTCACCGTCGGGGCATGATGATCGTTTCGTCGACAGACTATGGATAGCCCCTCGGCGTCACAGCAGATCGCGGGCGGTGACACCGAGAGCGCGGGCCAGCCGGTGGATGTTCAGCAGGGCCACGTTGCGTTCGCCTCGCTCGATCGAGCCGACGTAGGTGCGATGGAGGTTGGCGCGGTCGGCGAGGTCCTCCTGGCTGAGTCCCAGCTCACGCCTGAGCTCCCTCACGCGATTGCCGAACGCGCTCAACGCGCGGCGCTCGTCGTCGGGAGGCTGGGGCACCCGTCTACGCTGCGGGTCGCCCCTCGCAAGATCTACAGACTATGAGTAGCATGATCCGGTTCGCCGGACTCGGGCGCGCCGATCAATCAGGCACTGTGGGCAGAACGGGCGGCGGATGATCGGGCAGCAGGTCGCGGGCCGGGCGCCCGAGCGCTCCTGCCAGCAGGTGCACGACGAAGATCGACGGGGTGCGTTCGGCGCGCTCCAGCATCCCGACGTACGATCGATCCAGCCCGGCGGCGATGGCCAAAGCTTCCTGGCTCAGCTCAGGCACGGCGGCGTCGCGCAGCTCCTGTAGCCGGGCAGCGAACGCCTCGCGGAGGCCGCGGGCGTACTCCTCGGTCGTCGACACTCGTCCACGGTCGGGGCCTGGGCACTATGGGTCGACAGACTATGGATGGCATTCTCGGCTGTCGGTGGTGCGTGGCATGGTGAGGCCATGATCACGCGCGCGCAGGTGCTGGCCTACCGGGCCGCCGTCGGTGGGCTGTCGGCGCCTGGATCGGTGCTGGTCAGCGGCGTGCAGGATCATCCGACGGGCGTGACGGCGCGGCTCGCGACGGCCTTGCGGCGGGCTGGCCCCGATGCGGCGGCGGGCGTTCTGGTGCATTCGGCGCGCGCCGCCACACATCTGCATGAACCGTCCGATCTCGGGCTGCTGGCCGCCGCCCTGCGCATCGACGACGGCGCCGACCTCGCCAGGCAGGCGATCGGCCCGTTCGGCGCCGAGATCGGCGCCGCCTTCGGCGCGTCGCTCGACTCGGTGGCCGCCGTCATGCGCGAGGTGATGGCCGACGGGACGCCGCGCACCAAGGGCGAGTTGTCCGGTGCGGCGTCGCCGCGGGTGTCGGCCCGGCTGGCGCCGTGGTGCCGTGGTTGCGGTGTTCACCATGTGCAGGACGCGCTGTTCCGGTACGCGACGCTGCAGGCGGGTCTCGTCATCGAGGTCGAGTCGCCGAAGCTGTTCCGGTTCGTGCGCTCGCCGGGTGCCGCGGCGGCGCCGGTCTCGCCGGACGAGGCCCGGGCGGAGCTCGTCCGCCGGTTCGTGCACGCCGCCGGTCCGGTGCGGCCGGCGCACCTGGCCACGTGGCTGTCGCTCACCCCGGCGGCCGCGAAGCGCTGGTGGGCACTCGCGGCGGGCGACCTTGCCGACGTCGAGGTCGACGGCCGCGGTGGCTTCGTCCTCGCCGCCGACGTGCCGTTGTTCGAGGACCCGCCCGCGCCGGACGAGCTGCGGCTGCTCGGTCCCTACGACCCGCTCACCGAACTCGCCGATCGCGAGTTCCTCCTTCCGGACGCGGGTCAACGGCGCCAGGTCTGGGCGGCCTCGGCCAACCCCGGCATCGTGCTGTGGGACGGCGAGATCGCCGGCACCTGGCGCCGGCGGCGTGAGCGCGGCCGGCTCATCCTCACCGCGACGGCGTTCGGCGCACTGCCGCCGGGCTGGACCGAGACCGAGTCCGCCCGCGCCGACGCCGACGTCATTCGGCGCTCCTTCGGGGGAGAGGAGGTGCGGATCGAGACGACGGGCTAACTGAATACGGGTGATGCTCGACTGGAGGGTTCGGGACGGTTGGAGGATGCCGGACGGCCGGCGACCGGACGGCGCGGCACCCGGCGACCTGGACGGCGCGGCACCCGGCGACCCGGACGGCGCGGCACCCGGCGACCCGGACGGCGCGGCACCCGGCGACCCGGACGGCGCGGCACCCGGCGACCCGGACGGCGCGGCACCCGGCGACCCGGACGGCGCGGCACCCGGCGACCTGGACGGCGCGGCACCCGGCGACCTGGACGGCGCGGCACCCGGCGACCTGGACGGCGCGGCACCCGGCGACCCGGACGGCGCGGCACCCGGCGACCTGGACGGCGCGGCACCCGGCGACCTGGACGGCGCGGCACCCGGCGACCTGGACGGCGCGGCACCCGGCGACCTGGACGGCGCGGCACCCGGCGACCTGGACGGCGCGGCACCCGGCGACCTGGACGGCGCGGCGGTGGGCTCAGCCCTGCCTCGTGCCGGGGCGTCGCGGGACCGAGGTGGGCCTGTCGTTGCCGACGGCGCCGGAGTCGCACCAGGTTCGTGTCCTCGATCGCGTCGCGACCGCGACCGAGAGCGCGCCCTCGCCCAGCCGGCCGCGCGTCGAGGCCGGACCTCGGACGCCCCCGTGCTGCCGGGCCTGGTGCAGCGCCTCCCAGTGCGGAGCCGCGCGCCGAAACACGTCGGCGCACGCTCCGAAACACGTCGGCGCACGCTAAGGCACGCCGAGACACGCCGGCACGCGCTGGGGTGCGCCGAGACACGCCGGGCGGGTTGCCGCGGGGCAACGTGGCGACCGAGCGGTTAGTCGTGCACAATGGAGCCGTCGCAGGTTCACCTGCACGGAACGAGGTCGCAGGGGAAGGCGTCCCTCGAACCGCAGGAGGATCCGGTGACGACTCGTGGCGTTCTGTACGTCCACGCCGCTACGTCGGCCTTGTGCCCGCACATCGAGTGGGCAGTGGCCGGCGCTCTTGGCGTGCGCGTAAAGCTGGAGTGGAGCGCGCAACCCGCAGCGCCCGGCATGTACCGTGCCGAGCTGTCCTGGCAGGGCGCGTCCGGCACCGGCGCCAAGATCGCGTCCGCACTGCGCGGCTGGATGCACCTGCGCTTCGAGGTGACCGAGGAGCCCAGCCCCGGCTGCGAAGGCGCCCGCTACTCCTACACCCCGGAGCTCGGCGTCTTCCACGCGGTGACCGGCGTCCACGGCGACATCATGATCCCCGAGGACCGCATCAAGGCGGCCGTCGTCAAGGCGGCGCTGGGCGAGGTCGACCTCGAGGAGGAGCTGCGCCGGCTGCTCGGCGCGCCGTGGGACGAGGAGCTGGAGCCGTTCCGCTATGCGGGCGACGGCGCACCTGTGCGGTGGCTGCACCAGGTCGTCTGAGCGGGCCGAACGGGACGTTCGCGGACGATCGGAAAATCATCCGCGACAGGGCCTTCACAAGAGGCCAAGTCCTCGGTATGGTCACGGTCTAGTAACACACTTCAAGACGTGGCCGCTCCGGCTCCGGTGGTTGTCCCCGGCCCGGTGACCGGGAAATACAGCGGCCTCACCACGTAGCAGCGCCCCGGACCGACAGGTCCGGGGCGCTCCGTGTGTACGGGGTCCGGACGAGCGAACTCCCGCCCCGCCAGACGGCCCTGGCGAGGCGGGAGTCCGGGCTACAACGGGATGTTCCCGTGCGTGCCGCGACGCTGTGGCGCGGCGGCGATCGCGCGAGCGAGAGCCGTCCGGGTCTGCGACGGCGAGACGATCTCGTCGACGACGCCGATGTCCTGGGCGCGGTCGAGTCCGCCGGCGATGCGGGCGTGCTCCTCGGCCAACTCGGCCTCGACCTGCGGGCGCACGTCGGGCGCGACGTCGGCCAGCTTGCGGCGGTGCAGGATGCGGACGGCGGCGACGGCGCCCATGACGGCGACCTCGGCGGTCGGCCATGCGAACACCCGGGTCGCGCCGAGGGCACGCGAGTTCATCGCGATGTACGCGCCGCCGTAGACCTTGCGGGTCACCAGCGTCACCCTCGGCACGGTCGCCTCGGCGAACGCGTGCAGCAGCTTCGCACCCCGCCGCACGACGCCGTCCCACTCCTGGCCGACGCCGGGCAGGTAGCCGGGCACGTCGACCACGACGAGCAGCGGCACCCCGAACGCGTCGCACATGCGGACGAACCGGGCCGCCTTCTCGGCCGAGGCGGAGTCGAGGCAGCCGCCGAGGCGCAGCGGGTTGTTCGCGACGACGCCGACGGTGCGGCCGCCGAACCGGCCCAGCGTGGTCGTGATGTTCGGCGCCCACCGCGGATGCAGCTCGACGCCGGTGTCGTCGTCGAGCAGGTCAGTGACGATGGGGTGGACGTCATAGGCGCGCTTCGCCGACTCCGGCAGATGCGCGCCGAGGTCGCGGTCGGCGACAGCATCAAGAGCCAGCGTGCCCTGCGCACCGAGCAGCGCGGCCAGCGACCGGGCCCGGTCCAGCGCCTCCCGCTCGGTGCTCGTGACGACGTGGACGACGCCGGAGCGGCGGCCGTGCGGCTCCGGGCCGCCCAGGCGCAGCATGTCGACGTCCTCGCCGGTGACGGAGCGGACGACCTCGGGGCCGGTCACGAAGACCCGCCCCTCCGGGCCCATGATGACGATGTCGGTGAGCGCCGGCCCGTAGGCGCCGCCGCCGGCGGCCGGGCCAAGAACAACGGACAGCTGCGGGATCCGGCCCGAAGCGCGGGTCATGACGGCGAAGATCTGGCCGACGGCGTGCAGGGAGAGCACGCCTTCGGGCAGCCGGGCGCCGCCGGAGTGCCACAGCCCGATGATCGGCACGCCGTCGGCCAGCGCCCGCTCGTACGCGTCGACGACGACCCGGCAGCCGTCCGCGCCCATCGCGCCGCCCATGACGGTCGCGTCGGAGCAGAAGGCGACGGCCGGCGTCCCGTGCACCGTGCCGACGGCGGCGAGCATGCCGCTGAGATCGTCGGCGCTGATCAGCTCGAGCGAACCGTCGTCGAAGAGAGCGGTGAGCCGGTGCCGAGGGTGCCGCGGGTCCTGATCCCGCGGCACCCGAGCCGCCGGGCTGGCAGAACTGGACGATGCCGCACGATCTGCCAGAGCCGTCATCAGGTCCTCCTGAAGGCGAGGACGACGTTGTGGCCGCCGAACCCGAACGAGTCGTTCAGCGCGGCCAGCGGACCGTCGTCGAGCTTCCTCGGGGTGGTGCGGACGATGTCGAGGTTGATGTCGTCGTCGACGTCGTCGACGTTCGCCGTGGGCGGGACCAGGCCGTGGTGCAGCGTGAGCACCGTGGCCAGCGACTCGACGGCGCCGGCGCCGCCGAGCAGGTGCCCGATCATCGACTTCGGCGCGGTCACCGGGATGGACGGCGTCCGGTCGCCGAAGACGGCGTTCAACGCCACCGACTCGGCGATGTCGCCGGCCGGGGTCGAGGTCGCGTGGCAGTTCACGTGCGCGATGTCGTCCGGCGTGAGATCGGCGTCGGCGAGCGCCTTGCGGATCGCCGTCACGACGCCGCGGCCGGTCGGCTCTGGCTGGGCGATGTGGTGGGCGTCGGCGCTCATGCCGGCGCCGGCGATCTCCGCGTACACCCGCGCCCCGCGGGCCTCGGCGTGCTCGGCGGACTCCAGCACCATCAGCGCGCCGCCCTCACCGAGGACGAACCCGTCGCGGTTCTTGTCGAACGGCCGGCTGACGGCGGTGGGGTCGTCGGAGCGCTTGGACAACGCCATCATGTTCGCGAACGCGGCGATCGGCAGCGGCGAGATGACCGCCTCGGTGCCGCCTGCGACGACGACGTCGGCCCGGCCGAGCCGGATCATGTCGACGGCGTAGGCGAGCGCCTCGGCGCCGGACGAGCACGCGCTGACGGGCGTGTGCGCGCCGGCCTGCGCCTGCAGCTCGATGCTGACGTTCGCCGACGGGCTGTTCGGCATCAGCATGGGGATCGCCAGCGGCGACACCCGGCGCGGGCCGGAGTCGCGCAGCAGGTCGTAGTTGGACAGCAGGGTGGTGAGCCCGCCGATCCCGGACGCGCACACGACGCCGACGCGCTCCGGGTCCAGCCCCGCCTCGCTCGCCTTGCCGGAGAACCCGGCGTCGGCCCACGCCTCGCGGGCGCAGATGATGGCGAACTGGGCCGAGCGGTCCAGCCGCCGCGCCTCGACGCGGGGGAGGACCTCGGAGGGGTCGACGGCGGCCGGCGCACCGATCTGCACCGGCAGGTCCGCGACCCACTCCTGGGTCAGCTTGCGTACGCCGGAACGCCCGGCGAGCAGGGACTCCCAGGTCGACGCAACGTCGCCCCCGACGGGCGTGGTGGCGCCGAGCCCGGTGACGACAACTCGTGCCTGGGAACGTGTCATGAGTTCAGGACCCTGCCTTCTCGATGAACGTGACGGCGTCGCCGACGGTGGCCAGGTTCTTGACCTCCTCGTCGGGGATCTTCACGCCGAACTTCTCCTCGGCGGCGACGACCACCTCGACCATCGACAGCGAGTCGATGTCGAGGTCGTCGGTGAAGGACTTGTCGAGCTGCACGTCCTCGGCGGGAACGCCGGTGATCTCGTTGACGATCTCGGCAAGACCCTCGCGGATCTCCTCGGTGCTGGCCATGTCTGTCGTTCTCCTCGTTGGATGGGATGGTGCTCGTGACCGATTCGTGGTCGGTGACGATCGTAGGTGGCCGCACGGCGTCGGGCGGGCACGTGGGGCTGCGTCAGGGGATCCGGATCACCTGGCCGGCGTAGACCAGCCCGGCGCCGAAGCCGATGATGAGGGCGAGGTCGCCGCTCTGCGCCTCGCCGGTCTCGAGCATCCGCTCGATGGCCAGCGGGATCGACGCCGCCGACGTGTTGCCCTGGGTGGCGATGTCGCGGCCGATGGCGACCCGCTCGGGCAGCTTGAGCTGACGGGCCATCGCGTCGGTGATGCGCATGTTGGCCTGGTGCGGCACGAACACGTCCAGGTCGTCGACGGTGACGCCGGCGGCGTCCAGCGCCTCCTGCGCCACCTTCGCCATCTCGTACGACGCCCACCGGAACACCGGATTGCCCTGCATGACCAGGTGCGGCATCTCCGGACCGGTCTCGCTGTACAGGGCGTCGCGCCAGTTCTCCTTCTGCTTGATGTGGTCCAGGTGCTGGCCGTCGGAGCCCCACACCACCGGGCCGATGCCGGCCTCGGCGGCACCGCCGGCCGGCCCGACGACGGCCGCGCCGGCGCCGTCGGCGAACAGGAACGCCGTCGACCGGTCCGTCTTGTCGGTGAGGTCGGACAGCCGCTCGACGCCGATGACGACGACGTGGCCGGCGGTGCCGACGCGGACCATGTCAGAGGCCAGCGACAGGCCGTAGCAGAACCCGGCGCAGGCGGCGGAGATGTCGAATGCGGCGGCCCGGTTGGTGCCCAGCTTGTGTGCGATCTCGGCGGCCGCGGACGGCGTCTGGTAGAGGTGCGTGACGGTGGAGACGATGACGCAGTCGACCTGCTCGGGCTGGACGCCGGCGTCGGCCAGCGCCTTCTGCGCCGCGGCGACGCTCATCGAGATGACGGTCTCGTCGTCGTTGGCCCAGCGCCGGCTCTCGATGCCGGAGCGGGTGCGGATCCACTCGTCGGAGGAGTCGATGTTCTCGATGATCTCGGCGTTCGTGACCACTCGGCTGGGCCGGTAGCCGCCGATGCCGAGAATCCGCGACGCGCGCGGCTGCCGCTCTGCCTGGATCGTGACACCGCTCATGCTCACGCCACCGCCTCGGGATGCAGCCGGACCAACGGCTGGCCGGGTGCGACCGGGTCGCCGTCCTCGACCAGCCATTCGATGATGGTGCCGCCGTGCCCGGCCGTGACCTGCACGGAGTCGCGCAGCGAGCTGACTGTGCCGACGGCGTCGCCGGCGGCCAGCCGGTCACCCGACGTCGCAACCGCGAACGTACCCTTGATCGGCGCGACGATGAGCCGCCAGGTCGGGTTCGTGGGCAGCGGGTTGGTGTGCACGCCGTGCTTCTCGACGAACGCGCGGGCGTCGTCGAGCTGGTCAGGCGTCTTCAGCGCGAACGTCTCGACGCCGGGCAGCGCGCGCTTGGCCAGGCCCGTCAGCGTGCCGGCCGGCGGCACCTCCAGCAGCCCGGTGACGCCGAGGTCGGCCATCGTCTGCATGCACAGGTCCCAGCGGACCGGGCTGGACACCTGGTCGACCAGCCGGTCCAGCACCTGGCGGCCGTCATGGACGACCTGGCCGTCGCGGTTGGACAGCAGCACTGTGCGCGGGTCGTGCGTGCTGATCGACTGCGCGTAGTGCCGCAGCCGCTTCACCGCGCCGGCCATGTGCGTCGTGTGGAACGCGCCGGCGACGGAGAGCGCGCGGAGCCGGGCCCCCTGCGGCGGGTCGCCGGCCAGCGCCTCGAGCTGGGCGACGGTGCCGGCGGCGACGACCTGACCGGCGCCGTTGACGTTGGCCGGGGTGAGGCCGTGCCGTTCCAGCGTGGCCAGGACGTCGTCGGGGTCGCCGCCGAGGACGGCGGTCATACCGGTGGACTCCTTCGCGGCAGCCTCGGCCATGCCCCGGCCGCGCTCGCGGACGAACACCATGGCCTGCTCGGCGGTGATGACGCGGACGGCGGCCGCCGCGGTGATCTCACCGACGCTGTGCCCGGCCGCCGCGCCCACCGTCGCGAACCCGTCGGCCGGGTGCGGGAACAGCGCGAGCGCCGCGACCAGGCCGGACGCGACCAGCAGCGGCTGGGCGATGGCGGTGTCGCGGATCGTGTCGGCGTCGGCCTCGGTGCCGTAGTGGGCGAGGTCCAGCCCGGCGACGGCCGACAGCCAGTCGATTCGGGCGGCGAACGACGGCTCCTCCAGCCATGGCGTGAGGAAACCGGGCGTCTGGGACCCCTGACCGGGGGCGACGATCACAAGCACTCCTCTAGCCTCGTGGCTACCCGGCCGTAGAAGGGGTCGGCCGCAGTCACAAGGTCGTCCCACTAACTTTGGCCGTTCCCCACAACATCACTCCATCGCAGGCGGATTCATCCGGCCCAGTGACAGCGCCAGCCGCAGCGTGTAGGAGTCGCGCGGGTCGGTGGGCGTCAGGCCGACGACGTCGGAGACCCGCCGCAGCCGGTACCGGACCGTGTTCGGGTGGACGAACAGCAGCCGGGCCGCCGCCTCGACCGAGGCGCCGGTCTCCAGGTACGCGGCCAGCGTCTCCAGGATGACGGGGCCGGCCTCGGCGATCGGCACGTACAGCTCGGCGACGAGCTCGTTGAGCGCCTCCTGGTCGCCGGACAGCGCCCGCTCCGGCAGCAGCGCTCCGGCCGACACCGGACGGGGCGCGTCGGGCCAGCCGGCCGCCGCCAGCAGCCCCGTCACGGCGGGCCGCGCCGACGTCGCCGCGGACACCAGGTCCGGGACCAGCGGGCCGACGACGACCGGGCCGGGGCCGAAGTGCGTGACGATGGCCGACGCCGCCTGCAGCGGGTCCTCGACCCGGCCGAGCACGGCGACCAGCCGGTCGCCCTGGCCGCCGGTGAGCACGTCGTATCCGGCGTGCCGGGCCGAGCGGCGGATCTCGTCGGCGGACGTGCCGTCGTCGGGCCGCGGCCGGCCGATGATGACGGCGACGCCGCTGGCCGCGGTCCAGCCCAGCGCCGACGCCCGGGACCGGACGTCCTCGTCGACCTCGCCGCGCAGCAGCGAGTCGACCACCGTCGCCTCCAGCCGGGCGTCCCACGAGCCGCGCGCCTCGGCGTAGCGCGCGTAGACGTGCGCGGCGGAGAAGGCGACCTCGCGGGAGTAGCGCAGCACCCCCTCGCGGACGTCGCGCACCTCGTCGGGCCCGACGACGTCCTCGACGTTGTCCTCGACGACCTCGATCGCGACGCGCACCACCTCGACCGTCTGCTGCAGGCTGATCGAGCGGATCAGGTCGCGCGGCGCGGTGCCGAACACGTCCGCCGTCGGCGTCGGCCGGGACTCGTCGGAGTTGCGGTACCAGTCGACGAACGCGGCGATGCCTGCCTGGATCACCAGGCCGACCCAGGACCGCTGTTCCGCCGGCATCGCGCGGTACCAGCTGAGGGTCTCCTCCATCCGGGCGATCGCCGCGCTCGCGAGCCGGCCGGTGGCGCGCTCCAGCAGGTGCACGGAGCGCTCGTGGCCGCCGGTGCCGTAGGCGCCGGGCAGCTCGGCGTCGGAGGATGGCCGCATGCCCGGCAGCGTACGCGGCCGGGGCCGGCCGGCGGTGGACCAGGGCCGTGGTCGTTGTGGTGAACGCACAATCCGCGCCGGGTCCGGGCGATCGGCCGCCGGCGCCGGGCACTAGGCTGCGGTCCATGTCGACCCCCACATCGCCCGGCAGCGGCGCGCCCACCGACGACCTGGGCCGGGCCCTGCGGTTGGTGAGTTTCGCCATGCTGAGCGGCGTCGTGCTGATCGCGGCGGTGACGGTGTTCACCGTCGGCGACGAGCCCGGATCGCTGGCCGACGCGCTCGGCTCGATCGCGATGAGCGTCGCCCTGCTGGCCGCGGCGTTCCTCGTCCCGGGCCGGGTGATCCGGCCGTGGCCGGCCGGCTCCGCGCCGGACCCGGTGAAGGCGTCGGGCCAGCTGCGCAGCGCGGCGTTCCTGAGCCTGGTGTTCGCCGAGCTGCCGGCGCTGGTCGGGCTGGCCGGCTCGTTCGCCCGCGGGGTGTGGCTGCCGGTGGCGATCGGCGCGCTGTTCAGCGTCGTCGGGCTGCTGCTGGTGGCGCCGACGGCGACCCGGATGCGGGAGTGGCTGGCCCGGTTGGAGTCGGCCGGCGCGCACACCGGGCTGTGAGCGTCGAGGTCCGGCGGGCCGGCGACCGGTTCACCACCCCCGGCGACGGCGTGCTGTCGCGGCACTCGTTCTCGTTCGGGCCGCACTACGACCCCGGCAACGTCGGGTTCGGGCTGCTCGTCGTGGCCAACGACGACGTCGCCTCACCCCGTGGCGGGTACCCGACGCACCCGCACCGCGACGTCGAGATCGTCACGTGGGTGCTGTCCGGCGCGCTGGTCCACCAGGACACGGCCGGTCACGGCGGTTCGCTGGAGCCGGGCGTCGTGCAGCGGATGAGCGCCGGCCGCGGCGTCCGTCACTCCGAGTTGGCCGCGGCGGCGGGCGCGCGGTTCGTGCAGATGTGGCTGCCGCCCGGCGCACCCGGCGCCGACCCGTCATACGGTCAGGCCGACGTGACGGCGAACCTGGCAGGTGGAGGGCTGATCCCGGTGGTCAGCGGGCTGCGGCGGCACGCCGGCTCGGTCGCCGTCGGGCTCGGCCAGCCGGCCGCCGCCCTGCATGTCGCCCGGCTGCGCCCCGGCGACGTGGTGACGCTGCCGTCGGCGCCGTTCGTGCACGTCTACGTCGCCCGCGGTGGCATCGTCGACGTCGAGACCGCGGGGACGCTGGGGGAGGGCGACGCCGTCCGCGTCACCGACGAGGGCGGCCGGACGGTGACCGCCCGCGGCGACGCGGAGCTCCTCGTGTGGGAGATGCACGCCGCCGCGGACCTGGTTCGATAGGGACATGGCCGTCCCGATCGCCGACTTCCTCGCCATCGTCGACCGGCTGCCCGAGGCCGGCGGCACCGACTCGGCGAACTGGACGACGTTCCGGGTGCGCGGCAAGACGTTCGGCTACCTCTGGCCGCGCACCTCCACCGTCGGGCTGAAGCAGACCATCGCCGAGCAGCTCGCGCTGGTGGCCGAGCGCCCGGACGTGTTCGAGATCCAGTTCACCGCCGGCGGGTTCGGCTGGGTCGTCGTGTACCTCGACCGCATCGAGCTGGACGAGCTGGTGGAGCTGACGTTCGAGGCGTGGCGGCTGACCGCCCCCGCCGACCTCGTCGACCAGCAGGGCGACCGGCTGCCGCGCTAGGACTCGCCGCCGGCCGACCCAGTCAGGGAACGAGCGTCTCGGCGACGCACTCGCCGATCGTCACCTCCGGCAGGCCGCTCCAGCACGAGCTCACCAGGGCGGAGCCGGTGAGGTTGCCGCCCGGCGTACCCGGTTCCCCCTGGGGTCCGGGCTCGCCCTGCGGACCGGCCGGCCCGGGCTCACCCTGCGGTCCGGCGGGTCCCGCGGGCCCGGCGGGTCCGGTCGCGCCGGCCGGCCCGGCCGGGCCCTGCCGGTTCCAGCTGATCGGGTCCTCGGTGCGCCGGCAGCCGTCCGGCCCGTCGACGATGCGGACGTCACCGGCGCCCAGACCGAGCAGGCCGCGGCTCACGCACGCGTGGATCACGTCGTCGGACGTGGTCGCGGCCATGACCGCGACCGTGCCGCCGCTGACGATCACCGCGGTCGTCGCGACCACGGCGAGCAGGCGGCGGTTCATGGGAGCCGCTCCACGTGGTCGGCGACGATCGTGACGACCTCGAGCAGCAGGCCGCTGCCGTCGCCGGCGTCGACGTAGGTGAGCTCGCTCGGCCAGGCCTTCTCGTAGGCGAACCCGGTGATCGGCTCGCCGGCCGTGTCGTACAAGGTGAGAGTGACGTCCTTGCGGGCGTCGGGCGCCCCGGCGAGCAGCAGCTGCTGCCACGCCACGAGCGTGTCGTCGTCGGTGACCACCCGGGTGCACACGAGCTCGTGGTCACGGCGCTCGCCGGGCAGCTTGATCGTCGTGATCTGGCCGTCCGGGCCCGTCACCCGCTGCTCGACGACCTCGGTGGCCGTGCCGAGCCCGACGCACTGCTGCAGGCGCAACCCGGCGCCGTCGAGGCTGAGCTGGTAGCTGACGGCGCTCGGCGTCGACTGGGCGACGCTGGGCGTGGACGCGCTCAGGACCAAGGCCGTCGCGGCGGCGACGGCGGCCCAGGCGACCGGTGTGACCTTTCGCATGGCGAACCCCCTCTGGGTGAACCGGTGCTCCGCCGGCGGTCGCGGCGGATCGGCGGATCCAGCAAAGCGGGTCGATCTTGCGAAGGTGAGGGGTTCGCCGGAATTCGGACGGCTCTAGCTCTCGCCGCCGGCCTCCTCGGCGGTCGTGGCCTTGACGTCGTCGAGCTGGTAGCGGTCGTGCGCCTGCTTGACGACGTCCCAGGAGAGCTCGCCGCGGCGGGCCAGCAGCGTCAGCACGCTGATCACGATCGACTGCGCGTCGACCTTGAAGTGGCGGCGCAGCGCGGCTCGCGTGTCGGACAGGCCGAAGCCGTCGGTGCCGAGCGAGGAGTAGTCCGTCGGCACGTACGGCGCGATCTGGTCCTGCACCGCGCGCAGGTAGTCGCTGACCCCGACGACGGGGCCGCCGGTGTCGCGCAGCCGCGCGGTGACGTACGGGACGCGGGGCTCGTCGCCGGGGTGCATGAGGTTCCACTCGTCGGTGGCGAGGGCGTCGCGGCGCAGCTCGTTCCAGGACGTGACCGACCAGACGTCGGCGGCGACCTGCCACTCCTCGGCCAGCCGCTGCTGCGCCTCCAGGGCCCAGTTCATGCCGACGCCGGACGCGAGGATCTGCGCGTGCGGGACGTCGTCGCCGGGGGCGGTCTCCATCGGCCGGTAGAGGTACATGCCCTTGAGCAGGCCCTCGACGTCGAGGTTCTCGGGCTCGGCCGGCTGGACGTAGGGCTCGTTGTAGATCGTCAGGTAGTAGTAGACGTTCTCGGAGTCCTCGCCGTACATCCGCCGCAGCCCGTCGCGGACGATGTGGCCGATCTCGAACGCGAACGCCGGGTCGTAGTGCACGACCGCCGGGTTCGTCGACGCGAGCAGCACCGAGTGGCCGTCCTCGTGCTGCAGGCCCTCGCCGTTCAGCGTGGTGCGCCCGGCGGTGGCGCCGAGCACGAAGCCGCGGGCCAGCTGGTCGGCGGCGGCCCAGAAGCCGTCGCCGGTGCGCTGGAAGCCGAACATCGAGTAGAAGATGTACAGCGGGATCATCGGCTCGCCATGCGTGGCGTACGACGTCGCCGCCGCCGTCCACGACGCCACCGAGCCGGCCTCGTTGATGCCCTCGTGCAGGATCTGCCCGTCCTTGGCCTCCTTGTAGGACAGGAACAGCTCGCGGTCGACCGGCGTGTAGTTCTGCCCGTGCGGCGAGTAGATCTTCAGCGTCGGGAACAGCGAGTCCATGCCGAACGTGCGGGCCTCGTCCGGGATGACGGGTACCAGCCGCTTGCCGATCTCGGGGTCCTTGAGCAGGTCCTTGAGCAGGCGTACCAGCGCCATCGTCGTGGCCACCGGCTGCTTGCCGGAGCCGCGCCTGGCCACCTCGTAGACCTTGTCGCCGGGCAGCACCAGCGGCTTCGCGGGGGTGCGGCGATCGGGCAGGAAGCCGCCGAGCTTCTGCCGCCGCTCCATCATGTAGGCGTGCTCGTCGGAGTCGCGGCCCGGGTGGAAGTACGGCGGGTTGTAGACGTCCTCCAGCGCGGAGTCCGGGATCTCCATGAACAGCCGGTCGCGGAAGAGCTTGAGGTCGTCGCCGGTCAGCTTCTTCATCTGGTGGGTGGCGTTGCGCGCCTCGAAGTGCGAGCCGAGCGTCCAGCCCTTGATCGTCTTGGCCAGGATGACGGTCGGCTGGCCGGTGTGCTCGGTGGCCGCCTTGTAGGCCGCGTAGAGCTTGCGGTAGTCGTGCCCGCCGCGCTTGAGGCCCCAGATCTCGTCGTCGGACATGTCCTCGACCATCTTGCGGGTGCGCGGGTCGCGGCCGAAGAAGTGCTCGCGGACGTACGCGCCGGACTCGGCCTTGTACGTCTGGTAGTCGCCGTCGGGCGTGACGTTCATGAGGTTGACCAGCGCGCCGTCGGTGTCGGCGGCCAGCAGCGGGTCCCACTCGCGGCCCCAGATGACCTTGATGACGTTCCAGCCGGCGCCGCGGAACAGCGCCTCCATCTCCTGGATGATCTTGCCGTTGCCGCGCACCGGCCCGTCCAGGCGCTGCAGGTTGCAGTTGACGACGAACGTGAGGTTGTCCAGCTCCTCGCGGGCGGCGACGCCGATGGCGCCGATGGTCTCCGGCTCGTCCATCTCGCCGTCGCCGAGGAACGCCCACACGTGCTGCTGGCTGGTGTCCTTGATGCCGCGGTGGTGCAGGTAGCGGTTGAACCGGGCCTGGTAGATGGCGTTCAGCGGGCCCAGACCCATGGACACCGTCGGGAACTCCCAGAACTCCGGCATCAGCCGCGGGTGCGGGTACGACGGCAGCCCGCCGCCGAGGCCGGCGTGGGACAGCTCCTGCCGGAACCCGTCGAGCTGGTGCTCGCTCAGCCGGCCCTCGAGGTACGCGCGGGCGTACATGCCGGGGGAGGCGTGCCCCTGGAAGTAGATCTGGTCGCCGCCGCCGGCGTGGTCCTTGCCGCGGAAGAAGTGATTGAACCCGACCTCGTACAGCGCCGCCGACGACGCGTAGGTGGAGATGTGCCCGCCCACGCCGACACCGGGACGCTGGGCGCGCTGCACCATCATCGCCGCGTTCCACCGGATGTAGGCCCGGATGCGCCGCTCCACGAACTCGTCGCCCGGGAACCAGGGCTCGGCCTCGGGCGGGATCGTGTTGATGTAGTCGGTGTTGCGCAGGCTCGGCACGCCGACCTGCCGCTCCTGGGCGCGCTGCAGCAGCGCCAGCATCAGATAGCGCGCGCGATGGCGTCCGCGCTGGTCGATGGCGGCATCGAGCGATTCCAGCCACTCCCTGGTCTCGTCCGCGTCGATGTCGGGGAGCTGGCTCGGAAGGCCGTTGATGATGATCGGCGAGCGGTCGGCAGCCACGACTGTCCCTTCGTGATGGTCACTGGTTCCTATCCTGCTCGCTCGGCGGCCGTACGTCACATTCGCATGCGCGGACGTCTTTCCAAGCGCGCTGGGCAGGGGCACCATAGGCCCGTTCGGGTGAGCGTGTCAGGCTTGGTCTGGCGGGTTCACTTGCGCGAGAGCGCGTCCTTGGGTGGACTACAGCAAACGCGGTACGCAGGGGGCGGGCCGCGACGACTGCGAGGAGGACGATCGGTGGGCCAGATCGCGGGCCACTCGGACCAGAACGACGGGCCGGCCGCCAAGCTCGGCTTCCGGCCCGACCAAGTGGTCCTGGAGCTCGGCTGGGACGAGGACTGCGATGACGATCTGCGTATCGACATCGAGGAAGTCACCGGCAACGAGCTGCTCGACGGCGAGTCCGGCGAGGTCGCTGACGTGGTGCTGCAGTGGTGGCGTGACGACGACGGCGATCTCGCCGACGCCCTGGTCGACGCGACCACGGACCTCGCTCCCGGCGGTGTGGTGTGGCTGCTGACGCCGAAGGTGGGCCGCGACGGCGCCGTCGAGGCCAGCGACATCGCCGACGCCGCGCTGACCGCCGGCCTGTCCACGACGTCCACCGTGTCGGCGGCCGAGGAGTGGTCCGGCACCAAGCTGGTCGCACCCAAGGGGTCGGCCCGCAAGTGAGCCTGGTCGGTGCCCCGGCACCGGACTTCGAACTGCCGGACCAGCACGGTTCGGCAGTCCGGCTCTCCTCGCTGCGCGGCCGTCCGGTCGTGCTGGCGTTCTTCCCGTTCGCGTTCACCGGAGTGTGCACCGGCGAGCTGACCGCGATCCGCGACACCCTGATCCCGGCCGTCGGCGAGACGGCGCACGTCCTGGCCGTCTCGTGCGACTCCATGTTCTCCCAGCGCGTCTTCGCCGAGACGGCCGGGCTGGACTTTCCGCTGTTGTCGGACTTCTGGCCACATGGGGCGGTTGCGTCGGCGTACGGTGTCTTCGATCACGACCGCGGCTGCGCCGTACGAGGTACCTTCGTAGTGGACGCAGGGGGGACCGTCCGCTGGGACGTCGTCAACGCGCTTCCCGATGCCCGGGAAGTCGACGACTACCGGCGCGTGCTGAGCTCGCTCGGCGCGGCCTGACGGTCCGGGCGACCTCCGGCGTCCGCAGGTCATGTACAGAGCAGGAAGGGAGCTCGACCGTGCCGTGCTACCGCTGTGGCGCCCGCCAGTCCGACCCGGCCCGGGGGACGAACCTGTGGGTGCGCGGGGTCCGCGCCGATGAGCAGGTGCTGATCTGCCCCGACTGCCAGCAGAACAAGGGCTGGTCGGCCGACCTCGACCACTGCTCGGTCTGCGGCGCCACCACGCTGGTGCGCCGGCTCGGGCACACCGTCTGCCGCTCCTGCGAGGCGTCGGCCACGGCCGAGTTCCTCGCCGTCGAGACGACGATGGACCGCGGCTTCGCGATCCGGATGCCCGGCCCCGGCCGGCACCGCCGCACCGACAGCCGCGACCTCTCCGCCGACGTCGCCAGCGCCATCGACCGAGTCCTCGGCCGCGCGCCGGCCCGGCCCACGCAGTCGGCCATCGCCGACGCGCTGGCCACGCCCACGGTGACCACCCAGGAACAGGAGAAGGTCCAGTCCGAAGGCGCCGGCTGAGCCGATTTCGGCGTCCCGCCGTCTCCCCGATACCCTGACCCTTCGCACGTCGACGGGGCGCATAGCTCAGCGGTAGAGCACTGGTCTTACAAACCAGGGGTCGCAGGTTCGAACCCTGCTGCGCCCACCCGATTGACCTGCATCGATCCTTCCTGTACACAGCGAGATCGTCACATGTGTCACTCTGGTTGACTCCATCTCGCACCACGCTGGACCCAGGGGTCGAGAGTTCGACATGGGATGTCAGCGAGGAGGCCGACGGTGACAGACCGACGTCGGCCCTGTGAACGGCACCGATCCGTGTCCGCGGCAGGCGTCCGGTTGTCATGCTGATGCTCAGTAGGACGGTGGTGGACCTGCTCAGTCGTCCTCGAGAATCAAGTGGATCTCGGTGTCGTCTCGGCTGAGGTGGAAGTCGTCGTCGGTCCGGTCGAACCTGGGCCGGGACGTCAGGAACGATGTCAGCCACCGGTCCTGCTCCTCGAGGGCGTCGTCGCATGCCTGGAGGGTGGAGGCCAGTTGGTCGAGGACCAGCTCGTGGTCGTCGATGGATGCCCTCCCCCGCAAGGTGTTGCAGCCGGCGTCGACGCTGACCGAGTCGGTGGTGAACGACATCGTGATCCGTGATCCTGGGACGATGTCCCGATCGGGGTCGACGATCCGGTCCGCCGCCAGGGTGCGACCGTCGAGGTCGCCCAGGTCGGGGACCACGGAAAGGCCGTATTCGACGTCGCGGCCGGTGCCATCCACGCACGAGGCGAGCAGCAGCACTGTCGACAGTCCGGCGGCGGTCAGCGCGCGCGAGATGATCGGCATGTCAGAACTCCACCGGCTCGCGAATGATCGGACAGGTCATGCAATGGCCGCCGCCGCGGCCGCGGCCGAGTTCGGCGCCGACAATGGTGACGACCTCCACGCCGGCCTTGCGCAACAGGGTGTTGGTCCGCGTGTTGCGGTCGTAGGTGAAGACCACGCCCGGTTCCACGGCGACGGCGTTGTTGCCGCTGTCCCACTGCTGGCGCTCGGACTCGTAGACGTCACCCCCGGTGGCGATCACCCGCAGCTCGGGCAGCCCGAGTGCCCCGGCCACCACGTCGACGAACGACCGGGTGCCCTCGTCGGTGACCTCTACCCCCGGGGTGGTGTCGCTCGGCCGGAGAGAGAACGCGTGGACCCGGTCCATGATGGTCGGGTGGAGCGTGACGATGTCGCGGTCGACGAAGGTGAACACGGTGTCGAGGTGCATCGCCGACCGTAGTTTCGGCATGCCGGCGACCACCACACGCTCGGCCACGCCGCGGGCGAAGAGTGTGGCGGCGACCTGGGTGATCGCCTGGCGTGAGGTCCGTTCGCTCATGCCCATCAGCACCACGCCGTTGCCGACAGGCATGATGTCGCCGCCTTCGAACGTGGACCGGCCCCAGCTCTGTTCGGGGTCGCCCCACCACACGGTGGAGCCGGCGAAGTCCGGATGGAAGGTGTAGATCGCCTTCATCAGCAGGGTCTCGTCGTGTCGGGCCGGCCAGTACAACGGGTTCAACGTCATCCCTCCGTAGAGCCAGCACGTGGTGTCCCGCGTATACAGGGTGTTCGGCAGCGGCGGCATCAGGTACTCGCGGACACCGGTCGACTCCCGGGCAAGAGCGACGTAGCCGGGCCGGAAGTCCGCGGGCAGGTCCGACGTTGCCAATCCGCCGATCAGGAACTCCGCGAGCTGTCGCGGTGCGAGCGACTCCAGGAAGGCGACGGTGTCGTCGACGAGACCGAGGCCGACGTCGTTGGCGACGATCTTGCGGTCGAGCAGCCAGGACCGCGCCTCCGGGATCGCCATCGTCTGGGCCAGCAGGTCGTGCAGCTCGACGACCTCGACGCCGCGGACGGTCAGCTTGTTCACGAAGTCGGCGTGGTCGCGCTGAGCGTTCTCGACCCACATGACGTCGTCGAACAGCAGGTCGTCGGCGTTGGTCGGCGTCAGCCGGCGGTGCGCGAGCCCGGGTGCGCAGACGAGCACCTTGTGCAGCCGACCGACCTCGGAGTGCACCCCGTATTTCTCGCTCTGGTTCTGGGTGGTCATGGGTCTCCCTTTCTCGGCGGCCTGCGGTGTGGCATCGCGTCGCCGCCGTTCAGATGGTGATGGCGCCGGTGGCGAGGGCGACGACGCCGGCGACGGCGCCGCAGATCGAGATGGCGAGGATGACGAGCTCGACAGGCGCGAACATCCGCCGGCCCTGTTCGCGGCGGGCCATGACGAACAGGATCGTCGCGGGCGCGTAGATGATGAACGACAGCAGGATGAACTTGGGGCCCGCCGCATAGAGCAGGAACGCGGTGTAGAGGGTGGCGACGGCGCCGACGATCAGTTCGCGGCCGTGCCCGCGAGGATTCTCGACGTACGTCTCCCGGGTCAGAGCCAGTTTGAGCGCGTACCCGGCGGCGAACAGGAACGGGATGAGGGTCAACGCGCTGGTGAGGTCGAGGGCGAAGTTGAACGCGTCCGCGGAGAACATGGTGACGACGAGCATGACCTGGACGAGGATCGTCGACATCAGCAGCGCCGGGCCGGGGACGTCGACGTCACTGATCTTGTTCAGGAACCGCGGCATGTCGTCGTCTTTCGCCGCGACGTACAGCACCTCCGCGGCCATCAGCGTCCATGCCAGGTAGGCGCCCAGCACCGAGACGATCAACCCGACGCTGACGAAGACCGCGCCCCACTCGCCGACCGCCGCCTGGAGCACACCGCCCATGGACGGCTGCCGCAGATCCGCTATCTCGTTGTACGGCAGGATGCCGTACGACACGATGGTGACGGACGCGAAGACGCTGAAGACCGCAAGGAAGCCGAGCACGGTCGCCCGGCCGACGTCCTTGCGTCGCTTCGCGTGGCGGGAGTAGACGCTCGCGCCCTCGACGCCGAGGAACACGAACACGGTGACCAGCATCGTGCCGGTGACCTGGTCGTAGAGCGATCCCACATCGCTGTCGCCGCTCCAGTTGTCGGCGAAGACCTCGGGATCGAGCGCGAACAGCGCCAGGACGACGAACACGAGGATGGGGATGACCTTGGCGACGGTGACGATCCGGTTGATCGCCGCCGCGTCCTTCACACCGCGCCGGATCAGCAGGTAGAACAGCCACACCCCCGCCGTTGAGAGCGCGAGCGAGAGCAGGGTGTCGCCGTCGCCGAGGGCCGGGACGACGGCGCCCACCGTCGACATGATCAGGATCCAGTACGTGACGTTGCCGGCGCAGGCGCTGGCCCAGTATCCGAAGGCGGAGAAGAAGCCGATGTATTCACCGAATCCGGCCTTGGCATAGGCGTAGACACCGGCATCGAGGTCCGGCTTGCGGACGGCGAGGGTCTGGAAGACGAAGGCGAGCATCAACATGCCCGTGCCGGCGATGACCCACGCGATCAGGGCTCCGGCGATGCCGGTCTCCTGGGCGAACCGAGACGGCAGCGAGAAGACTCCAGCACCCACCATCGAGCCGACGACCATCGCGGTGATGGTGACGAACGTCAGCTGTTGCGCCGACGGCTTCGCTATCTCGGTGCCGGCCATGGGTCCTCCATCCGTTCGACGTCACGCCACGTCAGGCCGCCGGCTGGTCGGCAGGCGGGTCGGTGACCGGCGGGACATGCTCGATCTTGAATCCGGTGAACCCGTACACCACGCTCAGCACGGGACTAGCCAGGTTGAAGATGCAGAAGGGCAGATACAGCAGCGTGGACACGCCCAGCACGGCTGACATGAAGGCGCCGCACGAGTTCCACGGCACCAGCGGGGACGTGACGGTTCCGCTGTCGGCCGCCAGGCGTGACAGGTTGGCTGGGGCCAGCCCGCGCTTGGCGAACTCGGCCCGGAAGACCCGCGTGGGCAGCACCAGCGCGATGTACTGGTCCCCGGCGACCACGTTGAGGCCGAACGCGCACGCGAAGACGCTCAGGAACAGTCGGCCCGTGCTCGTGGCCGCCCTGATCAGGGGATCGATCAGCCGGGAGATCAGGCCGAACTCCTCGAGCAGCGCCCCGAACGTGACCGCACCGATGATCAGCCACAGCGTGGGAAGCATGCTGTCCATGCCGCCGCGCGACAGCAGCTGGTCGATCTCGGACAGGCCGGAGTCGATCGTGAAGCCGTTCGCCATGGCGCTCCAGACGCCCTTGATCGACCCGACGACGGCGTTTTCAGCATCGCCGACGAAGTCGCGCATGACCTCGGGCTGCAGGAACGCGCCGAGGACTCCGGCGAACAGCGCCGAGAACGCGAGCGCGAGCGACGCCGGCACCTTCCGGATCGACAGGACCGCGAGGAGCACGAGCGGCAGCAGGTTCAACGGGGTGATCCAGTACACCTGGTCCAGCGAGTTCAGCTCGATGGAGGTCGGGACGGCGTCTTCGCCGGGGCTGCCCGTCGCGACGCCGAGGACGAGGAAGACCGCGACCGCGATGGCGAAGGCGGGTAGCGACGTCCACACCTGGCGCTTGATGTGCTCGTAGATGTCGACCTTGACCATCTGCGCGGCCAGGACGGTGGTCTCCGAGAGTGGTGAGGTCTTGTCGCCGAGATACGCGCCCGAGATGACCGCCCCGGCCGTGATCTCCGGCGAGACGCCGAGCATGGTGGCGATCGCGACCAGGCCGACGCCGATCGTCCCCGCCGTGGTCCACGAGCTGCCGATGCTCAGTGCCACGACACCGCAGATGATGGCCGCGGCGGCGTAGTACCACCCGGGCGTGAGGACCTGGATCCCGTAGTAGACGAGCGTCGGGATCGTTCCCGACAGATTCCAGACACCGATGAGGGCGCCGACCGCCAGGAGGATGAAGATCGCACTCGTGACCGAGGCCAGGGCGCCCTGGCCGGCGCTCTGGACCTCCTCCCAGCGGTGTCCGTTCTTGACGGCGATGAGCGCCGCGACCATGCAGCACAGGACCAGGGCGACCTGGACGGGGCCGTCGAGCGCGTCGAGGCCGAACATCGCGAGCGCAGCGGCGATGAGGCAGGCGAGCACGGCCAGCGGGATGATGGCGTCGGCGAGTGACGGCGCCCGTACCGGTGATCGCCCAGTCTCCGCCACGGCGCCCTCCTAGCCCGCTCCAGGGCCCTCGCGACGGCGAGACGGTTCGGCGGCTCTGCGTGCTCGATCAGGAAACGCACCGCGATCGGCGGGCAGAGCCGGGTGTCTCAGGGTGCAGATAAGCGCATCGGACACCGAGACGTGCTCCATGGCACGGGATCCCTCCCTTTCCGTCCACGATCGCCGCCACGATCCGGGTTGGACAGAGATACCTCAACGGAGGTTACCGCGCGATGATCGTCGGCGCGGCGAATTGGCCGAATTGGCCCCTCCGCGGCCCACCGGTGGAAGACCGTGGGACGGAGCACGGCGTATCGAGGTGACGGTGGTGGATCACCACGTGCCCGGCACGATCCGGCCGCTGGCTGCACCGGAGTCATCGGCGACGTTGGCGTCGAGGGTGGGACCATGGCGCCGTGGTCCGGTCGGCCTGGCGGAGGTTGCGGTGAGCGAGGCTGAACGCTCTCACATGCCGCGGACCGGTCCGCAGCTCATAGGCTCGATGACCCGCATCGACAGCGCGGGTCGGCGTCACGCTGACGTCTGCGTGCGCGAGGGGCCCACCGGGACGTGACGTTACGTCGATACCATGACGCGCATGGGTACACAGAAGGAGATCGCACGCCGAGCCGGGGTCTCGGTCTCCGTCGTGTCCGCCGTCGTCAACGGCACCACGCACACGCGAATGAGCGACGAGACGCGTGCTCGCGTCGAGGCCGTCATCGAGGAACTGGGGTACGTCCCGAACGACGCCGCACGGGCCCTGCGCCGGCAGCGCTCGGGGACGATCGCCGTTGTCGTCGAGAAGATCGAGAATCCGATCTACCGCGACATGTTCCACGGCATCTACGACGCCGCGGAGGCGCGCGGATGGGCGGTCGTGCTGGGGGACGCGCGCTGGATGCGCTCCGGCAGCCACTTCCTCGCGCGCCTGCTGGGGCACGGTTCGATCGACGGCATCATCCTGCGCAGCGAGGGCCTCATCGACGACGAGGTGCTCGCCCACCTGCGAGCCCGGCCCACCCCGGTGATCCTGGTCGAGGGACGGCACGGCCCGGACGGCCGATGGCTCGCGATCGACGATGCCGCGGCAGGTCGCGTGGCGACGCAGCACCTGCTCGACCTCGGTCACCAGGACATCGAGTTCGTGGGCGGCGAGCGGTGGGTCCCGACGCTGGAACGGCACCGGGGCTACGCCGACGCGATGCTCGACGCCGGGCTCGAGGCGCGCGACGCGATCCGGACCGGCTACGGGTCCCGGGCGGGCGCCGCGGCCCTCCAGGAGGTCATCGACTCCGGCCGCCGGCCGACGGCGCTCGTGGTCGACAACGTGCTCTCGGGCATCGGCATCCACGCGGCGGCTCACGAGGCGGGCATCTCGATCCCGGGTGACCTGTCCGTGATCGCGATCCACGACGCGGACATCGCCGGTGACGTCCGCCCCGCGCTGACGACCGTGCGCATGCCGATGGCTGAGCTCGGAGCGCGCGCCGTCGAGGCGATCGCGGCGATCCTGAACGACTCGCCGACGCGGTTCGGCCTCGTCGACGAGCCCGCACCTGTGCTGATCACCCGCGCGAGCACGGCACCGTTGCAGGTTTCGCCGCGACCCTGGTCACCGTCCTGACGCATTCGTACCCGTCACGATGAGGTAACGAACCGTTGACGTGACGATGCGTCAGTCGTTACGTTGACGCAACGAAACGTCACTGACGTCCGGCGAGGGACGCCGCGGGATCGCGGTGCGGACGCCGCGCTACGGAAGGACACCGTTGACCTCCAGCACAGCCACGCCCCGCTCCGTGCTCCTGCGCTCGTCGTGGGCGAACGTGAACATCGGCGACGTCGCACACTCGCCCGGCCTCATCACCGCCCTGCTCGACGCCGAGCCCGATGCCCGCATCACGCTGTGGCCGATGCGCCTCGGCGAGCGCGAGGAGGCGATGATCCGCCGGGCGATCCCGACCGTCACGATCGTGCGGGGCGCCCTTGACGAGGCCGGAGTGCCGACGACGCCGGAGCTCGCCGCGGCGTGGGACAGCGCGGACGTCTTCGTGCACGGCTCGGCGGCGAGCGCCTCGCTCGTGCCGGAGCTGGCAGCCTGGCGTGAGCGGTCCGACCGCCCGTACGGCTACGGCGGCGTGACGGAGGACCCGCTCTGCCCGCCCGCCTGGGGCTCGCTCGAACGGTTGCGTGTCATGACGCAGGACCTGCCGGCGACGTTCCTCGAGGACGACGCCCGCGCGATCATCGATGGCGCCGAGTTCCTGTTCGCGCGGGACTCGATCAGCCTCGAGTACCTGCGCTCCCAGGGGGCTCGCCCCGGGGTGCTCGAGTTCGGCCCCGATGGCACGTTCGCCTATCGCTACCGCGACGATGCCGCGGCCGATGCCTTCCTGGCCGCGCTGGGTCTCACGGCCGGGGAGTTCGGATGCTTCGTGCCCCGGCTGCGCTACACGCCGTACCCGGACATCTACGGAACGGAGCGCACCCGGGAGTTCGACCGCCGGTACGCGATCAACGCCGGCACCGTCGGCCTCGACCTCGACACTCTCGCCGCCGCGATCGCCACCTGGGTCCGCTCCACGGGCCAGCGGGCCGTCGTCGTGCCCGAGATGAGCTACGAGGTGGAGCTGGCACAGGACGAGCTGCTGCCACGCGTCCCGGACGACGTCGTCGACCAGGTCACCGTCCTCGACCGGTACTGGCCGCTCGAGGAGGCGAACGCCGTCTACGCCCGCGCCCGCGCCGTCGTCAGCATGGAGTGCCACTCGCCGATCCTCGCGTCCGTCCATGGCACGCCCACGCTCTATGTGCGTCAGCCCACTGACACCGTCAAGGGTGAGATGTACGCCGACCTCGGCGGGACGGACGTCGTCGTCGAGATCGAGCCGGACGGCCCGGAGGGCGCGGCCGCGGCCGTCAAGGCGCTCCTGGAGGACGAGGCGGCATCCAGGGCGACGTCGTCGGCGATGAACGCCGCGGCCGTCGGCCGCCTGCGGGACGTCGCCCGCACGATCCTGTTCGGCGAGGGGGCATCCGAGTTCACCCGAGGGGGCCGGGAGGCAGACCTTGTCCCAACTCGCTGAACGGCCGCCTCGGAAGTCCGTGCGGAAGGGCTCGTCGTCGTCGGCGACCACCCGCCCGGCGCGACGCCCCGGCCAGACCCTCGCCCGCTGGCGACGGGACCGGCTTCTGCTGCTGCTGGCCGCCCCGGGCCTGCTGGTGGTGCTGTTGTTCCACTACCTCCCCTTGCTGGGCAACGTGATCGCGTTCAAGGGGTATCTGCCGTTCTTGACGATCGCGGAGAGTCCCTGGGTCGGCTGGGACAACTTCCAGGTGATCTTCTCGGGTGACCCACTGTTCGTGAACGCGTTGACGAACACGTTGATCATCACGCTGATCCAGGTTCTGTTCGTGTTCCCGCTGCCGCTCGTGCTCGCCCTTCTCCTCAACGAGGTCATCTCCGAGCGGCTCAAGCGGATCGTGCAGTCCGTCCTCTACCTGCCGCACTTCCTGTCCTGGGTGATCGTGGTCGCGTTGTTCCAGCACATCCTCGGGAACGCGGGCATGGTGAACACGCTCCTGCGGGAGCACGACATGACGACGTTCTCCATCATCGGCGTGCCGGAGCTGTTCGAGGTCCTCATCACCAGCCAGGTGATCTGGAAGGACACCGGGTGGGGCACGATCATCTTCCTGGCCGCCATCTCGCGGGTCGACACCTCGCTGTACGAGGCGGCGGCGATGGACGGCGCCGGCGCACTGCGGCGCATGTGGCATGTCACGCTGCCGGCGATCCGGTCGGTGTTCGTCCTGCTGCTGATCCTGCGGCTCGGGGACGCCCTCACGGTCGGCTTCGAGCAGATCATCCTGCAGCAGGGCGCGGTCGGCGCGACGGCGAGCGAGGTCCTCGACACCTACGTCTACAACCACGGGATCGTCGGCGGCAACTGGGGCCAGGCAGCCGCCGTCGGCCTCACGAAGGGTGTCATCTCAGTGCTCCTGGTGCTGGGAGCGAACAAGCTCGCGCACAAGTTCGGTGAGCGGGGGGTGTACCACAAGTGACCACGACCTCTCCGCTGGGGCTCACGGCCAAGCCACGAAAGGCGAGGCCGTCGACGTCCACCGGGCGCCCGGTCTGGATGGGCCCTCCGAACCGGGTGCTGACAGCCTTGCGCGGTCTCATCCTGACGATCGGTTGTGCCGTCGTCATCGTCCCTTTCCTCGCTGTGGTCTCGACCTCGCTCGCCACGCAGGAGGAGGTGACCGAGAACGGCGGTTTCGTGCTGCTCGTCCGTGACCCGACCCTCGCCTCCTACCAGGCGATCCTGTCCGGCGGCGTGGTCACCCGCGCACTGGTCATCAGCATCCTCGTGACCATCGCCGGCACGCTGCTGTCGTTGGCATGCACGATCGGGCTCGCCTACGCACTGTCACGGCCCGGATCGCTCGGCTCACGCCCGATCTTGCTGGCGGTGCTCTTCACGATGCTGTTCAGCCCCGGCATGATCCCGATGTATCTGGTGGTCAAACAGCTCGGCCTGCTCGACAACCTGCTCGCGTTGATCCTCCCGGTGCTCATCAACGCCTTCAACGTCATCGTCATGCGGGAGTTCTTTCTCGACATCCCGGGCGAGCTCATGGAGAGCGCCCGCATCGACGGCGCGAACGACCTCACGATCCTCGCGCGCATCGTGTTGCCGCTGTCCAAGGCCGTGATCTCCGTCATCGGGCTGTTCTACGCCGTCGGCTACTGGAATGCGTTCTTCAACGCCCTGCTGTACATCAGCTCGCCCGAGAAGTGGCCCCTGCAGCTGGTCCTGCGGACCTACGTCGTCAACGAGACCCCGATGGGTGTCGATCAGGTCTCCGCCGGCTCCGAGAGCCTGCCTCCGCAACTGTCCATCCAGATGGCGATCCTCGTCATCTCGATCATCCCCATCCTCCTCGTCTACCCGTTCCTCCAGAAGCACTTCACCAAGGGGCTCATGATCGGCGCCGTCAAGGGCTGACCACCTGTTCTTCATCCCGTCCTCGATGTAGCGGAAGGAATCCCATGTCCGGCACGATCTCTCGTCGTAGATTCCTGGGCACCACCGGCGCTTTCGCCGCGATAGGCCTGCTGGGTGCCTGCTCAGGCTCGCCGCGCAGTCAGTCGCCGAGTGGGGGATCCACCGGTGGCGGTGGCGCCGGTGACGGACTGCTGCCGACGTACCAGCCATTCGACACGTTCCCGCCCGACCTCGCCTCGAGCAACCCGGATGTGTCCCCCGGCTACTTCACCTACCCGGATCCACCCACGACGGTGACCAGCGGGGTTCCGGCGTCCGGCGATCCGATTCGGGCGCTGACCTTCACGTTCGATCCGGTCGCTCCCGAGCTTGCGAACAACGCGCTGTGGCAGAGCATCAACGAGGCGCTCGGCACCGAACTGGACCTGGAGTACACCCCTGCGGCGGAGTACGCTGCCCGCTTCGCGACCACGATCGCCGGCAACGACCTGCCCGACCTCGTGGCGATCAGGGGTCAGCAGCAGCAGATGCCGGCGATGCTGGCCGCGAAGTTCACCGACCTCACCGAGCACCTCTCCGGTGACGCCGTGCTGGACTACCCGAACCTCGCGGCGCTGCCGACGCCATCGTGGCTGAGCACCGTGTACGACGGCAGGATCTGGGGTGTCCCGGTGCCCCGCTCGCTGATCGGCTCCGTGCTGTACACGCGTGCGGACATCCTCGAGCGGGCGGGCCTGTCCCTGCAGCCGGAGTCGCTCGAGGAGTTCACCGAGATGGCGCAGGCCCTCACCAACGATCGGGAGGGTCGCTGGGCGTTCGGGCAGACGCCCCTGTCGGTGCTGCTCGAGACGAACGGCATCGCGAACCTCTGGTCGGTCGACGAGAGCGGCGCCTTCACCTTCAACGCCACGCTGCCGGGATACGAGCAGGCCCTGGCCGACGCGGTCGCCCTCAACGACCTGGGGGTCGTGCACCCGGACGGCAATGCCGTTCAGAACACCCAGCGCAACGAATGGATGGTGGCGGGCACGACCGCGTTCCAGATCGGTCTCTACGCGGGATGGCCCAAGTTCTACGTGCAGGGAGCCGACATCGAGGGATTCCGCCTGACGGGCATGCTCTCCCCAGCACGCGAGGCCGGCGGGGAGATGGTACGCACTGCCGGCCCCTCGGTCTCGCACTTCTCGGCCATCGCCCAGCAGGACGACCCGGAGCGCGTCGCCGAGATCCTGCGGGTGCTCGACTGGCTGGCCGCGCCGTTCGGCAGCACCGAGTACATCACCCGTCGGTTCGGCAAGGAGGGTGAGACCTTCACCTTCGACGGTCCGGATCCGGTGCTCACCTCCGAGGGCGTCAACCAGGCGACGCTGCCGGTGCGGTACATCACGGAGAACACGCCGGTGATCTTCGAGTCGCGCAACGAGCAAGCCGTCCGGGACCAGTTCGACCACCAAGAGGCGGGTCTGCAGTACACCGTGCCCAACCCGACGGAGGGGCTCTACTCCGAGACCGCCGTCAGCGAGGGCGCGAGCGCGCAGCAGGCGCTGACCGCGACCGAGCTCGAGATCGTCCTGGGAAACCGGCCGGTTGCGGATTGGGCCGCCGCGGTCGAGAGCTACATGTCCGCCGTCGGCAACAAGATCAAGTCCGAGTACGAGGAGGCGTGGGCTCAGCTCAACGGCTGACGCCGGTTGCTTGGTCGCGGGGTGCTGGTGAAGCACCGGGTGGACACCTTCACAGCAAAGGAGTCACGGAGATGCAACGAAGCACTTCCCGGCGGAGCGCTCGCCGTCGTGTCCATGCGATCGCCGGCGCGGCAGTCACGCTGGCCGTGGTGGGGACGGGTCTGTCGTCGGTGCCGGCCGCTGCGTCCGACATGTCGGATCTCGGCGAGCTGCTCGACCTGACGCGTCCTGAGCTCGCCGAGGTCGCGGCGGAAATCGCGGCCGGTGATGAGGCGGGCGCCGCCGACGAGCTCAAGGTCTACTACGCCGGCCGCATGGGGATCGGGTTCCCGACGCCGGGAGCGGCGGGAGTCGGCGACGCGACCGCCGACGAGCTCGCCGCCGGGATCTTCCGGTTCGGCGCCGAGACCCGCGACTTCTACGACGACGCCGAGCAGAGGATCGACGTCGACTGGCAGGACACCTGGGGTGGGACGGAGACCGCCCCCGGCGGCGCACAGGTCCTGATGAGCGACTTCGCGTTCATGCCGACGCTGGCGAGCGCCTACCTGAACGAGAGCGACCCGCAGCAGCGTGCGGCGTATGCGAAGGCGTGGATGGAGATCTCACTGGACTTCTTCGCCGACAACCCGAGCTGGCCGCAGGTCCGCAATCTGTCGGCCGGCAAGCGGCTGACCCAGCTCGTCAGCGCGTTCTCCGTGTTCCGGACGGAGCCGGCCACAGACGCGGGCGACCTGGTGACGTACCTGTCCGGCGTGCACGAGACGACCGACTTCCTCACGCAGGTTCTGCAGATACATGTCGGAAACAACATGTATATGTCGATGGCCCGCTCGATCTACTCCGCGGCGGTGTACCTGCCCGAGTTCACGGCATCCCTCGGCTGGGAGTCGTTCGCGGTGCGGTCGGTCGAGCGGTTTCTGCGCGCGTACATGCAGAGCGACGGCGTGTATCGCGAGCCGACATTCAACTACCAGGCCTACGTGGCGGACCTGATCAACACCATGATCCGCGTCGCGGATGCCAACGGGCGGAAACTTCCCGACGCGATCGTCCAGTCGGCGGACTGGATCGCGGACGTGCTGTTCGCGACCCGGAAGCCGGATCTCGAGGCCGCGCTGATCGGCGACACACCGAACACCGACGCGGGCAGGAGCGCCATTCGGGCGACCGGTGAACGCAACTCGTGGTCCGATTTCACCTGGGTCGCCTCCGGTCGAACCGAGGGGACGACACCGACACTGGGGTCCACGCTGTATCCGATCAGCTACGCCGTTCAGCGCTCGGGGTGGGACGCCGATGCGCAGTACATGCTGATCAACAATCACAACTCCAGTTACACCGCCTCGCACCGGCATCCGGACGACCTCAGCCTGGTGATGTCGGCGTACGGGCGTCCGCTGATCGTCGACCCCGGAGTGGGCGACTACAGCGCGACCCCGACGAACGACTGGATGCGCAGAACGACTGAGGCGCACAACACGATCGAGGTCGACGGAAAGCCGCAGGCCGCCGGCGTCACCCGAGCGATGTCGCTCTGGCGATCGAGTGCGGGTCTCGACGTCTACCGCGGTCATGCGATGGGCTACCAGCCGATCGCGCACGATCGGGTCGTCTACTTCGTCAAGCCCGGCTTCTGGGTCGTCTCCGACGACCTCACCGGTGACACCGCCGCGCACGACTACCGGCAGCTCTGGCACTTCCCCGGTGATCCGGTCACCGTCGACCCGGCCACGAACGTCGCCACGGTCGGGTTCGACACCGTGCCCGGCGCCGCGCCGGTCGCCGGGGTGCGACTCGTTCCCGTGACCCCGGCCGGCGTCGAGGTCGCGCCGAGCGTCCACGAGGATGGCGCCGTGCGCGTGGGCGAGGACGTGCTCACGGACGTCGACTACCTGTCCTACGACTGGTCCGCCACCGGCGCCACCGGACTGGACACCATCGTGTTTCCCGGCAAGGCCGGCACGGCGCCCTCGGTGAGGGCGACCCGCATCGAGCTGCCTGGGGTGGATCACTCCGTGGCGACCGCGATGGAGATCGACCTGCCGCACGCGACCGGCCGCTTCTACCTCTCGCGCGAGGCGACGCCCGCGTCGCGGGAGTTCGGGAACGCCACGACCGACGCCGAGACCGCGTATCTCGAACGTACCGTGCACGGCAGGCTCACGCGGTACGCGCTGACCCGTGGGTCGTCGCTGGTCGACGACGGGGACACCGTGGTCGACGCGTCCGGAGTGGTGTCCGACGTCAGTGTGGAGCTGCGGGGCGGGACCGCCCGGATCTCGCTCGGGGACCCGTTCACCGGCACACTCACGATCAACGCGCCGAATGCGAGAGCGGTGAAGGTGAACGACATCCCGACCGCATTCACTCGTACCGGCGACCTCGTCACCGTGTCGGTCGAGCCGGCCTTCGCGCCGGCGCCGGTGCTCGACGAGGAGTTCGAGGACGCGAGCCTGGACCGCACCGTCCACGGCTTCGACAGCGGATTCGAGGGCTGGACGCCGGTGCAGGGCACCTGGGAGCTGGGCGGCGATCCATCGAACACCGAGCTGGCGCAGACCTCGAGCGCGGACATGCAGTCGTTCGCCATGCTGCAGGACGTGCCGGACGACGTGATCGTGTCCGCGGACATCGATCCCGGCGCCGCTCACCAGACGACCGCCCGGACCGGCCTGGCGTTCCGTTACCACGATTCTCGCAACTACTACCGGGCCAACGTTCTCAGCACACCGGCGAGCACGAAGCTGCAACTCGTGAAGGTCTACAACGGGACGTCCACGCTCCTTGCGGAGACCGACGTGGAGCTGAACGCCGACGCCGAGCACACGCTGACCGTCTCCGCGGTCGGGCGTCACTTGGTCGCCACGGTCGGCGAGACATCGATCTCCGCAAACGACAGCCAACTGCCGACCGGCGGAGTCGCGGCCTACACGCAGGGGCGGACCGCGACCTTCGACGACATCACGATCACCGAGGCACTCGATCAGGCGACGTGGCGCGGAATCGGGGGCCAGGTGTCCGTCGGCTCGGGTCAGCTGACCCTCACGCCGGTCGATGGCCGAGCGCACGTGCTCGCCGAATCGACACTGCCGGCGCGGTTCTCCCAGCAGTGCGACTATGTCGCGGAGACCACGGTCACGATCCACGGCGTCGGCACTGCCGGCATCTCACTGCGCGACACCACGGACTCCTACGGCTACCGGATCCACATCGGCAGGACGAGCAGCGGTACCCGATACGCGAGCATCATCCGCGAGGCCCACCGGTCAGGCCCGGTCACGGTGGCCACGGTCTCCCTCAGTGACCCGCTCGACGGTCCCGTTCGGCTCGGCGCCGCCGTTCACGGCGACCGCATCACCGCGACGTTGAACGGCGTACAGATCCTGGAGGGTCGCGACACCGTGGTGCGAAGCGGCGGCCTCGGGCTCTACGCAACCACGCAGAGCACGTTCGACGACCTCACGGTCGCCCAGTCCTGCGCGCAGGTGCGCGCCCATCCACACCAGTGACCGCCCACCGATCCAGAACCGTCAACTCGATCGGAGGACGGATGTCCGTTCTGACACCGCCTGCGGACATAGCGGCGCTCATCAGGCCGGGCCACCCCCGCCTGATGGTCGACGACGCGGCGCTCGCCGGGATCGCCGAGCGCATCGCGTGCGACGACCTCACCGCGCAGTTGTACGACGACCTGATCGCGCAGGCAGACGCGCTGCTCACCGCGCCGGCATCCGAGTACGAGTTCCCCGACGGGCGCACGTTACTCATCGTCACCCGCGAGGTCCAGTGCCGCCTCTACGCGCTGGCGATGGCGTATCGGCTCACGCAGGACGAGCGGTACGCGGCGCGCGCGTACGAGGAGATGGCCGCCGTAGCCGCGTTCCCGGACTGGAATCCGGAGAGTTTCCTGTCCGTCGCGGAACTCATGCACGCGTTCGCGGTGGGCTACGACTGGCTGTACGGGTACCTCGACGAGGCGCAGCGCCAGGTCGTGCGCGACGCGATCGTCAGGTTCGGGCTGGAGCCCGCGATCGCACAGCACGAGTCAGGGGCGTCGTGGACCACGAGGACGAACAACTGGAACATCGTGTGCAACGGCGGGATGATCATGGCTGCGCTCGCCATCGGCGTCGAGGAGCCGGAGCTCGCGAACGAGGCGATGCACCTCGCGTTCGGCGCGCTGCCCGTGGCGCTCGCGCAGTACGGGCCCGACGGCGGGTTCCCCGAGGGCCTCACGTATTGGGGCTACGCCACGCGGTTCCTCGTGCCGATCATGGCGTCGCTCGAGACGGCGGTCGGTGACGACTTCGGCATCACGGAGACCGCGGGGCTCGACCGCACGGTTGACTTCGGGATCTACATGACCGGTCCGGCGGGCCAGCCGTTCAACTACTACGACGCCTCCAGCAGTCACCGCCCCGGGCGGACCGCCGCGCACTGGCTCGCCGCGCATTACGGCGAGCCGGCCTACGCGTGGTGGGCCGAGCAAGGAGCCGTGCAGTCGCGTCCGCTGCCCCCGCTGCACCTGATGTGGCAGGGGCTGATCGATGGCGTGCCGCCGAACGAGGCCGGCCTGCCGCTGGACCGCGAGTTCGAGGCCATCTCCACCTTCCTCTCGCGCAGCGCGTGGAACAGCACGACCGCGAACTTCTTCGGGTTCAAGGCGGGGGACAACGCGTCGAGCCACGGCGACCTCGATCTGGGCACGTTCGTGCTCGACGCGCTCGGCACGCGTTGGGCCACGGAGCTGGGACCGGAGAGCTACGCCCTGCCCGGGTACTGGTCGGCCGGTCCCGAGGGCCGGCGCTGGACCTACTACCGCAAGCGTCCCGAGGGACAGAACACGCTCGTCATCAACCCCGACGCGACGCCCGGTCAGGCCGTCGACGCGAGGGGGACGCTCGTGGCGACCGGCTCCAGCCCGGACGCGAGCTTCGCCGTCGCCGACCTGTCGGAGGCGTACACGGCTCAAGGCGTGACGAGCTGGCAACGCGGCATGGCGCTGATCGACGGCCGGAGCCGCTTCGTCGTGCAGGACGAGGTCACGGCGTCCTCTCCGGTCGAGGCGTGGTGGTTCATGCACACGTCCGCCGACATCGACGTCGCGGCTGACGGCCGGTCCGCCATGCTCACCCTCGACGGCCGGCGGCTGCGAGCCGTCCTGCTCGATGCCCCCGACGGCGCCCGGTTCTCGGTCATGGACGCCGTGCCGCTGCCGACGTCGCCGAACCCGGGCGGCCAGACGCCGAACGCCGGTGTCCGCAAGCTCGTCATCACGGGGCCGGCGGCGGCGCGGTTCCGCCTCAGCGTGCTCCTCGAGCCGCTGCCCACGGGCGTGTACGGGCCGGAGCCCGCCGTGACGGATCTCGCGGACTGGGCGGTGGCGCCCGCTCCCGATGTCGCCCCGGCGGACCCGCGCGTCCACGGCGAGCCGGTGGCCGGCGTCTCCGCCACGAGCCACAGCGACGTCGTCGACCGGCCGCCAGCGCCGCGCCCCCGGTCGTGACCGCGGACGGGGCCGACTGCCCGGCGCAGCCGTCGTGTGCGTGGAGGCCGACGACGTCGTGGCTGCCGACGTGCGCCTCGACGGACCGCTGACGTGGTCGGGCAACGCCGTCGAGCCCCGGCGCTTCCGGCTCCACGCCGCCGACGGCGGGGGCCCGCCTGGCTCGCCCGACCAGGAGGACCTCGCCCGGCGCGCGGCGCGCCTCACTGGGCGCTGCATCGTCTCACCGTGGGAGTTGCGCTTCCCCGACAGGGGTCGCAGGTTCGAACCGTGCTGCGTCCAGGCTGTGATGTCTCAAGACATCGGCGACAGTCGAACCCTCGGTTGTGGGTTCGGCTGTTGTCATTTCGGGGTGGGCTCCTGGCCGTGAGTCCTCAGCCACGCCGCGCGCTCGCTGAGCGCCCTGCCGGGCGCCCTCGATACCCAGCACCTCGACGGCCGGCAGGTGCCATCCCGGCACAGGCATCAGTGGACCGTCAGCTCACAGGAGGCACGCTGTCCCGATCACTGGGTCCGATAGGCCGACCTGCTGGTAGCCAGATCCGCATGGTCGTCGGCCCGCGTTCGGCCCACTGGTGGTACGGCACCAGGACCACGTCGGTTCCGTCGGTGGTCCGCACGGTGACTCGGTGGCCGGCCAGCTGGGCCGGCGGCACGGACGGGTCGATCTCCAGGTCGTCCATCGTCGTGCCGGCCGGCAGGTCGACGGACTCCGCGCACAGCACCAGCGGCCCGCGTTCGACGGCGACGCAGCCGCGGACGGCGTCGATGCGGCGGTCGGGCCAGGTGAACCGGGGCGTCGTCGGCAGGACGAGCCGGATCTCCTCGCCCGGCACGAGAGGCCGGTCGACGACGGCGAAGCCGGGCGTGACGGCCCGGGTGCGGCCGCCTTCGCTGAGCACCGCACCGCCGGCCCACGACGGCACGCGCAGCCGCAGCGCCACGGCGTGGGCGGGGGCTTCGGCGACGCGGATCGTCACGGTTCCGTCGGCCGGGTAGGCGGTGTCGACGTCGATCGCCAGTGCGCCGCCGTCGTCCAGTGTGGTCGTGACGCGGGCCGGGGCGTACTGCAGCAGGGTCAGCTCGCGCGGCCCGGCCGAGGCCGCGTACGCCTGCCACGACGCGAGCGTGCGGGCCACGTTCGTCGGGCAGCAGGAGACGTCGAACCAGGCGGCCCGGGTGCCGCTCTCGGCGCGCGGGCTGACGGCGTCGTCGTCGCTCACGCCGCCGGGGGTGCGCTGGTGCAGCGGGTTGGCGTAGAAGAACGCGCGGCCGTCGGAGCGCGGCGAGGTGGCGACGACGTTGTAGAAGGTGCGCTCGATCAGGTCGGCGTACTTCACGTCGCCGATGGCGAGGTACAGCCGCCACGACACCATGATCGACGCGACGCCGGCGCAGGACTCGCAGTAGGCACGGTCGGCCGGCAGCTCCCAGTCCTCGCCGAAGCCCTCGTCCTGGTGCCGCGAGCCCATCCCGCCGGTGAGGTAGGTGCGCCGTTCGACGGTGTGGTCCCACTGCCGGGCGACGGCGCCGACCAGCGCGTCGTCGCCGAACTCGACCCCGACGTCGACCGCGGCGGCGGACAGGTAGAGCGCGCGGACGGCGTGGCCGCGGAAGGCGGTCGCCTCGCGAACCGGCACATCGTCCTGGAAGTAGGCGCGACCGAGCGGGATGTCGCGCAGCGTGCCGTGGCCGCGCCGGTCCAGGAACAGCCGGGCCTGCTCGACGTAGCGGGGCACACCGAGCGCCCGGCCGAGCTCGGCCAGGCCCACCTCGATCTCCGGGTGCCCGCACAGTCCGGCGGTCCCGAACGTCGCGCAGACGTGGTCGGCGGCGCGGCGGGCGACGTCGACCAGCTCGTCCGGGCCGGTGGTGCGCAGCCGCGCGACGGCGGCCTGCAGGAGGTGCCCGGTGTTGTACAGCTCGTGGCCGGTCTCCAGGTCGCTGTACCTCGGCGGCCGCCCACGGTGTCCGTAGCAGGTGTTGAGGTAGCCGTCGGCGTCCTGCGCCGGCGCGATGCGGGCGGTGAGCCGGCGCACCATCGCGTCGGCGGCGGCGTCGCCGGTGCGCCCGAACTCCCACGCGGCGGCCTCGATGAGCTTGTACACCTCCGAGTCGGAGAACGACCAGCCCGGCCGGTCCGACCCGGACGTGCCGGCGGCGACGCGGTCGAAGTTGGCCAGCCAGCCCAGCCGCTCCATCCACGACTCGCAGTGCTCCAGCGTCGCGCAGGCGTTGGTGGCCTGCAGCCCGGCCCAGAAACCGCCCGTCACGCGGACCTCGGCCTGGCCGAGCGGCCGTTGCGCACCCCGGACCGGCACGACCGGCCGCCCACTCGCGCGGTCCACGCCGGTGGTCGGCGCGGTCACTCGGTTCCCTCGGGCCGGAGCGGGACGTCGCTGCCCTCGCGGGTGAACACCGGGATCCGCTCCAGCGGCGCGGCCGCGGTCACCGTCGTCCCGCCCTCGACGACGACGCCAATGGCTGCGTCGACCCACGACGTCCCGGCGGGCAGGTACACCTCGCGCGAGCGCGCGCCCGGCGACGTGACCGGCGCGACGAGGATGTCGGGACCGAACTGGAACTCGTCCTCGATCTCCCATGCGCGTGGATCGCCGGGATGGTCCACGAACAGCGGACGCATCGGGGGCAGCCCGGTCTCCGCGGCCACCCGCATCTGCTCGTGGATGTACGGGCGCAGCCGCTCGCGCAGGTGCAGCAGCCCGGAGATGATCTCGTAGGCCTGTTCGCCGTACGACCAGACCTCGTTGGGGCCGCCGGTCTGCGCGTACGACGTCGGCGTGCGCGGCTCACGGTCGCCGTGCAGGCGGAACAGCGGGCAGAAGACGCCGAACTGGAACCAGCGGACCATCAGCTCGCGGTACGCCGGGTCGCGGGCGTCGCCGCCGTGGAAGCCGCCGATGTCGGTGGTCCACCAAGGGATGCCGGACATCGCGATCGACAGCCCGGCCCGCACCTGCACGCGCAGCGACTCCCACGTCGCCGGGATGTCGCCGGACCAGACGGCGGCGCCGTAGCGCTGCGCGCCCGCCCAGGCCGAGCGCGACAGCAGCACCGTCGGCTCCGCGCCCGCGGCCGCCATGCCGTCGGCGAACAGCCGGGCGTTGTCGCGCGGGTAGATCGGCGCGACCTCCGCGCCGGGGCCGGCGTGCAGCGTGAGGTTCGCGGGGTGCGGCGGGTTCAGCTCGGGCTCGGACGCGTCGAGCCAGAACACCCGGATCCCGAGGTCGAGGTAGTTGCGCCGCACCAGGTCCCAGACGTACTCGCGGGTGGCCGGGTTCGTCGGGTCGTAGAACGTCACCGGCATCGGCGTCGCCATGCCCTTGTCCTGGATCGTCTGGTGCGCCTCGACGCCCTGGTCGGCGCCGACCAGCAGGCCGCGGTCCCGGAACTCGGCGAAGTTCTCCGACAGCGGCGACACCGTCGGCCAGATCGACACCATCAGCTCGACGCCGAGGTCGCGCAACTCGGCCACCATGGCCGCCGGGTCGGGCCACTCGTCCGGGTCGAACCGGTAGTCGCCCATCGCGGACCAGTGGAAGTAGTCGGCGACGATGACCGAGAGCGGCAGCCCCCGTCGGCGGTGCTCGCGGGCGACGGCGAGCAGCTCGTCCTGGGTTCGGTAGCGCAGCTTGGACTGCCAGAACCCGCTGGCCCACCCCGGCAGCTCGGGCACGTGGCCGGTGGCGTCGGCGTAGCGGGCGAGGATCTGCGCCGGCGTCGGCGCCGCCGTGACCCAGTAGTCGATCTCGCGCGCCTGCCCCGCCTGCCAGCGGGTCGCGTTGTCGGCGAACTCGACCCGGCCCACAGCGGGGACGTTCCACAGCAGGCCGTAGCCGCGGTCGGAGAGCACGAAAGGGATCGACACCTCGCCGTTGCGCTGCACGAGGTCAAGGGCCAGGCCCTTGAGGTCGAGCCGGCCGTGGGTGCGCTGGCCCAGGCCGAACAGCTTCTCGCCGGGGTAGGCGGCGAACCGCTGGTGGATCTCGTAGGCGCCGCTGCGGTTGCCGCGGAAGTACCGGGCGCCGGGCATCCAGAAGTGCTCCCGGACCTCGGCCAGCAGCTCCGTGCCGGTGCTGGTGCGGGTGAACGTCAGCAGCGGCTCGGGATACGCGGCGGACCGGTCGAACCGGACGTCGACGGTGAGCTCGCCGTGCACGAGCCGGGCGCCGTCGCCGCCGGCCGTGATCACCGGGGGGTCGGCCTTGGGCGGCTCGTCGAGCGCGCCGTGGCTCTCGGCCGGGATGCGATACTGCGCCGCGCGCACGCGCACGCTGTCGCGGCCCCACGCCTCGATCGTCAGCACCTCGTGGCGGTGCCGGATCTCCAGCATGGTGGGGGACGGGTGGAAGGTCACCATGGATGTGCGTCCTCGGATTCAGTCCTTGACGGCGCCGGCCGTCACGCCGCCGGCCACGTAGCGCTGCGCGACGACGAGCAGCACCGCGGCCGGAACGGAGGCGACCACGGCGGTCGCCATGATGGAGTTCCACTGAGTGGTGTTGTTGCCGATGTAGGCGTAGATGCCCAGCGTGATCGGGATCTGGTCGCCGTTGCGGTCCAGCGTGGAGGCGAAGATGAAGTCCGACCACGCCCACAGGAACGCGAACAGCGACACCGTGAGCACCGAGTTGCGGCTCACCGGCAACACGACCGACCGGAACGTCCGCCAGGTGCCGGCGCCGTCGACCTTGGCCGCCTGCGTGAGCTCGCGCGGGATGCCGGCCATGAACGCGGTGAAGAGCAGGACGCCGAACGGCACCGCGATGGTGGAGTCGGCGATGATCAGGCCCCAGACCGTGTTCAGCCAGCCCAGCCGCACGTAGATCGCGTAGAAGCCCATCGCCATGACGACGCTCGGGATCATCTGCGCGACCAGCAGCAGGAAGCCGAGGGCGCCCGCTCCGCGCGGCCGGAGCTGCGCGAGGGCGAACCCGGCGGGCGCCGAGATCAGCAGCGTCAGGGCGACGCAGCCCAGCCCGACGAGGATGCTGGTGCCCAGCGCGGGGAGCTGGTCGCTGAACACGTCGGCGTAGCCCTCGAACGTCGGCGCCCACGGGAACCAGTGCGGCGGGTCGGCCCGCATGTCGCCGGTCCTCGTCAGCGACACGTTGATCATCCAGTAGACCGGGAAGAGCATGATCGCGGTCAGGACGAGGCCGACTGCGGTCTTCCACCAGGTGCGGCGTGGCTTCATGACCGCTCCTCCCGGCGCTGGAGGTACAGGTAGACGAAGCCCGCGGCCAGCGCGATGACGATGAGCAGGTTGCCCACGGCCGCGGCGGGGGAGAAGTCCGGTTGCCCGGTCCCGAACGCCTCGCGGTACGACCACACGGCCAGCGTGAGCGAGGCGTGTCCGGGCCCGCCGGTGGTCATGATCCAGATGACGTCGACCACTTTGAGCGTGTAGATCAGGCCCAGCAGCAGCGTGATCGCCGACACCGGCCGCAGCAGCGGGAAGGTCACCCGCCAGAACCGCTGCCACGCGTTGGCGCCGTCCAGCGCCGCCGCCTCGTAGAGGTCGCCGGAGATGTTCTGCAGCCCGGCGTAGAGGATCACCAGGTTGAACGGGATGCCCAGCCAGATGTTGGCGACGATCACCGACCACAGGGCCGAGTCCGGCGACGTCAGCCAGTTGATCTGGCCGATGCCGAACGCCTCCAGCACCGAGTTGACGATGCCGTTCTCGCTGTTGAGCATCCACGACCAGGTCGAGGCGGAGACGATCAGCGGCAGCAGCCACGGCACCAGGAACATCGCCCGCAGCAGGCCCGACAGCCGGAAGTGGTGGTGGAAGAACACGGCCAGCGCCAGCCCGATCGCGTACTGCGCCACGATCGACACCAGGGTGAACAGGGCCGTGTTGCGCAGCGCCGGGCCGAACGTGCTCGACGCGATGACGTCGGCGTAGTTGGCCAGGCCGAGGAACTCGGCGTTGCCCTGGACGAACGCCCGCGGGGTGTAGTCGTGCAGGCTGAGCTCGACGTTCCGGTACAGCGGGTAGGCGTAGAAGATCGCCAGGTAGGCCAGCAGCGGCGCCAGGAACGCCAGCGCCGCCCACCGGGTGGAGGACATCCGCCGCCGGCGTGGCGGAGCGCTCCTGGTGGTGGCGGGTGCCGCGGCCCCCACCACCACCGGGGCGCCGTTCACGGTCGAAGGCATGACGTCACTCGGTCGCCGACTCCGCGTTCGCCTGCGCCTCGGCGAGCGCGTCCTCCGGGCTCATCGAGCCGCTCAACGCGTTCTGGACCGCCGTCCAGAGCGCCTCGGAGATCAGCGGGTAGTCGGTGCCGAGGTCGTCGCTGGTGCGACCCTTCGCGGTGCGGACGGCGTCGACCCACGGCTGCAGGCTCTCGTTCTCCGCCAGCAGCGCGTCCTGGCCCTCCGCCGTCGGCGGGATGTAGTAGGCGAACGTGTTCGCCGTCTCGACCAGGCCTTCGGGGGTGGTCATGCACTCGACGATCTGCGTGGTGACGTCGTAGCGGGCCTCGTCGTCCTGGACCGGGGCGGTGATGAACTCGCCGCCGGTCGGCGTGGGCGCCGCGCCGCCGCCGACGCCCGGGATCTGGACGATGCCGGTCGGGAACCCGGCCTCGGCCGCGCTGTTGACCTGCCAGGTGCCGTTCACCGCGAACGCGAACTCGCCGGTCAGGAACTCCTCCCAGGTGGTGTTCTGCGAGTTGGTGATCACCGAGTTCGGCGCGTACCCGGCCTCCAGCCAGCCGGTCCACAGCCCCAGCGCCTCGACGGCCTCGGCCGAGTCCAGGTCGCGCAGGTCGGCGCCGGCGCCCCAGAACCACGGCAGGAACTGGAAGGAGCCCTCCTCCGTGCCGATGGCGGCGAACGTGATGCCCTTGTGGCCCGCGCCGGTCACCTGCTGCAGCGCCGCGGTGAGCGAGGCCCAGTCGGTGATCGAGGCGGGGTCGACGCCGGCGGCGTCGAGGACCTGCTGGTTGTAGTAGATGGCCAGCGTGTTGGCACCGATCGGGATGCCGTAGGCGTCGCCGTCGACGACGCCGGCGGCCAGCAGGTTCTCGTCGATCGCGGAGGTGTCGAAGCCGAACTCCTCCATCGTCGTGAGCATGCCCGTGTCGGCCAGCGTCGAGACGGCCGGGTTGTCGAGCAGGATGATGTCCGGCGCGGTGCCCTCCTGCGCGGACAGCAGCGCCTGGTTGGTCAGTGCCGTCGTGTCGTAGGCGGTGCGCTCGATGGTGACGCCGGCCTCGTCGCCGCAGGCCGCGACCCGCTGCGCCCAGTCGGAGGCGTCGTCGTGCTGGGGGTACGGATCCCACCAGGTGTAGGTGTCGTTCGACGCCTCGGTGTTGTCGCCGCCGTCGTCGTCGGACGACGAGCAGGCCGCCAGGGCGGTGACGATGACGATGGCGGACCCGGCCGCGCCCCATCGGATCAACTGGGCGCGGGCCGGCTTCGGTAGACGCTTCACTGCGTTTCCTCCTTGGATCGATGCATCACGTTCTGGGGGCGGCCGTGCTCTTACGGTCGACGAGCTCCGGTGCGACGAAGCGGACGACGTAGGGCTCGGCCCGGCCGGTCTCGGACTCGATGCGGCGCACCAGCTGGCGCACGGCCATCCGCCCGAGCCGGTCCGGCGCGCTCTCGATCGACGAGTACGGCAGGGAGAAGACCCGGGCGAACTCGTCGGAGTACCGGCCGATGACGGACAGGTCGTCCGGCGCGGTGAGGCCGCGCTCGTGCAGGACGGTGGGGAGCGCCGCGGCGGCGGCCTCGTTGTTGAGCAGCAGCCCGGTCGCGTCCGGGTAGGTGTCCAGCAGGCCGTGCAGCGAGCGGCCGACGGCGGGCTGCCGCGACTCGCCGAACACCGCGTGCAGGGTGACGCCGCGCAGCCGGGCCTGCTGGAGGGCGGCGTCCTGGAGCCGCCAGACGTAGGCGCCGCCGCGCTCGACGACGTGCTCGGGCTGGGAGACGAGGATGAGCTCGCGGTGGCCCAGCCGGTGCATGTGGTCGACCATCATCCGGCCGGCCTCCTCGAAGTCCAGGTCGAACACGTCCAGCCCGGAGCAGTCGCCGGGCAGCCCGACCAGCGCGCCCGGCTGGGGTGCGGCGCGCAGCACGGGTAGGCGGACGTCGTCCTGAGCCACGTTGAGCAGCACCAGCCCGTCGACCATGCGCGAGTCGGTGATGCGCCGCAGCGCGCTGGCGCCGTCGCCGTCGGTGACCAGCAGGGTGTCGTAGCCGAGCTCGCGCGCGGTGTCGGAGACGCCGAGCATGTACTCCAACATCGCCGGCGCGAACTCGTCCTCGAGGAACTGGGCCAGCAGCCCGATCACCATCGTCTGCGACGTCGCCAGCGCGCGGGCGCCGGCGTTCGGCGTGTAGCCGAGCCGGAGCACGGCGTCGTTGACCCGCTGCCGGACCTCGGCGGAGATCGCCCGCTTGCCGGACAGGGCGTACGAGGCCGTGCTGCGGGAGACCCCGGCCGCCCGCGCGACGTCGCCGATCGTGACCACGTGTTCCTCCTACTGTGCCATCAGATTGGGCGAACCGGTTCGACGATTCTCCTGGTTCGACAGCGGGCGGCCGGGCTCGGCGCGCCGGCCGCCCGCGTCGTTCAGTCGGCCGTCATCGCGCTCACCGCAGCCGGGTTCCGTTGAGCGGTGCGACCGTGATCTTGTCGATCACCGGGGCGTACTGCGAACGCAGCAGGATGCCCGGCCAGGTGTCGGACGCGTAGGTCACGCCGTCGAAGTTCGGCTGTTCCTCCGACGCGAACGTGATCGTGTTGTCCCCCTTCCGCAACTCCACCTGCACGGTGAGGTCCCAGAAGTTGTTCTGGTGGAACGAGTGCGGGAACAGCGCGCTGCCCGCGTCCTGCCCGTTGATCGTGAGATCGGCGCGGCGGGCGAGCGGGTCGGGGTTGTAGTGCGAGGCGACCGACTGCTCCGGGTTGGAGTAGCGCACCCGCATCGCGTACGTGCCGGCGGCGGGCGCCGTCACCTCGAACGTCAGCGTGTTGCCGTTGCCCGGGGCGCCGCCGACGCCGGTGACGGCGACGCCGCCGCTGGCCAGCGAGAACTCCGCCGCTTCGGCGGCGCCGGCGGTCGTCGCGTCCTCGGCCTCGTAGACCTGCTCCGCGAGCGTGCCGGTCGCCTGGACGACCTCGAGCCGGTCGACGAGCGCGGCACCGGTGACGCCGGTGACGGTGATCTTGTTGATCCCGCCGGACAGTGAGACGGCGACGGCGGACGTCGCCGGCCCGACGCGCAGCACGTCGCGGCCGTTGACCGCCAGGTCGGCGACCCCGCCGCCCAGTGTGTGCAGCCGCAGGGTGGCCTCGGCGTCGCCGGCCGAGTAGACCCAGAAGGTCGCGGTGTCGCCGGGCTGGATCTCGGCGCCGCCGGCCCCGGACGCGCCGCGCCGTTCCAGCCGCGGGTCGTCGTAGACGGTGCTCGCCCCGTCGAGGTCGGCCAGCTCGGCCTCATAGGAGTCGCTGGTCGCGTCGGGGTTGGGGAGCGAGAGGTGGATGCGGTCGACGATCGCGTCGCCCTTCGTCGCGCCGGCGCCGGCGCCGTCCAGGCTCCGCGCGGCCAGCGTGATCGTGTGCGTGCCGGCGGTCAGCTCCACCGTCGTGTCGGCGTGGTCCCAGACGACCCACTTGTAGCCCAGCGGCAGGAAGAGCTCCTGCTCGGCGGCGCCGTCGACCCGCAGGAACACGTTCGTCGGCCCTTGCTCCTCCACGGCCGCGTAGGTGTTCAGCGAGTTGGCGAAGACGCCGAGGTCGTAGGTGCCGTCCTGCGGGACGTCGACGGTGAAGTCCAGCGTGACGTCCGAGCCGGTCCGCAGGCCGCCGACGTCGTACCCGCCGGAGGTGTAGAACTTCGACACGTCCGACGGCGACCCTTCCGGGCCGTTGCGGCTGTAGCCGGAGCCGGTGTGCGCGGCGTCCTCGGCTTCGTAGGTCTGCTCCCAGAGGTTCGGCGTGACGGCGGTCGGCTCGCCGTCGCCGGCCGGGGTGAGCACGATCTCGTAGGCCGACGACTCCGCCAGCTCCGGCAGGTCGCCGCCGAAGTCGAAGGCGACGGTGCCGTCGTCGCTCACCTCCACGACTCGCTCGTCGACGATCCGCGGCTGCGCGGAGTCACCGATCTGACCGGTCCACGGGATCTCCCGGATCCAGGCGTGCACGCTGTCGCCGAGGTCGTCCGGCACGTTCCGGAACTCGATGAACCCGCTGCCGTCGGAGCCGCCGAACAGCGCCCTGGCCTGCGACTTCTCCTCGTCCAGGGTGGCCACGCCCTGCAGGGTGTAGTTCTGGCCGGGGAACGGCGGCCGGACCTCGACCGTGTGGCCCGTCATCGCGGCGTAGGCGTTGAACAGCCACCACTGGCCGTTCGCCCGGTTGGCCTGGACGGCGGAGTCGGACAGGTTGCCGTCGATGTTCCAGTAGGCGACGTCGGCGTCGACCTTGGACTCCTCGATGGCCGAGATCCACTGGATCATCTGGCCCGGCACCGACGTGTGGTAGTTGAACGCGTACTCGTTGACGTTGATCGGCAGCTCGGTGCCCTCGTACTGCGTCCCGGCGAAGAACTCCCGCTCCCACTGGCGGTAGCGGGCGACGCTGGTGCGCACCTGCTCCGGGTGGCTGAGCTCGTGCCAGGTGACGACGTCGGGGACGGTGCCGGCCTCGATGGTGTGCTCCATGAAGCCGATGACCTCGTTGTACAGCACGCTGGTGTTGGGACCGGCGATGCGCGCGTCGGGCAGCTTGCCTTTGATCAGCCGGTGGATCTCGTCCCAGGCGGCGAAGTAGTGCGTCGGGTCGGTGCGCCAGCTGACCCGGTTGTAGCTCCACTGGCCGGTGCCGAACATGTTGCCCTCGGGCTCGTTGAACGGCACGAAGACGATGTTGTCCTGGTACTCCTCGGGGAGCTGGAGCACCTGGTCGACCTGCTTCTCGATCTTCTCGACGTACAGGTCCAGCTTCTGCTCGGGGGTGCTGCCGGGCCACTCGTAGGGGAAGCCCCGGTGGATGTCGGTCATGTAGATGTACACGTCGCCGTCGGTGCTGTCGGCCAGCGGCTTCACGACCTCCAGTGCGTCGGCGCCGGGGTGCTGCGGGCCGTCCTGCGCCTTGGTCGAGACGGTGCGCAGCTTCATGCCCTCGATCAGGTTGTTCGTCGGGACGTCCTGGCCGTAGAGCCCGTAGAGCGTGCCGGAGGCGCCGCCGTGGAACGGGCCGGTGTCCTCGGCGAGGTCGATGATCAGCTCGCCCTCGCGGACGACGGTGACGGTGGCGGTGACCGTCCACGTGCCGGCGGTGCCGGTGACGGTGAACGTGCCGCGCTGGGCGTAGTCGGCCGGATCGACGTCGGCCCAGGTCACCGGGATCGCGCGGGAGTAGCCGTCGGTGAACGTCGCCGGGACGGTCCGCGGCAGGCTCGGCGCCGTGCCGATCGTGGTGCGCAGGTCGAACGACTCCTGCGCGATGCCGGTCGGCGTGGGCAGCGTGCCGCCGAAGTCCGCGGCGACCTGCTCAGGGGTGAGTGCCGCGCGGTAGACGCGGAAGTCGTCGACGGCGCCGTCGAACAGCGGGTCCTGATAGAACGAGCGGCCGATGAAGCCCGCCGAGGTCGCGCTCGCGGCCAGCAGATCGCCGGCGCCGATGGTCGTGGTCGCGGAGCCGACCGCGACCCCGTCGAGGTAGGTGGTGACCCGGTCCGCCGCGGTGTCGAGCGTGACCGTCAGGGTCTTCCAGGCGTTGGCCGGCAGTGCGGCGGAGCCCGTGACCTGCGCCTCCGCGCCGCCACCGCCGGTGGTCACGGCGGTGCGCAGGCGGCCATCGCCGTTGTACGGCGTGCTGAACAGGTACCGGGTGGTGTTCGTGCCGAGCGCGTAGATCCACTGCCAGGACGACGGCGTGCCGTCCCACCGGATCCGCGTCGACACCGTGAGGTCGGTGGCGCCGTCGAGAAGCTGCCGGGGCAGCCGGACGTACGCGCCGGTCGAGGTGGGCGCCCCGCCGGGAAGATCGATCGCGGCGCTGCCGTCGGCCCCGTCGACCAGCGACGCGCTGGCGCCGTTCACCAGCGCCGCGTCCAGGCCATTGCCGCTGGAATCGGTGACGACGCCGCTGGTCACGTCGTCGGCGTCGAACTCGTAGTGGGCCAGGGGCGCCGGAAGCTCGGCGGCCGCCGCCGGCCCCGCGAAGCCGCCCGCGGTGAGACCGGCGCCCAGTGTCGCGAGCGCGGCCGATGCCGCGGCGGCGCGCACTCGGGTGGATCTGGAAAGCACCATCGTTGCTGCTCCTGACTCGTCGCGTGCATTGATGCCGATGGGTCCCTCGGGGTGCTGGCTGCCCTCCTCGCCGCCGTGCGGGCTTCAGATCGTCGAACCGGTTCGACAATGCTGAGCCGGAACGGCTGAGTATCGAGATGTGTGAAGTTGACCCGGATCCGGGCTACGGCGACCCATTGTGAACGCTCACAGCGGAGCGGTCAAGGGGTGGTACAGGCGTGAGGGGCCCGACGGAACTCCCGATCGACGTCTCCCGCAGTCCGGCGCCGCCGGCCTGTATCCAGGTGGCCACGGCCGGCCGCGAGCAGTTCGCCACGTAGCGGATGAAGGCGAGCGTCCGGGCGCTTCACTGCGGCGATCGCTCGCGTGTGCTGCGAAGTCGGCCAGGTGTTTGGCTGTGCTCGTCGAGTATTGCCTAGATGGCGATGAGGGCCGTCTTCGAGAGGTCTGAGGAACTCGGGCCGGCGCCAGGTTCTCTTCGATCCGGTCCTGATAGATCGGCCGTTTATCCGGCCGGATTCGGCCGCAGAATTTCCACGATGACGATCACGCTCATGGCGCCGGCGATACCACTGTTCACCACGATAACTCCGTCGCGTTCGCCGAGAAAATGAGGCGACTCGGCGGGCATGATCCGGATCGGTCGACAACGAGCCCTGACGGGTAGGGGACCGCTACCGGGGCCGCCGCCGCTCGTCTGCGCGGGGGAGCCTGGCCGTGATCTGCGACATCGCGCGATTCCTGCGTGTGGAGGTCTCCGATCGACGCCACGAAGCCCTTGACGGCCCAGGAAATCCGTGCGTAACATCTCCGTCCAACCTGGTCGATACGTATCGGGGTGACGGAGGAGGGGCCTTGGCAGCGCAGCGACGGCGACCGACGCAGATGGACATCGCTCGTCGGGCAGGTGTGTCGCAGTCCACCGTCTCGGTGGTCATCAACGGCGCACCGGCGATCGCGGACGTGGCCGAGGAGAAGCGCCGAGCGGTGCTCGAGGCGGCCGCCGAGCTCGGCTACTCGGTGAACGCCTCGGCGCGCAATCTCAAGGGCGGGCGCAATCGGATGCTCGGTGTCTTCACCTTCGAGCCGGTCTTCCCCGTGAATCAGCGCGATTTCTACTTCCCCTTCCTCCTCGGCATCGAAGAATCGACCGCCGAGTGCGGCTATAACCTGCTGCTGTTCAGTGCTGTGACGGCGGGAGCCGAGCGCCGGGTTTTCGCCGATGGCGTCAACCAGCTCAAGCTGGCGGATGGCTGCGTCCTTCTCGGACGTCATCTGCGCGAGGACGACTTGGCGGCACTTCTCCGCGAAGACTTTCCGTTCGTGTTCATCGGCCGACGCGACGTGCCCGGCGAGGAGTTCTCCTACGTCGCGGCCGATTACGTGGGTGCGACCCGCGAGGTGGTGCTGTCGCTGGCGGAGCTCGGGCACCGCCGGATCGCCTATCTGAAGGCGGCCGACGACAAGGAGTGGACCCAGGACCGCGAGACCGGCTTCCGCCAGGGTCTCGACGAGGCCGGCATCGCTGACGATCAGATCCTCTTCCACGTGATCGGCGAGGACGCCAGGCTCACCGGTGCTGATCTCCGGCGCTGGCGGGCGGAGGGGGTCACCGCCGTACTGGTGGAGCCCAGCCAGGACGACAGCGCGATCGCCGCCGTGGAGCTCGCGTCCACGGAGGCGGGCATCGATATCCCGGGCGACCTCTCGGTGGTGCTGCTGGGGGACCCGCCCCTGGTCCACGCCACGGAGCGCGACTGGACGAGGTTCACCATCCCGCGCGAGCAGATGGGCCGGGAAGCCGTCCGTCTGCTGCTGGAACTCCTCGACGACGAGGACGGCGCCAAGCGGCACCTGTACCTGGACTGCGTTCCGGTCCCGGGCGACTCGGTGGCGGCGCCCCGCGGTGACGCGGAAGGGCCGACATGACCGCGCGCTCGGCCACACCGATGCCGATCACCAGGCGCCACGCGATCGGCGCCGGGCTCGGCGCGGCCGTCGCCCTGGTGACGGCGACCGCACCGGCCGCCGCCCGCCCGGTCCGTGCGGCCGGCGCCGGCGGCGGGCTCGAGCCGACGACGTTGTGGTCGCGTGGCGAGAACGGCTGGGTCGACTTCCGCGTCCACGCCGTGGACGTGACACCGGCCGGGACGGTGCTGGCCCTCAGCGAGGCGCGGGTCGGGACGAGCGCCGACGACGGGCCGAAGGACCTGGTCCTGCGCCGCAGCACCGACGGCGGCCGGACCTGGGGGCCCACGACGTTCATCGAGGATCACCACGGCGGGGCGTGGGCGAACCCGACGCCCGTTGTCGACCTGCGCACCGGCCGGATCACCGTCTTCTACGCCCTGAACGCGGCGGGCCGATCCTCGCGGGTGTTCCGGCGCGCGTCGGCCGACGACGGCCGCAGCTGGAGCGACCCGATCGAGGTCACGGACCTGTTCGAGGGGAACGAGCGCGGGTGGACGTTCCACCTGCCCGGGCCGGGCCGCGGCATCCAGCTCGCCGACGGCCGCCTCCTGGTCGAGGTCTGGCACCGCCGGTCGATCGACCTGCCCGCCGCCGACCGCGACTACAGCGTGAGCGTCGTCTACAGCGACGACGGAGGCCGGACCTGGGCCTGGGGCGGCATCGTGCCCGACCCCGCGGGCCTGGGGCTGGACGAGGCGCGGATCGCCCAGCTCGCCACGGGCGAGGTGATCGTGAACTCGAGGCTCGCGAGCGGCGTGAGCAACACCAGCCGTGCCGTCGCGCGAAGCCGCGACGGCGGCCGCACGTTCACCGATGCCGCGGTCGAGACGAACATCGCTCCGCATGCGGGCATCGCCGCCGGCCTGGCCACCCGGGTGGACCGCAACGGCGTCGAGCGCGTCGTGTACACCAGCCCGGTCAGGGGCACCGGGCGGGACACGTTGTACGCGCGGCTCAGCCACGACGGCGCGGAGTCGTGGTCGTGGGGCCGTGTGATCGACGACGCCCGGGCCGGCTACTCCGATGTCGTCTGGCTCGACGACGACATGTTGCTCGTCCTCTACAGCAGGCTCGGCGGGTCCGGAGTGGAGACGCTCGACGTCGTCGCGGCTCGGTTCGACCTCGCCTGGCTCACCCAAGGTCGCGACGACGTGGATGGCGGACCTGTCGGCTTCCTTCATACGTACCAGGTGGAAGGTCTCCGTGCGGAGACCACCGTCCCGCGGGCGCCGATGATCATCGAGCCGGCCGCCGGCGGCTCGGCCGTGACACATGTCCCCGCCGACGCACCGGACGACGCCCACGCCGTGACCATCGTCCCGGCGGCCTCCCGTCCCCACCTCCTCCGCTGCCGCTTCCGCAGGCCGGACGCGACACCAGGCGGCGCCGACGTGGTGGTCGAGGTCGACGGGCGGCCGCGTGGCGGCGTCGTGGCCACCTCGGGCGCCGACCCGTTCCTCGATGTCGATCTCGGGATCATCCCGGTCCGCGCGGGCCGGCCGGTGCGTGTCGCGTTCCGCGCGGCCGGGCCGGGTCCCGACGGCGACTCGCATGCCTTCCAGATCGACGCGATCTCGCTCGTCCCGCGGAGCAGCGCCTGACCGCGCCCGATCCATGAACCCGCGAAACCATCACTACCGCCACGGAGGCACGGTGCAGAAGGTCATTCACTACGAGCGCGGCCTGGAGAAGTACAAGCCGTTGCGCAACGTCGTCACGTACGACGACTTCGATCGTGGCTTCAACGGCTGGCTGGACCTGACGCCGAACTTCGTCAACGACGACTACCGGCACTACCCGTCCGAGGTGGACCTCGCCAGCTGGGCACCCTCGATGATCAGCGCGGCGCCGATGCGCTTCGCCGCCACCCACGGGTCGATGGAGGGCACCTACTCGCTGAAGCTGAACACCAAGCCGGTCGCCAACCGCTACGAGGAGAAGCCGGCCGACGGGAGCATGGGGGTCGCGCTGAAGCGTCTCTCCAACTTCGACCCGAACATGCGCTACATCCAGATCGAGGCGTTCTACGCCTACACCCCGCAGCAGGACCGGCTGGGATTCGGTGAGGAGGATCTGCGGGCGTTCGGCTTCTACTTCGACCTGCAGGACCACGAGTACCGCTGGATGCCCGGCGTGCGCTACGTGAACTCCGTCAACGGCGAGCTCACCAAGAAGTGGCAGTACTGGAAGGTCGCCGACGGAGTGACCAAGAAGGACTGGTGCTACGGGCGTGAGGACGGCTGGCAGCGCCCCGGGGTCGACAACCTCTGGTACGGCCGCCGCCATGCCGACGGCTCGGCCGACGCCTTCCAGTGGGTACCCGACGGCGAGCAGGACCTGCTCTACAACGAGAGCCCGGACAAGCTCAACTGGCTGTACTTCCGTCTGCTCATCGACTTCCAGCGTCGCGAGTACGTCGAGTTGCAGAGCATGGACCGGACGTTCGATCTGCGCGGTCTGACGCCGACGCTCGTCACGCCGTACAAGAGCATCACGAACCTGATCAACCCGATCTTCTTCGTCGAGACCGACACGAATCGCAGCGTGAATCTCTTCCTCGATTCCGTCGTGTACTCGACGGAATGACCACAGCCCACCGTAGATCGACTCGGAAGGCCCTGCTCAGTGCGCACCTTTGCCACCTCTGTCATCGAACGTCGTCTCGAGATCACCGCCGGCCACACCACCCACCCGTACGAGGCGGGCTGGGCCGGGGAGGCGGTCTTCTTCGTCCAGGTCGAAGGAGACCACCCGGACCTGTCGGTCCAGGCGCAGATCTCGCCTGACGGACTGCACTGGGTCGACCGCGGCCGTCCCTCCGTGGTGGCGGCGGACGAGCAGATCGTCGCCATCGACCTGGCGAACTTCGGTGGCTGGCTCCGGCTGGCCTTCGCCGGCGCGACGCCGGAACGGCCGGCCACCGTGCTCGTTCACCTCGCCCTCAAGGGCTGACGACACCAGAAGGATCGCCTCGATCGAGAGAGGAGGGACCGCAGCGATGCTGCCGCAACTCATCCGCCGGCTCGGCCTCATGATCTTCACCGTGTGGGGAGCCGTGAGCCTCACGTTCGTGATCCTGCGGCTCGCACCCGGCGACCAGGCCACCGTGCAGCTCGGGCCGGATGCGACCGCGGCCGACGTGTCCGCGTTGCGCGAGGAGCTCGGACTCAACCGGCCGATGCTGGTGCAGTACCTGGACTACCTGGGCTCGGCGCTCACCGGCGACTTCGGCGAGTCGTACCGCTTCCGCGACTCGGCGACGACGGTCATCCTCGATCGATTCCCCGCGACCGTCCTGCTCGCGGGCACCGCGACCGTGGTGGCGCTGACGATCGGTCTGCTCCTGGGGATCCTGGCCGGTCGTGCGCCGGGAAAGCTCGCCGACCGCGCGATCTCCGGCATCACCCTGGTCATGCAGGCGATCCCGTCGTTCTGGTCGGGCATCATGCTGATCCTGCTGATGGCGCTGACACTGCGGCTCCTGCCGAGCGCGGGGTCCGGCGACCTTCAACATCTGGTGCTGCCGGCGGTCACCCTCGCGATCCCGTTCACGGCGCTGGTCGCCCGGATCACGCGCAGCAGCGTCGCGGAGGTGACCGCGGAGCCGTACATCATGACGGCACGGTCGAAGGGGCTGCCCGAGCGGCTCGTGCTGAGCCGGCACGCCCTGCGCAACTCGGTGATCCCCGTGGTGGCCATCGTGTCCTTGCACATCGGCACCTTGATGGGCGGCGCGGTGATCGTCGAGCAGGTCTTCGCGTGGGAAGGGGTGGGGTCGCTCCTCGTCGGCGCGGTCGGCAACCGCGACTACGCCATCGTCCAAGGCACGACCGTGCTCCTGGCGATCGTCGTGGTGACGATGAACCTGCTCGCCGACGTCCTCAACGCCCGGCTGGATCCGCGCATCCGAGCGGGGGTGGCGTCATGACGACGATGGGGCTGGTGCAGAACCCGGCGCCGCCGGCGCCGCTGGCGCCGGCGCGGGCCCGCCGCACCAGGGTGCGCCGCGTGGTCGCCGCCCTCCCGATCGTGGTCTTCGGCCTGTACGTCGTCGCGGCGATCATCGGCCCGCTGTTCATCGACTACTCCCCGGTTGGCGGAGAGCTCGACGACCGGCTCCTGCCGCCCGGCTCGGTGCTCAGCGACGGCGGCACGGCCCTGTTCGGCACCGACGCACTCGGCCGCGACCTGTTCGGCCAGGTCGTCTACGGCGCCCGCACGTCGGTGTTCATCGGCACGCTCGTGGTCCTGATCAGCGCTTTGGTCGGGCTGGCGGTCGGTACGGTCGCGGGGTATCGGGGCGGCACGACCGACCTCGTGGCGTCACGCGTCATCGACGTCCTGCTCGCCTTCCCCGGCATCCTGCTGGCCATCGTCATCGCCGGTGTGTTCGACCGAAGCCTCGCCATCGTCGTCATCGCGCTGAGCGTGACCAACTGGATCGGCTTCGCCCGTCTCTCGCGGTCGATGGCCATGTCTCTGCGGGAGCGCGACTGGGTCAAGTCGGCGACGGTGATGGGCGTGCGGCGCCGACGCATCATCGCGCGGCACATCCTGCCGTTCATCGCCGGGCCCACGTTCGCCCTGGCGACCACCGAGTTCGCCGGCGCCATTCTGGCTGAAGCTTCGCTGAGCTTCCTCGGGCTCGGCCTGCCGTCGGCGTCGGTGTCCTGGGGGCAGACCATCGCCGCCGGAAAGGAGTACCTCGCCAGCGCTTGGTGGATCTCCGCCATCCCTGGAATCGCGCTCGCGCTGCTCGTCATCTGCGTGGGCTTCACCGGAGATCGACTCACCCGTTACTTCGGCCGAAGGCGATGACGAGACGTCAGCAGGTGCATCACACACACAGTCGAACGCAGCTCAGTGAGGAGCAAGGCAATGAGATCCCTACGACACTCCGCCATGATGGCGACCGCACTTCTCGGTCTGCTCGCAGCCGCGGCCTGCGGCGGCGACGACGACTCCACCGAAGGCGGTGGTGGTGAAGCAGGTGGTGGCGAGATCGCCGTCGCCGGTCAGTTCCCCACCGAGTCCATCGACCCGAACGGGCCCCTGGCCATCGACGGCGGCACCCGTGTCGCGTCGATCCAGCTGTACAGCCCGCTGCTGCAGACGATCGGACCGGGCGAGTTCGACCCGGCCGCCGCGGAGAGCTGGGAGATCAACGACACCGCGACGGAGTTCACCTTCACGTTGCGCGAGGGGATCACCTTCTCCGACGGCTCGCCGATCACGGGGCAGGACGTGGCCGCGTCGTTCGAGCGCACCGTCGCGTCCGACAGCCCGTTCTCCGCGAACTTCGTCAACGTCAGCGTCGCGGCGACCGACACCACGGTGACGTTCACGACGGCCGAGCCCGACCCGGCTCTTCCGGCCAAGCTGACCGGACTCATGATCACCCCGGCCAGCGCCACCGAAGACAGCTACCTGGGCACACCGGTCACCTCCGGCCCGTTCAAGGTGGAGTCGTTCACGCCTGGTGGCGACCTCGTCATGGTCCCCAACGAGAACTACTGGGGGGAGCAACCGAGCGTCGACCAGCTCACCATCCGGTCGATCCCCGAGGTCGCGGCGAGGGTCACCGCCCTGGAGACCGGCGAGCTCGACGTGATCTGGGGCATCTCCGACGACCAGGTGGCGCAGCTGGGCGGCAACACGGAGGTCGAGGTCGTCTCCGCGGTCGGTTCCGGCGTCCTCACGATGTGGATGAACGCCTCCACGCCGGCGCTGGAGAAGGCCGAGGTGCGGCGGGCGCTGTGGCAGGCCGTCGACTTCGACAAGAAGATCGACGCCCTCTATCCGGAGAGCGGCGAGCCCGCGGACTCCGTCATCGCCCCCACGGTGTTCGGCTACGCGCCGCAGGAGCCGGTGGTCTACGACCCCGAGGCGGCGAGGCAGGCGCTGATCGACGCCGGGTTCGACTTCGACACAACGTTGCGCTTCCACTTCTCCCAGACGCAGTTCCGGCAATGGGTGGACTCGGTCGTGTCCGATCTGGCCGCGATCGGTGTCAAGGTCGAGGCGCTGGAGAAGGAGCAGGCCGTCTACACCGAGGACCTGCTGGCCCTGAACTGGGACATCAACATCCAGCAGGTCGGCACGCTCGGGTTGGACGCCTCGTACAACCTCGGCCGGCTCTACACCTGCGCCGCGGAGCGGACCGGCTACTGCAACCCGGAGCTGGACGAGATGCTGCGGCGGGCCGGTACCTCCGTCGATCCTGCCGAGCGGGAGGCCGCCTACGCCGAGGCGACGGAACTGATCTGGACCGAGGCCGTGGGCATGTACCCGATGTTCGTGAAGAACCTCTTCGCCACTCGGACGTCGGTGTCCGGCTTCGAACCCGACGGTGAGGGGTTGCCGCGATTCGACACGGTCTCGGTTGATGAGTGACAGGCACCCCGGGTCGACGAGCACGACGGCAGTGATGTCCGGCCGTGTCCCGGCGGGGTCCCGGTCCGCCGGGACCCTCCGGGTCAGGGAGCTGAGGATCACGCTGCCCGGCCCGCGGGGCATGGCCGACGTCGTCGACGGCGTCTCCTTCGACATGGTGGAAGGGCGCACGACCGGCCTGATCGGCGAGTCCGGCAGCGGCAAGTCGCTGACGGCGATGGCTATGGTCGGCCTGGTCCCGGAGACGGCTGTGGTCAGCGGGCAGGTGCTCCTGGGCGACGAGGACCTGCTCACGGCCGGCCGCGCGCGGATCAGGCAGGTCAGGGGGACCGAGATCTCGGTCGTGTTCCAGGACCCGTCGACCGCGCTCAACCCGACGATGACCATCGGTGACCAGGTCGGCGAGATCCTGCGGAGCCGAGGGCTGTCCAGGAGCCAGGCGCGGGAGCGAGCCGCGGACCTCCTCGAGCATGTCGGAATTCCGGACGCCGCAAATCGCGTGCGCGCCTACCCGCACGAGTTCTCCGGCGGGATGCGTCAGCGCGCGATGATCGCCCTGGCGCTCGCCGGCGGGCCGAGGTTCATCCTGGCCGACGAACCGACGACGGCGCTCGACGTCACCGTGCAAGCCCGGATCCTCGACCTGCTGGGCCGCCTCCGCGACGAGGACCACCTGTCCATGTTGCTGGTCAGCCACGACCTGCGGGTGATGTCGCACGTCGCCGACGACCTCGTCGTCATGTACGCGGGCCGGGTCTGCGAGCGCGGCGGTGCCAAGGCGGTCCTCAACCGGCCGCTGCATCCCTACACCGACGCCCTGGTGCGCAGCGTTCCATCGGTGCACGTCGAGTCGGCGATCGCCGACCCGCTGCCGGGCAGCCCGGCCAATCCGTTCGACCGCCCGGCCGGGTGTCCGTTCAATCCGCGCTGTCCGCGCGCGGAGGACCGATGCCGGACCGAGGTGCCTGCGCTGCGCGAGATCGCCCCGGGCCGTCTCAGCGCCTGCCACTTCGCGGAGCTTGCGGAGCGAACATCAGACACAGTGCCGAGGAACTGACATGACGGATGCTGCCGGCCTGCGCATCACGGACCTCACCGTGACCTACCCCGGGCCTCGCGCCGCCGGCCTCGTCGGCCGGCGAACGCCCATCACGGCGGTCGACGCCGTCAGCCTCGACGTCGCGCCGGACGAGACCGTCGCCCTCGTCGGAGAGTCGGGGTCCGGCAAGTCGACGATCGCGCGCGCGGTGGTGGGGCTCGTCGCTCCGTCGGCCGGCTCCATCGAGTTCGACGGGGCATCGCTGTTGAATCTGCGTCCACGGGACCAGTGGGCGCGGCGGAACATCGCGATGATCTTCCAGGATCCCCGGTCCGCGCTGAACCCGCGCCTGTCGGCAGCGGCCTCCATCAGCGAGGCCTGGGAGGCACACCCCGACGTCGCTCCGGAGGGCGTTCGCCGTGATCAGCGACGGCGACGGGCAGCGGTCGTCGACCTGCTGGCCCAGGTCGGGCTGGATCCCGACGTCGCGGGAAAGCGCCCGACGGCGCTGTCCGGCGGGCAGTGCCAGCGGGTCAGCATCGCGCGAGCGCTGGCACTGAGCCCACGGCTGCTCATCTGTGATGAGGCGGTGTCCGCACTCGACGTATCGGTCCAGGCCCAGGTGCTGAAGCTGCTGGTGAGCGTGCGTGAGGCGCGCTCGCTCTCGATGCTCTTCATCACGCACGACCTCGGGGTGGTGCGTCAGGTCGCCGACCGCGTCGCGGTCATGCGTCACGGCGAGCTGGTCGAGAGCGCCGACGTCCACACGCTCTTCACGGCACCGCAGCACGACTACACCCGGGAACTCCTCTCCGCCGCCGTCGACCTCGACGTGAGGAGCTGACCACCGCACGGCACGTCCTCGTCCGCAGTGAGAGCACCCCAAGGAGAAGGACAGATGACCGATCGCATCAACCGACGCACGATGATCCGTTCCGCCGCCGGCGCAGGTGTGGTCGGCGTCGGCGGGCTCGCACTCAGCGGGACCGCCCACGCCGAGACGGCGCCGCCGAGTCTCGTCGAGGCCGACGGCTCCCCGGTCCTGACGCCGCAGCAGTTCGGCGCCGTCGGTGACGGCGTGGCCGACGACACCGCCGCGATCCAGGCCGCGATCAACGCCGCCCGGTCGCAGCTGAACAAGATCGTCGTCGTCCCGCCCGGGCAGTACAAGGTCACCTCGACGATCGTCGTCGGTGACCACGAGTACGAGACGCCCGGCGAGCACCTGAACCGGTTCGTCCTGCGCGGCTACGGAATGTTCAGCGAGGAGCCCTCGAAGTTCATCTTCCACCACGACGGTGTGGGCATCCGGTGGGAGGCGTCGCTCGGCGGCATCCACGGCATGGCGTTCGATGCCCCGGTCAAGACGGCGAACAACGTCGGCATTCACGTCGCCCGGACCGCGAACACCGACGACACCGACGTCACGATCGTCGAGTGTTCGTTCCTGCGCTTCAACCGCGCGGTCGAGAGCGTCGGCCGCGGCTTCACCTTCACCAAGAACAAGGTCGCCGTCTGCACGACAGGCGTCACGATCTCCTGGCCCACAGAGGGCGTGCAGGGCGACGGTGTCCACGTCCTCCCGTACGGTCTGCGCAAGTGGCTGATCACCGACAACCACTTCCACTCTGACTTCGACGCGATCGTGTTCAACGGCGCCCCGGACGGAAACTTCCGCGGCGCGGTGATCAGCAACAACCTGCTCGACATCGGCCGCCGGCTCTTCAAGGGCAGCCTGACGAACTCGACGATCAGCGGCAACGTCGTCGAGAACGGCACCGGCAACGCGATCATTCAGATCGATGCCGGCGGCCACAACCTCACCATCACCGGCAACGTGATCGGCGGGTTCGACACGACGCCGGGAGCATGGGACCCGCCCCGGTACGCGATCCACTTCACGAGCGGGGTGTCGGCGAAGAACGTCACGATCTCGGCGAACACGTTCAACTGGATCAACGGCTCCGGCATCCGGTTCGATCAGTCCGCCGAGAAGGTCAGCATCACGGACAACTCCTTCGATCACTGGAACCTGAGCAACTCGTCGAGCCACGCCGCCGTGCTCGTGAACGCCGACGCCACGCGGTTCGCGATCCTCGGCAATGTCATCTCGGCCAACCCGAAGCCGGACGCGCTGCCGATCCGGGTGACCGGCACGTTGAGCGCATCCAACGCGGTCGGCAACGCGTTCGAGCAGAAGGGGCTGGTCGCTGCCGGGTCGATCAGCGCCGACTCGTTCGTCGAGTCCGAACCCGGCCGGTTCACCAGGCTCCAGCTGGCCGCCGTGAAGGACGCCGCCGTGCGCGTCCTCAGCACGGCCACGACCGGCATCGCGACGAACGACACCTACGGCGGCTACGTGGTCGAGAGCGCGCTGGCGGACGGACCCGGCCCCGGTGTCAAGGGCGGGGTCGAGGTGGTCGCGGTCAACGCGTCCGGCTCGGCCGCCACGAACCTGCTCTGCTCGACGGACTCCACGAACGAGGTGGTGGCCTTCCAGGCCAGCGTCGCGGGCCTGATCCCACCGACGGACAACGCCCGCGACATCGGCAGCGCGGACGCGAGCATCCGCACGGTGTACGCCCACGCCACCCGGCTGCATCCCTACACGGTCGCCACCATCCCGCCGGCCGCGGACATGCCGGGTTCGCTCATCCAGGTCGCCGACGGTCGCGCCGGCGGACCATGCCTGGCCATGTCCGACGGCACGTCGTGGCGCACCGTGCCGCTGGGAACCCCCGTCCGATAGCCGTCGACCTGACGTGAAGAGCTGACCACCGCAAGGGAGAAGGACACATGACCGATCGAATCAACCGACGCATGATGATCCGTTCCGCCGCCGGTGCAGGTGTCGCGGGGGTCGGCGGGCTCGCGCTGGGCGGAACCGCCCGTGCCGAGACGGTGCAGCCGAGCCCGGTCGCTGCCGACGGCTCCCCGGTCCTGACGCCGCAGCAGTTCGGCGCCGTCGGTGACGGCGTGGCCGACGACACCGCCGCGATCCAGGCCGCGATCAACGCCGCCCGGTCGCAGCTGAACAAGATCGTCGTCCTTCCGCCCGGGCAGTACAAGGTCACCTCGACGATCGTCGTCGGTGACCACGAGTACGAGACGCCCGGCGAGCACCTGAACCGGTTCGTCCTGCGCGGCTACGGAATGTTCGGCGAGGAGTCTTCGAAGATCACCTTCCACCACGACGGCGTCGGCATCAGGTGGGAGGCGTCACTGGGCGGCATCCACGGCATCGCGTTCGACGCCCCCGTGAAGACGGGGAACAACGTCGGCATCCACGTCGCCCGCAACTCGGCGAACACCGACGACACCGACGTGACCATCGTCGAGTGCTCTTTCCTCCGCTTCCAGAGCGCCATCGAGAGTGTCGGTCGCGGCTTCCTGTTCACCAAGAACAAGGTCGCCGTCTGCACCACGGGCATCACGGTCTCGTGGCCGACGGGTGAGATCCCGGGCGGCGAAGTCCACAAGCTGCCGTACGGTCTGCGCAAGTGGCTGATCACCGACAACCACTTCCACTCTGACTTCGACGCGATCGTGTTCAAGGGTGCCCCGGACGGAGAGTTCCGCGGCGCGGTGATCAGCAACAACCTGCTCGACATCGGCCGCCGGCTGTTCAAGGGCAGCCTGACGAACTCGACGATCAGCGGCAACGTCGTCGAGAACGGCAACGGTAACGCGATCATCGAGGTCAACGCCGGCGGCCACAACCTCACCATCACCGGCAACGTGATCGGCGGCTTCGACACGACGCCGGGGGCGTGGGACCCGCCCATCTACGCGATCAGCTTCGCCGCGGGCGCGTCGGCGACGAACGTCACGATCTCGGCGAACACGTTCAACTGGCTCCGTGGCTCGCCCATCGGTTTCGCGGGATCCGCCGACAAGGTCAGCATCACGGACAACTCGTTCGATCATTACAACCTGGCCAACACCGCCGTTCACGGCGCCGTGCGTGTGCAGGGCGACGCCACGCGGTTCGCGATCGTCGGCAATGCCATCTCGGCCAACCGGAACCCGGCCGGACTCCCGATTCGCATCGACGGCACGATGAGCGAGTCCAATGTCGTCGGCAACGTGTTCGAGCAGGAGGCCCTGGTCGCCGCCGGGTCGATCAGCGCCGACTCGTTCGTCGAGTCCGCGCCGGGCCGGTTCACGAGGCTCGAGGTGACCGCCGCGAAGGACGCCGCCGTGCGCGTCCACAGCACCGCCACCGCCGGCATCGCCGCCGGCGACACCTACGGCGGCTATCTGGTCGAGAGCGCGCTGGCGGCCGGGGCAGGCCCGGGCGTCAAGGGCGGCGTCGAGGTGGTTGCGGCGAATGCGTCAGGCGCGGCGGCCACGAACCTGCTGTGCTCGACGGACTCCACGAACGAGGTGGTGGCCTTCCAGGCCAGCGTGGCGGGCCTGATTCCACCCACGGACAACGCCCGCGACATCGGCAGCCCCGACGCGAGCATCCGGACGGTGTACGCCTACTCCGCCCGGCTGCATCCCTACACCGTCGACACCATGCCGCCGGCCGCCGACGCGGCGGGCGAGCTCATCCAGGTCGCCGACGGTCGCGCCGGCGGGCCATGCCTGGCCATATCCGACGGCACGTCCTGGCGCACCGTGCCGCTGGGCACCCCCGTCCGGTAGGCCTCGACACACCAGCGGGCCGGGGACGCGGAGGCCGCCGGGCCTTCGCGTCCCCACCCTGACGACACGAGATGGATCTGACGAACATGGGCGATGACCTGGCCTCGGCGCCGTGGTGGCGAGACGCGGTGATCTATCAGCTCTACATCCAGTCCTTCGCCGACGGCAACGCCGACGGGATCGGCGACATCGCCGGGCTGCGCAGCAGGATCGGCTATCTCGCGAGCCTCGGCATCGACGCGATCTGGATCACGCCGTGGTTTCGCTCACCGCTGCGCGACGCCGGCTACGACGTCTCCGACTACCGCGCCATCCACCCCCGGTACGGATCGGTGGGCGAGGCCAGGGAGTTGATCGACGAGTGCCACGCGGCCGGGATCCGCGTCATCCTCGACATCGTCCCCAACCACACCTCGTCGGATCACCCGTGGTTCGTCGAGGCGTTGCGTTCCACGGCCGGATCCCCGGAGCGTGCCCGGTATCACTTCCGCGCCGGGCGCGACGCGGGGCAGAGTCCACCCAACGACTGGCTGAGCGTGTTCGGCGGACCCGCCTGGACCCGGGTCGTGGATGCTGACGGCCGGCCGGCCGAGTGGTACCTGCACCTGTTCGACTCCTCGCAGCCCGATCTCAACTGGGACAGTGAGGACGTCCGGTCCGAGTTCGAGGACGTCCTGCGGTTCTGGTTCGACCTCGGCGTGGACGGCTTCCGGATCGACGTCGCCACCGCGCTGGTCAAGGCGCCCGGGCTACCGGATCTCGGGTATCCCGACGGAGCGTTCCTCGCCGACCTGACCCGCGCGGACCATCCGCACCGCGACCGCGACGAGGTCCACGAGATCTATCGCAGCTGGCGGAAGCTGGCCGACTCCTACGATCCGCCACGCATGTTCGCCGCGGAGGCGTGGCTCGACGACCCGGACCGGCTGTCGCGGTACGTCCGGCCGGACGAACTGCACACCACCTTGAACCTGTACTACCTGAAGTCGGCGTGGACGGCGGAGAGCATGCGTCGGGCCATCGACGCCTCGATCGCCGCCACGTCGTGCGTGGGGGCGCCCACCACGTGGGCACTGTCCAACCACGACGTCGAACGCGTCGTCACCCGCTACGGCCGTGAGGACACCCGCCGTCGTCCGGGGGTGTCCGGGCCGGAGCTGGGGCCCGTCGACGAGCAGCTCGGCCGCCGCCGGGCCCGAGCAGCAGCGCTCCTGACGCTCGCCCTGCCGGGCAGCGCGTACATCTACCAGGGCGACGAGCTCGGGTTGGCCGATGCGCACGTACCGGAGCACGCCCGGCGGGACCCCATCTGGATCCGGTCCGGTGGCCGGCGCTGGGGCCGGGACGGCGCAAGGGTGCCGTTGCCATGGACGCCGGACGGTGGTTCATTCGGGTTCGGCGACGACGGCGCCTGGCTGCCGCAGCCCCCAGGCTGGGGAACGCACGCGGTGTCGGCCCAGGCACGCGACGACACGTCGTTTCTCGAGCTGCACCGGAGCGCGTTGCGCCTCCGGCGCACTCATCCGGCTCTGGGTGGAACGAGCGAGGTGAACTGGTGCGAGGCGCCTCGTGAGGACGTCCTCGTGTTCACCCGCGATCCGGGCTTCGGCTGCGTCGTCAACTTCGGACCAACAGCGGCGCCGATCCCGCTCGACGGCCGCGTCCTCCTGTCCAGTGACCGCGAGACCACCGACCGCGAGGTCCCTCCCCACGGTGCGGTCTGGCTCGATCTCCGTCCGGCGGGCCGCGCATGACGGCGACTGAGCGTCCGAACGTGGTGCTGATCCATTGGCATGATGTGGGCACGCATTTGGGTGCGTATGGGCATGGTGATGTGACGAGTCCGGCGGTGGATGGGCTGGCGGCGGAGGGGTTG
>NZ_POTW01000031.1 GCF_003236295.1 Jiangella anatolica
CGCCCGCACCGCCCGGCTCCCCCGCGCCACCCGGCTCCCCGGCGCCGACGCGCTGGCCGGTGAGCAGCTCCGTCAGCACCACGCCCACGGAGTAGAGGTCCTGGCGCGGGTCCGGATCCGCTCCCCGCCGGGCCTCCGGCGCCGAGTACCCCGGCGTGTGCACGACCTCGGTCGTCCGGGTCAGCCGCGGCTCGTCCAGGCGGGCGGAGATCCCGAAGTCCGACAGCCGCAGCACGGGTGCGCCCACCCCGGTCGCCTCGAGCAGCAGGTTGGACGGCTTCACGTCGCGGTGCACGATCCCGGCCGCATGTACGGCAGCCAGCGCGTCGAGCAGCTGCCCGCCCAGGGTCGCCGTCCACCAGTCACCGAGCGGGCCGTGGTCGGCGAGCAGCACGGCGACCGACCCGCCGGCGACGATCGGCATGACGAACAGGACGCGGCCGTCGTCGGCCCACCAGCTGGACGGGGTGAGGACGTGCGGGTGGTCGACCCGGGTGGAGGACTCGCGGACGAACCGCAGCAGCGCGGCGCCGTCTGACTGGCGTTGCAGCTTGGCCGCGCGGAAGACCCGTTCGCGCAGGTCCCACACCCGCCAGACGTCACCCATGCCGCCGCGGCCGAGCACGTCGACCAGCTCGTAGCGGCCCGCGAACACCTCACCCATGACGGCTCAGCTCTGCTGCGTCTCCGCCCGGTCGCCGGACCAGTCGGTGTGGAAGACGCCGTCGCGGTCGACCCGGTGGTAGGTGTGTGCGCCGAAGAAGTCGCGCTGGCCCTGGGTCAGCGCGGCCGGCAGCCGCGGCGCCCGGAGCGCGTCGTAGTACGCCAGCGCGGTCGCGAAGCCGGGCGCCGGGATCCCCAGCCGCGCCGCCGTCGCGACCACCGTCCGCCAGCCGTTCTGCGCCGCGCCCAGCTCCGCCGCGAACTGCTCGTCGGCGAGGAGGCTGGGCAGCGCCGGATCCTTCGCGTACGCCGCGGTGATCCGATCCAGGAACGCCGCCCGGATGATGCAGCCGCCGCGCCAGATGCCGGCGATCGCGCCGAGGTCCAGCGTCCAGTCGTACTCCTCCCCCGCGGCCTGCAGCTGGTGGAAGCCCTGCGTATACGACACCACCTTCGACGCGTACAGCGCCTGCTCGACCTGGTCGGCGAAGAGCGCCGCCTCGTCGGCCGGCAGCGCCACCGGAGCCGGCCCGGCCAGTCCGCGCCCGACGGCGCGCTGGCCGGCGTGTCCGGACAGCGACCGGGCGAACACCGCCTCGGCGATCCCGTTGACCGGGACGCCCAGGTCCAGCGCGATCTGCACGGTCCAGCGCCCGGTGCCCTTCTGCTCGGCCTGGTCAAGGACGACGTCGACGAACGGCTGGCCGGTGGCGGCGTCGATGTGCGCGAGCACCTCGGCGGTGATCTCGATCAGGTAGGAGTCCAGCCGGCCGGCGTTCCAGTCGCGGAACACCTCGGCGATCCGGGCCGGGTCGTAGCCGGCGCCCTGGCGGAGCAGGTCGTACGCCTCGGCGATGAGCTGCATGTCGGCGTACTCGATGCCGTTGTGCACCATCTTGACGAAATGCCCGGCGCCGTCCGCGCCGATGTGCGTGCAGCACGGCGACCCGTCGTCGGCCTTGGCGGAGATGGTCTCCAGCATCGGGCCGAGCGAGGCGTACGACTCCTCCGAACCGCCGGGCATGATGCTCGGGCCGTTCAGCGCGCCCTCCTCGCCACCGGAGATGCCGGTGCCGACGAAGTGCAGCCCGCGCTCGCGCAGCGCCGCCTCACGCCGGCGGGTGTCGGCGAAGTGCGCGTTGCCGCCGTCGATGATCATGTCGCCGGGCTCCAGCAGCGGCGCGAACTCGTCGATGACGGCGTCGGTCGGCGCGCCCGCCTTCACCATGACGACCAGCCGGCGCGGCCGCTCCAGCGCGGCGACGAACTCCTCGGCGGTCTCGGCGGGGACGAACGTCCCCTCGTGGCCGAACTGCTCGACGAGGTCGCGGGTCCGGCTGGCCGTGCGGTTGTGCACTGCGACGGCGTACCCGTGCCGCGCGAAGTTGCGGGCGAGGTTGCGGCCCATGACCGCGAGCCCGGTGACGCCGATCTGTGCCGTTCCAGCCATCAGTGCCTGCTCCCGTCGCGCCTGCCCGAGTTCCGGCGGCGGCCGCCGCCGGACCCCAGTATGCCGAGCCGGCGCCGGCCGGTCAGAACGCGACCGGATCGCGGATCAGCGGACAGGTCATGCAGTGGCCGCCGCCGCGGCCGCGGCCGAGCTCCGCGCCGACGATCGTCAGCACGTCGATGCCGGCCGCCTCCAGCGCCGCGTTGGTCTGGGTGTTGCGGTCGTAGGTGAACACGACCCCCGGCTCGACGGCGACGGCGTTGTTGCCGCTGTCCCACTGCTGCCGCTCCGACGCGTAGACGTCGCCGCCGGTCTCGACGACGCGCAGCCGGTCCAGGCCGAGGGCCGCCGCGACGACGTCGACCAGCCGCGCGTCGCCCTCGTCGGTGACGTCGACGCCCGGCGGCCGCTCGCTCGGGCGCAGCGTGAACACGTGCACCGCGTCGACGATGCGCGGGAAGACGGTGACGAGGTCGCGGTCGGCGAAGGTGAAGACGGTGTCCAGGTGCATCGCCGCCCGCAGCTTGGGCATGCCAGCGATAATGACGCGCTCGGCGGCGCCCTGCGCGAAGAGGGCGGCCGCGACCTGCGTGATCGCGTGCCGGGAGGTCCGCTCGCTCATGCCCATGAGCACGGTGCCGTTGCCCACCGGCATGATGTCGCCGCCCTCGAACGTCGCCCGGCCCCAGTCGCGCTCCGGGTCGCCCCACCAGACCGTCGAGCCCGCGTAGCCGGGGTGGAACGTGTAGATCGCCTTGTAGAGCAGCGTCTCGTCGTGCCGGGCCGGCCAGTACAGCGGGTTCATCGTCAGCCCGCCGTAGAGCCAGCAGGTCGTGTCGCGCGTGTACAGGGTGTTCGGCAGCGGCGGCAGCAGATAGTCGCGGGCGCCGACGGACTCACGCGCCAGCGCGCCGTACCCGGGCACCTGGCCGTCCGGCAGGTCGCTCACGGCCAGCCCGCCGATGAGGAACTCCGCCAGCGCGGCCGGCTCCAGCGACTCGAGGAACTCGCGGGTGGCGTCGACGAAGCCGAGCCCGACCTGGTCGGCGGTCACCTTGCGGTCCAGCAGCCACGACCGGGCGTCGGCGTTCTCCATCGTCTGCGCCAGCAGGTCGTGCAGCTCGACGACCTCGACGCCGCGGCCGCGCAGCTGGTCGACGAAGTCCCGGTGGTCGCGCTGCGCGGACTCCACCCACAGGACGTCGTCGAAGAGCAGGTCGTCGGAGTTGGTCGGCGTCAGTCGCTCGTGCGCGAGGCCGGGCCGGCAGACCAGCACCTTGCGCAGCCGTCCCACCTCCGAGTGGACGCCGTGTGCGGTGCCGTCGGTCATGGCGGAGTCCTTTCAGAGAGTGATCCAGCCCTGGACGAGGGCGACGACGCCGGCCACCGCGCCGGCGAGAGAGACGGCCAGGATGACCAGCTCGCCGGCGCTGAACGGTGCCCGGCCCTGCTCACGGCGGGCCAGCACGAACAGGACGGTGGCCGGCGCGTAGACGATGAACGAGACGAGCAGGTACTTCAGCCCGGCGGCGTACAGCAGGAACGCCGTGTACAGGGTGGCGATGGCGCCGATGACGATCTCGCGCCGCACTCCCCCGGGCCAGGCGGCGTCCATGCCGAGCGCCAGCTTCAGCGCGTAGCCGGCGGCGAGCAGGAACGGGATCAGCGTCAGCGCGCTGGTGAGGTTCAGCGCGAAGTTGAACGCGTTCTCGGAGAACGCCGTCGCGATCAGCACCGCCTGGACCAGGACGGTCGTCAGCAGCAGCGCCGGGCCGGGGACGTCGGCGCCGGTCTTGCGGCCGAGGAACCGGGGCATGTCGTGGTCGGCGGCCGCGACGAACAGTACCTCGGCCGCCATCAGCGTCCACGCGAGGTAGGCGCCGAGGACGGACACGATCAGCCCGACGCTGACGAACACCTCGCCCCACTGCCCCACCGCCGCCTCGAGGACGGCGGCCATCGACGGCTGCCGCAGCTCGGCCAGCTCGTCGCTGGGCAGGATGCCGTACGACACGATGGTGACCGACGCGAAGATGCTCAGCACCATCGCGAAGCCCAGCAGCGTCGCCCGTCCGACGTCCTGGCGCCGGCGGGCGTGGCGGGAGTACACGCTGGCGCCCTCGACGCCGAGGAACACGAACACGGTCACCAGCATCGTGCCCCTGACCTGCTCGTACATCGATCCCAGTCCACCGCCGCTCCAGTTGTCGGCGAACACCTGCGGATCGAGGTAGAACACGGCGAGGATGACGAAGACGACGATCGGGATGACCTTGGCCACGGTGACGACGCGGTTGATCGCCGTCGCCTCCTGCACGCCCCGCCGGATCAGCAGGTAGAACGTCCACAGCCCGACGCTGCTGAGCACGACGGCCAGCGCGGTGTCGCCGTCGCCCAGTGCCGGGGCGATCGCGCCCACCGTCGACATGATGAGCACCCAGTAGGTCACGTTGCCGACGCAGGCGCTGGCCCAGTACCCGAACGCGGAGAAGAAGCCGAGGTACTCGCCGAAGCCGGCCTTCGCGTACGCGTACACCCCGGCGTCGAGGTCGGGCCGCCGCATGGCCAGCGTCTGGAAGACGAAGGCCAGCATGAGCATGCCGCTGCCGGCGACCGCCCAGGCGACCAGCGCGCCGGCCACCCCGGTCTCGCTGCCGAACCGCTGGGGCAGCGAGAAGACCCCGGCGCCCACCATCGAGCCGACCACCATGGCCGTGAGGGTCGCCAGCGTCACCTTCTGTGCGGACTGTGCCACCGATGTCTCGGCCATCTCCGCCCCCGCCGAAGATCGCGCAATACCCGAACTGGCACACTAACGCACCCTCAGCGGGCGGATCGGGCGTTTCGCGAGACTGGCCCCCGAGTGACAATGCAGCGTGTCACTCGGGTGACATGCGGCGTTCGAGATAGCGCTCGATGCCGTCGAGAACCAGCTCCAGCCCGAACGCGAAGTCGTCGCCCAGCCACTCGTCGTCGGGCTCGGCATAGCTCGCGAAGCCGTCCTGGGTGACGATGCGGGCCAGCGTGGGGTGCTCGGCCGGGTTCACGAACGTCGTGAGCATGCGCCCGTAGGCCTGGTCCCAGGCCGCCTGTGGCGTGCCGGTACGCGCCTCGACGTCGGCCAGCGTGCTGGCCAGCTGCGCGTGGCCGCGCACGTAGCCGCTGAGCGCGACCAGGATTCCGAGCATCTCTCCCCCGCTGAGCCCGGTCTCGTCCAGCGCCTCGAGCGCCTGCTCCATGCGCTTGATCTGGTTCGGCCCCATCGGTGGGCTGTTGAGCGGGACGTCCAGCGCCCACCGCCGGTGCCGGTAGACGTCAACGGTCCGGGTGGCCCACCAGCGCAGCTTCTCGCGCCATCCAGTCAGCCCGTCCGGCGCCTCGGGCACCTCAGAGGCGTGCTCGACCATCAGCTCCAGCAGGTCGGTCTTGCTCGGCACGTACCGGTACAGCGACATCGTCGTGTAGCCCAGCTCGTCGGCGACCCGGCGCATGGAGACCGCCGCCACCCCTTCCGCGTCGGCGATCGCGATGCCGGCGTCGACGATCTGCCGCACCGACAGCGCGGGCTTGGGCCCCCGGGTCGGCGCCGGCTGGACGTCCCACAGCAGCTCGAGCGTGCGGTTCGGATCGGCCTGACGCTGGTCGGTGGCCATGCTCCCCCTCCGGAGTCGATCGCTTGACGCTCATCCTAGAACTGTGTACAACATAAACCAAGTGCTATACGCCATAAACAGTTTAAGGAGGGTGGCCGTGACCACCAACGACGCGACGATCGTCGCCGAAGGGCTGCGCAAGCGGTACGGCAGCAGCTACGCACTGGACGGACTGGACCTGACGGTCGGCCGCGGGGTCGTGCACGGGCTGCTCGGCCCGAACGGCGCCGGCAAGACCACCGCCGTCCGCATCCTGGCCACGCTGCTGAGCTTCGACGGGGGCAGCGCCCGGGTCGCGGGGCACGACGTCGTCACCGAGGCCGACGACGTGCGCCGCCGCATCGGCTTGACCGGCCAGTACGCCGCGGTCGACGAGACACTGTCGGGCCGGCAGAACCTGGTGATGTTCGGCCGGCTGTACCACCTGAGTGCGCGGCAGGCCAAGCGCCGGGCCGACGACCTGCTGGAACAGTTCGACCTCACCGCCGCCGCCGACCGGTCCGGGCGCACGTACTCCGGCGGCATGCGGCGCCGCCTCGACCTCGCGGCCAGCCTCATCCTGGCGCCGGAGGTGCTGTTCCTGGACGAGCCGACGACCGGCCTGGACCCGCGCAGCCGCAACGACATGTGGGACGCCATCCGGTCGCTGGTCGCCGGCGGCACGACGGTGCTGCTCACCACCCAGTACCTGGAGGAGGCCGACCAGCTGGCCGGCCGGATCTCCGTCATCGACACCGGCCGCGTCGTCGCCGAGGGCACCGCCGACGAGCTGAAGGCCCGCATCGGCGGCGACCGCATCGAGGTCGTCGTCCACGACGTCGCCCAGCTCGGCGCGGCGGCCGCCGTCGTCGCCCGGGTCGGCACCGCGGAACCGGAGACCGACGCCGACACCCGCCGGGTCAGCGCACCGGTCGCCGACCGGATGGCCGCGCTCACCGAGGTCGTCCGCGAGCTGCAGGCCGCCGGCGTCGCCGCCGAGGACGTCGGCCTGCGCCGGCCCACGCTCGACGAAGCCTTCCTGCACCTCACCGGCCACCAGGCCGCAATCCCTGAGGAGACCGCCGCATGAGCACGGCTCTGCAACGACCCCCGGCCCTGACCACTCCCCCGCCGGCCCGCACGCCGGCGGCCCGGCTGCGCTGGACCGCCGCCGATGCCTGGGTGATGACGAAGCGCAACCTGGCGCACGTCGTCCGGGCGCCGGAGGAGGTGGTCATCTACTTCACCCTGCCGATCATGTTCGTGCTGGTCTTCGGCTACGTGTTCGGCAGCGGGATGGCGCTGCCCGGCGGCGGGGACTACCGCGAGTTCCTACTGCCCGGCGTGTTCGCGATGACGATGCTGTACGGCCTGGGCGCCACGGCCACCGGCGTCGCGTTCGACGTCGACCGCGGTGTCGTCGACCGGTTCCGGTCCATGCCGATGGCCCGGTCCGCGCTGGTCGTCGGGCGCAGCGCCGCCGACCTCGTCCGCGCCGTGCTGGAGCTGACGACGCTGGTGGTCTGCGGGCTGCTGGTCGGCTGGCAGTGGCGCAACGGGATCGGCGACGCACTGGCAGCCGTCGGGCTGATCCTGCTACTGCGCCTGGCCATCACCTGGATCGGCATCTACCTCGGCCTGGTCGTGCCGAACCCGGACACCGTCGGCGTCATCGTCTTCCCGGCCGCGTTCCCGCTGACCGCGCCGTCCAACGTGTTCGTCGCGCCGGAGCTGATGCCGGGCTGGCTGGGCGCGGTGTCGGAGTGGAACCCGCTGTCCTCGACGGTGGCCACGACGCGTGAGCTGTTTGGCAACCCCGGCTTCGGCGGCGACTCGTGGGCGGCACAGCACAGCCTGCTGCTCGCGATCGGCTGGCCGCTGGTGCTGATGGCGATCTTCGTGCCGCTGTCGATCCGGCAGTACCAGAAGCTCAGCCGCTGATCCCGTTGCCCTCGGCCGCCGGTGGGAGCACGCTGGATGATGACGGGTTCGGGTCCGGTCGAGGAGGTCGAGGACCGTGCGCGCACACGACGGCGACCGTCTGGTGGTCGAGGGAACGAAGGTCGGCTCGCCCCGGCGCGAGGGCGAGGTGCTCGAAGCACACGGCCCGGACGGCGGCCCGCCGTTCCTGGTCCGCTGGTCCGACGGCGCCCAGGGCCTGTTCTACCCCGGCACCGACGCCCACATCGAGCCCGCCGACTGATCGCCCAGCGCGCCTCCCCTGCCGAGCCCACGTCGCTCCTGGAGTGATGCCGGCATCCAACGAGGTGGAGTCACGTGTGACACGAGTGACGTGTCATTACCTGAGTCGCATTGCTCCCGGTTAGTCTGCAATCCCACGACTCTCCGGGAGCCGCCACAGATGCCAGGACGCCACGCCTCGCACCGCCCGGCCGCGCCGTCGCCCTGGTTGCGCCGGCTCGGCCTGTCGGTCATGGCCGTCGCCCTCATCGGCGCCGCCGGTCTCGGTGTCGCGTCGGTCCTCGACGACGGCGGCGGCGGCTGCGACGGGCCGCTGCCGGTCACCGTCGCAGCCGACCCGACGATCGCCCCGGTGCTGACCGGTCTGGCCCAGACCTACGCCGACACCGACCCCCGTCAGGGCGACCAGTGCGTCGAGGTCTCCGTCACCGCGACCAGCGCGGCCTCGGCCGTCCCCTCCTTCGGCACCGACCAGGCGCCGGATCTGTGGATCCCGAAGACGCGCGCGCTCGGGCCGGCCGTCGAGGAGGGCCTGACCGAGCCGCTGGCGAACGTCGCGCTGTCGCCGCTGGTCGTGGTGATGCCGCAGGAGGCCGCGGCGGCCGCCGGCGGCGAGGAGGCGCAGATCTCCTGGTCGGCGCTGGTGCAGGGCGAGGGTCAGGCGGTCATCGCCGACCCGGCCGCGAACGAGGAGGGCCTGGCCACGCTGCTGGCCGTCCGCACCGCGCTGGGCGAGCAGGTCGAGCCCGACCAGCTGGTCGAGGTGATGACGCGGGTGTCGCAGGCCGCCGTCGCGACCGTCGACGACGCGTTCGCGGCGGCCGCGGAGTCGCCGGCGGCGTTCACCGCGACCGAGCAGTCCGTCGTCGCGCACAACCGCAACGCCGGGAGCACGCGGCTGGCCGCGCTCTACCCCGCCGAGGGCACGTTCGGATTCGACTACCCGGCGCTGGCCGTCTCCGCCGTCGAGGACGACGACGACGCGCGGGCGGCGGCCGAGGCGTTCGTCACGTACCTCGGGTCCGACGAGGCGCAGGAGACGATCCGGCGGGCCGGCTTCCGCAGCCCCGACGGCGCCGCCGACAGCGACGCCGGCGTCGTCGACGGCATCCGCCCGGCCATGCCCGAGCTGCTCCCCGCCCCCGACCCGGAGCAGGTCGCCGAGCTGTCCCGGCAGTGGGCGGCGCTCGCACTGGACATGCGGATGCTCGCCGTCATCGACGTCTCCGGGTCGATGAACGAGCAGGTCGACGGCGGTGCCACCCGCATGGAGCTGACCCGTGACGCCGCCCTGGAGGCGCTGCAGCTGTTCCCGCCGGACGCGTCGGTCGGGCTGTGGGCGTTCTCGATCCTGCAGGACCCGCCGAACGACTACGTCCAGCTGGTCGACGTCGGCCCGATGGACGAGGAGCTCGAGGACGGCACGACCCGCGGGCAGGCGCTCGTCGCCGCCGTCGAGTCGCTGCCGGACCGGGCCGAGGGCGGCACCGGCCTCTACGACACCGCGCTGGCCGCGTTCCAGTCGATGCGCAGCAGCTACCAGGCCGGCATGGTCAACTCGGTGGTGCTGCTGACCGACGGCCGCAACGAGGACGACCCGGACGGCATCGACCTGGAGACGCTGCTCACCCAGCTCACCGCGCAGTTCGACCCGGCCGCGCCGGTACCGGTCATCACCATCGGGATGGGCCCGGAGGCCGACATGGAGGCGCTGCAGCAGATCTCCGCCGCCACCGGCACGACGGCTTACCACGCGGAGGATCCCAGCGACATCCAGAGCGTGTTCATCCAGGCCATGATCGAACGCCAGTGCCGTCCGAACTGCTGATGTCGATAGGCGCGCCTGTCCGGTTTCTGCCGCCGCAAACTCTATGATCATGGGTCGACGGCGGCCGGAGGGAGGTGGCACCGGTGAACAACTTGTCCTGGCCGGCCACCATCCTCATCGGCATCATGGTGGGGCTGATCGCGGTCGCGGCGGACAACCGCGACACCGATCGCGACGACCCGACGGCGAGCCCGTCGGCGTCGGCCTCGCCCTCCGCCGGCGCTGACTCCGGCTCCGGCGGCTCCGGCTCCGGCGGTTCGGGCTCCGGGGACTCCGATGGTGAGTCCGGCGGTGACTCCGACGGGGACACGAACCCGGACACCGGCGGCGACCCCGAGGAGTACACCGTCACGCTCACCTTCGACGACGGCCCGCACCCCGTCTACACGCCGCAGGTGCTTCAGCTGCTGGAGGAGCACGACGCGATCGCGGTGTTCTGCATGGTCGGCCGCGCGGCACGCGAGCACCCCGAGCTCGTCCGCCAGGTCGTCGACGCCGGTCACGCACTGTGCAACCACACCGACACGCACGACGAGAAGCTGTCCGAGCGGACCCGGGAGCAGATCGAGCGGCAGATCACCGAGACCGACGAGGCGCTCGACGACGCCGTCGGCGGCGACACCGAGGTGCGCTGGTTCCGCCAGCCCGGCACGTACGTGCAGCCGCAGATCGAGGGCGTCATCGACGACCTGGGCCTGGAGCCGCTGGACTGGACCGTCGACCCGCGCGACTGGTCCCGGCCCGGTACCGTTCCGATCGTGCAGTCGGTGCTGAGCCGGCTGGAGCCGGGGTCGGTGATCCTGCTGCACGACGGCGGCGGCGACCGGTCGCAGACGGTCGCGGCGCTGGACCAGATCCTCACCGGCCTCGACGCGGCCGGCTACCGCTACGTCCTGCCGGGAGACTCATGACCCGCCCGTACGCCGTCGTCGACATCGACGGTGTCCTCGCCGACGTCCAGCACCGCCTGCACCACCTGAAGCGGCGGCCGAAGGACTGGGCCGGCTTCTTCGGCGCGATGGGCGACGACACGCCGTACCCGGAGGGCATCGAGCTGGTGACGCTGCTGGCGCACGAGCACGAGGTGGTCTACCTCAGCGGCCGGCCGGAGCGCACCCGCGCCGTCACGCAGAGGTGGCTCGCCGCGAACGGCGCACCGGCCGGCACCATCATGCTCCGCCCCGACGACGACCGGCGCCCGGCCCGGCTGTTCAAGATCGGTGTGCTGCGCCGGCTGGCCGGTCAGCGCGACGTCGCCATGCTCGTCGACGACGACCCGGCCGTCTGCACCGCCGCGCGGGCCGCCGGGTTCACCGTCTACGAGGCCGAGTGGGGCCGCCCCGACCCAACCCTGTTCAGCGCCCAGGAAGCCGACGGCCGCACGTAGCCCATGGCCCCATGATCATCAACCTTTTGGGTCGTCAGAACGACACCAAAGGTTGATGATCATGGGAGCAGGAGGGACTTGCCGGCGGTGGCGCGGGCCTCCAGCGCCGTGTGTGCGTCGGCGGCCCGGTCCAGCGGGTGGGTCGCGGCGATGACGGGGCGGAGGCGGTCGGTGGCAGCGTGCGCGAGCGCCTCGGCCAGCAGCTCCCGCGTCGCGGCCCGGTCCAGCCGCGTGGCCAGCGCGTTCGTCACCTCGACGCGCCGTTGGGCGGCGAGCTCGGGGTCGATCGCCGTGAACCCGCCGCCGGCGGTGCCGTAGGTGACGAACCGGCCGCCGCGGCCGACGGTGTCGAAGACGGCCGAGCCGAGCGGCCCGCCGGCGCCGTCGAACGCGACGTCGACGCCGTCGCCGCCGGTGGCCGCGCGGACCCGGTGCTGCCAGCCGTCCTCGCCGTAGTCGACGGTGACGTCGGCGCCCAGCTCGCGGGCCAGTGCCAGCTTCCGCTCGCCGCGGGCGGCCGCGACGACCCGGGCGCCGGCCGACGTCGCCAGCTGGACCAGCAGCGAGCCCGCTCCCCCGGCGGCGGCCGCGACCAGCACCGTGTCGCCGGCCGCGACCGGCGCCTCGCGGAGCAGGCTGAGCGCCGTCACGCCGTCGTGGAGCAGCGCGGCCGCCTCGGTCCAGCCGACGCTGCCGGGCAGCTCGACCAGTTCATCGATGTCCGCGACCATCCGGGCCGCGTAGCCGCCGGAGCCGCGGGCCAGCACCCGGCGGCCCACCCAGCCGGCGTCGACGCCCGGTCCGGTCGCGACGACGGTGCCCGCTCCCCCGCCGCCGGGCACGTACGGCGGTTTCACCGGGAAGTACTCGCCGCCCCAACCGCCGCGCAGCAGCGTGTCCAGATAGATGACGTCGGCCGCCGCCAGCGCGACGACGACCTGTCCCGGCCCGGCGACCGGGTCCGGCACCTCGCGCGCGACCAGGACCTCCGGGCCGCCGAACTCCCGTACCTCGATGGCATGCATGGACCGCAGTCTCCTACCTCAACCAGACTTGAGGTCAAGAGAGCAGGAGCGCCGCCAGCGTGCCGAGCAGCATCGGCGGCCCGAACGGCAGGCTCGTCCGCCGGCCCGCCCGCCCTGCCGCCAGCAGCACGATGCCGATCACGCCGCCGGCGAGGAACGCCAGGAACACCCCGGACGCGACCGTCGCCCAGCCCGACCAGCCGAGGAGCAGGCCCAGCGACGCGGACAGCTTCACGTCGCCGAGTCCCAGGTCGGCCGGACGGAGCAACGCCAGCAGCAGATAGAACGCCAGGCACGCCGCGGCGGCCGCCCAGGCCCGTCCGTAGGCGCCCCAGTCGCCGGTGATCGCGGCCGCGACCGTGAGCCACGCGCCGGCCGCGCCGAGCGCCGTCAGCGTCAGCCAGTCCGGCAGCAGCTGCGTGCGCAGATCGATGTAGGCCATGGCGACGCCGAGCAGCCCGACCACCAGGTACGCCGGAAGGTCCTCCGGCGCGTTCGCCGCGCCGTCGCGGGCCAGCGCCAGCAGCGCCCACACTGCCGCCGTCACTGCCGCCAGCAGCCCGGCCAGCCGCGGCGCCGCGGCCAGCTCACGGTACGGCACCGGCGACGGCGGCCGGCCGCCCTCGACCAGCTCCGGCGAGACGACGGCGGGATCGGGCGCGCGGTCCGGGATCCGGGCGATGAGCTGGGGCAGCAGGGCGCCGGCGACCAGGCCGGCCGCGGCCAGCGCGAGCACCAGGGTCACGCGCGGGCGCCGATCGCCGCGAGCGCCGCCGAGCGCAGCAGGTCCGCCGGGACGTCGGCACCGGTCATCAGCCGCAGCTGGCCGGCCGCCTGGTGCGCCAGCAGGTCCAGCCCGCCGGCCACGACTCCCCCGGCCGCCCGCCAGGCCGCCGCGACCGGCGTCGGCCACGGATCGTAGACGACGTCGAACAGCACCCGGCCGGCGACGGGCGCAGCGCCGACCACCAGGGCGGGCACGAGCGGATCCAGCGCGCCGGACGGCGCCGTCGACACCGTGACCCCGGCGTCGGCGCAGGCCGGCAGTACGGCCCAGGGCGCCGGCTCGGCCGGATGGCCCAGCGCGGCCGCCACGGCGAGCGCCGACGCAGCCCGGGCCGAGGACCGGACGTGCACGTGCACCGGGCCGCTCTCCAGGAACGCCAGCGCCGCCAGCACGCTGGCCGCCGTCGCCCCGCCGCCCCACAGGCACACCGGAGCACCCACCGGCGCGCCCGCCTCGCGCAGCGTCGCGACCACGCCCGGCACGTCGGTGTTGTCCGCGTCCCAGCCACCGTCGGCCCGGCGGACCAGCGTGTTCGCCGCGCCGACCGTCTGCGCGACGTCGGACGCCGTGGTCGCGACGTCCAGCGCGACCCGCTTGAGCGGCATCGTCAGCGACAGTCCACGCCACTCCGGCCCGAGCCCCGCGACGAACCCGGCGAGCGACGCCTCGTCGACCTCGTGCGCGGTGTACTCCCAGTCCAGCCCGAGGTGCCGGTACGCGGCGCGGTGGATGACCGGCGACAGCGAGTGCGCGATCGGCGAGCCGAGCACCGCGCAGCGGGTCAGCACAGGTCGCTCTCCCGGCAGTACGCGTCGAGCAGCTCCTCGTTGGCTCGCTGGTCCTCCGCGGTGACCCCGAACGCGGTCTCACCGGTCTCCAGGTTCACCGCGACGAAGTAGCAGTTCCCCTCACTCGTGGGGTTGAGCGCGGCGGACAGCGCCGCCTCGCCCGGCGACGCGATCGGGCCCGGCGGCAGGCCGGACACCCGGTACGTGTTGTACGGCGAGTCGACCTGGCGCTGCTCCGGGGTCGTGTAGACGCTGGAGTAGTCGTCGACCGCGTAGTGAACCGTGGAGTCCATCTGCAGCCGTCCCTCGGGCACGCCGTTGGCGGTGCAGGCGCCGGTCAGCCGGTTGTAGATGACCTCGGCGACGCGCGGCATGTCCTCCTCGCGGCTGACCTCGCGCTGCACGATGCTGGCGACGGTGACGATCTGGCGCGGCGTGTAGCCGAGCGCGTCGGCCCGGGCGACGAGGTCGAGCTCGGTCGCGACCTCGTCGAACTGGGCCAGCATGTTGGCGACCAGCGTCGGCGCGGTGACGTCGCCACCGAGGCCGTACGAGGACGGGAAGAGGAAGCCCTCGGCGTCGCCCTCGGCGTACTCCGGCAGCGTCGCGCCGTCGACGGCGGCCTGCACGTCCTCGACGGGGAAGCCGGACACCTCGGCGAGCCGGTCGACGGTCTGTCGGACGCGCAGCCCCTCGGCCAGCGACACCCGCGCGCCGCCCTCGCCGGAGACCAGCGCGGCGACGGCGTCGGCGGCGCTCATCTCGCTGCGCAGCACGTAGTTGCCCGGCTGGATGGTGCGGGACTCGGGGTTCTGGTCGGCGGCGGCGATGAACGCCTCCTGGCTGGCGACCACGCCGGCCTCGACCAGCGTCGCGCCCATGGCCCGCAGTGTGGCGCCGTCCTCGATGGTGACGGGGACTTCGCCGGTGCCCGGGCCCGGGAAGTCCTCGGGCTCGCCGAACGCGCCGTCGATGGCGCTCAGCACGGCGGTGCCGCCGTAGTAGATGCCGCCCAGGACGGCGCCGATCACGGCGAGCGAGGCCAGCACCGCCACGAAGGAACCGAACCGGCTGCGCTTGCGTCGACGACGCCGCTGACGCCGGGGGCGGATGACCTCTTCCTCCTCCGACGTGTACAGGTCACTCATTCGTCACCGTCAGCACCTCTCCAGGCGGCTCGCCGGCCCGACGCTCCGCGTCCAGCGCGTCCTGCAGGATCACCATCGCCGCGGCCTGGTCGACGGCCGCGCGTCCCGCCCGCGCGGATACGCCACTGGCTCGCATCCCGCGCGCGGCGACGGTCGTGCTCAGCCGCTCGTCCACGAGCCGCACCGGGCATGGTGTCACAAAACGGGCCAAATCTGTACCAAACGCTCTGGCGTGCGCGGCCGCCGCGTGCTCCTTGCCATCGAGACTACGCGGTAATCCGAGCACGATCTCGATCGCGTCGTACTCGAGCGCGAGCTCGCGGATCCGCCGCAGGTCGCCCTTCCCGCGGCGGACGGTCTCGACCGGTGTGGCGATCAGCCCGTCGCGGTCGCACGAGGCGACCCCGATGCGGACCGTTCCGACATCGACCCCGAGTCTGACACCACGGCGCACTAGCGCGTCACGGCCTCACCGATCGCGTGCTCGACCTGCGTCAACGCCTCGCCGATCTGGCTCGCGTCGGTGCCGCCGCCCTGGGCGACGTCGTCCTTGCCGCCGCCGCCACCGCCGAGGATCTGCGCGGCGACGCGGACCAGCGCGCCGGCCTTGACGCCCCACTCGCGCCCGGGCTCGTTGACGGCGATGACGACGCTGGGCCGCCCACTCTCGCCCACGCCGGCGACGATGACCACGGCCGGCTTGTCGTTGCCGAGCCGGCCGCGGACGTCCAGCGCCAGCGAGCGCAGCTCGTCGGCGGCCGTGCCCTCCGGCGCGGTGTGCGCCACGAACGCGACGCCGTAGACGTCGCGCGCCGACGCCGCCAGCTCGGCCGCCCGCGCGCCGAGCTGCGACGACCGGGCCTTGGCCAGCTCCTTCTCGGCGTCGCGGACCTGCGCGACCAGCCGCTCGATCCGCTCCGGCAGCTGGTCGGGCTGCTGCACCTTGAGCAGGTCGACCAGCTGGTTGACCAGCGTCCGCTCCTTCGCCAGGTGCCGGAAGCCCTCGATGCCGACGAACGCCTCGACCCGGCGGGTGCCGGCGCCGACCGAGCTCTCCCCCGTCAGCGTGACCAGGCCGACCTGCGAGGAGTGGTGCACGTGCGTGCCACCGCACAGCTCGCGCGACCACGCGCCGCCCATCTCGACGACGCGCACCTCCTCGTCGTACGTCTCGCCGAACAGCGCCAGCGCGCCGAGCTCGCGGGCGCGCTCCAGCGGCATGTACGTGGCCGACACGGGGTGGTCGCGGCGGATCGCGAGGTTCGCGACCTCCTCGACCTCGCTGCGGGTCGGCCCACCGAGCGCCTGCCCCCAGGCGAAGTCCAGGCGCAGGTAGCCGGGCTTGTTGTAGGAGCCGCTCTGCAGCGCCTGCGGGCCGAGCACCTGGCGCAGCGCCGCGTGCACGATGTGGGTGCCGGAGTGCGCCTGGCAGGCGCCGACGCGCCACTCCTGGTCGACCTTGGCGTGGACGTCCTGGCCGCTGATGACCTCGCCCTTGAGCACCTTGACCTGGTGCACGATCAGGCCCTTGACCGGACGCTGGACGTCGAGGACCTCCAGCTCGAACCCGTCGCCGGTGATGACGCCGGCGTCGCTGTCCTGGCCGCCGGACTCGGCGTAGAACGGCGTGCGGTCCAGCACGACCTCGAGCGTCTCGCCCTCGCTGGCGCCCGGCACCGCGACGCCGTCGAGCAGCAGGCCACGGACCCGGCTGTCGGTTTCGAGCTCGTCGTAGCCGGTGAACGGGGTCGGTCCGGCGTCGCGCAGCTGCCGGTACGCGCTGGTGTCGGCGCCGCCGGTCTTCTTCGCCTTCGCGTCGGCCCTGGCCCGCTCGCGCTGCTCGGTCATCAGCCGGCGGAAGTGCCCCTCGTCGACCTTCAGGCCCTGCTCCGAGGCCATCTCCAGCGTCAGGTCGATCGGGAAGCCGTAGGTGTCGTGCAGCTTGAACGCGGTGTCGCCGGGCAGCGCGAACTCACCGGCCCGCTTGGCCTCGTCGGCCGCGAGGTCGAAGATCTGCGTGCCGGTCTGCAGGGTGCGGCGGAACGCCTCCTCCTCGGCGTATGCGACGGAGGAGATGCGGGTGAAGTCGGCCTCCAGCTCCGGGTAGGCCGCCTTCATGCAGTCCTTCGAGACCGGCAGCAGCTCCGGGATCGACGGGTCCTCGACGCCGAGCAGCCGCATCGCCCGGACGCTGCGGCGCAGCAGCCGGCGCAGCACGTAGCCGCGGCCCTCGTTGGACGGGGTGACGCCGTCGCCGATCAGCATCAGCGAGCTGCGGACGTGGTCGGCGACCACCCGCATGCGCACGTCGTCCTCGTGGTTGGCGCCGTACCGCTTGCCGGACAGGTCGGCCGCCCGCTGCAGCGTCGGGCGGACCTGGTCGATCTCGTACAGGTTGTCGACGCCCTGCAGCAGGTACGCGACGCGCTCCAGGCCCATGCCGGTGTCGATGTTCTTCGACGGCAGGTCGCCGACGACGGTGAAGTCGTCCTTCGCCTTGACGTCGGTGATCTGCTCCTGCATGAAGACCAGGTTCCAGATCTCCAGGAACCGGTCCTCGTCGACGACCGGGCCGCCGTCGGGCCCGTGCTGCGAGCCGCGGTCGACGTAGATCTCGCTGCAGGGGCCACCCGGGCCGGGCTGGCCGGTGTGCCAGTAGTTGTCGAGCAGGCCGCGGCGCTGGATCCGCTCGTCGGGCAGGCCGGCGACCTTCTTCCAGAGCTCGGCGGCCTCGTCGTCGTCGTGGAAGACGGTGACCCAGATCTTGTCCGCGTCGAAGCCGTAGCCGCCGTCGTCGCGGGACTTCGTGATGAGGTCCCAGGCGAAGCCGATGGCCCCTTCCTTGAAGTAGTCGCCGAAGGAGAAGTTGCCGTTCATCTGGAAGAACGTGCCGTGCCGGGTGGTCTTGCCGACCTCGTCGATGTCGCCGGTCCGGATGCACTTCTGCACGCTGGTGGCCCGCGGCCACGGCGGCGTCTGCTGCCCCGTCAGGTACGGGATGAACGGCACCATGCCCGCCACCGTGAACAGCAGCGACGGGTCGGGAGAGATCAGCGAGGCGCTGGGGACGACGGCGTGGCCGTTCTTCTCGAAGTGCTCGAGGAACCGGCGCCGGATCTCGGCGGTCTCCATGGTCAGAACGTGCCTCTCGAGTGCGGGTTGAACAGGTCGTCGACGGCGTCGAGATCGGGCTGGGCGCGCTGGGCGCCGCTGCCGTCGGGTGCGATGCCCAGGGCGTAGCGCAGCTCGGCGTCGCGCTCGGCCATGCCGGCGCGGACCTCGTCGGTGAACTCGCGGACGGCGTCGCCGACGCTGCGCAGTCCGCCGGCGACGCGGTCGGCCGCGCCCTCCGGCGTCAGGCTCTCCGCCGCCTTCGTCAGCTTGCGGACCACGAGCACGCCGGCGGTCGCGCCGAGCGCGATCCAGAACAGCTTGCCCATCATCGGCTCCCGAACCGCCGGCGCCGGCCGCCCGCGGCGCCGTCGCGGCGGGCGGCGATGGCCCGGCGGACGCCGTAGGTGAACGCCGCCGTGCGCACCAGCGGGCCGCCCAGCGTCGCCGCGAACAGCGACGACATGGCGGCCACGTTGGTGGTGACGGCCTGCGCGTTCGACGTGATCGCGTCGATCCGCTGCAGCTGGGCGTTGGTCGACGCCAGCAGCTGGTTGGTCTCGTCGACCGTGACCGCGGTCTTCGCGACGTGCTCCTGGCGCAGATCGCGTACGACGAGCGTGAACTCGTCGACGGTGCGGCCCAGCTTGAGTATCGGCACGGCGAGGAAGCCGACCAGCGCCACCAGGGCGGCGGCGGCCAGCAACCCGGCGATCTCGCCTACGGACATGGGTGGAGCTGCCTCTCTTCGGAAGGTCGTCTCAAGCGTCTGACCCTACCGCGCCGGATCACCCCGCGCGGTCACGACCAGGAGACGGCTGCTGCCCTGAGTCCACCCATGTCATTCAGGGTAGGCGACCGGGCCGCAGCCCGGCCAACGCCTTTCGCAGTGCCTTCTCGCGGGCCGCCGGGGTGCGCGACTTCATCAGCGCAAGCAGGATCGTGTACCGCGCGGTCTTCGTCAGCGCGTCGAAGGCGGCCCGTGCCTCTGGGTCGGCGTCGAGAGCCGCTGCGAGGTCCTCGGGGACGGTGGCCGTGGCCTGGGAGGCGTAGGCGGCGGCCCAGCGGCCGTCCGCCCTGGCGGCCTCGACCTGGGCCAGGCCGCCGGGGCGCATGCGGCCGGCCGCCGTCAGCTCCTCCACCAATGCGACGTTCACCGCGGACCACGAGCTGCCCTTGCGCCGCGGCGAGTAGCGCTGCAGGAAGTGCGTGTCGTCGCCGCGGCGGCGGACGCCGTCGATCCAGCCGTGGCAGAGCGCGACCTCCAGGGCCTCGCGGATCGTCAGGCCGGGGCTGCCCTTCCGGGCGATCCGCAGGACGACGCCGTCGCTGGTGTCGTGGTGCGCGGCCAGCCAGGAGTCCCAGCCGGCCGCGTCCACGAACGTGAGCGGTTCGCTCATGCCCCCGTCCCGTCCGCCAGCGCCTTCCAGTGCGGGTTGTACATGAGGCCGAGCAGGTTCCCGAACGGGTCGACGACGGAGGCGTTGGCGAAGCCCGCGGTGCGGTCGGTCCGCGGCTGGTGGACGGTCGCGCCCTGCTCGACCAGCTTCGCCAGCGTGCCGTCGAGGTCGTCGACGTGCCAGTTCATGATGGCGCCGCCGGGGGTCTGCGGCGTCGTCGGGTCGGCCGGCGACCGCCAGGCGCCGTTGATGATGCCGAACTCGTCCTGGTGGTCGCCGATGCGCCACTCGTAGTAGCCGACCGTCCCCGACGCCGGGTCGACGGCCTCGAAGTACGGCTCCACGCCGAGCACGCCGGTGTACCAGGCGCGGGCGGCGGCCATGTCGTCGGCGTAGAAGTTCAGAGTGCAGAAGCCGCGCAGTTCGACGCTCATCGATCTCTCCCTTGTGTCTTTCGATTCTTGCTGGTGAGAACGACACTACGGACGGTTGTGGAACGTACGGTTCCTCAATTCGTGCGAGACTCGCATTCATGTTGGATACGTCGGTACGACTGCTGCGGCTGCTGTCGTTGCTGCAGGTCAGACGGGAGTGGTCGGGCGCTGAGCTGGCGTCGCGGCTGGAGGTGACGACGCGGACGGTCCGCAACGACATCGAGCGGCTGCGGATCATGGGCTACGAGGTCGAGTCGTTCACCGGCCCGGCCGGCGGCTACCGGCTCGGCGCCGGGTCCTCGCTGCCGCCGCTGCTCCTGGACGACGACGAGGCGGTCGCGGTGGCGCTGGGGTTGCGTGCGGCCGCGGCGGGCTCGATCACGGGGATCGAGGAGACGTCGCTGCGGGCGCTGGCCAAGCTGGAGCGGACGCTGCCGTCGCGGCTGCGGCATCGCATCGACGCCCTTCGATCCGCGACGGCGTCCGCGCCCGGTGTGGGCGGGCGGGTGGATGCCGGCGTGCTGACGGCGGTCGCGGCGGCGGTGCACGGGCACGAGCAGCTGCGGTTCGACTACGTGGGCCACGACGGCTCGTCGTCGGCACGGCGGACCGAGCCGCATCAGCTCGTGTACACGGGCCGGCGCTGGTACCTGCTGGCCTGGGACCTCGACCGGGACGACTGGCGCACGTTCCGGGCCGACCGGCTGCGTCCGAAGATCCCGACCGGCCCCCGGTTCGCCCCGCGCCCTCCACCCGGCGGCGACGCGGTGGCGCACGTGCTGCGCGGCGTCGGGTCGCAGGCCTACCGGGAGCAGGCCCGGGTCCGGCTGTCCGCGCCGATCGACGTGGTCCGCGACAAGATCACCGCGATGGGCGGGCTGGTGACCGAACTGGACGACGGCAGCTGCCTCCTGCAGACCGGCGGCGACTCGTGGCACGACCTCGCCGGGTATCTCGGCAGCCTGGGGGTGCCGTTCGAGGTGCTGGACCCGCCGGAGCTGCGGGACCACCTGCGGTCGCTGGCGCAGCGCTACCTCGCCGCCGCCGGCTGACCACCCCTGCTGATCAGGACTCCGCGGCCGGCGTGAAATCGATCGAACACGGACAACGGAAGCGATGCGGAGTCCGAGTTGTGGGAGTAGCCCGACGGATTGTGGAACCGCACCACGTCGTCGTCGACCGCATAGACCAGGACGAGATGTCCTCCCCGCTGCGGATCACGGGTGTCCGGGTCGCGGATCTCAGCGGACACCGAGGCGATCAGCACCTGCCCGGGCCGCACCTCGCGAGCCGACAGCCGGATCGGCGTGCGCTCGACCAGCTGACAGCCGAACCCGAACTGTGAGCCGATCCAGGCCATGAACGGCCGGTAGAGCAGTCCTTGGACCCGTCCCGACGGCTCCACCACGTAGCAGCCCCACTCGAGGGCCTGCGCCAGAAGCTCCCGCATCGGCAGCCGGACGTCGGTCCAGCCGTGCAGCAGCGACTGCAGGCACGCCAGACCGCAGACCCTGCGGGACCAGAACAGGTACTCCTCCCGCGAGAGGTAGCCGTCGCGGGCCCAGTCGTCGAGGCTGGTTGGATCGGTGTGCGGCGGCGTGACCTCCAGCCCCGACGGAGCCGTGCGACGCATGACGACCTCGTCGTTCAGTTCCAGGCGCCCCCACTGCGAGACGCAGCGAAGGCGTCCGTTGTCCGATGGCAGAGTCGAGGCGGAAGCCATGCGCCGAGTCCAGACCGTACGGCGTTGCCAGCGCGTATGGGTTTCTGGATACGCGGACGATATACAGCGCGGCGTTGACTGGGCCGCATGTCGCGCGTGAGTCTCGCAGTCAGGCCGATCGGGGCCGCCGAGCACCTGGCGTTCCTGCGGGCGCAGCGGTCGGTCAACTTCCTGCAGACCCCGGCCTGGGGCCGCGTCAAGACCGAGTGGCGCAGCGAGTCCCTCGGCTGGTACGACGGCGGGCGGCTGGTCGGCGCCGGGCTCGTCCTGCACCGCGCCGTGCCGCGGCTCGAGCGCTACACGCTGGCCTACCTGCCCTGGGGTCCGGTCATCGACTGGACCGGCGAGATCGGCGCGTGGCTCGACCCACTGGCGGCGTATCTCGAGGCACACGGGGCGTTCGCGATCAGGCTCGCCCCACCGGTGCGCACCAACAGCTGGACCGCCGCCCAGGTCAAGGAGGGCGTCGCCGACCCGGACAGCACGCGGCTCACCCAGCTGCCCGGCCGGGCCGACCCGGTCGGCGCCCGCGTGACCAGCCGGCTCGAGGACGCCGGCTGGCTGCCGCGGAGCCCGGAGGACGGCTTCGGGGCCGGGCAGCCGCAGTTCACGTTCGAGCTCCCGCTGACCGGGCAGACCGAGGACGACCTGCTCAGGGGCATGAACCAACTGTGGCGCCGCAACATCCGGAAGGCGGCCAAGGAGGGCGTCGAGGTCACGGTCGGCGCGGACCTGAAGGCGTTCCACGACCTCTACGTCCACACCGCCGAGCGCGACCGCTTCACCCCGCGGCCACTGCGCTACTTCGAGACCATGGTCGCCGCGATGAGCGCCGAGGATCCCGAGCGGATCAGGCTCTACCTGGCGCACCATCGGGGCGACCTGGTCGCCGCCGCCATCCTGGTCCGCGTCGGCGCTCACGCGTGGTACGCCTACGGCGCGTCCTCCACCGAGAAGCGCGAGGTGCGCGGTTCCAACGCCTGCCAGTGGGCGATGATCCGCGACGCGCTGGCCGCCGGCTGCGACGTCTATGACCTGCGCGGCATCACGCCCACCCTCGACGTGGACGACCCGCACGTCGGGCTGGTCCAGTTCAAGGTCGGCGTCGGCGGCCAGGCGGTGCGCTACGCCGGCGAGTGGGACCTGCCGCTGCGGCCGATGGTCTATCGGGCCTTCGACCTCTACCTGAGGCGCCGCGGGTCGAGGCGGCGCCGCGCCCGCGCCTAGTCCAGCGCGGCGGCGACCTCGTCGAGGCGAGCACCGCGAGAGGCCTTGACGAGCACCACGTCGCCGGCGGCGAGCCGGCCGCGCAGCCAGTCGACTGCCGCGTCGTTGTCGGCCAGCGCCACCGCCCGCTCTCCAGCGCCGTCGGCGATCGGCCGGGCGGCCTCGCCGACCACGACCACCACGTCGGCGCGCGAGGCCGCATACTCGCCGACGGCGCGGTGCTCGGCGTCGCTGTCGTCGCCGAGCTCGAGCATCGCACCGAGGACGGCGATGCGGCGCCTGCCTTCGATCGCGGCCAACGCGTCCAGCCCGGCCAGGGTCGACTCGCGATGGGCGTTGTAGGAGTCGTTGAGCAGCGTCGCACCGCCGGTGAGCGTCCGCAGCTCCAGACGCCACTTCGACAGCGAGGCGGTGGCCAGCGCCTGCGCCGCCGCGTCGAGAGCGACGCCGGCCGCCAGCCCCGCGGCCGTGGCGGCCGACGCGTTGAGCGCCTGGTGGGCGCCCAGGAGCGGCAGCGCGACGCGAGCCGAGGCGTCGGCGGTCCGCAGCAGGAAGGACGGCCGGGCGAGCCGGTCCAGCGCGAGGTCGAGCACGCGCACGTCGGCGTGCTCGGCCAGGCCGAAGGTGCGCACCGGGCCCTCGGTGAGCGCGCGCATCGCGACCACCCGGGGATCGTCGGCGTTGAGGACGGCGGTGCCGCCGGGTGCCAGCCCCTGCACCAGTTCTCCCTTGGCCTTCGCGATGGCCGCGCGCGACCCGAACTTGCCGAGGTGGGCCCGGCCGACGTTGAGGACGACGGCGATGTCGGGCGCGGCCAGGCCGGCGAGCGCGGCGATGTGGCCGACGTGGCGCGCCCCCATCTCGATGACGAGGAACCGCGTGGCCGCGTCGGCGCGCAGCATGGTGAGCGGCACGCCGAGCTCGTTGTTGAGCGAGCCGGCCGTGGCGATCGTCGGCGCCGCGCTCGACAACACCGCCGCCAGCAGGTCCTTGGTGCTGGTCTTGCCCTGGGAACCGGTCACGCCGACGACGGTCAGCCGATCGCGCAGCCGGGCCACGACCTGGGCGGCCAGCACCTGCAGCGCGGCCTGGACGTCGTCGACGACGACGGTCGGCAGTGTCGTGGGCCGCGAGCCGAGAACCGCCACGGCGCCGGCCCGGCCGGCCTGGCCCGCATAGTCGTGGCCGTCGACGTGCTCGCCGGCGATGGCGACGAAGAGGCCGCCTGGTTCGGCCTGCCGGCCGTCCAGCACGGCCGGCGCGGTCACCGTCACGGTGCGGTCCCCCACGACCGTCCCGCCGACGGCCGCGGCGATCTCGCCGAGGCTGAGCGCGATCATGCGCTGACGTCGTGGAGGCCGGCGGGAGCAAGGTCGCTGCGATTCATGACGTCACTGAAACCGGCGCGACGTTGCCGGCACGTATGCGGTTTTGGATACGGCGACGATATATTACCCGCCGGTAGCATATCGCGGACGTATCTGAAACCACATACGTGACGGCAACACCGCGTTGCCTTGACTGACGGCATGCCGCACGTCGAGTCCGAACGAACCATGGTCGCACCGGCCGTCGCGACGACGGGCGTCACGATCTACGGATGCGGGCGGGACGAGGACGCCCTGTTCCGGACGGTGGCGTCTCGTCTCGGCCTCGTGCCGACGATCACAGCGGCGGCGCCGTCCGTGGCCACTGTCGAGCTGGCGCGCGGAAACCGCTGCGTCAGCGTCGGCCATCAGAGCGAGGTCACCGCCGCCACGCTGCTCGCGCTCAGCCGGGCCGGCGTCGCGTATGTCTCCACGAGAAGCATCGGCGACAACCACATCGACGTCGACTACGCGGCGAGCGTCGGCATCCGCGTCGAGACCGTCTCCTACTCGCCCGACAGCGTGGCCGACTACACGCTGATGCTCATGCTGATGGCGGTGCGCGACGCCAAGTCCGTCGTCCGTCGCGCGGATGTCCACGACTACCGGCTGAGCGGCGTTCGCGGCCGGGAACTGCGCGACCTGACCGTCGGGGTCGTCGGCACCGGACGCATCGGATCGGCGGTGATCGACCGGCTGCTCGGCTTCGGCTGCCGGATCGTGGCACACGACAGCAACCCCGGCATCGCGGCCGACTACGTTCCGCTCGACGAGCTGCTGGAACACAGCGACATCGTGACCCTGCACACGCCGCTCACCGCGGCGACACACCAGCTGCTGAACCGCCGGCGCATCGAGCGGATGAGGCGCGGTGCGTACGTCGTCAACACCGGACGCGGTGCGCTGCTCGACACCGAGGCGCTCGTCTGGGCGCTGGAGACCGGCCGGCTGGGCGGTGCGGCGCTGGACGTCGTCGAGGGCGAGGAAGGAATCTTCTACGCCGACTGCCGCGACCGGCCCATCGAGAACAGTGCCCTGGTGCGACTCCAGGAACTGCCGAACGTGCTCGTCAGTCCGCACACCGCCTACTACACCGACCACGCATTGCGCGACACCGTCGAGAACTCCCTTGCCAACTGCCTGGCATTCGAAAGAAGGAACCACCATGGATAGGTTGAAGATCGGTGTGCTCTTCGGGGGCTCCTCCGAGGAGCACGGCGTCTCCGTCAAGTCCGCCCAGGAGGTCGCCAAGAACCTCGATCTCGAGCGCTTCGACCCGTACTACATCGGCATCACGAACAGCGGCGCCTGGCTGCTCTGCGACGGACCCGGCGCCGGCTGGGAGAACGGAGGCTCCCGTCCGGCCGTGCTGTCGCCGGACCGGACCGTCCGCGGACTGCTCGTCCTGGACCAGGGGAAGTACGAGACCATCGGCCTGGACGTCGTGCTGCCCGTCCTGCACGGAAAGCTCGGCGAGGACGGCGCGATCCAGGGCCTGCTGGAGCTCGCCGGCATTCCGTACGTGGGCTGCGACATCCAGAGCTCCGCGCTGTGCATGGACAAGTCCCTCGCCTACACCGTCGTCCGGAGCGCGGGCATCGCCACGCCGAACTTCCGGGTCGTCACCGCGGACGAGGACGTCGACGCCGACCGGCTCAGCTATCCCGTCTTCGTGAAGCCGGCCCGTTCGGGATCGTCCTTCGGCGTCAGCAAGGTGTCCCGGAGGGAGGACCTGCCGAGCGCGATGGAGGCCGCGAGACGGTACGACTCGAAGGTGCTGATCGAAGAGGCCGTGGCCGGCAGCGAGGTCGGATGCGCCATCCTCGGGAACGGCCAGGACCTGATCGCGGGCGAGGTCGACCGGATCGCGCTCACCCACGGCTTCTTCAGGATCCACCAGGAGGACGACCCCGAGAGCGGCTCCGAGAACTCGACGCCGATCGTTCCCGCCGACATCTCGGCCGAGTCGCGCGCACTGGTCCAGGAGACGGCGAAGGCCGTCTACCGCGCCCTGGGCTGCGGCGGGCTGGCGCGGGTGGACCTGTTCCTCACCGAGGACGGATCGGTCGTCCTCAACGAGGTCAACACCCTCCCGGGCCTGACCTCGTACAGCCGCTACCCGCGGATGATGGCCGCCGCGGGGATGCCGCTCGGCCGGTTGATCGACCGGATGGTGTCGCTGGCGTTGGCCGGGAAGCCCGATGAACGCTGACTTCGTCTTCGTGGACGAGGTCGTCGCCGGCGTGCGCTGGGATGCCAAGTACGCCACCTGGGACAACTTCACCCGCAAACCGGTGGACGGCTATCTGGCCAACCGGATCGTCGGCACGAAGGCCTTGTGCGCGGCGCTGGAACGTGCGCGCGACGAGGCCGCCTCGCTCGGCTTCGGCCTGCTCCTCTGGGACGGCTATCGCCCGCAGCGCGCCGTGGACTCCTTCGTGCGCTGGACGAGACAACCGGAGGACGGCCGGACCAAGCTGCGGCACTACCCGAACATCGAACGAACGCAGCTGCTCGAGCGGGGTTATGTGGCCGCCAGATCGGGTCACAGCCGCGGCAGCAGCGTCGACCTGACGCTCTATCACCTGACCACCGGCGAGCTCGCTCGCATGGGCGGCGACCACGACCTGATGGACTCGATCTCCCACCACGGAGCACAGGAGATCACGCTGATCGAGGCGCGAAACCGCCGCCACCTTCGCTCCATCATGGAAGCCGCCGGCTTCAGCCCGTACGAGCGCGAGTGGTGGCACTACTCGCTGCGGGACGAGCCGCATCCGGACACCTATTTCGATTTCCCCATCACAGCCTCGAGCACCTGAGACCCCGGGAAGGCCATGCGGATCCGACCGGCAGACACCGCGGACGCGGCGTCCGTCACCGAGCTGCTGCACCAGCTGGGCTATCCCCAGGACGGTGCCGCGGCGACCGCGTCCCGCATCCGCGCCTGGGGCGAGGACCCCTCCAGCGCCGCGTACGTGGCCGATGCCGACGGCGACGTCCTCGGCCTGATCGCCGTGCACATCAGCCCGTTCTTCGAACGAACCGGCTGCTGGGGCCGCATCGTGGCCCTGGTCGTCTCCGAACGAGTGCGCGGCCAGGGCGTCGGCGGCCGGCTCGTCGAAGCGGCGGAGGCGTTCGCCGTCCGGCACGGATGCCTGCGCATGGAGGTCACCAGCTCCGACCGCCGCCACGACGCACACGCGTTCTATCGACGTCTCGGCTATCTCGACCAGAGGGGATCCTCGTCCCGGTTCCTCGGCGACCTGCCCCGGCCGTCATGACGATCGATCCGGGCCCGGCACCGGACGTGACCGCGCCGCGTGTCGTCGTCGCCGGTGGGCATTCGGCCGGGCACATCGAGCCCGCGATGAACCTCGCCGACGCGCTGCGCCGGCTGGAGCCCACCGCCGAGATCACCGCGCTCGGCACCGTCCGCGGCCTTGACACCACGCTCGTCCCGGCCCGTGGCTACCCGCTCGAGCTCATCCCGCCGGTGCCGCTGCCGCGTCGGCTGAACCGAGCCCTGCTGCGCACCCCCGGCAGGCTGCGTGCGGCCGTGCGGGCGGCCGGGGCGGTGCTCGACCGCACGCGGGCCGAGGTCGTGGTGGGCTTCGGCGGCTACGTGGCCGTGCCCGCCTATCTGGCCGCCCGCGGGCGGCGCCTGCCGATCGTGGTCCACGAGGCGAACGCCCGAGCCGGAGTGGCCAACCGGCTCGCGGCCCGGATGACGCCGTACGTGTTCACGGCCGCGCCGGGTGTCCGGCTGCCGCACACGGTCCCCGTCGGGATCCCGCTGCGGCCGGCGCTCACCGGGCTCGACCGGCCCGCCCTGCGCGACGCCGCCCGGAAGCGGTTCGGCCTGCGACCCGACGGTCCGGTGCTGCTGGTCACCGGTGGCTCGCAGGGCGCCCGGACGATCAACGCCGCGGTGTCCGGTGCGGCCGCGGCGCTACGGGCGGCCGGCGTGCAGGTGCTGCACATCACCGGGTCGCAGCACGTGGTCGAGGTCCCGGCCGGCGAACCCGGCGAGCCGCCGTACGTCGTCGTTCGCTACGTCGACCAGATGCGCGACGCCTACGCCACAGCGGACCTCGCGATCTGCCGCTCGGGCGCGATGACGTGCGCCGAGCTGGCCGCGGCCGGCCTGCCGGCCGTCTACGTCCCGCTGCCGGGACGCGGCGGCGAGCAGCGGCTGAACGCGAAGGCGGTCGTCGCGGCCGGCGGCGCGCTGCTCATCGACGACGCCGACCTCGACCCGGCATGGATCGCGGCCACTCTGATCCCCGTGCTCACCGACCCGGAGCGGATCGCGGCGATGACGGCCCGCGCGACGGTGGCCGCCGTCCCCGACGCGGGCGCCGTCCTGGCCCGGCACGTGCTCGCCGCGATCGCCAGGCGGCGCGCAGCCCGCTGATCGTCAGCCGTCCACGGGCGCCGGCCACCTGACATCGCCGTGGCGGCCTGCCCGAGGCGACCGATCAGCGCCGGAGGGTGAGGGTGACGACACAGCCGGGGCCGGGTCCGGCGATGGTGACGTCGCCGCCGTGGGCGAGGGCGATCTGGCGGGCGATCGGCAGGCCGAGACCGGTACCCGGACGGTCGCGGCCGTGCCAGAACGGCTCGAAGACGTGCGGCAGCTCGTCGGCGGGGATGCCGGGGCCGCGGTCGGTGACGACGACGGCGAGCTCGGCGCCGCGGTCCTCGACGGTGACCTCGACCGGGGACGCGGCGGGGGCGTGGCGGACGGCGTTGTCGACCAGGTTGGCCACCGCCCGGCGCACCGTCGCCTCGTCGACCGCGGCCACCAGCCGCGCCGGCGCCGTCACCACCACCGAGACGCCCCGCGACCCCGCCACCACGCCGATGTCCTCGGCCACGGCACGCACCAGCGCGACCAGATCGGCGGGCTGCCGGTCGATGGTGCGGGCCCGGCCACGGGCGTCGACCAGGAGCTCGTCGATGACGGCGCGCAGCCGGGTCGCCGCCCGGCCGGACCGCTCCAGCCCCTCCCGGTACACCGAGAGCGTCGGCGCCGGATGGGCCAGCAGCACCTCGGCGTTCGTCGCCAGCACCGAGAGCGGGATGCGCAGCTCGTGGCTGGTCTCCTCGATCAGCCGCCGCTGGGCGTCGGCCGCATGCTGCAGCCGCTCGTGCATCTCCGCGTACGGTCCCACCGCCCGCCCCGCCCACCACCACGCGACCAGCGCCGACGCCGGACCGAGCGCCAGCACCGTCCCCGTCACCCACGGCGACCACGTGCCCCACGACTCGATCGTGACCTCGACCCCGTTCGCCAGCTCGGTCGTCGTCTCGTAGTCGGTGTAGACGGTGACGCCGTACAGCAGCAGCACCGGCAGGTACATCGCCAGGAACCCCGTCACCGCCAGCCGCATCCGCAGCGACCGCCACCGCCGGCTCACGGCGCCGCCCGCAGCCGGTAGCCGGCGCCGGTCACGGTCTCGATCAGCGGCGGCTGGCCGAGCTTGCGGCGCAGCCGGCTGAGGATCACCCGCACCGACGTCGTGAACGGGTCGGCGTTGACGTCCCACACGTGGTCGAGCAGGTCCTCCGCCGACAGCACCTCGCCGGGGTGGTGCATGAAGTAGCGCAGCAGCGAGAACTCCCGCGCCGTCAGCCGCAGCTCGGCATCGCCGCGCCAGGCCCGGTGCGCGGCCTGGTCAAGGCCGAGCTCGCCGACCCGCAGCGTCGACCCGGCCTCGTCGGCGCGGCGGCCCAGCGCGCGGAGCCGGGCCACCAGCTCGGCGAAGTGGAACGGCTTGACGAGGTAGTCGTCGGCGCCGGCGTCGAGCCCGGCGACGCGGTCGTCGACGGCGTCGCGGGCGGTGAGGACGAGCGTGCGCCGCGGCCGCCGCAGCACGGAGTCACCGCCGAGCCGGCGCAGCAGCTCCAGACCGTCGCCGTCGGGCAGGCCGAGGTCCAGGCAGGCGACGTCGTAGGTGGTGGCGACCAGCAGTTCCTCCGCCGCGGCGCGGGTCGCGGCGTGGTCGACGGCGTAGGACTCGTTGCGCAGCCCCAGCGCCACGACGTCGGCGAGGTCGGCGTCGTCCTCGACCAGCAGGATCCGCACCGTCAGCTCCGCTCCGCCGGCACCGCGCCGTCCGGGCCGGTCACCGTCACGGCGTCGGCATCGAACGTCAGCCGCACGTCGGGACCGGTCCCCGTGGGGTCGACCGGGGCGAAGCCGTCGCCGTCGGTCGCGAGCGTCAGCGCCGGCGGGTCGGTGCCCTCCTCGACGGCGGCCACCACCCCCTTCGCGTCCAGCGCGTACCACACCAGCAGCGGCCCCTCCCCCGTGTCGGCCGTGACGTAGGTGCGCAGCTCGCCGTCGGCGAGCACGGTACCGGCCAGCGCGACCAGATCGTCGCCGAGCAGCGCCGCGACCTGCCGCTCGTGCTCGGCGACGGCCGCGGCGTCGTCCGGCGGGAACAGCGCCGCGACGGCGTCCGCGCCCAGCCCGGCGACCCGCAGCTCGCCGTCGTCGTACGTCACCTGGAACGTCCCTCCCGTGTCGAGCCGGTAGTCGCCGACGATAGCCGCGGCGGCGTCCGGATCGACGGCGCCGCCCGGCGCTTCGGGCGGCGGGATCGGGCCGCCGGTGGCCAGCGCCGGGCCGACGGCGGCCAGCAGCTCCTCCGCGGAGACGGCGCCGCCGTTGGACGCGACCGCGATCGCCCGCTCCGCCGCCGGGACCCACACCACCATCGCGTCGTGGCCGACGTCGCCGCCACCGCCGGCCGCCGCGAGGAACGGCTCGCCGTACGCCGACGCGTCGACCGCCACCCAGCCCGGTGTCTCCGCCTGGCCCTCGCCCAGCTCCACGACGGGCGAGGCCAGCACCTGCGCCGACGACGGCGACACGACCTCGCCGGTGAACAGCGCATGCGTCCACGCGGCCAGGTCCGGCATCGACATCGCCAGCCCGCCGTTGCCGTCCAGCGCCCAGTGCGGCCCGCCGAAGTCGCCGGGCTCCCCGGCCGAGCCGTCCTCCAGGTACCCGACGGCGCGCGGCCCGGACGCGGCCGGCTCGCCGTCCCAGAACCCGGCCGACGGCAGCCCGGCCAGGATGCGCGACGCCGCGTGCGAGCGGTACCCGCCACCCAGCTCCTCGACGACCAGCGCCAGCAGCGTGTACGCGGCGTTGCTGTACTCGTAGCCGGTGCCCGATGCGAACATCAACGGCAGCGCCGAGATCGCCGCCAGCGCGTCCTCCTCCGACAACGGCCGATGGTCCGGCCCGGCCCCGCCGGACAGCCCGCTCGTGTGCGTCATCAGCTGCATGAGCGTGGCGTCGGCGACCGGCCCGCGCAGCGACGGCAGCAGCTCGCCGACCCGGTCATCGGTCGTCAGCGCGCCGGAGTCGGCCAGGTCCAGGATCGCCGCCGCGGTGAACGCCTTCGTCACCGAGCCGATCGCGAACACCGTGTCCGCCGCGTTCGACCGTTCACCGGCCCGATCGGCCAGCCCGTACCCGGCGGAACACACCGGCTCACCGCGCTCGACCACCGCCATCGACCCGCTGAACCCGGCCTCCGCCCACGCCGCCAGCCCCGGATCGCACCCCGGCGGAGCGGACGACGCCGACGACCCCGATGGCGAGTCGACCTCGGACGTGCACGCCGCGAGCACCAGCATGACGGCCACACCCAGGACGGTCAGAAACCTCTTCATACCGCGACCGTAGAAACCTGGATGCGAACCCGGTGTGAACGAGCCCGGCCGCGTAGGCTGACTGACCGTGACGCGCATCGGGGTGGTCGGGACGGAGAGCAGCCACGTCGACCAGTTCCTCCGTCTGCTCAACACCGAGCGCCGCTACGGCGACAGCAGGATCGTCGCGTTCAGCGGCGGCGACACCGAGCGCAACCGCGCCCTCGCCGCGAACGGCGAACAGCTCGTCGACGAGCCACGGGACCTGGCCGGCGCCGTCGACGCCGTCCTCATCTGCTCCCGCGACGGCCGCGCGCACCGGGCCGAGGCGATCCCGCTGATCGAGACCGGGCTGCCGGTGTTCGTGGACAAGCCGCTGGCCGCGTCCGCCGCCGACGCCGCCGCGATCGTCGAGGCGGCCCGGACGCACAGCACACCGCTCTACGAGGGCTCGGCGCTGCGGTTCGTCCCGGCGATCGCCGAGCTGAGCGGCGACCGGCCACTCGCCGTCCACGTCACCGGGCCGGCCGACCCGGCCGGGCCCTACGGCGGGCTGTACTACTACGGCGTCCACCTGGCCGAGACCGCGCTGCAGCTCATCGGCGGCGACGGCGGCAACAGCCCGGGCGCCGTCGACGTGCGGACCGGCGACGACGTCGTCACCGCGGTCACCACCATCGGCGGCGTGCACGTCACGCTGACGTTCGTCGCCGACCCGGCCACGCCGTTCCACGCCACCGTCGTCCGCCCCGGCGGCGTCGTGGCGCGTGAGCTGGCGCTGCCGCGCGACTACACCGCGCCCGTGCTGGACCGTTTCCTGGCCGTCGCCGAGAAGGGCGAGCCGCCGAGCGCCGCCGAGGCGGCCGCGTACGTCGCACCGGTCGCCCTGCTCGACGCCATCACCGACCACCTGGCCTGAGCGGCAGCGGCGGCTACTCGCCCCGGATGATCTTGCGCAGCCGCGCGTACCGGTCCGCGTAGTCGCGCTCCGCTCCGCGCGTCCCCGGTTCGTAGTACTGCTTGTCGACGACCGTGTCCGGCGCGTACTGCTGCCGCACCACGCCGCGTGGGTCGTCGTGCGCGTACGAGTACGACGTGCCATGGCCGAGCTTCTTCGACCCGGCGTAGTGGGCGTCGCGCAGGTGCGGCGGGACCGCCCCGGCCAGCCCGGCCCGCACGTCGGCGACCGCGGATCCGATCGCGCGCACCACGCTGTTCGACTTGGGCGCCAGCGCCAGCGCGATGACCACCTGGGCCAGCGTGATCTGCGCCTCCGGCCAGCCGATCAGCTGGACCGCCTGGGCGCCGGCGACGGCGGTCTGCAGCGCCGTCGGGTCGGCCATGCCGATGTCCTCGCTGGCCAGGATCACCAGGCGGCGGGCCAGGAACTTCGGGTCCTCGCCGGCCTCGGCCATCCGGGCGAGGTAGTGCAGGCCGGCGTCGACGTCGCTGCCGCGGATCGACTTGATCATCGCGCTGGTGACGTCGTAGTGCTGGTCGCCGTCGCGGTCGTAGCGGACGGCGGCCCGGTCGACCGCCTTCTCGGCGACGTCGAGGGTGATGACGCCGTCGACGGCTCCCCCGGCGGCCGCCTCCAGGTACGTCAGCGCGCGCCGGGCGTCGCCGCCGGAGAGGCGGAGCAGGTGGTCGTGCGCGTCGTCGTCGATCGTCACCGTGCCGTCGAGGCCTCGGTCGGAACGAAGCGCCCGGCTCATCACCTCGCGGATCGCGTCGTCGTCCAGCGGCTCCAGCGTCAGCAGCAGCGACCGCGACAGCAGCGGGCTGATCAGCGCGAAGTACGGGTTCTCGGTGGTCGCCGCGACCAGCGAGACCCATCGGTTCTCCACGCCGGGCAGCAGCGCGTCCTGCTGGGTCTTGGAGAAGCGGTGCACCTCGTCGACGAACAGGACGGTGCCGGGGCCGCCGCGGGCCAGCTCGCGCCGCGCGGTGTCGATGACGGCGCGGACGTCCTTCACCCCGGCGGTGACGGCGGACAGCTCGACGAAGCGGCGCTGCGTGGCCCGGCTGACGACGTAGGCCAGCGTGGTCTTGCCGGTGCCGGGCGGGCCCCACAGCACCAGCGCCATCGGCTGGTCCTCCTCGACCAGCCGGCGCAGTGGCGTGCCCGGCCCGAGCAGGTGCTGCTGGCCGACGATCTCGTCCAGCGTGCGCGGGCGCATCCGCACCGCGAGCGGCTTGCCCGCGACGTCGTCGTCGGCGCCGGACAGCGAGCCCGCGGGCACCGACGGCGCACCGCCGCCGAACAGACCCTCCTGCTCCATGGTCACTGACTCTAGGGGGTGTCTGACGGAGATGGTGGATGCGGGCGGCGTCCAGGCGCCGGTCCAGCAAGGCGGAGGAGGAGATCGATGCGGTGCCATCGGGCGACAACGACAACGCAGCTGGTCGGCGTCTGGGCGTCGATCCGCGCCGCCGAGCTCCGTCAGACACCCCCTAGCGACGAACCTGGTCGCGGCACTGCCGCACCACCCGCACGACCTCGTCGCGCTCGGCGTCGTCGAGCTCGGCCGGCCGGTACGGGTCGACGGAGAACTCGTCGGGCAGCAGCCCCTCGTCGGCGGCGATCCACATCATCCGCTGCACGTAGCCGTCGTACGGCGGCCGGAACGTCACCCGGGAGACCTCGTCGACGATCGCCGACACCTCGAGGAACCGGGCCGCCGCGTCGCGCGCCGACGTGTGCACCGCCGCCGCGAACGTCTCCACCGCTGCGACGGAGATCTGCACCGCGGCCGCCGCCAGCCCGATCAGCGCGCCCTCGGCGCCCCACATCAGCGACGCGCCGAGCATGCGGTCCTCGCCGGTCAGCACCAGCAGCCCGCGGGAGCGGGCGGCGGCGATGGTCTCCTGGCAGGCGATCGCGTCGTGCAGGCGGGCCGGCTTGAACGCACACACCGCCGGCAGGTCGAGCACCCGGCCGAGCGTCTCCGGCGAGTGCGGCCGGGTGTAGAGGTCGAACGCGACCAGCGGCAGCCCGGACGCGGCCGCGATCGCCTCGTGGTGGGCGACGACGGCGTCGGGGTCGGTCGCGGACGGCGGGAACACCAGCAGCGCGTCGGCGCCGGCCGGACCGGCCGCCGCGGCCCACTCCAGGTCGTCGCCGACGCCGGCCAGGACCGGCACGCCGAACGTCGCGGCGCGCCGGACCAGCTCGGACTTCGTGGCGACGGAGAGACGGTCGCCGCGGCCGGTGTGCGCCGCGATCGCCAGCCCGCCCGCCCCACCGCGGACCAGTTGCCCGAAGTAGGCCGCGCAGACGTTCGGGTCGGTGCTGCCGTCGGCCCGCATCGGGGTCGCCGCGGCGGCCACCACGGACCACCGCAGTCGCCCGGTCAGCTCCGCGACGTTTCGCGTGTTCCCCACCGATGCAGACTATCCACTGTCGTGCGCCGGCCGGTCACGAGCACTGCCCGCGGACGGGTCCGGCGATCTCGTTGTCCGAGATCAGCGGCGCCGGATCGTTGCCGGAGCACGACAGCCCGCCGGACACCCGGTTGCCGTCGAACCGCACGCCGCCGGTGTTGCCGGCCAGCGAGACCGACCCGCTCACCACCGAGTCCGTGATCGAGACGGCGCCCGTCGTGCCGGTCACCGTGACCGGTCCCGACACGGAGGACCCGGACAGCAGCAGGCCACCGGACCGGACGGCGCGCACCGGCCCGGCCACCGTCGAGTCCCGCACCACCAGCGAGGCGCCCGGCGACACCGTCACCGGCCCGGACACCGTCGCCCCCGAGACACACGTCGTGCCGGACTCCGCCCGCAGCGCCCCGTCATGCGGCCCGCCGACCGTGACGTCGCACAGCGGCTCCGTGGCCTGGAACGACGTCCACAGCGCGCCCCGGGTCGAGAGCCGGCGCGCCTCGACGGTCAGCTCGCCGGACCGGTCCAGCGGCACGGTGAAGGTCAGGCTTGCCGTCCCACCGGCGTCGGCCCGCACCGTGCCGAGGTAGCGAGCCGACGGCCGCAGCCACAGCTCGACCTCCTCGCCGGCGCCGAGCCCGGTCAGCGCGACCGTCTGCGGCCGTCCCGCCGGCACCGTCTCAGCTTCCGCAGAAACACCAGCCGCCGGCCGGGCACTCGGCGTGTACTCCCAGTACTTCAGGTCGCGCGCGATGAACACGTTGCCGTTGTTGTGCAGGAACCCGTACGACGCGGGCTGGAACACCCGGGCCCGGTCCAGCGTCACCGGGTCGATCGTGTACATCCGCGCCTGCGAGACGACGTAGAGCCGGTCGACGTAGGGGTCCCACCACAGCCGGGAGCCGACGTGGGCGTACGCGACGGTGTCCCACGGGTACGGCTCGTAGTTGCGCCGCGCCTCGACGGTCTGCGTGGCGACGTCGAGCCGGAACACCGACACCGTCGTGTGGCTCCACAGCTTGCCGCTCTCGTCGAACGCGAGCTCGCCGATGGCGCCCTCGCCGGGCATCGGCACGATCTCCCAGAGCTTGCGCCGCTGCTCGATGTCGTAGGCGAAGACGACGGCGTCGGTCTCGGTCGGCCGCGGCCCGCCGACGCCCCCGAACACCGACGTCGCGCCGTACAGGACGCCGTCCCGGTAGGTCAGCGACACGACGCTGTGACCGGGCACGACGTCGGTGAACCAGGACTCGCCGGTGCTGGTGTTGAGCAGCGTCAGGCCGCCGCCGGGTGAGCCGTTCTTCGCGACGGTGCCGATGGCGAGGTGGTCACCGGCCGAGGCGAGCGCGAACGGGCGGGACTGGCCGTGGTCCTCGTACAGCCGCAGCACCGGCTCGGGGTTGACGCCGGGCTCGGCCGGCTGGTCCGGGTCGTAGCGGAGGATCTCGCCCCACGGGTAGGTGCCGATGTAGAGCGCGCCGTCGTGGGTGACCATGCCCTCGGACTGGCTGACCTCCTCGGCGAGCTGGGCCTTCGCGCCGGTCACCGGGTCGTAGCTGGCCAGCCCGCCGGCGAGGAAGGTGCCGGTGTAGAGCAGGCCGTCGGGGCCCTCGGCGATCGAGCGGACCGGGCCGGGTGCGGCGACGGCGTCGGCGGTGCGCTGCTCGGACCGGCCGGTCTGCGGCGAGTACACGAAGTAGCGGCCGACGTGGTTCAGGCCGACGAGGGTCTGGTCGGGCCAGTCCGGGCTGCCGAGGTCGGCGAAGTCGAAGCCGCGCACGTCGCCGACCCCGGTCAGCGAGGTGGCCGCGTAGGTGCGATCGACCAGGTCGTACGTGTGCAGCGTCCGGTCCCGGACGAAGTAGACGGTGCGCCCGTCGGCCGCCACGGGCGAGACGGACAGGCCGTACGCGTCCGGGATCGACTGGATCCAGGCGCCGGCGTCGAGGTCGTAGACGTGCAGCGGCGCGGGCGCGCCGGAGTTGCTGATCCGGGCGAACAGCAGCCGGCCGCGGACGTCGAGGTCGTACACGCCGGCGGCCGGGTCGGCGCCCGGTGGGAGCCCGAGGTCGCGCCGCGCGCCGGTCGCCGCGTCGATCTCGATGACGCTGGTCGACGTGTGGGTGCCGGCGTAGACCTTGCCGCCGGCCGCGGCGATGCCGCGCACGATCAGCGGGTCGGCCGTCGGCGCGAGCGAGCCGACGTTCGTCGTCGTGCCGGTGGCCGGGTCGTACCGGAACACGTTCGCCCTGGACTGGCCGGTGCCGCCGTAGACGACGCCGTTCTCGTCGTGCGTGATCGACCACACGAACGTCTCGCCGGGCACGGCGACGCCCAGGTTCTCGACGGCCGCGGCGCCCGGCCGGTACCGGTACACGCGGCCCTCGCCGTAGCTGCCGATGTAGACGTCGCCGTTCGGGGTGACGTCCACGGCCCAGGAGCCGGACGCGCCGGTCAGCGGGAACTCGTGCACCCGGTGTCCGTCGCGGGCGTCGACGACGCTGAGCACCGCCGGGCTGCCCGACGACACGAAGTACAGCCAGGGCTCGCCGCCCGGCCCGGGCCCCACGGCCGACCCGGGCGCGGTGACGGCGTCCATGGGCATCCCGCCGATGTCCTTGAACGTCGGGTACTCGACGGCGTCGGCGACGGCGGTCAGCGTGGCCGCCGCGACGAGCACGGCGGTCAGCCAGGTGAGCAGGCGTCGCATCAGGCCTCCTTGCACTGGCCGGCCACCGGGCCGGCGACGTCGAGGTCCTCGAGCACCGGCAGTGGCTCGTTGCCGGTGCAGCTCAGTGGGCCGGTCACGGTGAGGCCGTCCACCGTCGTACCGCCGGTGTTGGACACCAGCTCCACCGGGCCGTCCACCGTCGTGCCGTCGATCCACACCCCGCCGACGGCGCCGGTCACCGACAGCGGGCCGGTCACCGTCACGCCGTCGAGCTGGACGCCGCCGGCGCCCACCGCGCGCACCGGACCGCGCACCGCCGAGTCCTCCGCGACGAGGACCGCACCCGGGCTGACCTGCACCGGGCCGTCGATGCTGGCGCCGTCGAGGCAGGTGGTGCCGGCCTGCACGGTCACCGGGCCGGCGTGCGGGCCGGTCACCGTCACGTCGCAGACCGGCTGCGGCCGCAACGCGAAGTTCCACCGGTACAGCGCCGCGCCGCGGGAGTAGTACAGGTTGCCGGCACCGTCGCTGGCCAGCGAGGCCACGCCCGACGACGCGAGGCGGGTGACGGCCCAGCTCTCGGGGTCCACCCGCCACAGGCTGCCGGAGCTGGTCACGTACAGGTAGCCGTCGCCGCGGAACACCAGGTGCCGGTCGTGCCCGTACATGCTGGTGCTGCTCGGGAAGAGCTGCTCGGCGCGGGTCACCGAGCGGGTCGCCGGATCGTAGGTGAACAGCGTCCCGTCCGAGACGCCCCACAGCATGCCGTCGGCGTCGAACGTCAGCCCGTTCACCGCCCGTCCGCCGGGCACCGGGACGATGCTGGACAGCACCTCGCCGGTGGCGGGGTCGGCGACGAACAGCTCGGCCTCGGTCGCGACCGGGTCGATGCCGTAGCCGCCGTTGACCGACGTGCCGCCGTAGACCAGCCCGTCGCGGGCTGCGACGGAGACGACGCTCTGGTCCGGCACGACGTTGCGATGCGTCACCACCTCGCCGGTCGCGGGGTCCCACAGGCTGAGCGCGCCGCCGAGCCGGCCCGACTTCGGCACGCTGCCCACCGCGATCAGGTCGCCGACCTGGGCGAACGACTGCGGCCGGTCCTGCTCGCCGCCGATCGTCGCGGCCGGGCCGGGGTTGGTGCCCATGCTCCACGGCCGGGTGGTGTCGAAGTCGAGCAGCCCGGCGTTCGGGTAGCGGCCGAACACCAGATGGTCGCCGTACGTCCCGAAGCCCTCGACCTGCCCGGCGCCGGCCAGCAGCGTCGTCGCGCCGGTCGCGGGGTCGAATCGGGCCATGCCGGGCGGCGACAGGAACGCGCCCACGTACACCGCGCCGTCCGGGCCGACGCCGAGCGCGGTGATGGAGTTCGGCGCGCCCTGCAGGTCGTCCTCGCCGATGTAGCGCGCCGCGTGAGTCTGCGGGTTCCAGATGTAGATGCGCCCGTAGTAGTAGGTCATCGCCAGCGACAGCCCCGGCATCGCCGGGTCGTCCAGGTCGACCCAGGCCCAGGTGCCGGGGAACGCGTTGGGCGCCCAGCCGACCGGTGTGTAGGTGAGCGTGTCGAGGTCGTAGGCGACGACTCCCACGGAGGCGATGCGGAAGTACACGTGCTTCCCCGCCGGGTCCGGCGGCGAGATCGCCCGGCCGGAGATGCGCGGCACGATGTCGACGAACTCGCCGGTGACCGTGTCGTAGACCAGCAGGTCGTTGGAGGGCTGCACCCGCAGCAACAGGTAGTCGCGGGCCAGCGTCATGTCGTAGACGACCTCGTGCGTCTCGTACTGCGCCGGCAGCGCGACCTGGTGGAACTGCCCGGTCGCGCGGTCGAAGCGGGTCAGCCGGGCCCGCGGCTGCGTGCCGACCCAGACGCTCTCGTCGTCGACGGCCAGGGCACGCGCGTAGGTCTCGCCCGGCACCGCCTGACCGTGGTTGGTGAACGCGCCGGTCGTGGGGTCGTACGAGAACAGCTCGCCGCCGGGGTACGTCCCGCCGTAGATGACACCGTCGGGTGCGGCCGCCAGCCGCCAGATCCCCTCGCCCGGGTACGGCACGCCCAGCGCCGTCACCGCGTCGTCACCCGGCGTCCACGAGTACAGCTGGCCCTCGACCATGCCGAAGTAGACGGTGCCGTCGGCGGCGCTGAACGTGCTGGCCCAGCTGTTCACGCCGGCCGGGAGCCGCTCGGCGAACACCACCTCGCCGCTGCGCAGGTCGGTCGCCTGGAACATGCCCGGGGTCTCCGGGTTGCCCGCGGTCACCCAGTACGCCTGCGGCCGTCCCTCGGCGTCGACGCCCTGGGACTGGTCCTGCGACAGCACGCGGCTCGCGATCGGGTATCCGAGCGACTCCTCGGCGCCGACGACCGGCGCGATGGGCGCGGCCGGCGCGGCGGCCGGGGCGGCCGCGACCGCGAGCGGGACGACGAGTGCGGCGACCAGTGCCGCCAGCATCGGTCGGTGCAGCCTCTTCACGGGCGCTCCTTTTCGGTCCGGTCCGTTAGGCGCACATCCTGGCAGTCACGGTCGACCTCGGGCAAGACCCCTCAGGCAATGCAATTACGGTCTTGCCCGATATAGCGTCTCTCGATAGCCTCCGGGGCAGTCCACCCCGTCCGTCCCCCTCGGAGGTCCCGCCCATGAGAGCCTTCCTTTCCGGCTCGGCCGCCCTGGTGCTCGGCCTCGCCGCCGTCGCGCCGGCGGCCGCCGAGCCCGCACCGGACGACGCCCCGCCGCCCGGCGAGGTCACCTCGCTCGGCACGCCGCTGCAGGACGTGCTGCTGATCGGCGGCACGGTCGGCGCCGGCCCCGACGGCACCCCGGTGCTGTGGAGCGCGTCGTCCGGCGCGCCGGCGCACCTCAACGCCGTCGACCCGGCGACCGGGACAGCCGTGGCCCGGTTCGACCTGCCCGGCGCGGGCGGCTCCTGGGCCGTCGACGCCGGCGCGGACGGCTCGGTCTACGTCGGCACCTACGGCTCGGCCGGCCTCTACCGCTGGACGGCGGCCGGCGGCGTGCAGGCGCTGGGCAACCCGGTCGCCGGCGAGACGTTCGTGTGGGACGTGTCGGTGGCGGACGACGGCACGGTCTACGGCGGCACGTCGCCGGGCGGCAAGCTGTTCTCGTACGACCCGGACACCGGCGCGTTCCGCGACTACGGCCGGGTCTCTGCGACCCATGCCTACGTGCGCAGCGTCGCGGTGCACGGCGACACGGTCTTCGCCGGCACGGAGAACCCGGCCGCCGTGTACGCCGTCGACCGGACCACGGGCGCGAAGACGGCGCTGCCGACGCCGGCCGGCCTGGACGTCGCGACCGCCTGGTCCTACGACGTCGACGTCGTCGGCGACCACCTCTACGTCCGGTTCGGCACCGCGTCGCCGAGCCCGCTGTACGTGTGGGACATCGCCGCCGGCCGGTGGGTGGACGACATCCAGACCGCGCACGGGCTGGAGCCGTCGCCGCCGGACGAGCAGGGCCGGGTCTACCTGATCGCGGGCGGCGAGCTGGTCCGGTACGACCCGAGCGACGGCAGCACGACGTCCACCGGCGTGCCGGTGACCGGCCGGGTCGCGAACACCCGCGGCATCGGCTGGGCCGAGCTGGGGCTGCCGGACTACCCGGGCCGCAGCATCGTCGGCCTGCTCTGGCGCGGGTTGATGTTCCGCTACAACCCGCAGACCGGCGCGCACTCGTTCGTCCAGACCTCGATCCAGGGCGAGCCGATCGACATCACCGCGCTCAGCGAGGGCCCGGACGGGCGCATCTACGCCGGCGGCTTCCTCAACGGCGGCTTCGCGGCGGTCGACCCGGACACCGGCGTGCGCGAGGAGTTCCACACGTTCTCCCAGTCCGAGGCGATGACGACACACGACGGCCGGCTCTACGTCGGCGCCTATCCCGACGCTCGGGTGTACTCCTACGACCCGGCGCTGCCATGGCACAGCCCGGAGTACTCGCCGTCGCCGGTGCCGGGCGCCGCGGACAACCCGCGCCGGCTGTTCGACCACAAGGCCGACCGGCAGATCCGGCCCCGGGCGCTGGAGTCGGCCGGCGACTATCTGGCCGTCGGCACCATGCCCGACCTCGGCGAGCTCGGCGGCGTGTTCGCGCTGTACGACGCGGCGTCCGGCACCCTGGTGCACTCCCAGCGGGACCTGATCGACGACGAGAGCGTCGTCGCGCTGGCCTACCGCGACGGCGTCGTCTACGGCTCCACGAACATCTACGGCGGGCAGAGCGCCACGCCGCCGACGCAGCCCGAGGCGACCGTCTTCGCCTGGTCGGTGGCCGAGCGGCGGCTGCTGTGGGAGGCGAACCCGGCGCCGGGCAAGGCGGCCATCCCGGCGCTGGAGTTCGACGCCGACGGCCGGCTGTGGGGGCTGTCGGGCACCGACCTGTTCGCCCTGGACACCGCGACCGGCGCGGTGGTCGAGCGCGTGGGCTTCGGGACCAGCTCCAGCAGCTCCGGCGATCTCGTGCTGAACCCCGCCGACGGGCTGCTGTACGCCTCGCCGGCCGGGAACCGGCTGGTCCGGGTCGACCCGTCGACGCACGCCGTCGAGCAGCTGTGGACCGGCAGCGTGTCGCACCTGGCCGCGCACAGCGGCGGCGACGTGTACCTCTCGTCCGGCCACGAGCTGCTCCGGTTCACGCCGCGCTGCACGACGACGATCACCGGCACCCACCGCGGCGAGCTGATCGCGTCGGCCGGGACGCTCTGCCTGGAGGACGCCGACGTGCTCGGCTCGGTCACCGTGACCGGCGGCGCCGGGCTGCGGATCTCCGGCGGCGCCGTCTTCGGGTCGGTGACGGCCGACGGCGCGTCGCCGGTGGTGATCTCCGGCGCGACGGTCCGCGGGGCGGTCTCGCTGGTCGACGGGCCGGCGCCGGCGGCGGTGATCTCCGGTTCGACGATCTTCGGGTCGCTGGACTGCTCGGGCAACGCCGAGGCGCCGACCGACGACGGCGTGCCGAACCGCGTCCGCGGGTCGCGGTCCGGGCAGTGTGCGACGCTGTGACTTCTTCTCGGCCGGCGGAGGGGTAGGCATGAAGGTCCTGGTCATCGGCGGCGCCGGCATGGTCGGCAGCAACGTGGTCCCGCACCTGGCCCGGCGGCACACCGTCCGGGTGCTGGACCCGCGGCCGCTGGACCTGGACGGCGTGGAGTCGGTGACCGGCGACGCCCGCTCCCCCGGCGACGTCGCGGCCGCGCTGGAGGGGATCGACGGCGTCGTGCACATGGCCGCCGCGATCCCCCGGCTCGGCACCTACGAGCCGGTCGTCAACCACCTGGCGTTCGAGGTCAACGTGGCGTCGCCGCACCTGGCGATGTCGTTGGCCTCGACCGCCGGCGCGCGCTCGTTCGTGCACGTCAGCACGATGTCGGTGTTCGGCGACTACGCGACCCGGCCGATCGACCCGGCCGGCGTGCCGGACTCCGCCGAGGTGTACGGGCTGACCAAGCGGCTGGGCGAGCAGGTCGTCGCCGCGCTGTCGTCGTCGCTGGGGCTGGCGGCCTGCTCGCTGCGGCTGATCTTCCCGACGCCGGACGCGGACTGGCCGCTGTGGCGCTCGCCGGAGGGCCACCCGCCGCGGGAGATGACGATGCGCGACGGGTCCGGCCGGCAGATCCCGGCGCTGGCGGCGGCCGACCTCGCCGCGGCGATGGACCGAGCGCTGGAGTGGCCCGGGCCGTGGCGGCCGTTCACCGTCACCGCCGATGTGAGTGGCGTCTCCGTCGCCGCCGACGACACGCAGGCCGTCCTGGGCTGGCGTCCGCGGCAGGTGCTGGCAGACTGAACCCGTGCGCACCGTAGAGCCTGAAGTCCACCTCATCGCCCGGCCCGACTTCGACTACGACGAGGTCGCGGCCTACCTGAAAGAGGTCGGCGGCGAGAGCTGGCTGGAACGCGTCGACCGTGGTGAGCTCGACGACGCGCAGAACCTGGCCGAGTTCGCCGGCCGGATCTGCTACCGGTCGTGGGAGCCGGGCCTGAACCCGAACGTCTCCCGGATCCGCACCGACCAGGCCGAGTACCTGCGCAACATCCTGTCCAGCGCGCACGGCTCGGTCCTCGAACACGTCAACTTCTCCTTCGTGCTGCACAACGTCAGCCGGGTCGCCACCCACGAGCTGGTGCGGCACCGGGCCGGCGTCGCGATCTCGCAGGAGTCGCTGCGCTTCGTCCGCCTCGACGACATCCCGTTCTGGTTCCCCGACTGGGCGCGCGAGGACCCCGAGCTGATGGAGCGGGCCGGCGACCTGCTGACGCAGCTGGAGGAGTTCCAGCACTGGATGGCCGGCCACTTCGGCCTCGACGAGGACGGCGTCAAGTTCGGCGAGAAGAAGCACAAGACGTCGTTCATGCGCCGGTTCGCGCCCGAGGGACTGGCCACCGGCCTGGTGTGGACGGCGAACGTGCGCACGCTGCGCCACGTCATCGAGAACCGCACCGCGCCGGGCGCGGAGGAAGAGATCCGGCTGATCCTCGGCAAGGTCGGCGCCCTCATGGTCGAGGAGGCGCCCGCCCTGTTCGGCGACTACACCGTCGAGGACGGCGTCTGGATCCCCGGCTGGCGCAAGGTCTGAGCGTCACCGAGGCCGAACAGCTCGGCGGCGTTGCGCCACATCACCAGCTCCTCCTCGACGGGGCTCAGCTCGGCCGCGCGGATGGCGCCGAGCGTCACCGCGGGGTGAATGAGGGTGGCGTCGCTGCCGAACATCAGCCGTTCCGGGCCGATCCGGTCCAGCACCCAGCGGATCCGGCCGGGCGCCGGCGTCGACCAGCAGGGCTCGAACCAGATCCGGTCGGACCGTCGCGCCGCCTCCGGCGCCAGCGGCCAGGACGGCCCGCCGAGGTGGGCGGCGACGACGCGAGCGCCGTCGACCCGGGCGACGACGTCGGCGAGGTCGACGATCTCCTCGCCCCACGTGTGCACCAGCACCGGCAGGTCGTACGAGGCCAGCAGCGTCAGCGCGTCGGCCATCGCGGCCGAGCCGCCGGGTGAGCCCGCGTAGTGGGTGTGGATCTTCGCGCCCACGAACAGCCCTGTGGGCAGCAACGACGACAGCTGCGACGCGGCCAGGTCCAGGTCGCGCGGGTCGACGACGAGCAGGCCGCGCAGCCGTGGCTGAGCCTCCAGCACGGGCAGCAGCGCCGGGTTGCCGGTCAGCGGGTCGTAGACCACCGCCTCGACCGCCGACACGAGCTGGACGTCGATCCCGCACTCGTCCATCACCCGCAGGTTGACGGCCGCGTCGGCGACGTCGGTGTGGAAGAACCACGGCCCCCAGTGCCCGTGCACGTCGATGATCACGCCGTCACCCCCAGCAGCCGGTTCAGATTCCCGCCGGTGACGAGCGACCGCTCGGCGGCCGACAGGCCCGACCCGGCCAGCCGGTCCACGACGGCGGCGGCCTCGAACCAGCCCGGCCGGGCGCCGAACACCAGCCGCTCCACGCCCGCCGCCTCGGCCAGCAGCTCCCAGCCGTCGATGTCGCCGAGCAGCCGGGTCGACGCGTGGAAGCCGGGCTCGTCGCGGGCCAGCAGCACGAAGTCGCCCAGGTGGTAGAAGTGCGCGTCGACGAAGACGGCGGACGCGCCCAGGCCGGCCAGCGCCGGCCCCACGACCCGCACGTCGCCCTCCACGAGCAGCACCAGCCCGGCCTCGGCGGCCGAACGGGCCACCGCGCGCAGCCCTGGCGCCGTCGCCGGGACCTGCTGCCGCTCCGGCGCCAGCCGCACCGCGCGAACGCCCAGCGACGCCGCACGGGAGACCTCGGCGAGCGCCGTCAGCGGGTCGCGCAGGTCGACGCCGGCGACGGCCTGCCAGCCGTGCTCCGCCGCGACGGCGGCGCGCGCCTCGTCGTTGCCGCTCGGCGCGTCGAACAGCAGGGAACGCAGCGACGTCACCAGCCCGCCGCCGATCCCGAGCTCCGGCAGTGCGCCCGCCAGCTCCACGCCGGACAGCCGGGTCCCGGTCACGATGTCGCGGCCGACGAGGAGGTCGCAGTCGAGGATCACGACGCCACCAGCGCGCCGTGCACCTTCGCCACTCCGGCGATGATGTCGTCGACGTCCGCGTCGGTGAAGTTCTCGTTCCACGGCACCACGACCAGCCGCCGGTACACGAGATCCTCGGCGACCGGGCAGAGGCCGTCGGGGTACTCGTGGCCGGCCAGCGGGTAGCCGGAGCGGCCGTAGGTGAGCGGCGTGCGCAGCACCGGCTCGGCGTACAGCGGCCGGGCCAGGTACCCCGCCAGCGCCGGCACACCTTCCGCCGTCAGCGCCGCGCCGTACCGCCGCAGGCCGGCCTCGTCCAGGCCGTCGACCAGCAGCGGGTAGTACCAGTAGACGTGGTCGCCGTCGTCGGGCGGCAGGGTCAGGCCGGGCAGGCCGGCCACCTTCGCCGCGAACGCCGCCGCCGACGCCCGCCGCCGCTCCACCACCCCCGGCAGCTTGCCCAGCTGCGCCCGCGCGACCGCCCCGACCAGCTCCGTCATCCGGTAGTTGAGCGCGTAGTGCAGGTAGCCGCGCTCGCCGGTCTCGCGCGGCCAGCCCTTGTCGGCGAACCGGCGCATCCGTAGTGCGAGGTCCGGATCGTCGGTGGTGACCAGGCCGCCGTCGCCGGCGGTGATGTGCTTGTACTGCTGCAGGCTGAAGCAGCCCAGCTGCCCCACCGTGCCAGCCAGCGGCCCGCCGGGACGAACGGGCGCGAGGTAGGCCTGCGCGCAGTCCTCGATCAGCACGATCCCGGCCCGGTCGGTCAGCTCGCGCAGCCGGGCCACCGGCGCCGGCTTGCCGAACAGGTGGACGGCGACGACGGCGCGGGTGCGCGGCCCGATCAGCGCGGCGACGGCGTCCGGGTCCAGGTTGCCGGTGACCGGGTCGACGTCGGCGAAGACCGGGATCGCGTTCTGCGCGAGGATCGGCGTCACCGTGCCCATGTCCGAGATCGGCGGGACGATGATCTCGTCGCCCGGCTCCGGGTCGACGGCGGCGACGGCGAGGTGGATCGCCGCGGTGCCGCTGCTGCAGGCCACCGCGTACCGGGTGCCGATGAGCGCGGCGAACTCCTCCGTCAGGGCCTTCACCTCGGTGCCCCAGACGCCGGAGAGCATGCCGCTGCGCAGCACCCGCAGGACGGCGTCCTCCTCCTCGGCGCCGATGGTGCGACCGGACGCGGTGAGCGGCGACGGCAGCGGCCGCCCCGGGTCGCGCACCGGTGTGCCCCCGTCGATGGCCAGCCTCTGCACTGCCTCGCCCGCCTCCTGTCGATCGACACTCATCGTATCGGCCTAGCCCGAAAAATTGCGGTGGTGGCTACAGTTGCCCCATGGACACCTCGATCGGCGTGGTCGGCCCGCACGACCTGGTCGACAGCGTGGCGGCGATCTGCGAGGAGCAGGCCGGGGTGCGCGTGCACCGCTTCGACTACGACCACGAGACCCAGGCCACCGCGATGGTCACCACCCACGCGTCCGGTGTCGACGCGTGGCTCTTCACCGGCATCGTGCCCTACACGATCGCCCACGACGCGCTGACGCGCCCGGCGACGTTCGTCGACTACAGCGGCTCCACGCTGCTGGAGGCGCTGGTGCGGCTGCTGCGCGACGGCCACGACGTCACCCGGCTCTCGGTCGACACGCTCGACGCCGCGCAGGTGCAGGGCACGCTGCGCGACGCCGGGGTTCCGGTCGCCGACGTGCGGACGCTGCCCTACCGGCCCGGCGCGACTGCCGCGGACTTCGCCGCGTTCCACCGCCGGCACGCCGCCCGCCAGCCGGACACCGTCGCCGTCACCTGCCTGGCGTCGGTGCACGACGAGCTCAGCGGCGAGCTGCCGGTGTTCCGGCTGGCGCCGTCGCGGCAGTCGGTGCGGGCCGCGTTGCGCCAGCTGCTGCTGTCGGCCACCAGCCAGATCCAGGAGGACGCGCAGGTCGCGCTCGGGCTGGTCGAGGTCGAGCCGGCCACCGAACTGGGCGACCTCGCGCGCGAGGTGGGGCTGCTCGGCGGCTCGCTGTCGCGGTACTCCGAGACACTGTCGCTGATCGTGACGACCCGCGGGCCGCTGCACGACGCCTCCCGCGGCTTCACGGCACTGCCGCTGCTGCACCGGCTCGGTCAGCGCCACGACGTCGTCCGCGTCGGGTTCGGCATCGGGCACAGCGGCGCCGAGGCCGAACGGCTGGCCCGCCGGGCGCTGACCCGGGCTCGCAGCCACGGTGCGGTCGCCGCCGTCGTGTCGTCGCGCAACGACGTCGACATCCTGCTGGAGGCGGTGGCGCCGGCCGAGGCGCCGGCGGCCGAGCAGAGCCGGGCCGTCGTCGCCAGCCGGGTCGGGCTGTCGATCGGCACGCTGGACCGGCTCCGCGAGATCACCACCGCCACCGCCGACCGCCCCCTCACCACCCGCGACGTCGCCGACGGACTCGGCGTGCAGCTGCGGACCGCACGCCGGATCCTGCAGCGGCTGGAGCTGGCCGGCTGCGCCGAACGCTCCGGCAGCCTGGAGTCGGGGACGATCGGGCGGCCGCTGACGCTGTACCGGATCACGCTCTGAGCCAGCGGTCCAGCCGTTCGGCGATGAAGGTGTCGTCGCGCAGCTGGGGGTAGGCGGCCCAGATCCGGTCGATCTCGGCTTCTTGCCCGGGTGAGAGGACCTCGGCCTGGTCCAGGCACCACAGCCCGGCGAGCAGGCCTTGGCGGCGCAGCACTTCGTGGATGCCGGGCACGCAGCCGTGGAAGTGGTGGGCGGCGTCGAAGATGGCGGCGTTGGCGTCGGTGAGGACGGGGTTCAGCGCGAGCAGCTCCCGCAGCGCGGCGTCGTCGCCGGCCTTGGCCCGCCCGGCCGCCGCCAGCATCGCCACCGCGCCGCGCACCCACACCGCCCACTGCCCCAGCAGCCCACCGACGACCTCGATCCGTTCGCCGCCGGAGGTGTAGGTGGTGAGCAGGTCGGTGACGATGTGGTCGTCGTTGCCGGTGTAGAGGGCGACCTCCGTGGCGCGGCCGGACGCGGCGATGCCGTGCACGACCTCCAGCGTGGCGTAGCGGTCGAACGGCGCGACCTTGATCCCGGCCACCGACGGCTGTGCGGCCAGCCGGGCCCAGAACTCCCGGTTCAACGGACGGCCGCCGACGGCGGGCTGCAGGTAGAACCCGATCACCGGGATCACCTCACCCACCACGCGGGCCCGCTCGATCAGCTCATCCTCCGACGCGTCGCCGGTCCCGTACGGGGTCAGCAACGCCAGGTCATAGCCCAGGCCGCGGGCCAGTTCGGCCTCGGCGACCGCCTGCTCGGTCGGCCCCACGATGCCCGCGATGAGCACCGGCGCCTGCTCGGGGTACTCCCCCGCGGTCGCCGCGGCCAGCTCCAGCACCGGCGCCAGCAGCCCACGGCCGGGCTCGTGCACCGCGAACTGGGTCGTGTGCACCGCCACCGCCAGCCCGGTCGCGCCGGCCTCGACGTAATACCTGGACAGCGCCCGCTGCCGGGCCTCGTCGAGCTTGCGGTCCTCGTCCAGCGCCAGCGGGTGCGCCGGGATCACCCCACCGGCGTGGAACCGCTCCAGCGCGCTCGCCATCAGAACTTCCCGTCGCGACGCTGGAACTTCGTCGGCTTGCCCAGCGTCGGCAACCCCGCACGCACCCACGCCGCGGTCGCCTCGACCAGCTCCGGCACCGTCACATCCGGATACCCGAACAGGGCGTGGCAGCGCTGCGCGTTGCTCAACAGCGCCGTCGGCGCCTCCACCCCGGTGAACGACACCGGCTTGCCCAACGCCGCGGACAGGTCGCCGGCCAGCCGGCGCACCCCCAGCGTCTCCGGCCCGGTCAGGTTCAACACCAGCGGCGGCGCCGCCGCGTGCAGCAGCGCCCGCAGCGTCACCTCGTTCGCATACCCCTGCCACACCAGGTTCAGGCTGCCCATCGTCACGTCCACCGGCTCACCGGCCTCGATCGTCTGGGCCAGATCCAGCAACACCCCGTACCGCATCTCCACCGCATAGTTCAGCCGGATCAACGCCATCGCGGTGCCGTCGCGGCGCGACACCGCCTCCAGGATCCGCTCCCGGCCCAGGCACGACATCGCGTACTCACCGATCGGGCCCGGCTCGACCTCCTCGGTCGCGCCGCCGCTGCCGACCTCGACCAGCGGGTACACGTTCCCCGTCGACAAGGCGCTGATCCGGGCACCCTTGTAGCGGCGCGCCACCCGCCCCGGCAGGTACACGTTGGTCTCCCACGTGCCGGCCTGGTTGCCCTGCGTGCCGAACTTCGCCCCCACCAGATACACCACATTCGCCGCGTCCGGCAGCCCCGCCAGCGCCTCATCATCGGTCACATCGGCCGCCACCACCTCAGCGCCCGTGGCCGCCATCGCCTCCCGCGACCCCGCCCCGGTGTACCGCGACACTGCGAACACCCGGGCACCGGTCCCGGCCGCCTCGATCCCCCGCACCGCCAGCCGGACCAGGCTCACGCCCAACTTGCCGCTCGCCCCCACCACGACCAGGTCGCCGTCCAACCGGGCCAGGTCCTCCACCAACGCCGGCCGCGGCCGCGAAAGTCGCTCGTCGAGCTCGTCGATGCTGCGCACCCGCACCCTCCATCATCGTACTTACGGTCCAGACCGTATTTTGCGGAGCGTGCTGGTGTCAAGGTGAGAACTTGCACTCCAGGGGGTGGTTCCGGGGCCGTCGGCGGTGCTGCGCTTCTCGTTGGCCGGCCCCTGCTGCCCACTTTCCGGACCACGTTCGCATCTCACCGGCCAGCGGGTGCTCGCTTTGCGGTGTTTGCCGGAGTGTGGACGCTCATGATCATCAATGATCGGGTACATCACTACGCTTACCCGCGCGCCACCAGGCCTACATTCGTGGTGATGACGCCCAGCGAACGTCACAGCGACCCGGCCCAACAGCCGGCCGGAGAGGCCAGCGGACCCAACCACCCGTCAACCGGCGCCCGACAGACCGCCAGGAGAGAGGCCAGCGAGCCCGGACCGGCGCGAACACCACGCCCCAGCCCGGCCAACGAGCAGCGGGACGGCAACGGCAGCTACTCAGCGGCCAGGCCGGCCCCGTAGACGATGGCGAACCCCACCGCGAAGCCCGCGGCCGAATGGTCGAAGATCAGGGCCAACACCAGCCCCAGTCCGAACGCGATCATGAATCTCTTCGCCAGCTTCTGACCCATCGCCACTCCTGCCAGTGGTGGGGACAACGCCGGTTCCATGATCAGTCAGGCGGCCCGGTTCCGCGCAAGCGAAAGTCTCACATTGAGGGACAGCGCTCTCGGTTTCGCCCCGATGTGTGCCGGTACGTCACCCCCGCGGGAACGCCCGCCGGTCGCCGAAGACCCGCCGAACCGCCGTGACGACGTCGTCGGCGCCGTCCGGGCCGGCCATCAGCTGCGGCTGGCGCAGCCAGAACACCGTCGCCGCAGCGCCCTCGGCGCCAGGCGCCGGCAACGAGCGCACCTGCCCCTCGAGCGCCGCCAGCCCGCCCAGCGGCGGGTACCCGTCGTCGACGGGCACGCCCTCGGCCGCGAGCGCCTTGCCGGCCCAGCCGCGGTCCACGCCCGGCGCGGCGCGCAGCAGCAGCAGGTGCCGCGAGTCCGCCGTCGTCCCGGCGGGCTGTGGCACGACGGAGAGCGGCCCGCCGTCCGCCGCCAGCGCCGCCTCCACCCGCCGGGCGAACGCGTCGCGCGCGGCGACCTCCTCGTCGAGCCGGTCCAGCCACGGCAGCAGGAGCGCCGCCTGCAGCTCGGTCATCCGCAGGTTCCAGCCGACGCCGGCGTGGTGGTACCAGGCGCCGTCGCGGACCCGGCCGACGTTGCAGGCCGACCACACCCGGGCGGCCAGCTCGTCGTCGTCGGTGACGACCAGGCCGCCCTCGCCGGCGGTCATCGCCTTGCTGGACTGGAAGCTGAACGTGCCGGCCGTCCCGTGCGCGCCGACCGGCCGGCCGCGATAAGCCGCGCCGTGCGCCTGCGCGCTGTCCTCGACGACGGCCAGGCCGTGCTCGGCGGCCAGCGCGAGCAGCTCGTCCAGCGGCGCCGGGCTGCCGGCCAGGTGCACGGGCATGACGGCGCGGGTGCGCGAGCTCAGCGCGGGCCGCACCGTGTCCGCCGTCAGGTGCAGGTGGACGGGATCGACGTCGGCGACGACCGGCACCGCGCCGAGCAGCAGCACGGCCGTCGCGCAGGCGACGAACGTGTACGCCGGCACGACCACCTCGTCGCCGGGCCGGACACCGGCGGCGCGCAGCGCGACGAACAGCGCCAGCGTGCCGTTCGTCAGCACGATGCCGTGCTTCGCGTCGTGCCGGGCCGCGAACGCCGTCGCCAGCCGCTCGCACAGCGGGCCCGACGTCGCGCCCCAGTCGCCGCTGTCGACCACCTGCGCGAGCAGCGCGCGCTGCGCGTCGGAGGCGGGCGGCGGCCAGGCCGGCCAGGGTGCGCTGCGGGCGGGGGCGCCGCCGTCGATCGCGAGGGTCGTCATGACGTCTCCTGCAGGGCGGTGGGAAGGCGCGGGCCGAGCAGCCGGACGGCGTTGCCGCCCAGCACGAGTGACCGGTCAGCTTCTGACAACCGAGCGAGCCGGACCTTCCCCAGGCCCGGCCGCGGGTCGAGGAAGCACGCGTCGGTGCCGAACAGCACCCGGTCCGCGCCGGCGGTCGCGACCATGCGCTCCAGCCAGCGGGTGGTGAGCCGGGAGCCGCAGATCTCCAGGTACAGGTTCGGCCGCTCGGCGGCCAGCCGGGCGGCCCGGTCGAAGCCCTCCGGCCACAGCCCGGCGTGGCCGAGCAGGAGCGGGACGTCCAGGTGCCGGCGGGCCAGCTCGGCGAGGTCGCCGGGGTCGGAGTACGGCGAGTGGGTCTGCCCGTGCGACAGCACCGGGACGCCGGCCGCGGCGGCCAGCTCGAGCAGCGGCTCGTACCGCGGGTCGGTGGCGGCGCACAGGTGCGTGTCCGGGTGCAGCTTGAGCCCCCACACGCCGGGCCGGTCCAGCTGGTCGCGCAGCACGGCGGCGGCGTCGCGGCGGTGCGGGTCGGCCACCAGCCAGACGCCGATCCGGTCCGGGTGCCGCTGCGCCTCGGCCAGCGCCAGCTCGTTGCCGGCGACGGTGTCCCGGCCGACGGCGACCAGGTGCGACACGCCGACGGCGTCGATGCCGATGGCCGCGTTCGTCGCCAGCAGCCAGTCCGCGTCGGGCTCCGGCACGAAGAAGTCGGCCCAGGCGCCGACGTGGCCGTGCGCGTCGATGACCGGGCTCATGTCGTCACCCTCGCCGTCAGCGCGTCGAAGGAGCCGGCCGCGATCAGCTCGACGTCGGCGGCCGGCAGTCGCAGGTGGTCCAGCTGGAACCGCGGCCCGGCGTCGTCCCACACCGGCGCGCCGGTGCCGAAGACGAGCCGGTGCGCGCCGGCCTGCCGGGCCAGCCACTCGATCGCGCCGGCCGCGACCAGCGTCCCGGTCTCGACGTGCACGCCCGGGTGCTCGGCGACCAGCTCGGCCAGCTCGCGCAGCGACCGGTAGCCCGGCGAGAGCACCAGGATCCGCAGCCCCGGCACGGCCGCCGCCAGCGCGTGGACGCGGTCCAGCCCGGTCTCGCCGGCGTCCAGCGCGACCGGGATGCGCGCCGCGGCCAGCTCGTGCCACCAGCGCAGCGCCACCGGCCCGGTCAGCGCGAACCGGTGCCGGACCGGGCAGGCCCGCACCATGGCCGGCGCGTGCGCGACGACGACGCCCGGGTCGTCCGGCCAGCCGGCGCCGGCCACCGCGGGCAGGATCACCGGGACGCTGACCAGCCGCTCGTCGGCGGCCGGCGCCGGCTGCTGGTAGGCGGGGTCGCCGTAGAGCCCCTCGCTCGGGGTGACGGCGGCGCCGTCGACGCCCAAATGGTCCAGCTCGGCGAGCAGCCCGGCCACGTCGGCGGAGGGCACGTCGTCGCCCGGTACCGGACCGAGCAGCCGGTGTGCGTCGAAGATCCGCACCGAACCGGTCAGCCCTTCAGGCCGGTCGTCGCGATGCTGTTGACCAGGTACCGCTGCAGCACGCCGAAGATCACCAGGCACGGGATCACGCTGATCGCCGCCGACGCCATGAGCCGCGCCCGCGTCACCGTCTCGGCGTTCAGCGTCGACAGCCCGACGGTCAGCGTGCGCATCTCGTCGGTCTGCGCGATCACCAGCGGCCAGAGGAAGTCGTTCCAGTGCCACAGGAACACGAAGATGCCCAGCGTCGCCAGGACCGGCTTGGTGAGCGGCAGCACCAACCGCCAGAACACCGTCCACTCCCCCGCGCCGTCGATCTTCGCCGCGTCGAACAGGTCGTCGGGCAGGCCCTTGATGAACTGCCGCATCAGGAACACCGCCTGCGAGTTCGCCAGCGTCGGCACGATCAGGCCCCAGAACGTGTTGACGCCTTCCAGCTTCGACACCAGCACGAACATCGGGATCAGCGTGGCCTGCACCGGCACCATGAGCGTCGCGAGGAACGACCACATCAGCACGTTGCTGCCCGGGAACCGCTTGCGGGCGAACGCGTACCCGGCCATCGCCGCCGTCAGCAGGATCACCACGACGGAGACGATCGAGTAGACGAACGAGTTCAGCGTCCAGCGCAGGAACGACGACGCCGAGAGCACCGCGGACAGGTTGTCGAACGTGACCTCGTCGGGCACCTGCTGCGGGATCGTCGGCGCGCCCTCGGGCGTGATCGCCAGCACGAACACCGCGATGAACGGCACCACCGTGAACACCGACGCCAGGATGAGCAGCACGGTCAGCCAGGCGTTGGCCCCGCTGCGGCGGCGCCGCCTGCGGGTGGGCGGTGGCGACGACGTCGCCGTCGCGGGCGGTGCGGTGAGCGTGGTCACGTGTTCTCCCGGTCCAGGACGTAGCGCTGCACCAGCGAGATCAGGAGGACCACGAGGAACAGCATGACGCCGATGGTGGCGGCGTAGCCGAAGTCGAAGAACTTGAAGCCCTGGTCGTAGAGCATGTAGACCAGCCCGTACGACGCGCGGGCCGGTCCGCCGCCGGTCATGACGTAGATCGTGTCGAACACCTGGAACGCCACGATCGTCTCGATGACCACCACGAAGAACACCACCGGCCGCAGCAGCGGCATGGTGATGCGGCGGAACTTCGCCCACGCGCCGGCGCCGTCGAGCGTCGCGGCCTCCATGACGTCCTCGGGGATGTTCTTGAGCCCGGCCAGCAGGATCAGCATCGAGTAGCCGAAGCTCTTCCACACCGACACGACGGCCAGCGACCCCAGCACCATCGCCTGGTTGCCGCTGAGGAAGGCGAGCGGGCCGAGGCCGATGCGCTCCAGTGCGCCGTTGACCAGCCCGTCGGAGTCGTAGATCCAGATCCAGATGATGCCGGCCATGACGAACGAGGTGACGTACGGCAGGAACAGCAGCCCGCGGAACAGCCCGCGGCCGCGGATCACGTGGTGCAGCATCGACGCCGTGCCGAGCGACACCACCAGCGTCAGCGGCACGTACATCACCGCGTAGAGCAGCGTGACGCGCAGGCTCTCGAAGAACAGGTCGTCCTCGATCAGCCGGCTGTAGTTCTCCGCGCCGATGAAGGAGAAGTCCCCGCTGAGCCGGTAGTCGGTGAAGCTCATCCCGATCGCACCGAGGCTCGGCACGAACCGGAAGATCACGAACAGCACGAGCATGGGCAGGACGAAGATCACGCCCCAGCCCGGGTCGCGGACGCGCTGCCGCCACGTCGGGCGGGACGGCGCCGTGCGTTGCAACGTCATACGGTTCTCCTCGCCCGCCGCAGGGCGGCCGCCGGGATGGCGGCCGCCCTGATCATGTCGGTGCCGGCGCGGTGGTCAGCCGCCACGGGCGATCAGGTCGCGCGCCTCCGCGGCGGCGTCGGCCAGCGCGTCCTCGGGCGACTTCGAGCCCTGCAGAGCGGCCTGCAGCTGCGCCGACAGCACCGCCATGACCTGACGGGAGGTCGGCTGCACCTCGCCCGGGCGAGCGTACTGCAGCGCGTCGGCGAGCGTCGCCAGCGCCTCGTCGCCGGTGGGCGCCTCGACGTCGGTGCGGGCCGGGAACGTGCCCGCCTCCGCGTTCAGGCCCGCGTTGACCTCCGGGCTGGCGATGAACGAGGCCACCTCGTACGCGGCCTCCTCGTCCTCGTTGATGCTGGTCAGCGCCAGGACGCCGGGGATGCCGAAGCTCACCTGCTCCTCGCCGGTCAGCGGCGCGCCGACGACGACGTTGTCGGCGCCGAGGGCGGTGCGCATGATCTCGATGTCGGGCAGCGTGATGGCGTACGTCATCGCCGTCGTGCCCGTGGTCAGCGGCCCGCCGTCGACGAGGTTCGTCTTCGTCGCCGCGTCGGCCGGGAGCCCGCCGGCCTCCTGCAGGTCGAGCAGGAACTGCAGCGCCGCCATGCCCTCCGGACCGTCGAAGGCCACGTCGGAGCCGTCCTCGGTGAAGATGGTGCCGCCGGCCTGCCACAGCAGCGGGTAGAAGGTGAGGTTCAGCGTCGTCTCCGGCGAGCCGGAGTAGTCCAGGACCGAGACGCCGTTCGCCGCCAGCGCGGGCGCCGCCGCGAGGACGTCCTCCCACGTGGCCGGCGGCTCGGTGATGCCGGCCGCCTCGAACGCCGCCATGTTGTACGCCGTCGTGGTGCTGGTGTGGTAGATCGGCACCCCGTACAGCTCGTCGTCGAACGTGACGACGTCCAGCGCGCTCGGCAGGAACGCGTCGCGCTCATCCTCGATCGCACCGTCCAGCGGCTTCAGCCCGCCGCTGACCTGGTACTGCAGCGTCTGGTCGGGCGTCAGCAGGACGAGGTCCGGGCCCTGCCCGGACGCGATCGCGGTCGCGATCTTCTCGTCGCGCCCCTCCCACGGCTGCTGCTCGATGGTCAGGTCGATGTCGTCGTGCTCGGCCTCGAAGTCGGCCTCGACCTGGTCCCAGAACGCGATGCTGGCGTCCTGGTCCGGGATCACCGGGTACATCCACACCGTGATCTCGGACGAGCCACCACCACCGGCCGTGTCGTCATCAGCCCCGCCGCAGGCGGCCACGGTCAGCGCGGCTGCAGCCGCGACTGCCACACTTCGAACTCGCACCGGAATCCTCCTCGCCCATGACCGGCGAATACCGGCCTGGGCCGAAAGTACAGTTGGCGACGTCGGCCGTCAAGGCATTGCGGCACTCGCCTGGCCGGTTGTCACCCGATCGGTATCGGCCACCCCGGATGTCGGTGTTTTCGGCCGTCGCCGGGTCCGTGACGCGGCAATTACGGCCTCAGCCGAATATGGCGCTCCGGTTACGCTCCGCGGGCTCGCGCGGTTCGGCCGGCACCCGCGGCATCGGCGCTGAGCTCACCGGCCAGCGTCAGCCAGGTCGTCACGGGGATCGTGCCGGCCGCCGCCGGCGGGTCGATCCCCGTCGACGTGAGCAGCCGGTGGGCGCGCTTCTTCGGCACGTGCGCACCGAGCACCTCGCGGGCCGGCCGCCGCGGCGAGCGGTAGGCGTCCTGCAGCAGCCTGCGGGCCAGCCGGGTCTGCGCCCTCGTCACACTGGTGCGGCGGCGGACGACCAGGTGCGCGGAGTCGACCGAGGGCGCGGGCCGGAAGCTGCCGGGCCGGACCCGCCCGGCGATGCTCAGCTCGAACCGGGCCTGCCACCACGCGACCTCGAGGTCGCGCGGGTTCGGGTCGGTCATCCGCTTGGCGAACCCCCACTCGACCAGCAGGTCCGCTCGGCTGATCGAGGTCGTCTCGGGGTCGAGCAACCGGCGCAGCAGCGCCGTCGAGATCGCGTACGGGATGTTCGCGACGACCGCGTAGGGCCGCCGCGGCAGCATGACCGTACGCGCGTCGGCCTCGACCACGCGCACCTCGCCGACGCCGTCGAAGCGGCGCTGCAGCTTGGCGACGAAGCGCGGGTCGCGCTCGACGGCGATGACGCGGGCGCCGGTCGCCGCCAGCGGCACGGTCAGCGCGCCCAGGCCGGCGCCGAGCTCGACGACGAGGTCACCGGGACCGGCGCCGGACGAGCGCACCATCCGGGCGCTGACCGCGGGGTCGCGGAGCAGGTGGATGCCGGCGTGGTTCGGACGGGAGTGGGAGTGGGTGCGTGCATGGCGCGGCATGGGCGATCACACCAATCGGGATCACGGGAGTCGGAGGACGTCGAAAAGCCGCGCCGTGCGCCTCGGGTGTGGTCACCGAGGGACGGACGCGGCTGCGGCGTGCTCCCGTGATGCGGCCCGGACCCCGTTCAGCCGGGGGTCAGCCGCTGGTACGCGAAGCTACGCCGTGACGTGCCGGCGGGGCCGCCAGAACGCCACAGCGCGGTTGTCTGTCATCCCCATGGTTCTCAGCCTAACGGGCGGCCCCGGCCGGAGGCCAACGAATTCGCCCTAGCGGAGCGCGACGCCCAGGAGGGCGTCGGCGGTGGCGGCGACGAGCGCCGGCGCCTCGGTGTCGTCGCCCGGGGTCGCGGCCCAGCGGTCGATCGCGGCCAGCGCGCCGGGCGAGTCGAGGTCGTCGGCGAGGCGGTCGCGGACCTCGGCCAGCACCGCCGCCGCGTCCGGTCCGGCCGGCCGGGCCACGGCGGCGCGCCAGGCGGCGAGCCGGTCGGTCGCCGTCGCGAGGACGCCGTCGGTCCACTCGCGGTCGGCGCGGTAGTGGCCGGAGAGCAGCGCCAGCCGCACGGCGGCCGGATCGACGCCGTCGGCGCGCAGCCGGGAGACGAACACGAGGTTGCCCAGCGACTTGGACATCTTCTCGCCGTCCAGGCCCACCATGCCGGCGTGGGCATAACGCGTCGCGAACGCGCCGGCCACGACGTGGGCGTGTGACGCGGACATCTCGTGGTGCGGGAAGATCAGGTCGTTGCCGCCGCCCTGGACGTCGAACGGGACGCCGAGGTACTCCATGGCGATCGCGGCGCACTCGACGTGCCAGCCGGGACGGCCGGCGCCGAACGGGCTGTCCCACGACGGCTCGCCCGGGCGGGCCTTCAGCCACACCAGCGGGTCGAGCGGGTCCTTCTTGCCGGGCCGGTCCGGGTCGCCGCCGCGCTCGGCGAACAGCGCCCGCATCTGGTCCTCCGGCAGCCGCGACACCGCACCGAACGCCGGGTCCGAGCGCACCGAGAAGTAGAGGTCGCCGTCCACCTCGTAGACCGACGGCTCCATCCGCAGGATCAGCCGGGTGATCAGCGGGATCGCCTCCACCGCGCCGACATACGCCGACGGCGGCAGCACCCGCAGCCAGGCCATGTCCTCGGTGAACAGCCGGGTCTCCTCGTCGGCCAGCTCGCGCCAGTCCTGCCCGGTCTCGGTCGCCCGCTCCAGCAGCGGGTCGTCGATGTCGGTGATGTTCTGGACGTAGCGGACGTTGTGGCCGGCGTCGCGCCAGGCCCGGTTGAGCAGGTCGAACGCGACGTACGTGGCGGCGTGCCCGAGGTGGGTGGCGTCGTACGGGGTGATCCCGCAGACGTACATGGTCGCCGTCGGGCCCGGTTCCAGTGGGCCGGCGGCGCCCGTCGCGGTGTCGTGCAGACGGACGGGCAGGCCGCGCCCGGGCAGGGCGGGCACGTCGACGGAAGACCAGGCTCGCATGATCTGCTCAGCCTAAATGTTCAGAAGACGGGCCACGGCACCGGCATCCGCCCCTCGGGACTGGGCATCGTCCCGCGGGCCAGCAGCGCGTCGATCCGCTCCGCCGTCGCAGCGACCTCCTCCTCGGCCAGCAGCGTGCTCAACGTCGCGCCCAACGGCCCGTCGACCAGCGCCCGAAGCCGGGTCAGCTCGGACCGCTCATCGGCGGTGAGCGCGGAGCCGGCCCACCCCCACAGCACGGTGCGCAGCTTCGGGTCGACGTTGAAGCAGACGCCGTGGTCGACCCCGACGACGTCGGCCACCGACGGTGCGACGGCCCGGTCGCCGACGAGCACGTGCCCGCCCTTGCGGTCGGCGTTGTTGACGACGGCGTCGAAGACGGCCAGCCGGCGAAGGCCCGGGTCGTCGGCGTGGACGAGCAGCACCGGCGAGCCGTCGCCGTCGACCGCCTCGAGGATCGGCAGCCACCTGTCGACCGGGGCCGACGCCGGGATGACGTCGACCTTGCCGGCGCCCAGGTCGGACTCGCCCTGGTCCATCCACGCCTGGCACATGCCGGCGCCGAACGGCCCGTCCTCGCGCAGCACCGTCGGGGGCACCAGGTGCCAGCCGGCCGCGTCGGACACCTCGTACGCCGCCGCCTCGCGCGCGGCCAGCGTGCCGTCGGGGAAGTCCCACAGCGGCTGCTCGCCGCCGACCGGCTTGTAGACGCACCGCGCCGACGCGTCGCCGTGCGTGACCCGGCCCAGCAACGTGAGGTTCGACGCGACGACGAGCCGGCCCTCGATGGTCAGCTCGCCCTCGCGGAGCAGGCTCAGCAGGTCCACGGCGGCGTCAGTCCCGCCGCCGGTAGCCGTTCTGCCGGGGGCAGACGTGCCCGGACGGGTCCAGCGGCAGGCTGCACAGCGGGCACGGCGGCCGGCCCGCGGCGACGACGGCCTGGGCGCGCTTGACGAACGCCCGGGCGGCCGCGCCGTTCAGCCGCACCACCATGACGTCGCGGTCGGACTCGTCGGGGTCGTCCGGCGGCTCGGTGTCGTCGTCGACGACGGCGTAGGCGGCCATGACGATCTGCTCGTCCTCGGTGTCCCAGCGCAGCGTCATCGCCCCGACCCGGAACTCCTCGACGATCGGCTGCTCCAGCGGGTCGGCGTCCTCGAGCTCCGGCGGCGCGACGGCGGGGACGGAGGTCAGCCCGCCGGCCCGGCGCAGGATCTCGTCGAGCATGTCGTCGACCCGCTCGGCCAGCACCGACACCTGCTCCTTCTCGAGCAGCACACTCACGAGTTTGGTGGCGTCGCGGGCCTGGAGGAAGAACGAGCGCTCACCGGGACGCCCGACGGTTCCGGCGATGAAGCGCTCGGGCTGATCGAATCGGTACACCTGCACGGCCACCCAGAAAGCCTATCTCGCGGCCGCCGCCGAACCATGATCTATTCCGCCGCGTCGCCCGCTCCCCCGCCGACGACGGCGTCGGAGCGGGTCGCACGGCGGCGACGGCGCGCCGGCGAGCGCAGGAACCCCAGGTCGCCGCCGGTGTCGTTGACGCGGAGCACGAACGGCCGCCGCTCGGTGAACGAGACGACCGAGACCGAGCACGGGTCGACGACCAGCCGCTGGAAGTGGTCGAGGTGCAGGCCCAGCGCCTCGGCGACGACGGCCTTGATCACGTCGGCGTGCGAGACGGCGAACCAGACGGCGCCGGCACCGTGCGACGAGGCCAGCTCGGCGTCGCGCCGGCGGACGGCGTCGACCGCGCGCTGCTGGACCGCGCGTAGCGACTCCCCGCCGGGGAAGACGACGCCGGACGGGTGCTCCTGGACGACCTTCCAGAGCTTCTCGCGGCGCAGCTCGCCCAGCGGCCGGCCGGTCCAGTCGCCGTAGTCGCACTCGATCAGCCCTTCGTCGGCGACCACGTCGCGGCCGGCCGCGATCGCCGTCGCCGTCTGCACGCACCGTTCCAGCGGGCTGCTGACGACCGCCGCCGGGCGGACCGGCTCCAGCCGCCGCGCCAGCGCTTCCGCGCCGGCCCGGCCGGTGTCGTCGAGGCCGACGCCGGGCGAGCGTCCGGCCAGCACACCGGTCACATTGGCGGTGGTCCGGCCGTGGCGGATCAGGACGACAGTGGGCATGTGGGAAGCCTACGAGGCGTACCGATCGGGTGAACATGTGGCCAGAAGGTCGCGCCGATCACCGAAATGGGTTATCAAGTCTTCAGACAAACGTCTTCGTCGCCGGGACCGTTCGGCCCATCCGGGCTTCGCGCGTCGGGCACGAAAGGGGGACGCGACGCCGATGCGGAGCCTCAGACGACGCCGAGTGGCGGCCATCGCCGCCACGGCCGGCCTCGCGCTGGCCGCCGTCGGCGCGCCCGCCGTCGCGGACCCGTCCGTCACTCCGCCCGCGGCCACCCAGCCGCCCGCGCATCCGCCCACCGACGGCGCCGCGGAGACGCCGCCCGACGACCTGCCGCCGGGCACCGTCGCGCCGCCGCCGGTCGAGGCGCCGCCCGCGCCGGGCGACCCGGAGGACGCGTACGCGCAGGGCCTCGAGGGCGCCCAGACCGTCGCCGTCGCCGAGGCGCAGCGGCTCCTCGCGCAGGTGATGGCCGACCTCGACTCCGCGCAGGAGGTGTTCGCCACCGCCTCCGCGGCCGCCGACGACGCCCGCGCCAGCGACGTCCACGCCAAGCAGCAGCTGCGCATCGCGACCGAGTCGGTCGCCCGCACACAGCGCGAGATCGACGAGCTGGACGCCCGCTCCGAGGCGACCCGCAACACGATCGGCACCATCGCCCGCGAGGCCTACCAGGGCAACAACCTCGCCGCCCTGGGCGTCGTCCTCGGCGCGGAGACGCCCGACGACCTCGCGTCGCGGTACATGGGCATGCGGACGCTGCTGCGCACGGCCGACGGCGCGCTCGGCGAGATGGCGAACACGCAGGCCGAGCTGGCCAACGCGCACGCCCGGCTGGAGGGGCAGCGGCAGTCTCTGGAGACGGTGGCGAACGAGGCCGGCCGGTCGCTGGCGGCACTGGAGACGGCCGAGGCGGCGGCGCTCGCGGCCCGGCAGGTCGTCGACAACACGCAGACGCTGGTCGAGGCGGCCGTGCAGGCGGCGGCCGACGCCCGGCTGCAGGACTACCAGCGCTACATGGAGCTGCTGCAGCAGTCCACCGAGGTCGGCGAGTTGCTGGCGGCGGCGAACTACGGCCCCGGCTTCGGCACCGGCACCTTCATCCGGCCGGCGACGGGCCCGACGACGTCGGAGTACGGGCAGCGGCTGCACCCGATCCTCGGCTACGTGAAGATGCACACCGGCCTCGACTTCGGCCGCGGCGACGGCCGCATCTACGCCGCGGACGCCGGCACCGTCATCGAGGCGCGCTGGAACAACGCCTACGGCAACATGGTGATCCTCGACCACGGCATCGTGAACGGCCAGCGGCTCACCACGATGTACGCCCACCAGGCCGACCTCATGGTGACGCCGGGCCAGCGCGTGGAGAAGGGCCAGTACATCGGCAACATCGGCTCGACCGGCTACTCCACCGGACCCCACCTGCACTTCGAGGTCCGCCTCGACGGCCAGCACACCGACCCCTGGCCGTGGGTGGCCAGCGCCCCGCTCCCCGGCGGCGCCGGCTAGCGGACCGGGTCGGCGAGCGCGCGGTCGAGGGCGGCGAGGCCCGCCGGCAGCCAGCTGGGCTTGCCGCCGTAGCGGCCCTCCTCCCC
>NZ_POTW01000032.1 GCF_003236295.1 Jiangella anatolica
AAAGGCGGCGGGGGGGGTGCCGCCAGACGCATCGTCCCCAGCGGTGGCTGGGGCCAAACACGCGCCACGACTTTTTGTCGCGTCGCCGCCATGGAGCCGCCTGCGACGCACCCCAGGCGACAGATCGATATCCTCGTTTCTCGTGGACAACGACGACCGCCCTGCGACCGCGGCGTTCTTCGACCTCGATAAGACGATCATCGCGAAGTCGAGCACGCTGGCCTTCTCCAAGAGCTTCTACCAGGGCGGTCTGATCAACCGTCGAGCTGTGCTGCGCAGTGCGTACGCCCAGTTCGTATATCTCGTGGGCGGTGCCGACCACGACCAGATGGAGCGGATGCGCGAGTACCTGTCCGGCCTGGTGACCGGCTGGGACGTGCAGGTGGTCAAGGACATCGTGGCGGAGACGCTGCACACGATCGTCGACCCGATCGTCTACGACGAGGCGGTCACGCTGATCGAGGAGCACCACCTGGCCGGCCGCGAGGTCGTCGTGGTGTCGTCGAGCGGCGCGGAGGTCGTGGAGCCGATCGGCGACATGCTGGGAGCGGACCGCGTCATCGCGACCCGCATGGTCGTCGGCGACGACGGGAAGTACACCGGCGAGATCGACTACTACGCGTACGGCGACACCAAGGCCGAGGCGATCCGCGAGCTGGCCAAGGACCAGGGCTACGACCTGAGCCGCAGCTACGCCTACACCGACTCGGCGACGGACCTGCCGATGCTGGAGGCGGTCGGCCACCCGTACGCCGTCAACCCGGACCGCGCGCTGCGCCGGGCGGCGGCGGACCGCGGCTGGCCGGCGCTGGTGTTCTCCAAGCCGGTGGCGCTGCGCCAGCGGGCGTCGATCCGCGACGCGCCGAAGCCGGCGATCGCGGCGGCGGCGATCAGTGCGGGCGCGGCGGCTGCCGGGCTGGCCTGGTACGCCGTCCGGCGGCGCCGCTCCTGATGATCTTGGATTGACGGTATCGGCTGGAACCTGCTGCCCCTCGAGCCCGAAGACAGCCGGGCGGCCGTTCTGCGTTGCCGCAGCGTCAGCCGCCGTGTTCGCGCGCCCTCTCGCGGTAGTACGCCGCCTCGTCGTCGCGGCCCAGCTCGTAGAGAACGTCACCGAGCCGCGCCATGGCGGGACCGTGGCCGGCGTCGGCGGCGCGGCGGTAGAACCGTTCCGCCGACTCGAACTCCTCACGTTCGACATAGGCGTCGGCGAGGAACATCCAGTTGGAGATGGTGCCGGCGGATGGATCGGAGACCTGGTCGGACTGGACCGGCTGCTCCGCGGCGGCCTGCTGCTGAGCGAGCGCTCGTGAGCCGACGACGAGGGCGCCCGAGATGACGCCGCAGGCCGCAAGGATCGTGGCCGACGCGGCGGTAGAGATCTGAACGTCCCTGGCGATGGCGACGATCAGCGCAGCGAGCAGCGCCACCACGCCGGCCAGAACGAGCCACATGACGTATCTGAGCCGGTTCCCCCGGTTCACCATGGTTTCCGATCATGGCCCCGTTGGGCACACCTCGCAAACGGAACGAACCGTGACCGCGACGTGCTGTCCGGATCCGCAGGTGGGGGCCACAATCGGTCCATGGCGACCGATGACGATCGCGTGGTGCCCCTGGAGCTGGGCGCCGTCGGTCCGCCGGACTCCGGCCAGGATCCGGACTCCGGACGTCCGTGGCCGGCCTGGCGCATGTGGACGGGGCTGGGCGCCGCCCTGCTCGTGGGCGCCGTCGTCGGCATCGTCGCCAACAACGCCCGCAACGACGCCGCCGAGTACGCCGAGGTTGACCTCATCCGCGGCACCGTCGACGTCGAGTTCGGCTCGCCGCTGTCGTCGGACGCGCAGCGGCTCTACGTCAACCTGATCAACACCGGGCCGCGTGAGCTGGAGATCCTCTCCATCGACGTCGACGGCTTCACGACGATGACCGGCGCGGACGGCGGGCCTGACCCCGTCACCGCGGCACCCGGCGAGTGGGTCCAGGTGGAGACCAACGTCGAGGCCGACTGCGACACCCGCCCGCCGGGGACGCTGCAGGTGCACGTCCGCACGGGCTCGGGCGAGCAGTCGGTCGTCGTGACGGGGCAGCCCGGCGACGACCAGCTGATCTGGGCGTGGCAGGGCGGCTGCCAGTCGGCCGACGGGACCGGCGTGTTCATCGGCGACACCCGCACGATCTCCGCCGACGCCAGCGGCGCCCGGATCGTCCTGCCGGTCACCAACGGCGGCGAGGAGCCGCTCACCGTCAGCGCCATGGACGCGACGACCCCCGGCTTCACGATGACGACGGACCCGCTGCCGATCGATGTGGCGCCCGGCCAGACGCAGCAGGTGACGACGGTGTGGACGGTGGCCGACTGCGCGGACGCCGCCCGGTTCACCGAGGCGACCATCGCCGTCACCATCCACAACGAGTCCATGGACACCCGGGTGTCGCAGCCGCTCGGCAACCCGACGCTGATCGAGCTGGTCCGGCTGACGGTGCGCGTCTGTGAAACGTAAAGATCTGCCCGTTGCCCTTTCGCTGGGACCCCGCGATGACCTAGAAACGAAGTACGGACCGCAAGGTCCATAGCACGGCGGAGGGAACCCACGCGGCGATCAACCCATGTACGGGCAGTCGTCCCCGGGAATGCCGGGGCGACGGACGAGATGCACGCACTGGTAACCCACTCAGCCGTGTCAGCGGCGGCGCCCTACCTCACGCGGGGCGCCGCTCGCATGTGCGTGACGGCTGACGCTGTCAGCCCCCGCCCCGCCTCGGCGACCCGCCGTGCCGCACCCCGGGCGCGATGAGAACAGCACCGCGAATGGCGACGCTACGACGCCGCCGCGCGGACGCGTTCGGCCAGCGTGAGCCCGACCTCGGCGCCGCGCGCGTAGGCGTCCGCGCACTGCCGGACCCATGCGCCGACGCCCTCCGGTCTGCCCTCGGCGTAGGCCCGGGCCAGCGGCTCGTAGGCCCGTTGCAGCGCCAGGTGCCCGGCCTCCGGCACGCCGGCCGCCTTCGTGTCGACGCCGAGCGCCACCAGGACCACGCGCTCGGCCGCCCGGGCGACCACGCCGTCCGCCGTGCCGAACGGCCGAAGCGCCAGCAGCTCGCCGTGCACGATCGCGGCGACGACCACGCCGGGGGCCGCCGTCGGCGCGGTCGCCAGACGGAGCAGCTGGTCGAGTCGCTCGGCATCGGCTGAGGCGCGCGGCCGGCCCAGCTGGTCGGGATCGGCGACCAGGTCGCGAGCGGCCAGCACGTGCAGCCGAGCCAGCGCCTGCCGGGGCGACCGGCTCCAGATCTGCGCCAGCTCGGGGACCGCGGCGGTGACCCGCAGCGCGCCCTGCAGGACCGGATCGCCGGCGACGCCCGGTTCGCCGGCCTCGCCGGGATGACCGCCCGCGCCCGGCCCGCCGGCCGGGGCCGGCCCACCGGCCAGCGCCGGCACGCCAGCCGGAGGCGGCCCGCCAGCCAGGGGCGGCCCGCCGGCCGGAGCCGACCCGCCGACCGAAGCCGGCGCACGGTCGGCGCCGACTCCGTCAGCCGCGGCCAGGGCGCCGTGCCCGGCCAGATCCGCGGCCGCACTCCCGACGGCGTCCAGGCTGCCGAGCGTGTCCGGGTCGCCTCCGTCGAGGGCCGCCGATGCCTGTGCACCTCGCAGCGCGGACAGCGCCGCGATCCGGCCGGCGTCGCGGCGCATCGCCGGATGCCGCAGCAACGCGTCGACGGAGCTGCGGGCCTGCGCGGCCGCCGCGCCGACGCCGGTCAGCATCAACACACCAGCGAGCGGATCGTCCATGCCGCCAGCCTAGGGTGCGTCTCCCGACCCAGGGCGGGCGCCGACTGGCTGCCGGCATTCGAGCTGGCGGAGCAGGCCGACGGGATCGCGCGGTCGCCGGCGTGGGTACGCACGGACAGCGTCAGGAGGTCGACGCCTCCCGGCGGGCGCCACCCGCGGTGCTCGGCTCCCGTCTCGGCCGGCGCAGCGTCCCGGCCCACCGGAGGGCCTCAGGCGACGCCGATCCGGTCGATCGCGTCGGCCGGCGCCGATTGTCTACCGGCATTCGAGACGGCAGAGCCGGCCCACGGGATCGCGCGGTCGCCGGCGTGGGTACGCACGGAGGGCGTCGAGGAGGCCGGCGCCTCCTGACGAGCGCCACCCGCGGCGCTCGGCTCCCGTCCCGGCCGGCGCAGCGTACCTGCCCACCAGAGGAGACCCTCAGGCGACGCCGATCCGCTCGATCAGGTCGGCCGGCGCCGATTGGCTGCCGGCATTCGAGCTGGCCGACGCTATCGCGCGGTCGCCGGCGTGGGTACGCACGGAGGGCGTCGAGGAGGCCGGCGCCTCCCGCCGAGCGCCACCAGCGCCGCTCGGCTCCCGCCTCGGCCGGCGCAGCGTCCCGGCCCACCAGAGGGCCCTCATGCGACGCCGATCCGCTCGATCGCGTAGCGGACACCGGTCAGCTCCTCAGAGCGCCTCCACAGCCACGCCGCACGCTCGGCGTCGCGGGATCGGCGGCTGGTGCCGACCACCGTGGGATACCCGTGGCGCTGCAGGAACCCGTCCGGCCCGATGCAGACGCCGCCGCGAACATCCGGCGCGGTCGCCGCGTACAGCAGCGGCAGCACACCCATGGCCGGGCTCTGCGCGGGCCCGCCGGCCAGCACCTTGCCCTGCAGCGAGGTATCGGCGCGCTGTCCCTCGGTCGCCGTCACGCCCGGATGCGCCGCGACGGAGACCGTCCGGCGCCCCGTGGCGGCCAGCCGGCGCTGCAGCTCGTAGGCGAACAGCAGGTTGGCCAGCTTGGACTGCGCGTAGGCCAGCCAGCGCTGGTAGCGGCGCCGCTCGAACTGGAGGTCGGCGCGCACGCGGCCGAGCACGTGCAGCCCGCTCGTGACCGTGACGACCCGGCCGCGCACGCGGTTGACCAGCAGTCCGGTCAACGCGAACGGCCCGAGATGGTTGACGCCGAGGTGGCGCTCGAAACCGTCCGCCGTCGTGCCCCGCGGCACTGCCATGACGCCGGCGTTGTTGATCAGCACGTCGATGTCGCAGTCGAGGCCGGCGGCGAACGCGCGCACCGATGACAGGTCGGCGAGGTCGAGCCGGCGGATCTCGACGCCCCCGCCGATGTCGTCGGCCGTGGCGCGTGCCTTGTCCTGGTCGCGGCAGGCCAGGATCACCGTCGCGCCGGCCGCTGCCAGCGCCCGGGCCGCCTCCGCGCCGAGCCCGCTGGTGGCGCCCGTGACGATCACCGTGCGCCCGTGCTGGTCGGGAATGTCCGCTGCGTTCCATCCGGTCATGTCGCGCCTCCTCGGCCGACGATGCAGTCCGGCGGATCGGCCCGGCCGCGCCGGCCGGGCCGATCCGAGGCGAAGCTAGCGGCCGGTCGCCCAGCCGCCGCGGGGCTGTGGTCCCCAGCCGGGGCGGGCCGGCGGCCAGTCCCGGCGGGTCTCGAACCGGTCGTCCCGGCCGGACGGCGCCCAGCCGGACGAGCCGCCTGGACCCCAGCCGGACGAGCCCCATCCGCCCGGGCCCCGGCCCGACCGGCCGTGGCCGCCGTCGTGCCAGTGCCGATGACGGCGGCTCCACGGCGGCCCGCCGAACAGGAACAACAGCCCGAAGACGAACAGCAGCCACGGCGCCGACACGACGATCAGGAACAGCAGGCCACCCAGGGCCATCATCGCCAGCGGCGCCAGGAGCAGCAGCCGAGGCAGCGACCGCGGCCGGGACACGCCCGCCGAAGCGCCGAAGGGCCCGGGGAAGCGCCCGGAACGATCCCCGGCGAACCCTGCCTCGATCCCGGCCCCTCGGACGGCGACCGGCTGCGGCAGGTCGGTGAACAGCTCGTCGAGGTCGCCGCCGAAGCGAGCGGCCCAGGCGCGAGCGGACCGCTCGTCGAACTCGTCCTTGGTGAGCCGGCCGGCGGCGAAGTGCTCGCCGAGCGCGGCCACGGCGGCGTCGCGCTCGGTGTCGCCGACGCGCAACGGCCCGCTCATCGCCGATCACCCTCGTCGTCGCCGTCGGCGAGGATGCCGTACAGCTTGCGTCGCGTGTCGGCGAGGACCTCGCGGGCGCGCGCCTGCTGGTCCTGGCTGCCGGTCGCCATGATCTGCCACAGCGCCTGCGCGGTCTGGCCGACCAGCGGCCGCAGCCCGGCCGTGTCGTCGTCCTCGGCGTTCGCCGACATCGACTCCCACGGCGCGTTGACCTCGGCCGCATGCGCCTGGACGTACTCCTCGCCCTCGGCGGTGAGCCGGTACACGCGCCGGCCGTTGTCCTCCTCGGCGCGGACCAGGCCCTCGTCCTCGAGCTGCTGCAGTGTCGGATAGATCGAGCCGGGGCTCGGCCGCCACACGCCGCCGCTGCGCTCGGCGATCTCCTGGATCATCTGGTAGCCGTTCATCGGCCGGTCGGCCAGCACTCCGAGGATCGCCGCGCGGATGTCGCCGCGCCGCGCCTTCGGACCGCGCCGCGCCCAGGGCGGACCGCCCCACGGGCCACCACCGGCCCACGGCGGCCCGCCCCAGGGACCACGACCGCCACTACCGAAGAACATGTCCCACGGCCCCGAGCCGTGTCCTCCGCGTCGTCCGTGCATCTCGCTCACCCACTTCCCATCGAACGTTCGCGATACTCAGACGATATATCGCGATCGGTTCGAGAACAACCCCCGACGACGACATCCGCGTGAGAGTTAGAGTCACGACGTGACCACCGACGAGTTCCACCAGCGCGCCGCCTCGTTCGGCGGGGTCGCCGACGTCTACGAACGCACCCGGCCCGGCTATCCGGCCGACGCGGTCCGCTGGCTGACGGGCGACCGGCCGGCCCGCGTCCTCGACCTCGGCGCCGGGACCGGCAAGCTGACCAGATCACTCGTCGCCGCGGGTCACGACGTCGTCGCGGTGGACCCGTCGGAGCCGATGCTGGCCCAGCTACGGATCGCGCTGCCCGCGGTCGACGCCCGCGAGGGAACGGCCGAGCAGCTGCCCCTGGCCGACGCCACCGTCGACGTCGTGACGGTGGGCCAGGCGTATCACTGGTTCGATCCCTCGATGGCGCTGCCGGAGATCGCGCGCGTGCTGCGACCCGGCGGACGGCTCGGGCTGATCTGGAACCTCCGCGACGACTCCGTCGGCTGGGTCGACGAGCTCTGGTCGATGTTCGGCGAGAACGAGGGCGGCCGCCCCGACGACCCGCAGGCACTCCCGCCGTTCGGGCCGATGGAGCGGCGGACGTTCCGGCACGAACAGCGGCTCGACCGCGACGGGTTGCTCGGCCTGGTCGCGTCCCGCTCGTACGTCGCCATCCTCGCCGCGCCGGAGCGCCACGCGCTGCTCGGGCGCGCCGGCGAGCTCTACGACCGCATCGCCGGGCCGGACGGCGTCGTGCTCCCTTATCTGACGCACTGCTTCCGCTCCGTCCGCGGCTGACGCCGGACCCCAGCGCAATCGGCGGAAAGGGGCGGATTCGCCTCCACGGGGTAGGTAAGGTTAGCCTCTGCTCATGCCTGCTCCGACCGTCGACCGGCCGGCCGATGCCGACACGGCGACCGCCGCCGCGGGGCTGGTCCGCACGACTCGCGGCCGGCTGCTCTGGCTGGTCGTCTGCGCCGCGGTCCTGGCGCTGACCTGCCTGGCCAGCATCGCGATCGGGGCGAAGTACATCCCGCTGGACGAGGTCCTGCGCGCGCTGTTCGGCGACTCCGGCGACGCGAACAACCAGGTCATCGTCGGGGACATGCGGGTGAACCGGACGATCCTCGGTGTCGTCTGCGGCATCGCGCTCGGGCTGGCCGGTGCGCTCATGCAGGCTCTGACCCGCAACCCGCTCGCCGACCCCGGCATCCTCGGCGTCAACGCGGGCGCCTCGTTCGCGGTCGTGCTGGGTGTGACGCTGTTCGGGTCGATGAGCCTGCTCGGCTACATCTGGTTCGCGTTCGCCGGCGCCGCGCTGGCCAGCGTCCTCGTCTACGCGCTGGCGTCGGTGGGACGAGGCCAGGCCTCGCCGGTGCGGCTCGCGCTGTCCGGCATCGCGCTCGCCGCGGTGCTGCTCGGGTTCACCCAGGCGATGGTGATCATGGACCCGGGCGTGCTGGACGTGTTCCGCTTCTGGCAGGTCGGGTCGCTGGCCGGCCGCGACGTCGAGACCGTCGGCTCGGTGCTCCCGTTCGTCGTGGTCGGCGTGCTGCTGGCGCTGGGCCTGGCCCGGACGCTGGACGCGATGGCGCTCGGCGACGACACCGCGGCGGCGCTGGGCGTGAACGTGCTGCTGGCCCGGGTGGTCGGCGTGATCGCGGTGACGTTGCTGTGCGGTGCGGCGACGGCGGCGATCGGGCCGATAGCGTTCGTCGGGCTGATGGTGCCGCACATCGTGCGCGCGTTCACCGGGCCGGACCAGCGCTGGATCCTGCCGTTCTGCCTGGTCGTCGCCCCGATCCTGCTGCTGGTCTCCGACATCGTCGGCCGGGTGGTGCTGGAGACCGGCGAGCTGCAGGTCGGCATCGTGACGACGGTGATCGGCGGCCCTGTGCTGATCGCGCTGGTGCGCCGGCGCCGGATGGTGGCCTCGTGACGGCGCCCGCGGCGGCCGGCCGGACCCGCCGGATCGCCGTCGAGCCGACCGGCCTGTCGCCGACGGCGTACGTGCTGCGCGGGCCGGGCGAGCTGTCCGTCCGCTTCGACCGTCGCATCGTGCTGACGTGCTCGCTGCTCGTCGCCGTGCTGATCGCGGTGTTCCTGACCTCGCTGGCGGTCGGCGACTTCACCATCGCACCCGGCGACGTCGTCCGCACGCTGTTCGGCAACCCGCCGGACCCGCTGGCCGACTTCATCGTCAACGGCCGCCGGCTGCCGCGCGTGCTGGTCGCGTTCCTGGTCGGCGGCGCGCTGGGAGCGTCCGGCGCCGTGTTCCAGAGCCTCTCGCGCAACCCGCTGGGCAGCCCCGACGTCATCGGCTTCACCTCCGGCGCGTCGGCCGGCGCGGTGTTCGTCATCCTCGTGACCGGCGGCAGCATGGCGCAGGTCGCGGGCGGCGCCGTCGCGGGCGGCGTGGCCACCGCGATCGCCGTCTACCTGCTGGCGTACAAGCGCGGCGGCCAGGGCTTCCGGCTGATCCTCGTCGGCATCGCGGCCGGCGCCATGCTGACGTCGGCGGTGCACTACATGCTGATGCGGGCCGAGCTGATCCAGGCGGCCAGCGCGCAGGTCTGGCTGACCGGGTCGCTGAACACCCGCGCCTGGGACCACGTCATCGCCGTCGGCATCGGCGTCGCGCTGGTCGTGCCGATGCTGTTCGTGCTGTCGCGGCCGATGCGGCTGATCGAGATGGGCGACGAGGCCGCGACGGGGCTCGGCGTCAGCGCTGAGCGGACCCGGCTCGGCATGCTGATCGCGGCGACGGTCCTCGCGGCGATCGCCGTCGCGGCGGCCGGCCCGGTCTCGTTCATCGCGCTGTCGGCGCCGCACCTGGCCCGCCGGCTCACCGGTGCGTCCGGCGCCGCCGTCGGCGCGGCCGCCCTGATGGGCGCCGTGCTGCTGGGCGGCAGCGACCTCGTCGCCCAGTGGGTGCTGCCGACACCGATGCCTGTCGGCGTGGTGACGGTGTGCGTCGGCGGTGTGTACCTCGTCTGGCTCCTCGCGCGGGAAGGGCGGCGCAACCATGTCTGAACCCCGGCTGCACGGGAACGACCTCACGCTCGCATACGACGAGCGGGTCATCTCCCGCGAGCTGTCCGTGTCGATCCCGGACGGGTCGTTCACGGTGATCGTCGGTCCGAACGCGTGCGGCAAGTCCACGCTCCTGCGCGCGCTGGCCCGGATGCTCAAGCCGCTGGCCGGCGCCGTCCACCTGGACGGGCAGCTGATCACGCAGTACTCGACGAAGGAGGCGGCGCGCCGGCTCGGGCTGCTGCCGCAGTCGTCGATCGCGCCCGAGGGCATCACCGTCGCCGACCTGGTCTCCCGCGGCCGCTACCCGCACCAGAAGCTGTTCCGGCAGTGGTCCACCGCCGACACAGAGGCGGTCGCCGAGGCGATGACCAGCACCGGCATCACCGACCTGCGGCACCGCCGGGTCGACGAGCTGTCCGGCGGGCAGCGGCAGCGGGTGTGGCTGGCGATGGTGCTGGCGCAGCAGACGCCGATCCTCCTGCTGGACGAGCCGACGACGTTCCTCGACATCGCGCACCAGATCGAGGTGCTCGACCTCTGCCACGACCTGCACGTCTCGCACGGCCGCACGCTGGTCGCCGTCCTGCACGACCTCAACCACGCGTGCCGCTACGCCACGCACCTCATCGCGATGCGCGACGGCGAGATCGTCGCCGAGGGCGCGCCGGCCGACGTCGTCGACGAGGCGATGGTGCGCGACGTGTTCGGGCTGGCCTGCCGGATCATCGACGACCCCGAGACCGGCACGCCGCTGGTCATCCCCGCGGCGAAGCAGCCCGTCGTCACCACCGCGTGAACTCCGCAGCCGCCTCGCGCAGCGCGGTCGCGAACGCCTGGACCGGCAGCGGCGCGGCGGAGCGGCCGTACGTGGCGACGGCGACGGTGCGGCCGTCGCCGGGGATCGGGTCGGCGCGGACGCCCGGATGCCGGTTGGCCGTCAACGCCAGTCCCGGCAGCGTGCTCACGCCGAGCCCGGCCGCGACCAGCGCCTGCACGGCCACGTAGTCGTCGGTCTCGAACGCGATCGCCGGCGCGAACCCGGCCCGCCCGCAGGACTCGACGAGGTGTGCCCGGCACCGCTCGCAGCCGGCGATCCAGCGCGCGTCCGCGTACCCCGCGAGGCCACCGGCAGGCGCGGCCCGCGCGAGGCTGTCGGTTCCCGCCCGTAGGGTGGGCGCCCTCCCGGCCGGGCGGGGACCGTACTCCGGTTCGCCGCCCGCCGTCACGAGGTAGAGCGGCTCGGTGAGCAGCGTCTCGACGGTGACGTCGCGCTCCTCCAGCGGCCCGTGCGCGAACACGACCGCGACGTCGACGGCGCCGGTGCGCAGCGCCGTCAGCGCGGCCGGCGGCTCGGCCTCGGTGAGCGCCAGCTCGACGTCCGGATGCGCGGCCGCGAACCGGGCCGCGGCCGCCGGGACCAGCGTGGCCAGCGCCGACGGGAACGCCGCCAGCCGGACCCGTCCCGTCCGCAGCCCGGCGTGCGCGGACAGCTCGGCCTCCGTCGCCTCCACCTGGCCCAGGATCTCCGCGGCCCGGCGGGCCAGCAGCTCGCCGGCCTCGGTGAGCCGCAGCCCGCGGCCGGCCCGCTGGGTCAGCGGCATCCCCACCTCGGCCTCGAGCCGGGCGAGGTGGTGGCTGACGGACGGCTGGGCGTAGTGCAGCGCGTCGGCGGCCGCGGTGACGGAGCCCTCGCGCGCTACCGCGACCAGCACGCGCAGGCGGGTCAGATCCAGCATCCATCAACGGTATCGATGGAGAACGAGAAAACCGGCATTGGACCTATGAGTCGTCCCCGGGCGACGGTGGAGTGCATGGAGCCACCCACGATCGCCGACGTCCTCGACGCCCAGCGGCTGCTCGCCGCGCACCTGCCCCCGACGCCCATCTGGAACTACCCGGCGCTGGACGCCGCGGCCGGCGCGACCGTGTTCGTCAAGCACGAGAACACGCAGCCGACTGGCGCGTTCAAGGTGCGTGGCGGGATCACGCTGCTGTCCCGGCTGGACCCGGCGGCACGCCGTCGCGGCGTCGTCGGCTACTCGACCGGCAACCACGCGCAGTCGCTGGCCTACGCGGCGCGGCTGTTCGGCGTCCCGTGCACGATCGTCATGCCCGAGCACCCCAACCCGGCCAAGGCCGACGCCGTCCGGCGGCTCGGCGCGGAGCTGGTCGAGTACGGCGCGACGTTCGACGACGCGGCGCCCTACGCCCGCTCCCTGGCCGACGAGCGCGGCATGCGGCTGGTCAGCGCGGCCGACGAGCCGGACATCATCGCCGGCGTCGCGACGGCGTACGCCGAGCTGTTCGCGCAGCAGCCGTACCTGGACGCCGTCGTCGTCCCGGTCGGGAGCGGCAGCGGCGCGGCGGCGGCCTGCCTGGTCGCCGCCGCGCTGGCGCCGCAGTGCGAAGTGATCGCGGTGCAGGCGGCGGACTCGCCGGCCGCGCACGACTCGTGGCGGGCGGGCGAGGTGGTGCGCCGGCCGAACCGGACCGCCGTCGAGGGCCTGGCGACGGGGTCCGGGTTCGCGCTGCCGCAGCGGATCCTGCGCGAACGGCTCGCGGACTTCGTCCTGGTCGATGACGACGAGATCGCCGCCGCGCAGTGGCGGCTCCTGCGCGACGTCCACACCCTGGCCGAGGGCGCCGGCGCGGCCGCGCTCGCCGCCGTCCTCGCCGACCCGGACCGCTTCGCCGGCCGCCGCGTCGCCGTCGTGTGCACCGGCGGCAACGCGAGCGAGGCGGAGCTGCGGCGCTGCGCCGAGCGGCCGTATACGGTCGCCGTCGCGCAGTAGGGTCCGGTGCATGAGCTCGCCGGTCGTCGCCGCGGTCGTCGCCGCCGTCGCGGTGACGCTGGCCGCCGTGCTGCTCACGCGGCTGGTGCGGTCCCGGCTGGTGCTGGGCACGACCGAGGACCAGACGACGTACCGGATCCTGCACACGACCAGCCTCGCGTCGCCGGAGCTGCGGGCCGGGCTCGCGGCGGGCGCGGACAAGGCGGTCAGGCACCTGCGCGAGCTGCTGGCCACGCCCGCGCTGGCGCTCACCGACGGCGACGACGTCGTCACCTGGGACGGCGCGGGCGCGAACCAGCACGTGCACGACGTGCGCCGGCACGCGGCCCGGGCGCTGGACGGCGGTACCGACGTGCTCGGCCCGAACGTCGTCGAGTGCGACCGGGTGGACTGCCCGGTCCGGCACGCCGTCGCCGCCGCGCTGACGACGGACGACCGGGTCGCCGGCGCTCTGATCGCCTACACGTCGGCGCGGCCGTCCGCGGGCCTCGTCCGCGCCGTCGAGGAGGTGGCGCGGTTCGTGTCCGGTCAGCTGGAGCTGGCCGAGTTCGACCGCGAGCGGGCCAAGCTGGCCGAGGCGGAGATCCGGGCGCTGCGGGCGCAGATCTCGCCGCACTTCATCTATAACGCGCTCGGCGCCATCGCGTCCTACGTCCGCACCGAGCCCGAGCACGCCCGCGAGCTGCTGCTGGAGTTCGCCGACTTCACCCGCTACTCGTTCCGGCGGCACGGCGACTTCACCACGCTGGCCGAGGAGCTGCGCTCGATCGAGCGGTACCTGACACTGGAGAAGGCCCGCTTCGGCGAGCGGTTGTCGGTGACGCTGCGGGTCGCGCCCGAGGTGCTGCCCGTCGCCGTACCGTTCCTGTGCCTGCAGCCGCTGGTCGAGAACGCCGTCAAGCACGGGCTGGAGGGCCGGGCCGACCCCGGCCACATCACGATCATCGCCGAGGACGCCGGCAACGAGGCGCTGATCAGCATCGACGACGACGGTGTCGGCATGGACCCGGAGCTGGCCCGCGGCCTGCTCAGCGGCGACGCCGGCGACCGGGTCGGCCTCGGCAACGTCGACGAGCGGCTGCGCGCGGTCTTCGGCGACGAGTACGGCCTGGTCATCGAGACCGCGCACGGAGCCGGGACGAAGGTCAGCCTGCGGGTGCCGAAGTACCGCCCCGGCGTGCACGCGACCTAGCCTCCGGTAGACGGCGGCAGATCGTACGACATAACGTATACGTATGACCGTTGAGGAGCGTCCGGCCAAGAGCGAGATCTGGCAAGCACGGATTCCGGCTCAGCTCGCCCGCGATCTCGAGAAGGATGCCGAGGTGCTGGGACTCGAGGGGCGCAGTGAGATCGTCCGCGAGGCGCTGACCCGGCTGCACCGGCAAGCCCTCCAAGAACGCATGGCGGTCGAGATCGCCGACTACTACGGCGGCGAGCAGGCTCCGCTGCCCGACGGCGTCGCCCGGTGACAGCAGGCTGGCCACCGCTGCGAGGCGAGGTCTGGGACGTCGACATACCCGCCGCGGGCGAGCATCCCGCCGTGGTGCTATCGGCGAACCCCATCAACACGCATCTCGGCCACATCACCGTCGCGGTGGTCACCGGTACGCCGGGGCCGCCCGTCACCCATGTGCCATTGGGCGCCGACGCTGGTCTGACGCGCTACGACGTGTCGTACGCCAACGCGACCGACCTTCACGCCGTGAACAAGGAGAGGTTTCTCGGCCGGCGCGGGCTGTGCTCGAAAGACGAGCTCGCGCACGTCGAGAGCCTGGTCCGGGTGTACCTGGAGCTGTAACCTCGCCGCCATGCTCAGCGTTCTGGCGGTCGACGACGAGCCACCGGCGCTGGCCGAGCTCGCCTACCTGCTGGAGCAGAACGAGCACGTCGGCCAGGTGCTGACCGCCGGCGACGGTACGGCGGCGCTGCGGCTGCTGGAGCAGCAGCACGTCGACACGGTCTTCCTCGACATCCGAATGCCGGGGCTGTCAGGTCTCGACCTCGCCCGGGTGCTGGCCCGGTTCCGCCGCCCGCCCGCCGTCGTGTTCGTGACGGCCTACGACGACCACGCGGTCACCGCGTTCGACCTGCACGCCGTCGACTACGTGATGAAGCCGTACCGGCGCGAGCGGCTGTTCGAGGCGATCCGCCGCGCGTCCGACGCGGTCAGCGACGCGCGCACACCGGCCGGCGGCGATGACGGTGACGACGAGACCATCTCGGTGGAGCTGGGCGGCGTCACCCGGTTCATCCGCCGCAGCGAGGTCGCCTACGTCAGCGCGCAGGGCGACTACGCGCGGCTGCACACCGCCGACGGCGCCAGCCACCTGCTGCGGATGCCGCTCGCCACGCTGGAGGACCGGTGGGCGCCGGCCGGGTTCGTCCGCATCCACCGCAGCTACCTGGTGGCGCTGACGTCCATCGAGGAGCTGCGCGCCGACGCCGGCCGGTACAGCGTCGTCATCGGCGACACGACCCTGCCGGTGAGCCGCCGCCACACCCGTGAGCTGCGCGACCGGCTGGTCCGGCGAGCCGGCGGAACCAGATGACGGAGCGCGTCACCGTCACCGGTCCGCGGCGGCGCCGGCCGCCGGCGCGCCGGCGCGCGGTGACCGCGGAGATCGACGCGCAGACCCAGCTCGGCGAGGTGTACATGCGGGCGCTGCTCCGGGCGCAGCTGCGGCTCAGCCTGGCCGTCGCCGGGGTCGTGCTGGGGCTGCTGGCGACGCTGCCGCTGCTGTTCGCGGTCGCGCCCCGGATCAGCGAGATCGAGCCGGCCGGGATCCCGTTGCCGTGGCTCATCCTCGGCGGGCTGATCTACCCGGCGCTGGTCGCGGCCGCCTGGTTCTACGTCCGCGCCGCCGAGCGGGTGGAGCGCGACTTCGGCGACATGGTGAACCGGCGGTGAGCACGTCCGCCGGCATCGTCGCCGTCGTCGTGACGGCGCTCGCGACGGTGTTGATCGGCATGTACGGCGTCCGCGCGGCCCGCACGACCAGCGACTTCTACGTCGCCTCCCGGACCGTGACGCCGTGGTGGAACGCGTCGGCGATCGGCGGGGAGTACCTGTCCGCCGCGTCGTTCCTGGGCGTGGCCGGGCTCGTGCTCGCGTACGGGACCGACATGCTGTGGTTCCCGGTCGGCTACACCGCCGGCTACCTCATGCTGCTGGTGCTGGTGGCGGCGCCGCTGCGCCGGTCGGGGGCCTACACACTGCCGGACTTCGCCGAGGCACGGCTGGAGTCGGCCGTGGCCCGGCGGGTCGCCAGCATCCTCGTCGTCACGATCGGCTGCCTCTACCTGCTGCCGCAGTTCCAGGCCGCCGGGCTGACGCTGCGCACGGTCACCGGGGCGCCGCAGTGGGCCGGGCCGGTCGTCGTCGCGCTGGTCGTGCTGGTGAGCGTGCTCGGCGGAGGCATGCGCAGCATCACCTTCGTCCAGGCGTTCCAGTACTGGCTCAAGCTGACGGCGCTGCTGGTGCCGGTGATCTTCCTGCTGCTGGTGTGGGCCGGCGACGGACGGCCGGAGCTGGCCGAGCCGGGCGCGCCGGCGTTCGACGAGGCGACCTCGGTCGAGGTCACGACCGACGTGACGATCGAGGTGCCGTCGCGCGTCGAGGTGACGGCGGACGGCGAGCCGCTGGTGCTGGAGCCGGGGCCGCACGACGTCGAGGCCGGGACGGTGCTGGGCTTTCCGGCCGACGCGCCGATCCCGCACGCGTCGTCGCTGACCCCGATGACCGGCGAGTCGTGGGCGCTGCCGCTCACGTCGGGCGGCGACCACCCGCTGTACGCGACGTACTCGCTGATCATCGCGCTGTTCTTCGGCACGATGGGGCTGCCGCACGTGCTGGTGCGCTTCTACACCAACCCCGACGGGCGGGCCGCGCGGCGCACGACGCTGGCCGTGCTGGGCCTGCTCGGCGTGTTCTACGTGCTGCCGGGGCTGTACGGCGCGCTGGGCCGGCTGTACACGCCGGAGCTGCTGCTCACCGGCCGCACCGACGCCGTCGTGCTGGTGCTGCCGGCGCGGCTGATCGACGGCGTGGCCGGCGAGCTGCTCTCGATGCTGGTGACGGCCGGCGCGTTCGCGGCGTTCCTGTCGACGTCGTCGGGTCTGACGGTGTCGGTGGCCGGCGTGCTGTCGCAGGACCTGCTGCACGGGCGGGTCCGCAACCCGGTGACGGGGTTCCGTCTGGGCGCCTTCCTGGCGTTGCTCGTGCCGATCGGGCTGGCGCTGACCAGCCCGTTCCTCGGCATCGCCGACGTGGTCGGGCTCGCGTTCGCCGTCGCCGCGTCGTCGTTCTGCCCGCTGCTGCTGCTCGGCATCTGGTGGCGCCGGCTGACCTGGCCCGGCGCCGTCGCCGGCCTGCTGGCCGGCGGCGGCGCGTCCACGCTCGCCGTCGTCGTGACGATCCTCGGCGGCCCGCAGTCCGGCTGGGTCGGCGCGCTGCTGGCCCAGCCGGCCGCGTGGACGATGCCGCTGGCGTTCCTCGTCATGATCGTCGTGTCGCTGGCGACGCGGCAGCACATGGCCCCCGGCGTGAACCGCACGATGGTGCGGCTGCACACGCCGGAGAACCTCGACCTCAACCGCGGCGACTGGGATCCCGAGGACCGCTGGCGAACGTGATCACTCGGTCCGCAGCGCCGTCGCCGTCCGGGTCCTGGCGGCCCAGCCCGCGGGCAGCAGCGACCCGGCGATCGCGACCAGCACGCCGGCGACACCGAGCAGGATCAGCAGGCCCGGCCCGAACACGTCCGTCACCACCTGCGGCAGCCGCAGTCCGGCGCTGTCGCCCATGGCCGGCATGACGACGGCGTGCAGGGCGTAGCCGAGCACGACGCCGATCGCGGCGCCCACGACGCCGGGCAGCGCGACCGACGCGAGCACCAGGGCGATGGTCTGGCGCGGCGCCATGCCGAGCGCCTTCTGGATGCCGAGCTCGCGGACCCGGTCCCGGATGTCGAGCAGGACGCCGTTCAGCACACCCAGCACCGCGACCGTGACCAGCAGCAACGACAGCATCGCGGCCAGCGCGTTGAGCGTCGCGGTGACGTCGCTCTCCTGCTCCTCGCTACCAGGTACGGCCGCGAAGCCGAGCGGCTCGACCTCCGCGGTGACGGCGTCGATGTACGCGCCGACGTCGGCGCCGGCGGCCAGCGCCACCTGGTAGTCGAACGGCGTGACCGGCCGGCCCGCGTCGGCGAACGTCGCGGCGTCGGTGAACACGGTCTTCCCGCCGTCGGTCGTGTCGAACACCTCGCCGACGATGCGCACCGGGATCGCGACGCCCTCGTGGTTCAGCGTGATGGTGTCGCCGACGGCCGACCCGCTCGCCGTCAGCAACGGCGTCGGAAGGACCACCTCGCCGGCCCCCTCGATCCAGCGGCCGGAGATCATCTCGTAGCCGCCCCACGACGCGTCCCCGGTGAACGCCTCGACCGCCACCGCCCCGGTCATCCCGGAGATCGTCACCTCCATCCGGGCCGTGCTGTAGAAGTCGGCCGTCTCCGGCTGGGCCTCGATCGCGGCGGCGACGGCGTCGTGGTCGGCCGTCGCGCCGCCCTCCGGGCCGGAGCCCGGCCCCATCATCACCGGCTGGACCCGCACGTCGGCGCTGTCGTTGGCCGTCGCGGCCAGCACCTCGCTCAGCGACGAGCTCAGCCCGACGGTGAAGGTGATGGCCGTGGCGCCGAACGCGACGCTGGCCATCATGGCGACGGCGCGCGCCGGTCGGGCGAACGGACGGACCAGGCCGAGGCTGAGCGGCCGCGGCACCGGCAGCCGGGCACCCAGCCGGGCGGCGCCGAGCCCGCGGCCGGCGGCCGGCGTGCGCCCGACAGCGAGCGCGTCCACGGTGCGCAGCCGGCCGGCCCGCCACGCGGCGGCCAGCGCGGTGACTGCCACGACCAGCAGGATCCCGGCGGACGCGGCGACGTTCACCCACCAGGCGACGGCCAGCCCGGAGGCGCCGTAGGCGGTCTCCGTCTGGTCCAGGATCGGCACCGCGAGCAGGTTGCCGGCGACGACACCCAGCACCGTGCCGACGACGGCGGGCACGAGCGCCTGCGCCACGTAGGCGCGGACGACCTGCGACGGGGTGAACCCCAGCGCCTTCAGGATGCCGATGCGGCGCGCGCCGGAGCCGACGGCGCTGGCGATCACGTTGCCGACGATCAGCACCGACATCAGCAGGCCGATCAGGCCGAAGGCGGCCAGGAACGGCACGAACAGCGCCGTCTCGCGCGTCAGGTCCTCGCGGACGGCGAGCCAGGACTGTGACCCGGTCATCGCCTCGGCGCCGACGGCGGCGGCGACGGCGTCGCGACCCGCGGCCACGTCCGCCGCCGTCTCGGCATCGGCGAACCGGTAGAGCATCTGGTACGCCACCGACGCGTCGGACGTCGTCAGCTCCTCGACCGCCGCCGGCGTCACCCAGGCGTCCGCCGTCCGCGTCGCCGACCGGGCCTTGCCGACGACCGTCAGCGTCGGGCTGCCGGGTGCGTCGGCGAACGTGAGCGTCGAGCCGAGCGGCTCGAGCCGGTCGGCGGCGACGACGATCTCGTCCGCCGCGTCCGCCCACTCCCCCTCGGTCAGCGCGAGCTCGTCGACGTCGCCACCGGGGTCGTCGCGGCCGACGACCGTGATCGGCCCGGTCGTCCCGCCGCCGCCCGGCCCGCCCAGCTCGCCCGGCTCCTCGCTCTCCGGCAGCTCGATCGTCGGGGCGATCGACACCGCCGGGAACGGCCCGGCCGTCGCGGTCACACCGTCGACCGAAGCGCCTGCCTCCGACAGGTCCGTAGCGCTCACCAGGCCGCCGTCGAACTGCGCCGACAGGTGCGCGCCGTCGTAGCGGCCGAAGGCGTCGTCGAACGGGTCGTCGGACGCGACCAGCAGCGACCCGCCGAGGATCGTCGCCGTCACCGCCATCGTCGTCGCCAGCGTGATCACGACGGTCTGCACGCGGCGCCGTCCGACGCCGGAGCGCACCACCGTGCCCAGCCCGCTCACCGGACCGGCTCCGCCCTGACGTCGGAGACGACCCGCCCGTCCACCAGCTCGACCGTGCGGGTCGTGCAGGCCCGGGCCAGCCGGACGTCGTGCGTGACGACGACGATCGTCTGTCCGTCGGCGTTCAGATCGGCGAGCAGCCCGATGACGTCCTCGCCCGACGCGGTGTCCAGGGCGCCGGTCGGCTCGTCGGCCAGCAGCAGCGGCGGCCGGTTCATCAGCGCCCGGGCGACCGCGACGCGCTGCCGCTCGCCGCCGGACAGCCGGCCCGGATACGCGGCCGCGTGCCGGTCGATACCGAGCGTCTCGAGCAGCTCAGCGGCCCGGCGCCGGGCCTCCCGCCGGGGCATGCCCGCGAGCTGCGCCGGCAGCACGACGTTCTCCGTCACGGGGAGGTCGTCGAGCAGGTTGAAGAACTGGAAGATCATCCCGAGCGTGCCGCGCCGGTAGCGCGCGGACGCGGTCTCACTCAGGGTATCGACGCGGACGCCGTTCACCGTCACGGTGCCGGCGTCCGGCCGGTCCAGCCCGGCGATCAGGTTGAGCAGCGTCGACTTGCCGCTGCCGGACGGTCCCAGGATCGCGACCGCCTCGCCCGGGACGACTGTGAGCGACACGTCGTCCAGGGCCGGTGGGCCCTCGTCGTACTGGCGGGTGGCGGCGCGTACGGTGATCATCGGTTCGGTCATGGCCGGCTCCTTCGGGTCCGCGGGATGGCCTGCTCGACGCTAGGAGCGCGGCGGCGCCGGCCGCGTCTGCCGCGGGAGCCATCTCGGGTACCGCGATCGGACGACACCGCGCCCGTGTCATCCTCTGGATGTAGTCCGCCGGCGTAGCCCAGCTCCTCCCTGATGACGTCGCCCGCGACCCGGCAGTCGGCCAGAATGGACCGGTGACGTGGCTGTCGATCGCGCAGCGGCTGCGCGACCGGGCGGCGCTGGTCGTGCGGCCGTCCGGCCCGCCGCCGCGGCCGACCCGGCGCAACCTGCTCTTCGACGCCGGCCTCGCGCTGGTGCTGGCGGTCGCCGCGGTCTGGTACGCGGTCGACGGCTCCGACGGCCCCGTCCTGGTCGTACAGGACGTCCCGCAGCAGGGGCCGCAACCGCCGCCGCCCCCGCCCGATCAGGGGCCCGACACGGACACGCGGATTCAGGGTGCGCTCACCGCGCTCGCCTGCTCCGCGGCGCTCGTGCTGCGCCGGCGGTTCCCGCTGACCGTCCTGTGCATCGTCTTCGCGATCACGACCGCCGTCGTCTCCGACGAGCCGCGGCTCACGTTCTACGCGCTGGTCGTCGCCGCGTACAGCGCCGCGGCCTACAGCCCGTACCGGGCGCCGACGATCGCGGTCGCCGTCGTGGCGGCGGTGGTGGTCACCATCGTGCACGACGCGGCGCTGCCGGTCGTGCCGAGCGAGTACGTTCCGCTGATGGTCCTGGTGCCGATCGTCGTGGCGGCCGACGGGCTGCGCCGCTGGAAGCTGCGGGTCGAGCAGGGCCGGGTCCGGATGGCGGAGCTGGAACGCGAGCAGGCCGCGGCGGTGCGTCGCGCCGCCGAGGACGAGCGCGCCCGGCTGGCCCGCGAGCTGCACGACGTGGTCACCCACAACGTGAGCGTCATGGTCATCCAGGCCGGCGCCGCCCGGACGGTGATGGCGACGGCGCCGGAGCAGGCGAACGAGGCGCTGCTCGCCGTCGAGGCCGGCGGCCGGGCGGCGATGGCCGACCTGCGCCAGGTCATGGGGCTGCTGAGCCGGGACGACGCCGGCGCCGAGCCGGGCGGCCCGGACGACCTGGCCCCGCAGCCGGGCCTGGATCGGCTGGACGCGCTGCTCGACCGGGTCCGCGCCGCCGGCCTGCCGGTCGAGCTGACCGTCACCGGACGGGCCCGGCCGCTGCCGCCCGGGATCGAACTGGCCGCGTACCGCGTCGTGCAGGAGGCGCTGACCAACACGATGACCCACGCGCAGGGCTCCGCCGCCACGGTCACCCTCGACTACGGCGAGGACCGCCTGCGGGTCGACGTCGCCGACACCGGCGGCGCACCTGTCACACCGGCCAAGCCGGGCGGCGGCCGCGGCCTGATCGGGCTGGGCGAGCGGCTGGCCGTCCACGGCGGGACGCTGGTGACCGGGCGGCGGCTCACCGGCGGCTACCGGGTCCGGGCCGAGCTGCCGGTGGAGGCGTCGTGACCGAAACGCTGCGCGTCGTCGTCGCCGACGACCAGACGCTCGTCCGCACCGGGTTCCGGATGATCCTCACCGCCGGCGGCATCGACGTCGTCGCCGAGGCGACGAACGGCGCGGAGGCCGTCGACGCCGTCCGCCGGACCCGTCCCGACGTCGTCCTGATGGACATCCGGATGCCCGAGCTCGACGGCCTCGAGGCGACCCGGCGGATCCTGACCGGCGCCGCCGAGGAGCCACGGGTCATCATCCTGACCACGTTCGACCTCGACCAGTACGTCTATGCCGCGCTGTCCGCCGGCGCCAGCGGCTTCCTGCTCAAGGACGTCACACCCGAGCAGCTCGTGGCCGCCGTCCGCACCGTCCGGTCCGGCGACGCCCTGCTCGCCCCGGCCATCACCCGGCGGCTCGTGGCCCGGTTCGCCCACCGCGACGACGAGACGGCCGCCCTGCACCGCGACCTGTCCGAGCTGACGCCGCGCGAGGTCGAGGTGCTGACGCTGGTCGCCCGCGGGCTCAGCAACGCCGAGCTCGCGCAGCGGCTGCACATCTCCGAGGCGACGGTCAAGACGCACGTGGCGCGCGTCCTCGCCAAGCTGGGCGTCCGCGACCGCGTCCAGGCCGTCGTAGTCGCCTACGAGACCGGCCTGGTCACCGTCGGAGACGGTCAGCCGAGCGCCGAGTAAGCGGCCTGTCCGCGGGGATCGGGTACTGAGCCAACCCTGCACAGGTCGGCGGCCTCAGGTAGGCGCTCCGCTGTGCTGGATCGAGTAGCCGTTCTCGAGATAAGCAACGAGTCCGGTTGAACGCGCGCGCCAAGCAGCCTCGAGGCGGCGGGCTAGCAGTGCCGACAGCCGGCTCGATGCGTCATCAGGCGAGCAGAAGGCGCAACTCCTCAGTTCACCCTCGGGCAACGAGATCCTCGCGATTTCGGCATCCGAGAGCACCCCGCCGTCGAACACCAACATCAAGCCCTCGCTGCGATCCTGCCGGGGTGGCACCCAGTCGACCACCAGCAGACGCCCCAAGCGTTTCTCCAGGGCCAGCTCTTCACCGATCTCCCGGCTCGCTGCCTCGAAAGGAGACTCATCGTGCTCCACGGCCCCACCTGGAAGCTCCCAGTAGTCCTTGTACGTGGGCTCGACCAGCAGAACCTTGTCATCCGAATTGAACAGTAGGGCGGCTGCGGCCATCCTCTTCTTCGGCAAGGCTGCGGTGAAGTCGCTCAACGACGTCTGCGTACCGGCTTCCACCAGACGGACCATAGCGGAGGTCGCTGTCGCCGGCTGTGCGGCGAGCGGGGACCGTTCGTCGCGCCGGAGCGACCGCTCGTCGCAGCACCGATCCCCGCACGCCGATCTCTCGTGCCACTCACCGCACATCTGGGCACGGCACCTCCCGAGGCCGCCGCGCACCGCCCTAGCGTGGCGGGCCACACCGGATCACTGTGACCCGGACCACATGACGACGAGGAGGTCGGAGCGTGGCCAGTCTCGAGACACCCCCGCCCGGGCGGGCCCTACCCACCGCCGAGGAATACGAGCGCATGCAGGCCAGCCCGGAGTTCGCCGAGCTGCGCCGGCGGTTCCGCGCCTTCGTGTTCCCGATGACGGCCGCGTTCCTGGCCTGGTACCTGCTGTACGTGCTGCTGTCGACCTACGCGGTCGACTTCATGTCCCAGCGCGTGGCCGGCAACATCAACGTCGGCCTGCTGTTCGGCCTCGGCCAGTTCGCGTCGACGTTCCTGATCACGTGGCTCTACATCCGGCACGCGGACCGCAAGCTCGACCCGATCGCCAAGCAGATCCGCGACGAGCTGGAGGGGACGCGCTGATGGACACCGAGATCGGCAGCCCCGCGGTCAACATCACGATCTTCGCGATCTTCGTGGCGATCACGCTGGTCATCGTGCTGCGCGCGTCGAAGAACAACCGGACCGCGGCGGACTACTACGCCGGTGGCCGCGCCTTCACCGGCCAGCAGAACGGCATCGCGATCGCCGGCGACTACCTCTCGGCGGCGTCCTTCCTCGGCATCGCCGGCGCGATCGCGATCTACGGCTACGACGGCTTCCTGTACTCCATCGGCTTCCTGGTGGCATGGCTGGTCGCGCTGCTGCTGGTGGCCGAGCTGCTGCGGAACACCGGCCGGTTCACGATGGCCGACGTGCTGTCGTTCCGGATGCGGCAGCGCCCGGTGCGGACGGCGGCGGCGACGTCGACGCTGGCGGTGTCGTTCTTCTACCTGCTGGCGCAGATGGCCGGCGCCGGTGGCCTGGTCGCGTTGCTGCTGGGCGTCACGGACCGCGGCGGGCAGGGCGTCGTCATCGGCGTCGTCGGCGCGCTGATGGTCTTCTACGTGCTGGTCGGCGGCATGAAGGGCACCACGTGGGTGCAGATCATCAAGGCGATCCTGCTCATCACCGGTGCCTTCGTCATGACGATCTGGGTGCTGGCGCAGCACGACTTCAACCTGTCGCAGCTGCTCGGCGCGGCCGTCGACAGCGCCGGCGGCGCGGCCGGCCTGCTGGATCCGATGAACCAGTACGGCGCGACGGACACCTCGAAGCTGGACTTCATCTCGCTGGCCCTGGCCCTGGTGCTCGGCACCGCGGGCCTGCCGCACGTGCTGATGCGCTTCTACACGGTGCCGACGGCACGCGACGCCCGGCACAGCGTCACCTGGGCGATCGCCCTGATCGGCCTGTTCTACCTGCTGACGCTGGTGCTCGGCTACGGCGCCGGCGCGCTGGTCGGGCCGGAGGAGATCCTCGGCGCACCCGGCGGCGTCAACTCGGCGGCGCCGCTGCTGGCCTTCGAGCTGGGCGGCACGATCCTGCTCGGCATCATCGCGGCGGTCGCGTTCGCGACGATCCTCGCCGTCGTCGCCGGGCTGACGATCACCGCGTCGGCCTCGTTCGCGCACGACGTCTACGCCAACGTCATCAAGAAGGGCGAGGTCGCGGCGAACGACGAGGTGCGCGTCGCCCGTCTGACGGCCGTGGTCATCGGCGCGGTGGCGATCGTCGGCGGCATCCTGGCCAACGGGCAGAACGTCGCGTTCCTCGTGGCGCTCGCGTTCGCCGTCGCCGCCAGCGCCAACCTCCCGGTGATCCTCTACTCGCTGTTCTGGAGGCGGTTCAACACCAGCGGCGCGGTGTGGAGCATCTACGGCGGCCTGCTCACCGCGGTGACGCTGATCGTGTTCTCGCCGGTCGTGTCCGGCAAGCCGGAGAACCCGGAGACCGGACGCAGCCTGTCGATGATCCAGGACGTCGACTTCCACTGGTTCCCGCTCGACAACCCGGGCATCATCTCGATACCGGCCGGATTCTTGTTCGGTTTCATCGGCACCCGGCTGTCCAAGGAGTACAACAAGGCCAAGTATGCGGAAATGGAGGTCCGGTCGCTGAGCGGCGCCGGAGCCGAGAAGGCCACCGTCGCGCACTGACCCGGAGCGTGCTGCCGCCGACCTCGTCGTCCCTTGCCCAGTGGGCACGTGCGATGGTGGGGTAGACGGCAGCGCGCATCCATCTGCCGGCCCATGGACATTGAGGAGCAGACGAACGTGACCAATGACGCTCTCTCCAATCTGCTGCACGAGGATCGGAGCTTCCCGCCGTCTCCGGAGTTCGCAGCGCAGGCCAACGCCACGGCCGGCCTGTACGAGGAGGCCGCGGCGGACCGCCTGGCGTTCTGGGAGCGCCAGGCCCGAGAGCTGCTCTCGTGGGACACCGAGTGGTCCCAGGTGCTCGACTGGAGCAACCCGCCGTTCGCGAAGTGGTTCGTCGACGGCAAGCTGAACGTCGCGTACAACTGCGTCGACCGGCACGTCGAGGCCGGCAACGGCGACCGCGTCGCCATCCATTGGGAGGGCGAGCCCGGCGACAGCCGCACGCTCACCTACGCCGACCTGCAGCGCGAGGTGTCCAGGGCGGCCAACGCGCTGACCGAGCTGGGTGTGGGCCACGGCGACCGGGTCGCGATCTACCTGCCGATGATCCCCGAGGCGGCCATCTCGATGCTGGCCTGCGCCCGCATCGGCGCCATCCACTCCGTCGTGTTCGGCGGGTTCTCGGCCGAGGCGCTGCGCAGCCGCATCGAGGACGCGCAGGCCAAGCTCGTCATCACCGCCGACGGCGGGTACCGGCGGGGCAAGCCGTCGGCGCTCAAGCCGGCCGTCGACGAGGCCGTCGCGAAGTCGCCGTCGATCGAGAAGGTGCTGGTCGTGCGGCGCACCGAGCAGGAGGTCGACTGGGACGAGTCGCACGACGTGTGGTGGCACGACCTCGTCGACCGGCAGTCCGACCAGCACACCCCCGAGGCACACGACTCCGAGGACACGCTCTACATCCTCTACACGTCCGGCACCACCGGGAAGCCGAAGGGCATCAAGCACACGTCCGGCGGCTACCTGCTGCAGGCCACGTACACGCACCGCAACGTCTTCGACCTCAAGCCCGAGACCGACGTGTACTGGTGCACCGCCGACGTCGGCTGGGTCACCGGCCACAGCTACATCGTCTACGGGCCGCTGGCCAACGGCGCGACCCAGGTGATGTACGAGGGCACGCCCGACTTCCCAGAGCCCGGCCGCTGGTGGGACATCGTCGAGAAGTACAAGGTCAGCATCCTGTACACGGCGCCGACGGCGATCCGCACGTTCATGAAGCAGGGCGAGGAGATCCCCGGCCGCCGCGACCTCTCGTCGCTGCGTGTGCTGGGCAGCGTCGGCGAGCCGATCAACCCGGAGGCGTGGGTCTGGTACCGCCGCGTCATCGGCGGCGACCGCACCCCCGTCGTCGACACGTGGTGGCAGACCGAGACCGGCGCCATCATGATCAGCCCGCTGCCCGGCGTCACCGCCGCCAAGCCCGGCTCGGCGCAGACCCCGCTGCCGGGCATCGTGGCCGAGGTGTGTGATGAAGCAGGCGACGCCGTCCCTAATGGCCACGGCGGCTACCTCGTGCTCACCGAGCCGTGGCCGTCGATGCTGCGCACCATCTGGGGCGACGACGAGCGCTTCATCGACACGTACTGGTCGCGCTTCGAGGGCCGCTACTTCGCCGGCGACGGCGCCAAGAAGGACGACGACGGCGACATCTGGCTGCTCGGCCGCGTCGACGACGTCATGAACGTGTCCGGCCACCGCATCTCCACGACGGAGGTCGAGTCGGCGCTCGTGTCGCACCCGAAGGTGGCCGAGTCCGCCGTCGTCGGCGCCTCCGACGAGACCACCGGCCAGGGCATCGTCGCGTTCGTCATCCTGCGCGCCAGCGCGGGCGACGGCGGGGCCGACGTCGTCCAGGAGCTGCGCAACCACGTCGCCAAGGAGATCGGCCCGATCGCCAAGCCGCGGCAGATCATGATCGTGCCGGAGCTGCCGAAGACCCGCTCCGGCAAGATCATGCGCCGCCTCCTCCGCGACGTCGCCGAGAACCGCGAACTGGGCGACGTCCAGACGCTGGCCGACCCGACGGTGATGAACCTCATCAGCGACGGCCTGTCGAAGGGCTCCTCCGAGGACTGACGCGCGTCGAACGGAACGGGCGGGGAGACGCGTCGTCTCCCCGCCCGTTCTCATGGCCGGCGCTGGATCGCGGCGAGCACGTCCATCGCCACGTAACGGCGCGGGTGCCCGTCGCTGTACGGCGCGAGGATCTCCAGGTCCATCAGTCGCTCGACGGCGTTGCTGGCCGTCTGGTAGCCCTTCCCGATCAGCGTCGCCGCCTCCGTGATCGTGGTGATCGGCTTGGCGATCAGGGACCTTGCGATGTCCTCGGCGACCCCGCGGACGTTCGCGGCCCGCAGCCGTTCCCGGTGCAGCTCCTGCAGGTCGAGCAGGTCCTTGACGATCGACGAGGTCTCGTCCGCCGAGTCCCTGAGGCCCTGTGCGAAGAACCGCACCCACCCGCTCCAGTCGCCGGTGGCGCTCAGCTCGGCGAGGTGATCCTGATAGTCGCGCCGCCGTGCCTCGAACCACGGCGACACGCTCAGCAACGCCTCGCCGATGGCGCCGTCCTGGATCAGCCCCAGCACGATCAGCAACCGGCCGACCCGGCCGTTGCCGTCGTTGAACGGATGGAGCGTCTCGAACTGGTAGTGCGCCATGGCGGCCGCGACCACCGGGTCCCTGCCGGCGTGCGGGGTGCCGTTGATCCAGTCGATCAGATCCCTGACGGAGGACTCCAGCGCGACGCCGGGTGGCGGCGGGATGAAGCGCGCTGCGTTGAGCGGGGTGGCCGGGCTCCCGCCGATGGCGACCTGCACCGTCCTGATCTGCCCGGCGTCCCTGGTCTCGGCCGCGGTGCCGCGGACGAGGCCGCGCTGCAACTCCAGCAGCAGGCCCATGCTGAGCCGGCGCCCGCCCGCCAGCGTGGCGTAGGCGAGTTCGGCGACCTGGACGTAGTTGAGAACCGCGGTCAGCTCCGCGCTGCGCTGGTCGCCGACGTCGGCCTCGAGGACGTCCGCCAGCGGGGCATAGGTCCCCTCCAGCGCCGATGTGCTCTGCGCCTCCCGGCGCAGCGTCGGCCGCCGCAGCAGTGCCGGCTGCGGGATCTGGCGCCCGGCCTGGTCCAACGCGCCCAGCGCACGGTTCGCCGCGCTCACCGCGCGCCAAGCGGCGTTGTCCAGCACCGGCTCGTCGCCCAGCGGATCGGGCACGAAGGCGACGTGGTCGTACGTCCGGCCCGTACGCCCGTCCGTGCCGCGGATCGGGACGAGCGACCCGATCGGGCTCTTGCCGAACCTGTCCCGATCCACCATGCCCTCGCAAACTGGAAGCTGCAGCTAGATAATTCAAGTTTCTAGCCGAAAACTAGAATACCTCGGCCAGGAGTTCCAGTTCTTCTGAATATCGCTCAGGCGTTGCGGGCGGCCAGCTCGAGGGCGACGGAGCGGAGGGCGGCCCGCAGCGAGGCCGGCTCCAGGACCTCGACGCCGTTCATCAACGAGAACAGCTGGTGGGCGGCGACCCCCTCGGACTCGGTCCAGAGCTCGACCTCGGACCAGCCATCCTCGTCGGGCGCGGACGCGGTCTCGCGGGCCAGCGACGCGATCAGCGGGCCGACCGCCAGATGCAGGCGGCGCAGCGCGCCCGCCGACAGGCGGAGCCGGCAGCGGTAGCGCAGCAGCGACCGGTCGAACTCCGCCGACGACGCCGCCCACGACGCGGCGAGGTCGAAGTCGTCGGGGCGCCAGCTCGGCTCGGGCAGCACCTCGGCGGCGGCGATGCGGCTCACCTTGTACGTGCGCACCTGCTGCCGGTGCGCCGCGACGAGGTACCAGACGCCGGCCTTGAGGACGAGGCCGAGCGGGTCGAGCAGCCGCGACACCGTCGCGTCCGAACGCCGGTAGGTGACCTCCAGCCGCCGGCCGGACCACACCGCGTCGGAGACCGTCGCCAGCGCCTCCGGCGGCGTGCCGTCGTCGAACCAGCCGGGCGCGTCGACGTGGAAGCGCTCGCGGAGGCGAGCGGCCCGGCCGCGCAGCTCCGGCGGGAGCATCGCGATGACCTTCGTCTGCGCCGCGACGAGGACGGTGCCCAGCCCGAGGTCGGCGACCGCGCTCGGCACGCCGCCGAAGAACAGCGCCGCCGCTTCGTCGCCGGTCAGCCCGTCCAGCGTCGTCCGCCAGCCCTCGATCAGCCGGACGCCGCCGCCCGGCCCGGACTCCGTCCACAGCGGCACGCCGGAGGCCTGCAGCGCCGCGATGTCGCGGTAGACGGTGCGCACCGACACCTCCAGCTCGCGCGCGACGTCGGCCGCCGTCATCGACCGCCGCTGCTGGAGCAGCAGCATCATCGCCATCAAACGGCTGGCTCTCACGCTCCCGAACCTACGCCAGATCGCTGACAGAAGATGTCAGCGATCGGCGGCAGCATGGAGAACATGACAACGTGGAAGCAGTTCGAGGACGAGGCGCCGGAGCTGGCGAAGGTCGTGCGCGCGCAGCTCACGGTCACCAAGCACCACGTGCTGGCGACGCTGCGGGCGGACGGCTCGCCGCGGGTCTGCGGCACCGAGGCCGCCATCGAGGGCGAGCACCTCACGATCGGCTCGATGCCGCAGGCACGCAAGGCGCTCGACCTGCGCCGCGACCCGCGGTACGCGCTGCACACCAACCCCGGCGACGGGTCGCTGACGGTGCCGGACGTGAAGATCTCCGGCCGCGCGACCGAGGTCTTCGGGCCGGAGTTCGACGCCTACCAGAGCGCGCACCAGGCAGAGCTGCCGCCGGGGCCGTTCCACCTGTTCCGGCTCGGCGTCGACGAGGTCGTGCTGGCCGGCCTGAACGACACCCGCAACGGGATGGAGATCACGCTCTGGCGTCCCGGCCGTCCGATCGAGACGTTCCAACGGTCGTAGTCGACGGGGTAGAGTCGGCAGCGGTGTGCCGGGAAGTCTGGTCGGCGTGACATCGTCACGTCCGCGACCAGAAGAAGGTGGTGCACCGTGCCCCGCCGCTTGTTCTCCCGCTCGAGCTGGCCCGAGGCCCAGTACGTCGCCTCGATCCTGCGCAGCGAGACCACCGGCGGGTTCCTCATGCTGGTGGCGGCGGCCACGGCCATCGTCTGGGCGAACGTCGGCACCGACTCCTACGAGTCGCTCCGCACGGCGACCATCGGGCCGTCGGCGCTGCACCTCGACCTCGACCTCGCGACGTGGGCGGCCGACGGCCTGCTGGCGGTCTTCTTCCTGGTCGCCGGGCTGGAGCTGAAGCGCGAGCTGGTCGTCGGCAGCCTGCGCCGGCCGGCCGAGGCGGCGCTGCCGATCATCGCGGCGGTCTGCGGCATGGCCGGCCCGATCGTCGTCTACGTGACCGTCAACGGCGTCGGCGGCGGCAGCATGGACGGCTGGGCGGTGCCGACGGCGACCGACATCGCGTTCGCGCTGGCCGTGCTGGCCGTCATCGGGTCGCGGCTGCCGTCGGCGCTGCGCGCGTTCCTGCTGACGCTGGCCGTCGTCGACGACCTGCTGGCGATCCTGCTGATCGCGATCTTCTTCACCACCGACGTGCGGATCTGGCCGCTGCTGGGCGCCGCCGCGATCCTCGTGGCGTACGACCTCATGCAGCGGCGCGGCATCTCGGCCTGGTGGGTGTACGTGCCGATGGGCGTCGTGGCGTGGGCGCTGATGCACGAGAGCGGCGTGCACGCGACCGTCGTCGGCGTCGCGTTCGGGCTGCTGACCAGGGCGCACCGCAAGGACGGCGAGGAGCAGGCGCCGGCCGAGCGGATCGAGCACCGGGTCCGGCCGTTCTCCGCGGTCATCTGCGTGCCGGTCTTCGCGCTGCTCGCCGCCGGTGTCACGATCTCCTCCGACGCGCTGCGCGAGGTGGTCACCGAGCCGGTCGCGCTCGGCGTCGTGCTCGGGCTCGTCGCCGGCAAGGCCATCGGCATCTTCGGCGGCACCTGGCTGACCGCCCGATTCACCCGGGCCGAGTTGAGCGACGACCTCACCTGGGGCGACGTGTTCGGGCTGGGCACCATCGCCGGCATCGGCTTCACCGTCTCGCTGCTCATCGGCGAGCTGGCCTTCCGTGACGACGCGCACCTCACGGAGCTGGTGAAGACGGCGGTCCTGGTCGGCTCCGTGCTGGCCGCGCTGCTGGCCACGATCGTGCTGGGCCGGCGCAACGTCATCTACAAGCGGATGGCCGAGGAGGAGGCCCGCGACGAGGACCACGACGGCATCCCGGACGTCTACCAGACCGACGAGCCGGGTACTCGGTCGTGATGCGTCGGCCCGTCTGCGCGACCAGGACGTCCGCCCTGCTCTAGAGTCGAACCGAGGCCTCGACGGGGTTGTCGCCGCCGGGGCCGACGCAACTCGTGACTACTGCGACGAGGGGGTTCCGGATGGCCGCGCGGGCAACCGAGGCCGACGGCTCGGCCTCCATCGGCCAGCTGGTGGCCTCGATCAAGGACGACCTGACCGGGCTGGTCCGGGACGAGATCGCGCTGGCCAAGGCGGAGCTGAAGGCGGACGCCAAGGAGACCGGGCTCGGCTTCGGGCTGATCGCCGTCGCCGCGTTCCTCGGCGTGCTCGTGATCATCCTCGGCTCGTTCGCGCTCGTGTACGGCGTGCACGCGCTCGGCCTGGGCCTGGGCTGGTCGTTCCTCGTGGTCGCCGGCTTCTACCTGCTCGTCGCACTCCTCCTGCTGCTGGTGGCGCGCAGCCGCTTCGGCAGGGTCTCCAAGGCCGAGCGGACCAAGGTCACCGCTCGCGAGGCCGCCCGCGCTCTGAAGAGGTCCAGCAGCAGCACGTGATCACCAACGACGCACATCGCCAGACGGTCGAGCTCCCCGGCCCCTGGACGCACCGGACCGTCGCCGCCAACGGGGCGCAGTTCCACGCGGCGGAGATGGGGCAGGGCCCGCTCGTCCTGCTCCTGCACGGGTTCCCCGAGTTCTGGTGGGCCTGGCGGCACCAGCTGCCCGCGATCGCCGCGGCCGGCTGGCGGGCCGTCGCGCTCGACCTGCGCGGCGCCGGCGGCAGCGACAAGACCCCGCGCGGCTACGACGCGTTCACCTTCGCCGCGGACATCACCAGCGCGATCCTGTCCCTCGGCGAGCGCCACGCGGTCCTCGTCGGGCATGGCTGGGGCGGCTACGGCGCGTGGACGGCGGCGGCCATGCGGCCCGCGCACGTCGACGCGCTCGCCGTCCTCTCGATGCCGCACCCGCTGGTGCTGCGCCGGCACCTGCTGAAAGGCCGGTTCCGGCACAGCGGCTCGCTGGCCTGGGTGCAGACGCCGATGGCGCCGGAGCGACGGCTCATCGCCAACGACGGCGCCCACGTCGAGACATTGCTGCGGCGCTGGTCGGCGCCGGGGTCGGCGTTCCCCGACGAGGAGGCGTCGCGGTATTACCGCGCGGCGATGCAGCTGTGGCCGGCGCCGCACTGCGCGCTGGAGTACCAGCGCTGGCTGGTCCGCTCGCTGTTCCGCGGCGACGGCCGCCGCTTCGCCAAGCGCGTCCAGGACCCGCTCACGATGCCGGTGCTCCAGATCCACGGCGCGCAGGACTCCAACATGGACATCGAGCTGGCCGCGGCGTCGCGCGAGCTGGTAGCCGGCGAGTACCACTGGCGGTCGGTCGAGTCGGCCGGGCACTTCCCGCACGAGGAGGCGCCGGACACCGTCACCGACGCGCTGCTGGACTGGCTGGTGAAGCAGCGGGCCCGGCACGACGAGCGGTAGGATCGGCGGCGTTCGTGTTCCGTCGAGGAGATCCACGAGGGAGTTGGGGTTGATGTCGGCGCGCCAGGCCGTCGCGGCCTGACCTCAGCCTGCCCTCATTCACCCGACACGAACGGGACGTCTCTCTATGCACTCGCACTGGATCACGCGCGCCGAGACCGGCGCCGACATCCCCGCCATCCGCGCGCTCACCATCGCGGCCTTCGACCGGCCGGACGAGTCCGACATCGTCGACGCGCTGCGCGCAGACCCGGCCTGGATCGACGGACTGTCGATCGTCGCGGCGGAGCCCGACGGCGCCGTCGCCGGGCACGCGCTGCTGACCCGCTGCCACATCGGCGACACCCCGGCGCTGTGCCTCGGGCCGTGCTCGGTCCTGCCCAGCAGGCAGAGGTCAGGCGCCGGCTCGGCCTCCATCCGGGCCGCGCTGCGGGCCGCCGCCGACCTGGGTGAGCAGTTCGTCACCGTCCTCGGGCACCCGGAGTACTACCCGCGGTTCGGCTTCGGCCGTGCCTCGGAGTTCGGCATCAAGGCCGGCTTCGAGGTTCCGGACGAGGCGCTGATGGCGCTCACGCTGGACGAGCGGCACCCGCTGCCGTCCGGCACGATCCGCTACGCCGCGCCGTTCGGCGTGTAGCGACGACCCGCGGCGGCGGGTGCGGTCAGGTGCACGAGCCGGTCGACACCGGCTCGGTCGCCTCGGCGGCGCCCGCCGCCAGGTCGGTGAACTCGCTCGGCGCCAGCGCGTAGCCGGTGTCGGGGTCGGTCAGCGACGCGGCGAAGACGACACCGAGCACGACGCCGTCGGGCGAGATCAGCGGACCGCCGGAGTTGCCCGGCTGGATGCTGCCGCGCAGCGAGACGACGTCGCGGGTGATGGTGTTCTCGTCGTAGATGTCGTGGCCGATGAGCTGGTGCACGTCGCGGACGCGCACCTCCTCGCTGCGCAGCGGGCCGTTGTTCGGGTAGCCGATGACGGCGGCCTCGTCGCCGTTGGCGGGATCCTCGGCGACGATGGAGAGTTCCTCCAGCGGCAGCCCGGGGACGGCGAGCACGGCGAGGTCGGTCTCGGGGTCGAACGCGACCACCTCGGCGGCCAGCGGGTCGCCGTCGGGGAAGGTGACGACCGGCTCGCGCACGCCGGCCACGACGTGCGCGTTGGTGAGCACCCGCTCTCCGGCGACGACGAAGCCGCTGCCGGTGATGACCCGCTCGCAGGCGTCGGCGCGGCCGGTGATCTGCACGACGCTCTGCGCGGCCGTCCGCACCTCGGGGTCGCGGCGCAGCAGGCTGCCGGGCGGGCCGACGTCGACGATCGGCTCCGACGCCCAGGGCACGACGACCTGCGGGAAGCCGCCGGCCGCGACGACGTCCTCGAACGCGTCGCGCAGGCTGTCCGGCGAGATCGGCACGACGTCGTCGACGAGGTGCAGCAGCCGCGACTCGCGCACGCCGGGCGACGCGTACGGCACGGCCGCCGTCGAGATCGCCAGCCCGACCGCCCACGCCCCCAGCAGCAACCCCGCCACGCCCAGGATGGCGCCGCCGGCAGCGTCGAACTTCTTCGCCGGCTGCGACGACACCTTCGAGCGCACCCAGCCGCCGGCCCAGGCCAGGACACCCTGCCCGATCGACGCGACGCCCAGCACCAGCAGGACGGCCAGCACGGACACGCCGAGGCCGGGGTCGAAGCTGCCCAGCACCAGCGGCACCAGCAGCAGCCCGGCGACCGCGCCGCCGACGAACCCGACGAAGGACAGCAGCCCGACGACGAAACCGTGGGTCCAGCCGGTGTAGCCGACGACGACGGCCAGGATGATGATGATGAGGTCGACGGCGTTCAAGCCCAGCGTCACGACCCACCTCGACCTTCACGACTCAGGCCCGCCCCCGTTGGCATCGGCTCGACCAGAGTACGATCCCACGGCTCGGTGATCCCGGCCGCATCGAACAGGGTGGACAGGATGCCCGCGGTGAAGCCCCAGACGAGCATCCCGCCGGCCCGGAAGGCCGGCCCGACGTGCCCCGACGGGTAGCGCAGCTGCAGCCGGTGGGCCGGGTCGAGCAGCTCGCTCAGCGGCACCCGCTGCACCGAGGCGACCTCGACGGGATCGCCGACGCGCACCTCACACGGCTCGCGCCACCAGGCCAGCACCGGCGTGACGGAGTAGTTGGAGACCGGGATCCACAGCGGTGGCAGCGCCGCGACGACCTCGACGCCGGCCGGGTCGACGCCGGTCTCCTCGGCGCACTCGCGCAGCGCCGTCCCGACCGGGCCGCCGTCGCCGGGTTCCGCGCCGCCACCCGGGAAGGCCGGCTGGCCGGCGTGGCTGCGCAGGCCGGCGGCCCGCTCGATCAGCAGCACGTCGGGCTCGCCGGCGGTCTCGCCGAACAGCATCAGCACCGCCGACTCGCGCGCGGTGTCGTCGGGCGGCGCCCACTCGTCGGCCCGGCCGGCCCACGCCCCGGTCGCGGCGTCGGCGATGCGCCGCAGCCACGCGGGTGGGGCGTCGGCGATCGTCATGCCCGCGGCCCCGTGCGGACCAGCTTCGCGGCCACCTTCGGATCGGTCGGGCCCTCGCCGTAGGACGGGCACAGCCGCGCGAGCGGGCAGGCGCCGCAGGCCGGCCTGCGGGCATGGCAGCGGCGGCGGCCGTGCCAGATGACCCGGTGCGACAGCATCGTCCACTCGCTCTTCGGGAACAGCGCGCCGATCTCGGCCTCGACCTTGTCCGCGTCGGTCTCGGTGGTCCAGCCGAACCGGCGCACCAGCCGCCCGAAGTGGGTGTCGACGGTGATGCCGGGCACGCCGAACGCGTTGCCGAGCACGACGTTCGCCGTCTTGCGGCCGACGCCGGGCAGCGTCACCAGGTCCTTCAGCCGGCCCGGCACCTGGCCGCCGAACCGCTCGACCAGCGCCTGCGACAGCCCGAGGATCGACTGCGTCTTGGCCCGGAAGAACCCGGTCGGCTGGATGATCTTCTCGACGTCCTCGCGCTCCGCGGCCGCGAGCGCGACGGCGTCGGGGTAGCGGGCGAACAGCGTCGGCGTCACGCCGTTGACCCGCACGTCGGTGGTCTGCGCGGACAGCACGGTCGCGATCAGCAACTCGAACGGCGAGGTGAAGTCGAGCTCGCAGTGCGCGTCGGGATACAGCGCGTCCAGCTCACGGTTGATCTTGCGGGCTCTGCGGGTGAGGGCGAGCTTGGACTCGGTTGCGGCCATCGACACCACTTCACTCTACGTTCCCTGGCTGACAGTCCCGCGTTTTGCGCTGCGAATCAGAGGTGTGGGGGCGAATGGTCCGCCATGATGGCCCCCAGGCACAATAGGTTGCGGCCGACGTGACACGAAACACGAGACCGTTGACCGCACGTGGCTCGACGGCAAGGAGGATCTGGCTGTGGTTGACGACGCTCTACGGAGCGCACTTCTGTTCCGCGAACTCGACGACGAGGCGGCCGGCGCGCTGCGCGCGTCGATGACCGAGGTGCACCTGAGCCGCGGCGAGACCCTCTTCCGCGAGGGCGACGAGGGCGACCGTGTCTACGTCGTCACCGAGGGCAAGATCAAGCTCGGCCGCACCGCACCCGACGGCCGCGAGAACCTGCTGGCGCTGCTCGGCCCCGGGCAGATGTTCGGCGAGCTGTCGCTGTTCGACCCGGGCCCGCGCTCGGCCACGGCCACCGCCGTCACCGACACGACGCTGTGGAGCCTCAGCCACGCCGACCTCACGCCCTGGCTGACCGGGCGGCCCGAGGTCGCCCGCGGGCTGCTGCTGCAGCTGGCGTCGCGGCTGCGCCGATCCAACGACATCCAGACCGACCTCGTCTTCTCCGACGTGCCCGGCCGGGTGGCCAAGCAGCTGCTGGACCTGTCGACGCGGTTCGGCGTGCCGTCCGAGGAGGGCATGCGCGTCGTCCACGACCTCACCCAGGAGGAGCTGGCCCAGCTGGTCGGCGCGTCCCGCGAGACGGTGAACAAGGCGCTGGCCGACTTCGTGTCCCGCGGCTGGCTGCGGCTGGAGCAGCGCTCCGTCGTCGTCCTCGACGTCGACCGCCTCCGCCGCCGCGCTCGCTGACGCCGTCGCGGGCGCGGTGCCGATGAGTTCCGGCGGCGCCGCGTATCTGTCCTTCTGAGAGCACCACCGGACCAGGAGGACCCATGACGCCACCCGTCGACGTCGCGCTCGCCTTCATCGAGGCGTTCGCCCGCCGCGATCTGGACCTCGCCGCGACCTTCGTGGCCGACGACGTCACGTTCGAGAGCCCGCGCGTTTCGCTGTCGGGCGCGCCGGCCTATCTGGCGGCCGTGGGCGAGTTCGCCCAGCTCGTCGACGGTGTCCAGGTGATCGCCGCCGTGGGCGACGCCACGCAGGCTCTGGTCATGTACGACATGGCCACCGAGCCGTTCGGGACGATTCGCGCGGCCGACCGGTATGTCGTCGCCGGCGGCCGCATCACGGCGAACCAGCTCGTCTTCGACACCTCACGGCTGCACACCTGATTTCAGCCCACCGCACGGACGTAGGCCAGGGTCGCGGCGACGGTGCGCTCGGCGGCCGGCCAGAGTGCGCGGTCGACGTCGGCGTAGACGATCTCGACGATGTCGCGGGCGGTCCGCGCCCCGCCGTCGAGGGCCGCCTCCACCTGCTCGATCCGCTGCCGCCGGTGCGCGACGTACTCGTCGATGACGGCGGTCGCGTGCGCTCGCAGCGGGCCGTGGCCGGGCGCCAGCACCGCGCCCGGCGGAACGGCGGTGCGCAGCAGGTCCAACGACGCCAGGTACGCGCCGAGGTCGCCGTCGGGGTAGGCGACGATCGTCGTGCCGCGGCCGAGCACGGTGTCGCCGCTGAACAGCAGCACCGACGCGCCGTCGTCGGCGACGAAGGAGACCGAGTCGGCGGTGTGGCCGGGGGTGTCCAGGACCAGCAGGCCGAGGTCGTCCAGCCGCTCGCCGTGCGCCGGCAGCTCCGCGTCGGCACCGCTGGCGGCCGGGTCGCGGGCCAGCACCGGCGCGCCGCCGGTCAGCTCCCGGAACAGGTCGATGCCGCCGCAGTGGTCCTCGTGGTGGTGCGTGATCAGCGCCGCCGACACCGAGCCGAGCGACAGGACGGCGCCGAGGTGCTCCTCCAGCCACGGGCCGGGGTCGATGACGACCGTCCCGTCGCCGGTCGTCAGCACGTAGGTGTTGGTGCCGTCCAGCGTCATCGGGCCGGGGTTGTCGGCGCGGACCAGCCGGCACCACTCCGGCAGGACGGGTGTCGCCTCGCTCACGGCTGTTCTCCCAGGTCGTCGCCGGGGTAGTCCGGGTCGTCGGGCAGCAGGCTCCACACCTGCGCGCCGTCGTCGAGCCAGCCGGGCAGGACGGTCTCGATCCGGCGGCCGTCGCCCGCGGCCAGCGCGTCCGCCACCGTCGCGAACGCCGTCAGCGACGTCAGCAGCACCGCCGTCGGCGGCAGCATGACCCACTCGCCCGCGTCGGCCCGGGCCAGCGCGTCCGCCGGCCGCACCCACCCCACCCGCGACGCCTCGCCGGAGATGTCGGCCGTCTCCTGGCCGCCGGGCAACGCCGCCAGGTAGAACCACGTGTCGAACCGGCGCTCCTCGAACCGCGGCGTGATCCAGTGCGCCCACCGCACCAGGTCGCCGGGGGCCAGCACGACGCCGGTCTCCTCGCGCGTCTCCCGGACGGCGGCGCGCACGAACGCCGCCTCCGGATCGTCGCCGTCGGCCGGGTCGACCTTCCCACCGGGGAACGCCAGCATGCCGCCGAACGCCATGGCGGTGTGCCGGACGTGCACGTACACCTCGACGCCTTCGTCGCCGTCGCGCAGCAGCCCGACCGTCGACGCGGGCCGTGGCGGCGCGATCGGCAGGCCGCCGGCGGCGAACGCCCGGGCCCGCTCAGCGATCGGAGCGGGCAGCGCGCGCCGTGCGTTCACCGCGTCAGCCGACCTCGACGATCATCTCGACCTCGACCGGCGCGTCCAGCGGCAGCACCGTCAGCCCGACGGCGCTGCGCGCGTGCTGGCCGAGGTCGCCGAAGACCTTGCCGAGCAGGTCGCTGGCGCCGTTGACCACCTGCGGCTGGCCGGTGAAGTCCGGCGTCGACGCGACGAAGCCGAGCACCTTCACCACGCGAGTGACGGCGGACAGGTCGCCGACCTCGGCGCGGACCGCGGCCAGCGCGTTCAGCGCGCATTGCTGGGCGCACTCGTAGGCCTGCTCCGGCGTGACCTCGGCGCCGACCTTGCCCTTGTGGATGAGTTCGCCGTCGCGCATCGGCACCTGGCCGGACGTGTAGACGAACGAGCCGCTGCGCACGGCCGGCACGTAGGCCGCGACCGGCTTGACGACGTCGGGCAGGCTCAGTCCGAGTGCGGCCAGCCGTTCCTCCGGCGTGCCAGTCATGCCTGCTTCTCCCGCTTGAAGTAAGCCACCACGTTCTCGGGGTTCATGCCGGGGACGATCTGGACCAGCTCCCAGCCGTCCTCGCCCCAGTTGTCCAGGATCTGCTTCGTCGCGTGCACCAGCACGGGTGCCGTCGCGTACTCCCACTTGGCCATGGGCGCGAGCCTACTGGTCGGCCCTCACGCCCAGCGCGAGCCCTGGCCCACGTGCTCGTCGAAGACCAGCCAGGTGCGGGTGCTCAGCACTCCGGCGACGTCCTGGATGTGCTCGAGGACGACGTGGCGCAGCTCGCTGTTGTTCGGCGCGCGCACCAGCGCGAGCACGTCGAAGTCGCCGCCGACCAGCGCGAAGTGCTCGACGTAGGGCAGCGACTCCAGCGCGGCGGCCACCTCGCGCCAGGCGTTCTGCTGGATCGACAGCATCACGTAGGCGCTCGTCGACAGACCCGCACGCTCCGGGTTCACCTGCGCGGCGAAGCCGGTGATGACGCCGTCGGCGAGCAGCCGGTCGACGCGGGCGTAGGCGTTGGCGCGGGAGACGTGCACACGTTCGGCGAGCTGGCGGATCGACAGCCGGCCCTGCTCGACCAGCTCGGCCAGGATGCGCCGATCGACGTCGTCGAGGTCGCGCGCAGACGAACGGCCGGTCTTCCAGGTGTGACCGCCATCACTCTGAGACGTCTGGTCGCTCATGACCGCTCCGTTCCGCCAGTTGTCACCGATTCTGGCCGATTGTAGAGATGACCATCTCGGCAGGCGCAGTATTCGGGGATAGAGCGTCCGCCTGCCGACAGAGGTGACTGAGCCATGACCACGCAGGCCGAGCACCGGATGCCCGCCGTTCTGCCCGGCGGGGTCCCACCCGCCGACGCCCTGCTGCCGTCGGCCGAACCGGTGCGCTTCCTCGACGACGACGGCGGCCCCGCGCCCGGCGACGCGCACGGCCGGTACGAGCGACCGTCCACCGAGCTGCTGCGCCGCGCCTACGACGCGATGGTGCTGGGCCGGCGGTTCGACGCGCAGGCGACGGCGCTGACGAAGCAGGGGCGCCTGGCCGTCTATCCGTCCAGCCGCGGCCAGGAGGCGGGCGAGATCGGCGCCGTGCTGGCGCTGCGTGAGACCGACTGGCTGTTCCCGACCTACCGGGACACGATGGCGCTGATCGCCCGCGGCATCGACCCGGTCGAGGCGCTGACGCTGCTGCGCGGCAGCTGGCACTGCGGGTACGACCCGATGGCGACCCGGACGGCGCCGCAGTGCACGCCGCTGGCGACGCACGCCCCGCACGCCGTCGGGGTGGCGTACGCGGCCCGCCGGCGCGGTGAGGACACTGTCGCGCTGGTGCTGATCGGCGACGGCGGCACCAGCGAGGGCGACTTCCACGAGGCGCTGAACTTCGCCGCCGTCTTCCACGTGCCGGTCGTGTTCCTGGTGCAGAACAACGGGTTCGCGATCTCGGTCCCGGTCTCGCGGCAGACGGCGGCGCCGTCGCTGGCGCACAAGGGCGTCGGCTACGGCGTCCGCGGCGAGCGGGTCGACGGCAACGACCCGCTGGCGATGCTGGCCGTGCTCACCGACGCCGTCGAGTCCGCGCGCGCCGGCGGCGGGCCGGTGCTCGTCGAGGCGCACACCTACCGCGTCGAGCCGCACACCAACGCCGACGACGACGGGCGCTACCGCGACCATGACGAGGTCGCGGCCTGGAAGCGGCGCGACCCGATCGCGAGGCTTGAGGCGCACCTGCGCTCGGCCGGCGAGCTCACGGACGACGACGTGGCGGCTGCCGGCGCCGCCGCGGAGGCGTTCGCCGCTGACGTGCGCAAGCGGCTGTCCGAGGAGCCTGTCGGCGACCCGGCGGAGCTGTTCGCGCACGTCTTCGCCACACCGACGCCGCAGCTGCGGGAGCAGGCCGCCTGGCTGGCCGAGGAGCTCGCTCGATGACCGTGACCATGGGCAAGGCGCTCACCGCCGCGCTGCGCGACGCGATGCGCGAGGACGACACCGTCCTGATGTTCGGCGAGGACGTCGGCCCGCTCGGCGGCGTCTTCCGCGTCACCGACGGGCTGGCCGCCGAGTTCGGCGAGGACCGCTGCTTCGACACCCCACTGGCCGAGAGCGGCATCGTCGGCCTGGCCGTCGGCATGGCGATGAACGGCTTCCGTCCCGTCGTCGAGATGCAGTTCGACGCGTTCGCCTATCCGGCCTTCGAGCAGATCGCCTCGCACGTCGCGAAGATGCGCAACCGCACCCGCGGCGCCGTCGGCCTGCCGATGGTGATCCGGGTGCCGTACGCGGGCGGCATCGGCGGCGTGGAGCACCACTCGGACTCCTCCGAGGCGTACTACGCCCACACCCCGGGCCTCAAGGTCGTCACGCCGTCGACGGTCGCGGACGCCTACTCGCTGCTGCGTGAGGCGATCGCGGACCCGGATCCGGTCGTGTTCATGGAGCCGAAGAAGCTGTACTGGGCCAAGGACGAGGTGTCGCTGCCGGTGCGGACGGAGCCGTTCGGCCGTGCCGTGGTGCGGGTCCCTGGTTCGGACGCGACGCTGCTCGCGTACGGGCCGGCGGTGCCGGTGGCGCTGGAGGCCGCTTCCGCTGCCGCCGCCGAAGGGCTCTCCCTGGAGGTCGTCGACCTGCGGACGCTGGTGCCGTTCGACGACGCGACGGTCGCGGCGTCCGTGCGCAAGACCGGCCGGTGTGTCGTGGTCGCCGAGGCTTCGGGATTCGCCGGCGTGTCCGCCGAGATCGTCGCCCGGGTGCAGGAGCGCTGCTTCCACTCGCTGGCGGCGCCGGTGCTGCGGGTGGCCGGCTGGGACGTGCCGTTCCCGCCGCCGGTCCTGGAGAAGTACCAGCTCCCCGGTGTCGACCGGGTGCTCGACGCGGTGGACCGGCTGCAGTTCGATGACGCGCCGGACCCGCGATTCCTGGCGGTCTCGCCATGACGGACGAGACACGCTTCTCCGTCGAGTCCGATAGACAACCGGACCGCACCTTCTACCTACCTGACCTCGGTGAGGGGTTGACCGAGGCGGAGATCGTCGCCTGGCGGGTTGCTGTCGGCGACGTGGTGGGTGTCGACGAGGTCGTGGTGGACGTGGAGACGGCGAAGGCGACGGTCGAGGTGCCGTGTCCGCATGCGGGACGCGTCACGGAGTTGCACGGGGCCGTGGGAACGGTGGTCGACGTGGGTGCGCCGCTCATCACGGTGGCGACGGCGGAGGCCGCGCCGGAAGCCGCGGCGGACTCGGGCGCGGTGCTGGTGGGCTACGGCACCGGGAACGCGACGCTGGCCCGGCGGGCTCGGCGGCGGGCGGCTCACGCGGCGACGGCGGCCGCTGACGTGGCGACGGCGGCCGGCGCGGCGGCGATGTCGGGTGCGCCGGGGGCGCCGCGGGTGCTGTCGCCGGTCGTGCGCCGGCTGGCCCGCGATCGTGGCGTCGACGTGCGGGTGCTGGCCGGCTCCGGCCCCGGCGGCGTGATCCTGCGCCGCGACGTCGAGGCGGCGACGGCGACCGGCGCCACCACGGCGAACGGCGCCACCACGGCGAACGGCGCGGCCGCGGACCACGTCGAACCGGCTGTCTTCTCAGCGCAACCACAGCGGACCTCGCACCCAACCCCGTCAACCCAGAGAGAACCCCTGCGAGGCGTGCGCCGCGCGATCGCGGACAAGCTCGCGCGCAGCCGGCGCGAGATCCCCGACGCCACCACGTGGGTCGACGTCGACGCGACGGCGCTGGTCGAGGCGCGCGACACCCTCCGCGCCGCCGCCCCCGACCGCCCGGTCGGGCTGCTCGCGCTGCTCGGCCGCATCACCGTCGCCGCGCTGGGCCGGTTCCCCGAGCTCAACGCGTCCGTCGAGCACGACGGCGACGACCTCGTGCTGGTCCGCCACGGCTCCGTCGGCCTCGGCTTCGCCGCACAGACCGGCCACGGCCTCGTCGTCCCCGTCGTCCACGACGCCCAGCTGCTCAGCACCGCCGAGCTGGCCGCCGAGCTGGCCCGGCTCACCGACGCCGCCCGCGCCGGCACGCTGACCCCCGCCCAGCTCACCGGCGGCACCTTCACGCTCAACAACTACGGCGTCTTCGGCGTCGACGGCTCCACGCCGATCGTCAACCACCCCGAGGCCGCCCTGCTCGGCGTCGGCCGCATCGTCGACAAGCCCTGGGTCGTCGACGGCGCGCTGGCGGTCCGCAAGGTCACCCAGCTGTCGCTCACCTTCGACCACCGCGTCTGCGACGGTGGCGTCGCCGGCGGTTTCCTCCGCTACGTCGCCGACTGCGTCGAGTCGCCGCTCGGGCTACTCCTCGATCTCTGACGCGGCGTGCTCGGCACGGTGCCGCCGCCAGCGCTCGATCATCTGCGGCAGCTCGCCGCGCATGAACTCCATGTACTCGATGGTCTCGGCGATGCGCTGGGCGCCGCGGCCCTCTCCGAGGGTGCCGAGGCCCTCGGAGAGCACGGCGGTGTAGCGGCGCAGCAGCGGCTCGCGCTGCATGATGATGTGCGCCCACACGTCGTCGTCGTAGATGCGGTAGTGGTCCGCGCGCGAGCCGGGCTCCCGCTCGCGGGCCAGCAGGCCGGCCTGCACCAGCGCGCGCACCGCGCCCGAGATCGCCGCCGGGCTCACCCGCAGCCCTTCGGCCAGCTCCGCGGCGGTGTAGCGCTCGCGGTCCTCGGCCAGCACGTAGGCGAACACCCGGGCCGGCATCCGGGGCAGACCGGACTCGGTGAGCACCATCGCGAACTGCTCGACGAACCGCAGCAGCGCGTCGTCCCCTCCGGGATCGCTCATCCGGTCTCCTCCTTCGCTGTGAGCACCATCATATGTTTACCTATTTCACAACTTCGTGAATGAAAGGTAGGTTGGCACCAGGCGGGGGTGCCACGGCCGCGCGCCCGGGCGTGCCACTAGATTCTCAGTGGAGCCAGGGACGTCGCGGTCGCGCCCCATTCGGGGCCGGATTGGGGGTTGCCGGTGAGCAGCACTGGCCTGGCGATCGCGTTCGCCACCGGCGCTGCCGGCCTGCACGCCCTCGCGGCCCTGGGCATGGTCGCCCGGCGCCGCTGGTGGTACCCCACCGCGCTCACCATCGCCGCGTCCAGCCTGCACGTGTGCGCGCTCCACTTCGGCCCGCTGACGCTCGTGCAGCCGCTCGGCGTGCTCAGCCTGGCGTTCGCCCTCGTGCTCTCCTGGGCGCTGACGCGGCGCCGCGTCACCCCGCGCGAGTGGCACGGCATGGCGCTGAGCATGGCCGGCCTTGCCGCCCTGTTGCTGCTGGCCGCGCCGACCCGGCCGCGCAGCGAGCTGAGCTCCAACCAGATCCTGCTCCTGACCGTGGCCGTCGTCGCGCTCATCGCGGCCGCCGTCGCGGCCGCCTCCCGTATGGAGCTGCGGCCGGTCCGGCGCAGCCTGCTGTTCGCGCTCGCCGCCGGCACGACGTTCGGGGTCTCGTCGGCGTTGACGCAGACGGTGACGATCCGGGTGTCCGACGGCGGCGCGACGGCGGCGCTCCAGCCGGCCAGCGCGGTCGTGCTGGTGCTGGCGGTCGCGGGCCTGCTGCTGTCGCGGCGCGCGTACCGCGGCGGCCTCGGCGCCCCGCTGGCCACCGCGACCATCGTCAACCCGGTGACGGCGTCGGCGATCGGCATCGGGCTGCTCGGCGAGCGGTTCACCGGCGGCCCGCTCGAGGTGACGCTCTCCGTCGCGGCCGCGCTGACGGCCGCCGCCGGCGTCGTGCTGCTGGCCCGTGGCGGCCGCACGCCGGTCACTCGCCCGACGCGGAACGAACGGGTTCCCGTGACGTCCTGAGCGCGGCCCGGTGCGCCTCCCACCGCGTCGCCAGCGTGTCGAACTGCGACTCCACGAACCGGTAGAACTCCCGCGTCTCGTGCACCCGCCGGTGGCCGGGTCCCGGCGCAAGGGTCCGCAGCCCGTTGCTGAGCAGTGTGTCGATGTGGCGATACATCGACTCCTGCCGGCCGACGACGGTCATCCAGATGTCGTCGCTGTAGATGCGGTAGTGGTCGACGCGGTCGCCGGGTGCCCGGTCGCGCACCAGCATGCTCATGTCGACCAGCAGCCGGACCGCGCCGGAGATCGCCGCCGGGCTGACCTGCAGACCCTCGGCCAGCTCCGCCGCGGTGTGCGTCTGGGCGTCGGAGGCCAGCACGTACGCGAACACCCGGGCCGGCATCCGTTGCATGCCGGACTCGTTCAGCACCAGCGCGAACTGCTCCACGAACCGAGCACGCGCGAGCTCCCCGCCCTGATCGGCCACGACGCCTCCCCCACGATGTGTTCACGACCATAACGGACTTAAAGCAATTCACAAAACTGTGAATAGTGTGTAGTGTCAGCGGCATGACACCTGCGATCGACGTGGCCGGCGTCGTCAAGACCTTCGGGACGGTGCGCGCCCTCGACGGGCTCGACCTGCGGGTCTCCACCGGCGAGGTGCACGGGTTCCTCGGCCCCAACGGGGCCGGCAAGTCGACGACGATCCGCGTGCTGCTGGGGCTGCTGCGGGCCGACTCCGGGACCGTGCGGCTGCTCGGCGGCGATCCCTGGGGCGACGCCGTCGCGCTGCACCGGCGGCTGGCCTACGTCCCCGGCGACGTCAACCTCTGGCCCAACCTGTCCGGCGGCGAGGCGATCGACCTGCTCGGCCGGCTGCGCGGCGGCCTGGACGAGAAGCGCCGCGAGGACCTGCTCGAGCGGTTCGACCTCGACCCGACGAAGAAGGGCCGCACCTATTCCAAGGGCAACCGGCAGAAGGTGGCGCTGGTCGCCGCGCTCGCCTCCGACGTCGAGTTGCTCATCCTCGACGAGCCGACGTCCGGCCTGGACCCGCTGATGGAAGCGGTCTTCAACGAGGTCATCGACGAGTGGAAGGACGACGGCAAGACGGTGCTGCTGTCCAGCCACATCCTCACCGAGGTCGAGAAGCTCTGCGACCGCGTCAGCATCATCCGGACGGGCCGGATCGTCGAGAGCGGCACGCTGGCCGAGCTGCGACACCTCACCCGCACGGCCATCGCCGCCGAGACCACGCGTCCGGTCACCGGGCTGGACGGGCTGCCCGGCGTCCACGACCTCGTCACCGAGGGCGACCGGGTCAGGTTCAGCGTCGACACCGCGCAGCTCGACGGCGCCGTGCGGCACCTGAGCGGCTTCGGCATCCAGACCCTCACCAGCCAGCCGCCGACGCTGGAGGAGCTGTTCCTGCGCCACTACGGCGACGAGCTCGCCGCCGCCGAGGTGGGTGCCTCGTCATGAGCGTCGCCACCGCCGAGCCCCGGCCCCGCCAGCACGCCGCCCGCCGGCCGGCCGGGTCCACGCTCACCGGCACCGGGACGATGATCCGCTTCATCCTGCGCCGCGACCGCGTCCGGCTGCCCATCTGGATCGGCGCGATCGTGCTGTCCGTCGTCGGCAGCCTGCCGACGTTCACCGAGACCTACCCGACGGCGGCGGACCGGCAGGCCCGCGCCGACCTGCTCGACAACCCCGCTACCGTCGCACTGACCGGCCCCGGCTACGGGACCGACGGCGACGACTACACGTTCGGCGCCATGACGGCGAACGAGCTGCTGCTGTGGGTCGCCATCGCCATGGCGCTGATGAGCATCCTGCTCATGGTCCGGCACACCCGCGCCGAGGAGGAGACCGGCCGCACCGAGCTGCTGCGGGCCGGCGTCCTCGGCCGCCACGCCGGAACGACGGCCGCGTTCACGGTCGTGGCCGGGGCGAACCTGCTGATCGGCCTGCTGCTCGGCCTGCTCATGCCGGGCGCGCTGGACGAGCTGTCCATGTCCAGCTCGCTGCTGTTCGGCGCCGCCGTCGCATCCGTCGGTCTGGTGTTCACCGGCGTCGGCGCGCTGGCGGCGCAGGTCACCGAGCACGCCCGGGCCGCGACCGGGATCGGCGCGGCCGCACTGGGCGTCGCGTTCGCGCTGCGCGCCATCGGCGACGTCGGCGCCGAGGCGCTGTCCTGGCTGTCGCCGATCGGCTGGGCGCAGCGCACCAAGGTCTACGTCGACGACCGGTGGTGGCCGCTGCTGATCTCGGCCGCGCTCACCGCGCTGCTGATGGCCGCCGCGTACGCCACCACCAGCCGCCGCGACGTCGGCGCCGGCCTGGTCCAGCCGCGGCCGGGCAGCCCGCGCGCCGGCAAGGACCTGGCGTCACCGCTGGGCCTGGCCGTCCGGCTGCAGCGCGGCGGCCTCCTCGGCTGGGGCGTCGGCCTGCTGGTGTTCGGCATCGCCTACGGCAGCCTCGCCCCGTCGATCGAGGAGTTCGTCTCCGACAACTCCACCCTCCAGGACTTCCTCGGCGACGCCGGCAGCCTGATCGACGGGTTCATGGCGATGGTCATGATGATGATGGCGCTGCTCGCCGCCGCCTACGGCCTGTCGTCGATGCTGCGGCTGCGCGGCGAGGAGACCTCCGGCCGGGCCGAGCCGGTGCTGGCCACGGCGGTCTCCCGGACCCGGCTGGCGGCCAGCCACCTCACCGTCGCGCTCGGCGGCAGCCTGGTGCTGATGCTGGCCGGCGGCCTCGGCCTGGGCGTCATGGCGGCGATCACGCTCGAGGACGGCGGCATGGTCGGCAAGATGCTCGGGGCCGCGGTGGCGCACCTCGTGGGCATCTGGCTGGTCGTCGCGATCGTCGTCGCGCTGTTCGGATGGGCGCCCCAGCTGGTCGCCCTCGGCTGGGTGGTGCTGACCTACGGCGTCGTGGTCGGAGTGCTCGGCGGATTCTTCCAGTTCCCGGACTGGGTGACGAAGATCTCGCCGTTCCACGCCGCATCTAGTCTTCCAGGAGGAGACCTCGGCACGGTAGCGGTTGTCATAATGGGTGTGCTAGCGGTCGCCCTCATCTGGATCGGTCTGCTCGGCTTCCGCCGGCGTGACCTGACGACGACCTGAACCGGTAGCTGGGGGAACCAGGGTGGCACATCCATCAGTCGTGGACGAGCCGGCGCAGGACGCACCTGCGCCGGCGCCGTCACGTACCCTGCCCGAGCTGTACCGGTGGCTGGTGCGGCGCATCCGCACGCCACGCCGCCCGGTCCTGGTGGTCGAGCTGGGGATCCTGGCCGCGGTCTACGGCGTCTACACGGTGATCCGCAACAGCGTCCCCGACGACCAGGCCCGCGCCGTCGCCAACAGCGTCCGGATCTGGACCACCGAGCAGGACCTGCGCATCGACTTCGAGCTGTGGCTGAACCACACCGTGCACGCGGTCGAGTGGCTGACGGTCTCGATCAACTACTTCTACGTGTCGTTGCACTTCGTGGTGACCGGCGGGGTGCTGATCTGGCTGTTCCTCCGCCATCCCGGCCGATATCGCGCGGCCCGGACGGTGCTGGCGTTCACCACCGGGCTGGCGCTGTTCGGGTACTACCTGTACCCGCTGGCGCCGCCGCGGCTGCTGCCGTCCGGCCTGTTCTACGACACCGTCGCCCTCCACGACACGGTGGGCGCGCTGACGTCGGGCGACCTGCAGAACCTGTCGAACCAGTACGCGGCGATGCCGTCGATGCACGCGGGCTGGTCCATGTGGTGCGGCCTCGCGCTGATCATGTTCGCCCGGAGCCGCTGGGTGCGGCTCCTGGGCGTGCTGTATCCGCTGGCCACCGTGGTGGTGATCACCGCGACCGGCAACCACTACGTGCTCGACGCCGTCGGCGGCTGGCTCACGCTCGCGGCCGGGTTCGGGCTGCAGCGGCTGCTGCACGGGCGATCGCTGCATGCCTTCACGCAGCACGTGCCGGCGGTTCCGTAGGCTTCTCCGTATGGGTGACTGGGAGGGCGTGCGGCTGCACGTCGTCACCGGCAAGGGCGGCACCGGCAAGACGACCGTGGCGGGCGCTCTGGCCATGGCGCTGGCGGCCGGTGGCCGGCGGGTGCTGATCGCCGAGGTCGAGGAGCGGCAGGGCCTGGCCCAGCTGTTCGACGTCCCGCCGCTGGCCTACCAGGAGCAGCGGGTCGCCTCCGCGTCCGGCGGCGGTGAGGTGTACGCCCTGGCCATCGACGCGCGCGAGGCGATGCACGAGTACCTCGCGATGTTCTACCGGCTGGGCCGGGCCGGGCGGGCGCTGGACAAGCTCGGCTTCGTCGACTTCGCCACCACCATCGCGCCCGGCCTGCGCGACGTCCTGCTCACCGGCAAGGCGTACGAGGCGACCCGGCGGCGCACCGGCGACCACCACGCCTACGACGCCATCGTGCTCGACGCGCCGCCCACCGGCCGGATCGTCCGGTTCCTCGACGTCACCACGTCGGTGTCGTCGCTGGCCCGGGTCGGCCCGATCAACCGGCAGGCCAACTCCATCACTGACCTCATCCACAGTCCGCGAACGGCGGTGCACGTCGTGACCCTGCTGGAGGACATGCCGGTCCAGGAGACCGCCGACGCCGTCGCGGAGCTGCAGGCCGCGCACATCCCGGTCGGCGCTGTCGTCGTCAACCAGGCCCGACCGCCGCACCTCGCGACCCGGTCGCTGCCCGCCGCCCGGCGCGGCCGGCTCGACCACGACGACGTGCTGTCCGGGCTGCGTGCGGCCGGCCTGCCCGCCACCGACGCCGTCGTCGACGTGCTGACGCGCGAGGCCGCCGACCACGCCGAGCGGACGGCGCTGGAGAAGACCCAGCGCGCCCTCGTCGACGACCTCGGCCGGCCCGTCTACGAACTGCCGCGCATCGCCGACGGCATCGATCCAACCGCCCTCTACGAGCTGGCCGAAGCGCTGGCCGAGCAGGGTGCGGTGTGAATCCCGGACCAAGGGCCGCGAAGCCCGCCCACTTCGACGTCGACCGCCTGATCGACGACCGCCGCATCCGCATCGTCGTGACCTGCGGCTCCGGCGGCGTCGGCAAGACGACGACGGCCGCGGCGATCGCGTTGCGGGCGGCCGAGCGGGGCCGGCGCGCCGTGGTGCTCACGATCGACCCGGCCCGGCGGCTGGCGCAGTCGATGGGGCTGTCCGAGCTGGACAACACTCCCCGCGCCGTCAAGGGCGTCGACGCCGCGGCCGGCGGCAGCCTCGACGCGATGATGCTGGACATGAAGCGCACGTTCGACGAGGTGGTCGAGGACCATACCACCCCGGACCGGGCCAAGCAGATCCTCGCGAACCCGTTCTACCAGGCGCTGTCGTCGTCGTTCGCGGGGACGCAGGAGTACATGGCGATGGAGAAGCTGGGCCAGCTGCGGGCGCGGTCGGACTGGGATCTCATCGTCGTGGACACCCCGCCGGCGCGGTCGGCACTGGACTTCCTCGACGCGCCGGAGCGGCTCGGCTCGTTCCTCGACGGACGGCTCATCCGGCTGCTCGGCGGGACGGCGCGGGCGGGCGGGCGGACGTACCTGAAGGTCCTGCACGCCGGGTTCAACGTGGTCACGTCGGCGCTGACGAAGGTCCTCGGCGGCGAGCTGCTGCGCGACGTGTCGACGTTCGTCAACGCGCTCGACACCATGTTCGGCGGCTTCCGGGAACGGGCGGAGCAGACGTACGCGCTGCTCAAGCGCCCGGAGACCGCCTTCATCGTCGTCGCGGCGCCGGAGCACGACGCGCTGCGCGAGGCCTCCTACTTCGTCGACCGTCTCGGCCGCGACGCGATGCCGCTGGCCGGGCTGGTGCTCAACCGGGTGCACGCGTCCTCGGCCGCCGGGATCGGCGCGGAACAGGCGGTCGCGGCGGCGGAGCGGCTGGAGTCGGACGAGGGCGGGTCGCACGCGCTGACGGCGGCGCTGCTGCGCCTGCACGCCGACCGGCTCAAGCTGGCCGCCCGCGACGAGCGGATCGGCGAACGGTTCAGCGGCTCCCACCCCGAGGTCCCGGTCACCCGCATCCCCGCCCTCGCCGGCGACGTCCACGACCTCGACGGTCTACGTCAGATCGGCGCCCTCTTCGACGCCGGGTGACGGCTCCGGCTGGTTTCTGTCTCTTCGCGACATGACGACGCCTGTGGTCACCCCGGCCGTGGCCAGCGCGATCGACGCACTGAAGAAAGCCAGCGTCGGGTTCGCCCAGCTCGGAACCAGCTCGGCCGAATAGCCGTCGTCCCAGAGGCACACGTGGCTCAACGGAATGACGTCGGACCTGACCTCCAGGCCGGCCGAGCCGTCCCAGCCCACCTCCTCGTTGCGGTTGACGACGCACGCCTCATACCCGTCGAATCCCGGTACGAGGTGCATCAACCCGAGGATCGCCGGCCACACCGCCGCCGGCAAGAGGATCACCAGCGCAAGCACGCTCCAGTCGCGCAGGGCTCGAAAGCGCCCGGAACGGTCGTCGGTGTCAGGCATCGGAGCAGGCGCTGGCCGTACTACTGGCTCGTCGGCCATGCGCCGCTCCTCATCATCCGGTCACGACGCTCTTCTCAGCCGCCTGGAGATAGCAGTCCGTCGCGCCAGCCGTCGCCTTCTTCGTCGCCGCCGCCGCCCTCGTTGAAGACCGGCGGTTCGGTCGGCGGGCCGACGGTGAAGTCGTCGTCGGGCTCGGGCTGGCCGTTGCTGACCGTCAGGGAGATGTTCGAGCCGGAGGCGACTTCGGCGCCGGCGCCAGGCTCAGTGCTGACGACGACGCCCTCCTGTAAGTCCGAGTTCACCTCGCCGGCGACCTCGGCGCTGAACCCCTCGGCCGTGAGCGTCTCGATGGCCTCGTCGGAGTCCATGCCGCGCACGTCGGGCACCGGCACCGTGACGCCGCGGATGGTGGCCGGGTCGGGTTCGGTGAACCGGATCTCCTCGGCGCCCGAGAGCGCCTGGTCCATCATCTGCTTCCAGATGGGACCAGGGATGCAGCCACCGCACGCCTCACTGATCCGCTCGCCGTTGTAGGTGCGGCCGTCCAGCGACTCCTGCCGCCCGTCGACGTCGGCGACCGCCACGGCGGTGGACAGCTGCGGCGTGTAGCCGACGAACCAGACCGCGATCGCGCTGTTCGTCGTACCCGTCTTGCCGGCGGCCGGTCGGCCACCGTCGAGCCGCATGCGCGTGCCGGTACCGTTCTCGATCACGCCCTGCAGGACCGAGTTCACCGCGTCGGCGACGGACGGCTCCAGCACCTGCGTGCAGGTCGGCTGGGTGTGGTCCACCAGGACGTTGCCGGCGGCGTCCGTGACGCGGACGATCGAGGTGGGCGGGCAGAACGTGCCGCGGTTGGCGAACATGGCGTAAGCGCCGGCCATCGAGAGCGGCGACACCTCGTTGGCGCCTAGCGTGAATGAGGGGACCTGGGACAGCGGCTGACGGTTGCCCTCCGGGTCCAGGTCGGCCCGCATCACGCCGGCCTGGCCGGCGATGGTGGCCGGCTCGCAGATACCGGTGCGCTGCTCGAGCTGGGCGAAGAACGTGTTGACCGAGAACTCGGTCCCGGTCCGCAGGTTCATCTGGCCCGAGCGGGTCGAGTTCCCCACGGACCAGGTTCCCGTGCTGCGGTAGCGGCCCTCACAGGTGGTGAACTCGCGCTCGCGGATGTTGATCCGCTCCGGCGAGTTGATCGTCGTGTTGAGTGGGATGCCCTGCTTGATCGCGGCGGCCAGCACGAAGGTCTTCATGCTCGAGCCGGGCTGCATGCCGGCGCCGCCGCCCATGACCTCGTCGACGGCGTAGTTGATGTTGCTGACGCCCTCGCCCTCGACACCGTAGGTGCGGGAGTTGGCCATGGCGCGGATGTACCCGTTGTTGGGCTGCACCGTGGCCAGCGAGCTGATGGCGGAGTCGGTCGGCGCGACCCGGTCGGAGACCGCGGCCTGAGCGGCGTTCTGGGCCGGCCGGCTGATGGTGGTCTCGACCCGCAGGCCGCCGCGCTCCAGCATCGTCTCGCGATCCTCGCGCGTCTCGCCGAGCTCAGGCATCGTCAGCAGCTCCTGGCGCACGTAGTCGCAGAAGTAGCCGGCGTAGGACGACACGCAGCCGTTCGTGGTGGAGCTGAGGTTCAGCCCGAGGTCGGTCTGGCGGGCCTCGGCCGCCTCCTGCTCGGTGATGCGGCCGGTGGCGGCCATGCGGTTGAGCACGACGTTGCGGCGGCCGAGCGCGGCCTCCGGGTCGTTGGTGGGGTCGTAGGCGACCGGCCGCTGGACGATGCCGGCCAGGAGCGCCGCCTGCGGCAGCGTGAGGTCGGCGGCCGAGACGGAGAAGTAGGTGTGCGCCGCCGCCTCGATGCCGTAGGCGCGCGCGCCGTAGAAGGCGATGTTGAGGTAGCGGGTGAGGATCTCGTCCTTGGTGAGGTCCTGCTCGACCTGGACGGCCATGCGCAGCTCGTCGAGCTTGCGGCGGTAGCCCTCGGTGCCGGAGCTGGCCTGGACCTCCTGGACCTCCTCCGGGGTAGTGGCCTGCGAGACGCGGACCAGTTTGACGTACTGCTGGGTGAGCGTGGAGCCACCGCCCTGCGTCTCGTCGGACTCGACGTTGCGCAGGAACGCGCGCAGCGTGCCCTGGAGGTCGATCGGGCCGCGCTCGTAGAAGCGGTCGTCCTCGATGGCGAGGACGGCGTCCTGCATCACCGGCGCGATCTGGTCCAGCCCGACCTCGACCCGGTTCTCATCGAAGAACGAGGCCAGCTGGGCGCCGTCGGCGTCGAACATGTACGACGTCTGAGCCATGGGGCCGGGCTCGAGGTCGGCCGGCATCGCGGCGAACGTCTCGGCGCTCTCCCTCGCGGTGAGGCCGAGGCCGGCGACGACGGGCAGGGCGAGACCGGCGAGCAACACGCCGCACAGCGCGGCGACGCCGGCAACGAGGAGGACGCGGCGTACCGTGGCTACGACGGCGGAGGGACGTATCGCCATGGACGGCAAGCTTACGTCGCCATGGCACACTGTCCCTAACTGATCGACGGCGAGCCGGCTTCTTATCAGATAGTTCGCTCACCCGCCATCATCTGACCGGTTGATTTTAGTTTCGGTCGATCAGGGTCTGGTCATGACCCTCACCTTTGCATAGCGTCACGACATCGGGGTGAACTAGAGAGGGTTTGGTGTGTTCACCGAGTTGACGGGGGTGACAGCCGGATGACATGGATCGATGACTGGACCAGCTTGGCGGCGTGCCGCACCAGCGAGCCGGACGAACTGTTCGTCCAGGGGGCGGCGCAGAACCGGGCCAAGGCCGTGTGCCTCGGCTGCCCGGTGCGGACGGAGTGCCTGGCCGACGCGCTGGACAACCGGACCGAGTTCGGCATCTGGGGCGGAATGACGGAGCGGGAGCGGCGCGCACTCCTCCGGCGTCGTCCCGAGGTCGACTCGTGGCGTGGCCTGCTCGAGGCCGCTCGCGACCAGTACCTGGTCAAGGCCGGCTGACCCTACCCGAGAAGAACGCTGTGGCCCCGGGCGACGAGCCCGGGGCCAGCGTGTTTATCCGGCCCGGTAGTCGCCGACGAGCGTCCGGTCCCACCACGCGCCGGTCGCGCGGCGCTCGGCCCGATCGGTGAACCGGTACCGGTAGAGCCGCGCCCGCACCTGCGCGGGCGGCGCGTCGGGGAACGGGTTGTGCCGCAGCAGCGCCAGCACCGCCGGGTCGTTCTGGCGCAGCTTCGCCAGCAGCGCCGGGAACCACGGCTGCGCGTAGCCCGGTGAGATCGCGGCGAACCACAGCAGCCAGTCCAGCCGCAGGTGGTACGGCGCGACCTGCGGCGGCCGCCGGCGCACGTCGCCGGGCTTGCCGCGGAACTCGTACTCCCGCCAGACGGTGTCCGGCCCTGGCACCGCGTCGGCCGTCCCCTCGACGACCACCTCATGCCGGAGCCGCGTCACGCTGCCGAACGCGCCGTACGTGTTCACCAGCAGCAACGGGTTGAAGCTCGTGTTCATCACCTGCCGGCTGGAGACGAGGTTGCGCACCGGCCAATAGCTCAGCACCGCCAGCACGACGGCCAGCCCGATGACGACGACGGCGTACCAGCCGGGCGGGTCGCCCAGCCCGGCCGCCGCCTCGACGGGCAGCAGCGCGCCCCACAGCGCGCCGCCGGCCGCCGTCGTCGCCACCACCATCGTCAGCACGTTCAGCCAGGCGAAGTTGCCGCTCAGCACCAGCCAGCTCTGCGTCACGATGATGACGACGGCGGCGACGCTGCGCACGGGCTGCGGCGCGAACAGCAGGAACGGCACGACCAGCTGCGTCACGTGGTTGGCCGCCGCCTCGCCCCGATGCATCCACCGCGGCAGCCGATGGAACCACCAGCTCAGCGGGTTCGGCATCGGCTGCGTCTCGTGGTGGTAGTACAGGCAGGTCAGGTCCCGCCAGCAGCGGTCGCCGCGCAGCTTGATCAGCCCGGCGCCGAACTCCAGCCGGAACAGCACCCACCACAGCGCGACCAGCACCGGCAGCGGCGGCGCCACGTCCGCCGGGCCGAGGAACACGGCGAGGAACCCGACCTCGCACAGCAGCGACTCCCAGCCGAAGCCGTACCAGACCTGCCCGACCTGCACGATCGACAGGTACAGCGCCCACGGCACCGCCCAGGCCAGCAGGTTCGCCCACAGCGGCAGGTCGTCGGCCAGCCCGAGCAGCAGCCCGGCCGACCATGCGACGCCCAGCCAGGACACCGTCGCGAAGAAGCGGTCGGAGTAGTGCAGCTGGAACAGGCTCGGCGCCTGCCGGAACGACACCCGGTCCAGGTATCGCGGGACGGGAGTCAGGCCGCGCTCGCCGATCAGCGCGCGGAACTGGCGGACGGCGGCCAGGAACGCGACGAGGTACACGACGGCCAGCGCCCGCTGGAAGACCAGCCGGCTCAGCCAGTAGCCCTCGGCGGAGAACCATTCCATGACACGCCCCTCCGCCACCAGGGTGCCCTGCATGCGGGCGAACAAACGCGCCTCCTCTCACCTGATACCTCCAGCCAGGTATCCTTGGTTTGATATCCGGTCACAGGAGGCACCAATGACAAAGACACAGATCGACATCGACGACAGCCTCCTGGCCCAGGCTGCCGAGATCCTCGGCACCAAGACGAAGCGCGAGACGGTCGAGGCAGCGCTCCGCGCGACGACTGCACGGCAGGCACGCCGTCGACTGGGCGAACTCATCGCGGCGTCCGGCCTGACGCCGGCCGAGCTCGACCGCGAGGCGGAGAATGCATGGCGCTGACCGGCTACCTGTTCGACACGTCGGTCATCCACCGACTGGCGGCCTCACTGGTTGCCGATCGGGTCGACGCACTCGGCGTACAACGGCCGCTGTATCGGTGCGCGGTCACCGATCTGGAGGTCCTGCGCAGTTCGGTCTCTCCTGCCGACTACGAAGCCCGGCGCGCCGCCTTGATCAGTGCCTACAGCGAACTGCCGATAACACCGGACGTCATGGCCCGTGCGCTCGACACCCAACGTCGTATGGCAGCGGTCAGTCGGCACCGAGGCCTCTCGCTGGCCGATCTCGTGGTGGCGGCCTGCGCCGCTGCGCATGACGCCGTCGTGGTTCACTACGACAGCGACTACGACCTCATCGCGGAGGTCACCGGCCAGCCGGTGGAGTGGATCGTGCCCGCCGGTTCTGTCGACTGACCCGTGACCACTGACCTCGACTTCGCCGGCGCGCTGGTCTACGCGATCCCGCTGCGCACCCGGTTCCGCGGCATCGCCGTCCGCGAGGGCATGCTGATCGAGGGACCGGCCGGCTGGGGCGAGTTCTGCCCGTTCGCCGACTACGACGACGCCGAGTCGGTGTCCTGGCTGCTGGCCGCGGTCGAGCAGGCGACGCGGCCGCCGCCGCCGCGGCTGCGCGACCGGATCCCGGTCAACTGCACGGTCCCGGCGGTCGACGCGGAGCGGGCGCACGAGCTGGTGGCGGCGTCCGGGTGCACGACGGCGAAGGTGAAGGTCGCCGACCACGCCGGCTCGCTGGCCGAGGATCTGGCCCGCGTCGAGGCGGTGCGGTCGGCGCTCGGTGCCGGTGGGCGGGTCCGGGTCGATGCCAACGCGGCGTGGGACGTGCCGGCGGCCGTGCGCTCGCTGCGGCTACTCGACCGGATGGCGGGCGGGTTGGAGTACGCGGAGCAGCCCTGCCGGACGTTGGAGGAGCTGGCGGCCGTGCGGCGGGCGGTGGACGTGCCGATCGCGGCGGACGAGTCGATCCGGCGGGCCGACGATCCGCTGCGGGTCGCCGTCGCGGGGGCGGCCGATGTCGCCGTCATCAAGGGGACGCCGCTGGGCGGAGCGTGGCGGGCGCTGGAGGTCGCGGCGGCGGCCGGGCTGCCGTGCGTCGTGTCGTCGGCGCTGGAGACCAGCGTCGGGCTGGCCGGTCAACTGGCGCTCGCGGCGGCGCTGCCGGAGCTGCCGTACGCCTGCGGGCTCGGCACGCAGTCGCTGTTCACCGGCGACGTCGTCGCTGACGGGGCGAGCCTGCGCCCCGTCGACGGAGCGATCGACGTCCCCGCAACGCCCGTGGCACCTGACCCGGCCAGAGCGGCCGAGTGCCGCCACCCCGATCCCGCGCGGGACCACTGGTGGCGGCATCGGTTGTCGCGGGTCGCGACGCTCGCGGGTGTCGGCTGATCAGGCGCCCAGCGCGGCGTGGCCCTGGGCGAAGAAGCGGGCCGGGTCGTAGGCGGCCTTCACCGAGCGGAGCCGGGCGTAGTCGGCCGGGGTGTAGGCGGCCGACGTCCGGGTGGTGTCGGCGAGGAAGTTGAGGAACGCGCCGCCGATGCCGTGCGGACGCAGCCGGTCGACGATCTCGGGGGTCGGCCGGTCGAGGATCACGCTGAACGGCACGCCGCGGTGGCTGACCGGGCCGGCGCCGGCGGCGGGCCGGGCGGTCGCGCCGCCGTAGTTGCGGATCTCCACGGTCGAACCGGCCTCGGCCGCCTCGACGACCGTGTCCACGACGTCGTCGCCGAGGACCGGGATGAAGTCGAAGAAGCGCGACGGAGTGCCGCCCATGGCGGCGTCGGCGTAGTCCATGCTCCGGTAGCCGTCGACCAGGGCCGGGCCGGCGGCCAGCCGCAGCGGGCGCAGCAGCCGCTCGGCGTCGTCGGCGCGGCCGGTGTACAGCGTCTTGATCGCGAACGCACGCCGCCCGCGCAGCTCGGCCGGCATCGCCTCGACGTCGGGGATCGTGCCCAGGGTGACGGCGCTGCTCATCTCGTCCGGCGCGGCCGCCGCCCAGTCGCGGTACTCGCGCAGCGCGTCGCCGGCGCGGGACGCGTCGAACCAGGAGATGCCGCCGTAGACCTGCGCCACCGGGTAGACGCGGAACTCCAGCGACGTGACGACGCCGAAGCCGCCGCCACCGCCGCGGATCGCCCAGAACAGGTCCGGGTGCCGGTCCGGGCCGACGGTGAGCAGCGAGCCGTCCGCCGTCACGATGTCGGCGGAGAGGACGCTGTCCGCGGCGAAGCCGTGCTTGCGGGCCAGCCACCCCATGCCGCCGCCGAGCGTGTAGCCGGTGACACCGACCGTCGGCGACGAGCCGGACAGCGGCGCCAGCCCGTACGGCCGGGTCGCCGCGAGCACGTCGCCCCACACGGTGCCGGGACGGACCCGGACCACCTGGCGGCGAGGGTCGACGAAGACCGACGACATCGCGGTGGTCTTGAGCAGCAGGCCGCCGTCGTTCGGGACGTACGTGCCGTGCCCGGTCGACTGGACCGAGAACGCCAGGTCGTGCTCGCGGGCCGCCCGCACCGCGGCCTGCACGTCCGCCGTCGACCGCGCCTCGACGACGACGGCCGGGCGCGGGTCGAGCGTCGGCAGCAGCGGCTTGCGGTGCGCGTCGTATGCGGCGTCGCCCGGCTCGTGGACGGCGCCGGCGATCGCGCCGCGCAGGACGGTGGCGGCGGTGGTCTGCGGGTGCTGGATCGTGATCGTCATCGTCTGTCTCCTCTGGGCGGTCTCACCCGGTACGTCGTCGGGCGGAACCCGTTCTCGACATCCGCGGCGGAACTTTTTCTGCGATGACTTCACGATCGGCCCACGGGGTGGGTGCGGACATCCGTGCCGAGCACGGATCGACCACGGAAAGACGCTCAGTGAACTAGCCGCAGGCTGCGTTCCCACTGGTAGTGGCAGGCGGCCGCGTCGAGGGTCTCGGCGGCCGCGAGCACACCGTCCCGGTCGCCGGCGGCCAGCGCGGCGGCCCGGTCGACGATGGCGTCCGCCACGACGTTGTCGCCGGTGAACGGCCGGGCCCGGGCGATCCGCTCGGCGGCGTCGGGCAGCTCGGCCAGCACCGCGGCCTCGGCCCAGGCGGCCGTGTACCAGGGCCGCCAGATCAGCTCGAACCAGCTACGGAACTCCTCGGGTGGCCGGTGCAGGACGGCGACGGCGTCGGCCGGGCGGTCCAGGTGCAGCGCCTCCAGCGCGGCGAAGAAGCTCTCCACCGAGCGCTGGTCGTGCGGCCGCCGCTCGGCGGACCCGACGCCCGCCTCGACGTCGCGCCACACGGCCTGCGCCTCATCGTCGCCGCGGGCCCCGTGCACGGCGCCGAGCGCGGCCGCGACCCGGCGCAGCGACGGGATCCGCGGCCGGCCGGCCCGCTCCCAGCTCTCCCGGAACAGCTCGCCGACGGCGATCGCCTCGGTCCAGTCGCCGGTCAGCACCTGCACGACGATGAGCCGGGCGGCGCCGACGTGCGCGACCTCGCGCTGCGACGGCAGGTCGCGCAGGGCCTCGGCGGCCTGCCGCGCCTGCCGTAGGTCGCCGGCGGCGATCGCGGACTCCGTCGCCATCCCAAAGGCGTCGGACAGCTCGAAGCCGCTCTCCGGATCCGCCGGCGCGAACAGCAGCGCGGTCCGCCGCAACGCGCTCGCCAGCGCGGCGCGAGCCTCGCCGCGGGCCAGGTGCAGGCCGGTCAACTGGTCGAGGGCGGCGCTCTCCACCGCCGGCTCGCCGCTCTCCCGGGCCAGCTCGAGAGCCCGTTCGGTGCGGGCGACGGTGTCCGGGTCGTCGTCCGCGGCCGCGAACGCCTCGGCCACGGCGATCCGGGCCGCCGTGCCGGGGTCGTCGCCGCCGAGCTCACGCGCGGTGGCGAGCCAGGCCGCAGCGGTCTCGGCGGACGGGACCTCGGCCAGGATCCCCGACGATCGGTGCACCAACTCGGCCGCGTGGGCGTACTGCCGTGCCGCGGCGACGCGGTCACCGGCGCGCTCGGCGGCGGCCGCGGCGGCCAGGTGCAGGCGGAGCGCGTCGTCGCCGGCCAGCCGGGTCCGGGCCGACCCCGCCGCCAGCCGCAGCGCGTCGGCCGTCGCGGCGTCGTCCGGACTGAGCGCGGCGGCCTGCTCGAACCGGCGCTGCGCCTCCGCCGGCAGCCCGCGCCGGTGACACAGCCGGCCGACGAGCAGCGCCGTCTCCGCCGCCGGCTGACCGTCCTGCGCGACGGTCCAGGCGAGCGCGGCGTGCAGGTCGTCGGCGAGGCGATCGACGTCCGCGCGCCAGCCGGGCGTGGCCGGATCGGCCGCCAGCAGTCCGGTCCCCGTCGACGTGCACCAGCGCAGGTGCGCGGCCCGAACCGCAGCATCCTCGCCCGCCGCCGCGAGCCGCTCGGCGCCGTACTGCCGGATCGTCTCCAGCGCCTGGTAGCGGGTGCCGTCGCCGCCGGTCACCGGCGTCAGCAGGCTGTGGTCGGCGAGCGCCGCCAGTTCGGCGGATACCGACGCGGCCGGCACCACGTCATCGGCGACGACGGCGGCAGCGGCGGCCGCGGTGAACGGCGCCGCGAACACCGAGACGCGACGCAGGACGGCGCGACCGGGCTCGTCGAGCAGGTCGTGGCTCCAGTCCAGCGCCGACCGCAAGGACCCATGCCGCCCCCCACCCCGCCGCGCACCGTCCAGCAGC
>NZ_POTW01000033.1 GCF_003236295.1 Jiangella anatolica
GCGCTCACGCGACCCCGCCGACGTCCCGCCGAGCGCCGGCACGGCGCGGCCGCAACGGCACCACGACCACGCCGCCCTCCGGATCGCTGACGACGCGCACCCGGGCGCCGTAGTGCTCGCGGATCAGCTCCTCGGTCAGCACCTCCTGCGCCGACCCCTGCGCTACGACCCGGCCCTCGACCAGCAGCACCAGGTGGTCGGCGAACTGGCCGGCCGTGGTGAGGTCGTGCAGCGCGCTGACCACCGTCAGCCCGCGTGACGCCCGCAGCTCGTCGACCAGCTCGAGCACCTGCTGGGCGTGGCCGAGGTCCAGCGAGCTGGTCGGCTCGTCCAGCAGCAGCACCGGCGCCTGCTGGGCCAGCGCCCGGGCCAGCACGGCGCGCTGGAACTCCCCGCCGGACAGCGCAGTGACCAGCCGGCCGGACAGCGACCGCAGCTCCAGCGTCTCCAGCAGCTCCCGCGCCACCGCGAGGTCCTCGGCCGACTCCGTCCCCAGGTAGGGGACGTACGGCGTGCGGCCGAGCAGCACGTAGTCGAGCACCGTCATGCCCTCGGGACGGGCCGGGTCCTGCGGGACGACGGCGACCAGGCGGGCCCGCTCGCGCATGCGCAGCCGGGCCAGCTCGACGCCGTCGAACGCGATCGAGCCGTCGAAGGCGACCGCGCCGGACACCGCGCGCAGCAGCGTCGACTTCCCGGCGCCGTTCGGCCCGACCAGCGTCAACCAGGTCCCCGCGGGCACCGACAGGCTGACGTCGTCGACGACGCGGCGCTCCAGCAGCGTGACGCCGACGCCGGCGGCGCTCAGCGCGGTCACCAGGCCCTCCGCGCGCTGCGCAGCACCAGCGTGAAGAACGGTGCGCCGACGAACGCCGTCACCACGCCGACCGGCAGCTCGCCGGGCGAGACGACGGTCCGGGCGACGAGGTCGGCGACCACGAGGAACGTCGCGCCGGCGATCGCGGCCAGCGGCAGCACGATCCGGTACGACGAGCCGGCCAGCATCCGAACCAGGTGCGGCACGACGATGCCGACGAACCCGATCAGGCCGCTGACCGACACCGCGGCGGCCGTGCCGAGCGTCGCCGCGAGCACCACGATCAGCCGGACCCGGGCCGCCGGGACGCCGAGCGTGCCGGCCTCGTCCGGGCCGACGCTGAGCACGTCCAGCAGCCGCCGGTGCGCCAGCAGCACGATCGTCGACACGGCGATGTACGGCAGCACCGTCAGCACCTCGTCCCAGCCGGCGGTGAGCAGCCGGCCGAGGATCCAGCCGTACACCTCGCGCAACGTGTCCGAGTGCCGCTGGTTGGCGTACGTCTGCACTGAGGTCAGAAAGGCCGAGACGGCAACGCCGGCGAGGATCAGCGAGTTGGTGCTCCGGCCGCCGACGGTCCGGCCCAGCGCGTACGTCGCGGCCACGCCGAGCACGCCGCCGGCGAACGCGGCCGGCGCCACCAGCAGCCGGCTGCCGCCGGAGACGATCGCGAACGTCGCGCCCAGCCCGGCGCCGGCCGCGACGCCCAGCAGGTACGGATCGGCCAGCGGGTTGCGGAACACGCCCTGGTAGCCGGCGCCGGCGATGGCCAGCATCGCGCCGACCATCAGGCCGAGCACGACCCGCGGCGCCCGCAGCTGCCACAGCACCGCCGCCTGCTGCTCGTCCAGGCCGCCGCCGAGCTCGACGCCGGGCACCAGGTTGACGATCTCGGTGAGCACGCCGCGCAGCGGCAGCCCGGCCGGGCCGACGGCGAGACCGAGCAGGGCCACCGCGACGAGCACCGCCAGCGACCCGGCCAGCCAGCGGCCGGACAGCCGGACCGGCCGCAACGGCTGCGTCGCGGTGTCCTGATCGATGCCGGTGGCCCTGCTCACGACGTCAGTCGACCGGCGCGAGCGCCGTCCGCTCCTCGACGATGATGCGCAGGAACTCGACGACGCGCGGACCCCAGCGGCTGGCGATGTCGGGGTCGACCTCGACGATCCGGTCCTGCTGGACGGCGGCGATCTGGTCGAAGCCAGGCCGGCCGGCGATGTCGGCGGCGGTGACGCCGCCCACGCCGCCGTCGGCGAAGAAGATCACCTCGGGGTTCGCGGTGACGAGGAACTCCGGCGACAGCTGGGGGTAACCCCCGGCGGCGTCCGGCGCCTCGTCGGCGACGCTGGTCAGGCCGGCCAGCGAGTAGATCTGGCCGATGAACGTGTCGCTGGTGACGGTGAAGTAGTTCGGGTCGAGCTCGTGGTAGTACGTCACCGGCGGCGCGGCGGCGGGCACCTGCGCGACCAGCTCGTCGATCTCGGCCTGCAGCTGGCCGACCAGCTCCGCGGCGTCGCCGACGTGACCGGTGACGGCACCGAGCTGCTCCAGCTGCGCGTACGTGTCGTCGAGCGTGACCGCGGGGGCCAGGACGATCGTCGGCACGCCGACGGCGTCGAGGCCGGAGACCAGCTCGCCCGGGTCGCTGGACGCGACGACGAGATCGGGCTGGTAGCCGACGATCGCCTCGACGTTCGGCTCGAACCCTGACAGGTCCGTGGTCGGCGCGTCGGCCGGGTAGTTGGAGAACGAGTCGGCGGCGACGACGGCCTCACCGGCGCCGATGGCGAACAGCATCTCGGTGGCCGTCGGCGACAGCGAGACGATGCTCTGCGGCTGCTCGGCGATCTCGACCGGGCCGCTGCCGGTGTCGACGGTGACCGGGAAGTCGCCCTCGGCCGCGGCCGACGACGGCGCCTCGCTCGGCGCGGCCGAGTCGTTGCCGCCGTCGTCGCCGCAGGCCACGAGTACAAGTGGGAGCGCGGCGGCCAGCAGGGCGAGCCGGGCGGGACGGATGGATCGCAACGTGCGCCTCCTTCACGACGGTAAAGGGGCGCAGTGGCTGGGTGCCAGCTGCGAACCGCCCTTCTACCGAGGACGAATCCGGGCCACGAGGCTGGCGACCTGGCTTGTCCGTCCGCGGCAGGCGGGCGGCTTCACAGTTGCGGGACAGCGCCGGGATCGAACCGGACTTCGCAGACACTCGTCGCACCCGGACCGGAGCCCGGGCATTGCGATCCTATCGCCTGTTCAGCCACGCAGCAGCGTGACCTCCAGCTCACCGAGGCGGTCGGGGTCGCCGACCATGTCGATCGCGGTGATCCGGTCGCCGTCGAAGGTGAATCGGAACAGCGCCCGCGGCCGTCCGTCCGGCGCCCACGCGGCCGCCGGGACGCCGTCGACGAGGACGGTCTCGGCGTGCGCCGCGCGGCCGGAGAACACCTGTGCGACGGCGGTCGCGCCACGCAACCGGCTGATCAGCTGCGGCGCGCCGGCTGCCTGACCGGCCCGTGCGTTCGCGACCGAGGTGTCGTCGGCGTGCAGCACGACCTCGGGGTCGAGCAGCGCGATCAGGTCCTCGAACTGGCCGTTGCGCGAGGCGGCCAGGAACGCGTCGACGACCAGGCGCTGCCGGGCCGGGTCGGCGGACGGGGTGCGGGCGCCCTGGACGCGGCGACGGGCCCGGCTGGCCAGTTGCCGGGTGGCGGCCGGCGTGCGTTCGAGGATCACGGCGATCTCGTCGAACGGCATCGCGAACAGGTCGTGCAGGACGAACGCCAGCCGCTCGGCCGGCGCCAGCGAGTCGAGCACGACCAGCAGCGCCGGCCCGACCGCGTCGGCCAGGAGCGCCTCGTGCTCCGGGTCGGCCGCGGCCTCGCCGGCGGTGAGCTCGCCGTCGTCGCCGAGCGGGTCCTCGCGCCGCGACGTCCGCGACCGCAGCATGTCCAGCGCCACCCTCGACACGACGGTCGTGAGCCAGCCGCCGAGATTGTGCAGCTCGGCGGCGTCGGTGCGGCTCAGCCGGAACCACGCCTCCTGCACCGCGTCGTCGGCCTCGGCGGCCGAGCCGAGCATCCGGTAGGCCACCGATCGCAGTCGCGGCCGATTCTCCTCGAACCGCTGGGCCAGCCAGTCCTCATCGCTCATCTGTCGCATACTCCCGTGTCGGTCCGTCATCAGGGTGACGTGTGGCGGGCCCCGGATGTGACGAGCAGTTCGGCCAGGTGCAGGCCGCGGACCCCGGCCAGCTGCTCGGCCTGCGTCCGGCACGACAGCCCGTCGGCCAGCAGGACGGCGCCGGGCGCGGCCGCCCGCAGCGCCGGGAGCAGCGCGTTCTCGGCCACCGCCACGGAGACGTCGTAGTGGCCGCGCTCCATGCCGAAGTTGCCGGCCAGCCCGCAGCAGCCGGCCAGCACGGTGGTCGTCGCGCCGAGCTCGCGCAGCAGTGCCCGGTCCGGGCCGAAGCCCATGACCGAGTGCTGGTGGCAGTGCGGCTGGACGATGACGTCGAGCCCGGTCAGGTCCGGCCGTTCCCACTGCTCGGCGCTGGTGAGCAGCTCGGCCAGCGTGACGGTGCCGGCGGCGACGGCGGCCGCGCGCGGGTCGTCCGGCAGCAGGTCGGTGAGGTCGGACCGGAGTACCGCGGTGCACGACGGCTCCAGCCCGACGATCGGCACGTCCTGCTCGGCGTACGGCGCCAGCGCGGCGACCAGCGCCGTGAGCCGCGCCTTCGCGGCGGTGAGCTGGCCGGTCGTGATCCAGGTCAGCCCGCAGCACACACCCGGCGGCGGCGTCAGCACCTCGTAGCCGGCCGACTCCAGCAGTTCGACGGCTGCCATCCCGATGGACGGCGAGAGCAGATCGGTGAACGTGTCCACCCAGAGCAGCACTCGTGGCTTCTGGTAGGCGGACCCCGCCCCGGTAGGGAGGGATCCCACCCTACGGGCGGGCACTGACACCCGGCGTTTCCACCACCGGTGGAACGTCAGCGGGGCGAACCGGGGGATCGAACGCCGTGTGTCCATGCCACCGAGCCGCAGCGCCAGCCGTTCGATCGGGCGGACGGAGAGCAGCGCGTTCAGCGGCCGGGCGAACCGCGACGCCAGCCCGGCCCAGCGCGGCAGCCGGCCCAGCGTGTAGTGCGTCCACGGCCGACGGCGCCCGGCGTAGGCGCGGTGCAGGACCTCGGACTTGTACGTCGCCATGTCGACGCCGGCCGGGCAGTCGGTGCTGCACGCCTTGCAGGACAGGCACAGGTCCAGCGCCTCGTGCACCTCCGGCGCGCGCCAGTCGCGGGCGACCAGCGAGCCGTTGAGCATCTCCTGCAGCACCCGGGCCCGGCCGCGGGTGGACGTCGTCTCGTCGCCGACCGCCACGAACGACGGGCACATGAAGCCGCCACTGGCCGTGAGGTCGGCCCGGCACTTGCCCACGCCGACGCAGCGGTGCGCCGCGTTCGTCACGTCGCCGCCGTCGTGGGCGAACGCGAACCCGTCGGCCGCCGGCATGGGTGCCGCGGCCGGCCGGCGCAGGTCGCGGTCCAGCGGCGCCGGCCGGACCACGACCTCCGGGTTCAGCCGGTCCGACGGGTCGAACAGGCCCTTGAACTGCTCGAACACACCGATCATCCGGTCGGAGTAGAGCGACGGCAGCAGCTCGCTCCGGGCCCGCCCGTCGCCGTGCTCGCCGGACAGCGAGCCGCCGTAGCCGCCGATCAGCGCGGCCGCGTCGGTCATCAGCGACCGCAGCGCCGCGCCGCCGGCGTGCAGCGGCACGTCGACGCGCACGTGCACGCAGCCGTCGCCGAAGTGCCCGTACGGCGACCCGGCCAGCCCGTGCTCGGTCAGCAGCGCGTCGAGGTCGCGCAGGTACGCGCCCAGGTGCTCGACCGGTACGGCGGCGTCCTCCAGCCCGGGCCACGCCTGCGCCCCGTCCAGCGTGCGCCCGGCCAGCCCGGCGCCGTCCTCGCGGATCCGCCAGATCGCCCGCGCCTCCGGCCCGTCCGGCAGCACCCGCACCGCGGCGCCGCCGGCGGCCCGGGCCAGGGCATGCGGGTCGTTCGCCGTACCGACCTCCACCAGCAGCCAGCCGTTCCCGTCGGGGAGCGGCGGCACCGCGCCCGGGCCGCGAAGCCGCCGGACGGTCTCGACGATGCGGCGGTCCAGCCCTTCGATCGCCAGCGGCCGGTGCGGCAGCAGCGCGGTGACGGCGTCGGCGGCCGCCGGCATGTCCGGGTAGCCGAGCACGACCAGCCACGGCCGCTGCGGCGCCTCGACCAGCCGCAGCGTCGCCTTCAGCACGACCGCACAGGTGCCCTCGGTGCCGACGAGCGCCTTGGCGAGGTCGTGGCCGCGCTCGGGCAGCAGGTGCTCCAGCGAGTAGCCGGAGATCTGCCGTTCGAACCGGCCCAGCTCGGTGCGGATGACGTCGAGGTTCGCGCTGACCAACGCCGGCAGTCCGGGGACGACGTCGAGGTCGCGGCCCGCGGTGAACCGGCGGCCGGCGCCGTCCACGACGTCCAGCTCGATCACGTTGTCGGCGGTGCGGCCGTAGGCGAGCGCGCGCGGTCCGCACGCGTTGTTGCCGATCATGCCGCCGACCGTGCACCGCGACCACGTCGACGGATCCGGCCCGAACCGCAGCCCGTGCGGCGCCGCGGCCGCCTGCAGAGAGCCCAGCACGACGCCGGGCTCGACGACGGCGATGCGCTCGCCGGGGTCGACGAGCTCGATCCGGTTCAGGTGCGCCGAGAGGTCCATGACGATGCCCGGCCCGACGGCGTTGCCTGCCACCGACGTGCCGCCGCCGCGCGCCGTCACCGCGACGCCCTGCTCCCGCGCGACGTCGACCACGGCCACGATCTCGTCGACGTCGCGGGGGAACACCACGACCTGCGGCGGCACCCGGTAGTTCGAGGCGTCGGTGGAGTACTCGGCCCGCCGCAGCGCCGTCGCGTCGACGTCGCCGATGCCGCGGGACCGCAGCGCCGCGACGAGCTCGTTCACTCCGGGCCCACCACCGGGTTGACCAGCGGCGCCAGTCCGGACACCTCGCACCGTGCGACGTCGCCCGGCCCGACCACCACGGCGCCGGGCGTGCCCGTCGAGATGATGTCGCCGGGATAGAGCGGCATCACCTTGCTGTGGAAGCTGACCAGGAACGCCGGCGAGAAGCGCATCCGGCCGACGACGTTGCTGCGGTGCCGGTCGCCGTTGACGACGGTGCTGACCTCGATGTCGGCGAGGTCCGGGCCGCCCGGCTGCGCGGCCAGCGCCTCGGCCAGCGGCACGATGTGCGGGCCGAAGGAGAAGAAGCCGGGGAAGTTCTTCGCCCGGGTCAGGAACCGCGGGTTGCGCTGCAGGATGTCCTCGGCGGTCTGGTCGAGGATCGCGCACAGGCCGAACACGTGGTCCAGCGCGGTGGCCTCCTCGACGTTGCGGCAGTACCGCCCGATGACCAGGCCGACCTCGGCCTCGGCGGTGACCCGCTCGCTCTGCACCGGCAGCGGGATCGGGTCGCCCGGGCCGATGATCGTGTGGTTCGCCTTGATGAACGACGCCGGCTCGTCCGGTACCACCTCGGCCAGGTCGGTCGCGTGGTCGACGTAGTTGAGGCCGATGCCCCAGATCTTCGGCGGATGGCGGTACGGCGCCGTGTAGATCACCTCGTCCGCCGGCCGGAAGCCCCCGGCGCCGGCGGCCGCGGCGGCCTCCTCGACCTCGTCCATCCGACGGTCGGCGATCAGCGACATCACGTCGCCGGTGAACTCCGGCAGCAGGTCCGCGACGACCGCGACACCCTTCGTCGGGTGGACGACGGCGGCCCGCGGCACGTCGTCGACGAGGATGGACGCCAGGCGCATGCCTCATCGTAGGCAGCGCCCGGCCGCGCGCACCTTCAGCCGTGCCGAGCCGCGCGCTGGCGACGCTCGTGGTCCTCGACACCCCAGGCGACCAATGGCTGGAGCGCGCGCATCAGGCTCAGGCCGCGCTCCGTCGGCCGGTACTGGACCAGCACCGGCGTCGTCGGCACGACGGTCCGCGCGATCAGGCCCTCGGCCTCGAGCTCCTTGAGCCGCTGGTTGAGCAGCCGGTCGGAGATGCCCCGGACGGCGGCGCGGTACTCGACGAAGCGGGTGGCGCCGCGGGCCGCGGCCAGCATGATGCCGCTGCTCCACTTCTTGCCGATGATCTCAAGGTAGCCGGTGAAGAGCCGGCACTTCTCGTCGTCGATGTGCTCGAACCCCGTCTCCGGCGGGTTCGGTGCGAGTCTGCTGTCGATAGCCACTTACTCATAATAAGTCGCTAACGGCTGGTTGGCGAACGGCCGTCCCGATCCGGAAACTGGGGACTGTGAACTACGGCCACCGTCTCGAGTTCGGCACCTTCATCACGCCTACCAACCAGTCGTCGCAGACCCCGGTCGCGCTCGCCCAGCTCAGCGAGCAGCTCGGCTTCGACGTGGTGACGTTCCAGGACCACCCGTACCAGCCCGCGTTCCTCGACACGTGGACGCTGCTCACCTGGGTCGCGGCGCAGACGTCGCGGATCCGGGTGTCCGCCAACGTGCACAGCATCCCGCTGCGCACGCCCGCCGTCCTCGCCCGGGCGGCCGCCAGCCTCGACCTCCTCTCCGACGGACGGGCCGAGCTCGGCCTCGGCGCCGGCGGCTTCTGGGACGCGATCGAGGCGATGGGCGGCCGGCGGTTGGCTCCCGGCGAGGCGGTCCAGGCGCTCAGCGAGGCGATCGACGTGATCCGCGCGCTGTGGGACGTGGACACGCGCGGCGGCGCCCGGGTCGGCGGCGAGTTCTACCGGCTCGACGGCGCCAAGCGCGGCCCCGCGCCCAAGCACCCCATCCCCCTGTGGATCGGCGCGCTGAAGCCGCGCATGCTTCGGCTCATCGGCAAGAAGGGCGACGGCTGGCTGCCCAGCCTGCCGTACCTGCAGCCCGGCGACCTGCAGCGCGGCAACGCGATCATCGACGAGGCGGCGCGCGAGGCCGGACGGGATCCGCGGGAGATCCGCCGGCTGCTCAACGTCGGCGGCCGGTTCGGCTCGTCGCGCACCGGCTTCCTGCAGGGCACCAGCCAGGACTGGGTCGACGACCTGCTGCCGCTCGTCGTCGAGGACGGCATCGGCACGTTCATCCTCACCGGCGACGACCCGCGCACCATGCAGCAGTTCGCCGAGGAGGTCATGCCGGCGCTGCGGGCCGCCGTCGACGCGGCCGTGCCGGCCGGCTCGGCGGGCGAGCGGGTCCGGCCGGCGGCGGCGCTGGCGGCCCGGCGCGACGGCATCGACTACGACGGTGTGCCGGCCTCCCTGGCCGGCTCGGCGGTCGAGCCGGGCGACCCGGAGTACCGGACGGTGCGCGGCGGCTACCTGCGCGGCGGGTCGCCCGGGCTGGTGCTGCGCCCGTCGTCGACGGCCGAGGTGGTGGAGGCGCTGGCGTTCGCCCGGGAGCACCCGGAGCTGCCGCTGGGCGTGCGCAGCGGCGGGCACGGGATCAGCGGACGGTCGACGAACGACGGAGGACTGGTCATCGACCTCGGCAAGCTGGACCGGATCGAGGTGCTCGACGCCGAGCAGCGGCTGGTGCGCGTCGGCGCCGGTGCACGCTGGATGGACGTGGCGACGGCGCTGGCGCCGCACGGCTGGGCGCTGTCGTCCGGCGACTACGGTGGCGTCGGCGTCGGCGGCCTCGCGACGGCCGGCGGGATCGGGTACCTGTCGCGGTCGCACGGGCTGACGATCGACCGGCTGCGGGCGGTGGAGATCGTGCTGGCGGACGGGTCGGTGGTCCGGGCCGACGAGACGTCGCATCCGGACCTGTTCTGGGCGGTGCGGGGGGCGGGCGGCAACTACGGCATCGTCACGTCGTTCGACTTCGTCGCCGACGAGGTGGGCGAGGTGGGCTGGGGTTTCCTCACCCAGGTCACCGACGACATCGCCGACTACCTGGTCCGCTGGGGCGCCACGGTCGAGAACGCGCCGCGCGACCTCACCAGCTTCGTCGTCGTCGGCCCGCCCCGGAACGGACAGCCCGCGGTGGCGCAGTCCCGCTCGGTCGTCGAGTCGTCCGACCCCGACGTCGTCGTGGCCCGGCTGCAGGAGATCGCGTCGATCGCGCCGCTCTACGACCAGGAGGTGTCGATGACGTCGTACGCCGGGATCATGCAGAACGCGGCCGGCCCGGCGCACGTCGCGACCGGTGAGCCGCACTCGCACAGCGGCCTGATCGAGCACGTCACGCCCGAGTTCGCCGCGGCGGCCGCCCGGGCGCTGGAGAGCGGTGCGATCCAGTTCTTCCAGCTCCGCGCCGTCGGTGGCGCCGTCGCCGACGTCCCCGCCGACGCGACGGCGTACGCGCACCGGTCGGCGAACTTCGCGGTGGCGGCGATGGGCGGGAACGTGCGGCGGATGGACGAGGTGTGGGACACGTTGCGGCCGTTCTTCTCCGGCCTCTATCTCAGCTTCGAGACCGACCAGACGCCGGAGGCACTGGCCGCGGCGTTCCCGCCGGCGACGCTGGGGCGGCTGCGCGAGCTCAAGGACCGCTACGACCCGGGCAACGTCTTCCGCCACAACTTCAACGTCGCCCCGTCCGTCTCCGTGCCGAGCTGAGATGCCAGAGAGCAGTAGCCGCTACTGAGGTCAGGGTGCATTGCCGCCGGTTAATCTGAGGGCATGCTCCAGGCTCAGGGTCAGCTGCGGTACCGGGGACGCTGCGCCGACTGCTCGTGGATCGGGCGGCCGTTCATCCGCTACAGCACGGCCGACGCGGCGGCGCGCGACCATTCCGACGCCCAGCGGCACACCGCGTTCGTCGTCGACCAGTACGACATGCGCATCGTCGGGTCGACGGTGCGGCCGGACCGAGCGGGCCGGGCGTAAGGCAACGGCCCCGCACCGTCGAGTGGTGCGGGGCCGAGTGGTGGAGACGAGGGGAATCGAACCCCTAACCCCTGCCTTGCAAAGGCAGTGCTCTGCCAATTGAGCTACGTCCCCGTGGTGCGGAGCGGCGCCGCGCCTCGAGGGCGCGGGGCCGGACCGCGCCGACCACGATAGCGCGTCACCGCGCTGCGCAGCGAATTCTTACCGGACCGCTCACAGCGAACGGCCACGCGGTCCTCGCCGCGACGGGCGAGGGCACACGTGGCGTCCGGGATGGTCAGCGCGGGTGGTGTCAGCGGGGATCGGCCGGCGGGATCGGATCCGTGGCCTCGGCCCACAGGTCCTGCTCGGCCCGGCCGGACTGGTAGCGGCGGTAACCGAGGTACCCCAGCACCGCCAGCACCGCTCCGAACAGGATCTTCTTGTTGAACACGATGGTCCGCCTCCAGACGGTGGTCGACTCTCGTGTGAGGTTAACGCAGAGATCCCGGCGGCAGCAGGGCGACCTCGGAAAAGGCCCCGCCGATCACATCGGCAGGGCCTTCGGGCTGGCTGGGTGGGCCTAACAGGACTTGAACCTGTGACCTCTTCCTTATCAGGGAAGCGCTCTAACCGTCTGAGCTATAGGCCCGGGGGATTCGCACTGAGTGCGCCGCAGCAGCGTACCTCACCCTCGGCGGCCAACCCAAACCGGCTGACCGCCGCCGCGAGCAGCGGCTCAGTCGTCCTCGGCGAGCGTCAGCTCGATGCCGCCGAGGAGGCTGGCGGAGAGGTTGTAGAGGAACGCGCCCAGGGTGGCCAGCGCGGTCAGCAGCACGACGTCGACCACCGCGATGAGGGTGGTGAAGCCGAGCACCCGGGACAGCTCCACGTACTGGTTGATGTCGATGCCGGAGTTGCTGTCCGACGCGGTCATGTCGGTGACGACGTCGTCGATCGAGCTGAACACGCCGGCGGCGTCGAGGACCGACCAGAGCACGGCGACCGCGACGAACATCGTGATGCCGAGCGCGACGGAGAGCAGGAACGCCGTCTTCATGACCGACCACGGGTCGACCCGCAGCAGCCGGAGCCGGGCCTTGCGGACCCGGCCGGGACGGCGCGAGCTGGTGGACCGCGCCGAGCTCGGCGCCGACGACGACTTCTTCGCCGGGTTGGACGTGCGCGGCGCCGCTGGCACCGCCTCGAGGCTGGCCTGCGTGTCGGCGGTCGTGGCCGACGGCGGGATGGGCGCGGACGGGACGGCACCGGGCGCGGGCGGCGCGGCCGGGAACACCGTCGGCGCGGCGCCACCCTGCTGGGCGACCAGCGACGGCGGGGGCACCGGGCCCTGCGGCTGCGTCGCGGCCTGACCCGGCCCGCCGTTCGGCGACGCCGGGGCGCCGGGCGCGGCCGGCGCAGGCGCGGCCGCGCCCGGGTTGGCCTGGCCGGCCGGGCGCTGGCCGTTCTGCGCGACCCCGTTCTGCTGCCCGCCGTTGCCGTTCTGACCCGGCTGGTCGGCCGGCCGGGCCCACGGGTTCTGAGTGGACTCCGACGAGCGCGGCGTCGTGTCCTCGCGGGAGCGGTTGCGGGTCGCGACGCGGGCGGCGGCGGCACCGCGCGGTTGCGCAGCCTGCTGCCCACCGCCCTGCTGGCGCCGGTTGTCGACCGCCGGGTCCGCCGTGCGCTGCCCGTTGGGCGACCCGTTGCCGCCGGGACTCCCGGACTTCGCGGCGTTGGCCTGCTGGTCCTGCCGGTCCGGCGCGGGCGCGCTCGTGTTACGCGCGTCCTGGTCGGGTCCCGGACGCCCGGTCGCGCCGTTGCTCGTCACGAGCCATCACCTTCCGCGTCGATCTCGGAGCCGACGTCCTCGACGGCCTCCTCCACCGAATCGTCTTCGGCACTGTGCGCGATGGCGACGACGACATCGTCAGCGCCCAGCGCAACGTACTTGACCCCCATGGTGTCACGACCCTTGGCGGGAACGTCCGCCACAGGACTACGCGTCACGCCACCGGACGACCTGATGGCGAGCACCTCGTCGCCGTCGCCGACGACCAATGCACCCACGAGAGAGCCTCTGTCCTCATTGATCTTCATCGCCTTGATACCCAAACCCCCGCGTCCCTGAACACGATATTCCTCGACGACGGTTCGTTTGGCGAATCCACCATCTGTGACGGTAAAGACGTACGAGTCGGTTCCATCACGCACAACGGACATCGAGAGCAGTTCGTCCCCGTCGCGGAACTTCATGCCCACGACGCCGCCGGTGGCCCGGCCCATCGGGCGCAGCTGGTCGTCGGTCGCGGTGAACCGGATGGCCTGCGCCTTGCGCGACACCAGCAGGATGTCGTCCTCGGCGCTGACCAGCTCGGCGCCGATCAGCTCGTCGTCCTCCTCGCGGAACAGGACCGCGATGACGCCGCCGGAGCGGTTGGAGTCGTACTCGGTGAGCTTGGTCTTCTTGACCATGCCGTGCTTGGTGGCCAGCACGAGGTACGGCGACTGCTCGTAGTCCTTGAGCGTGAGCACCCGGGCGATCTTCTCGTCGGGCTGGAACGCCAGCAGGTTGGCCACGTGCTGGCCCTTGGCGTCGCGGGCCAGCTCGGGCAGCTCGTACGCCTTGGCGCGATAGACCCGGCCGCGGTTGGTGAAGAACAGGATCCAGTGGTGCGTGGTGGTCACGAAGAACTGGTCGACGACGTCGTCCTCGCGCAGCTGGGCGCCGCGAACACCCTTGCCGCCGCGCTTCTGCGAGCGGTAGAGGTCGGCCTTGGTGCGCTTGGCGTAGCCGCCGCGGGTGATCGTGACGACCACGGGCTCCTCGGGGATGAGGTCCTCGGCGGTCATGTCGCCCATGGCCGGGATGATGCGGCTGCGGCGCTCGTCGCCGTACTTCTCGACGATCTCGGCCAGCTCCTCGCGGATGATGGTCCGCTTGCGCTGCTCGGAGCTCAGGATGTCCTCGAGGTCGACGATGTCGGCGACCAGGGTGTCGTGCTCGTTCTGCAGCTCGTCGCGCGACAGCGCGGTGAGCCGGCGCAGCTGCATGTCGAGGATGGCCCGGGCCTGCAGCTCGTCGATGTCGAGCAGCTGCATCAGGCCGGTCTGCGCCTCGTCGGCGTCGGACGACCGGCGGATCAGCGCGATGACCTCGTCGATGGCGTCGATGGCCTTGAGCAGGCCCAGGACGATGTGCAGGCGCTCGCGCTTCTTGCGCAGCCGGAACTCGGTCCGACGGCGGATGACCTCGATCTGGTGCGTGACCCAGTGCCGGACGAACCCGTCGAGCGGCAGGGTGCGCGGGACGCCGTCGACCAGGGCGACCATGTTGCAGCCGAAGGTGTCCTGCAGCTGGGTGTGCTTGTAGAGGTTGTTGCGGACGACCGAGGCGACGGCATCACGCTTGAGCACGACCTCGATGCGCATGCCCGTGCGCGACGACGAGTTGTCCTTGAGGTCGGCGATGCCGGGGACCTTGCCGGTGTCGGCGAGCTCGGCGATCTTGCGCAGCAGCGCGTCGGGGTTGACCTGGTACGGCAGCTCGGTGATGGCCAGGATGGCGCGGCCGCGGCTGTCCTCTTCGACGTCGACGACGGCGCGCATGATGACCGAGCCGCGGCCGGTGCGGTAGGCCTGCTCGATGCCGGTGGTGCCGACAATAAGGGCGCTGGTGGGGAAGTCCGGTCCCTTGATCCGCTCGAGCAGCGCGTCGAGGAGCTGCTCGCTGTCGGCCTCGGGGTTGTCGAGATACCAGTCGACGCCGGCGGCCACCTCGCGCAGGTTGTGCGGCGGGATGTTGGTGGCCATGCCGACCGCGATGCCGCCGGAGCCGTTGACCAGCAGGTTGGGGAACCGCGCCGGCAGGACGTCGGGCTCGTCGCTGCGACCGTCGTAGTTGGGCGAGAAGTCGACGGTCTCTTCCTCGATGTCGCGCACCATCTCCATGGCGAGCGGCTCCATGCGGCACTCGGTGTAGCGCATGGCGGCCTGCTTGTCGTCGCCGCGCGAACCGAAGTTGCCCTGGCCCTTGACCAGCGGGTACCGCATGGACCACCACTGGCCGAGCCGGACCAGGGTGTCGTAGATGGCGGTGTCACCGTGCGGGTGGTAGTTGCTCATCACCTCGCCGACCACACGCGAGCACTTGTAGAACCCGCGGTCGGGACGGAAGCCGCCGTCGAACATCGCGTAGAGGACGCGGCGGTGCACCGGCTTGAGGCCGTCGCGGACGTCGGGCAGCGCGCGGCCGACGATGACCGCCATCGCGTAGTCGAGATAGCTGCGCTGCATCTCGACCTGCAGGTCGACCGGTTCGATGCGTCCACCGGGCCCGACCCCGTCGCCGGCCGTGGTGATGTCGTTCGTCACGAGTGGTTCCTCCAGGTGCGACCTGCCGGCCGCACATCAGGTATGACGCGCGGGACAGCCTTCCGGTTGTCCTCGCCCCCGTTGTGTTTCACGTGATGCGTGATCAGATGTCCAGGAAGCGGACGTCGCGGGCGTTGCGCTGGATGAACTTGCGCCGGCTCTCGACGTCCTCGCCCATGAGCGTGGAGAACACCTCGTCGGCGTGCGCGGCGTCGTCGAGCGTCGCCTGCAGCAGCAGCCGCTGCGAGGGATCCATGGTGGTCTCCCACAGCTCGTCGTCGTTCATCTCGCCGAGACCCTTGTAGCGCTGGATGCCGTTCTCCTTGGGCACCCGCTTGCCCGCGTCCTGGCCCGCTCGCAGCAGCGCGTCCCGCTCGCGGTCGGAGTACGCGTACTCGGCCGGGGTGTCCTTGCCGGTCCACTTGATCTTGTACAGCGGCGGCTGGGCCAGGAAGACGTGGCCCTGCTCGATGACCGGGCGCATGAACCGGAACAGCAGCGTCAGCAGCAGGGTGCGGATGTGCTGGCCGTCGACGTCGGCGTCGGCCATCAGGACGACCTTGTGGTAGCGCAGCCGGTTGAGGTCGAGCTCCTCCTGCACCCCGGTGCCCAGGGCGTTGACGATCGCCTGGACCTCCTGGTTCTGCAGGATCCGGTCGATGCGCGCCTTCTCGACGTTGAGGATCTTGCCGCGGATCGGCAGGATCGCCTGCACCCGGGAGTCGCGGCCCTGCTTGGCCGGGCCGCCGGCGGAGTCGCCCTCGACGATGAAGAGCTCGCACTCCTCCGGGTCGGTGGACTGGCAGTCGGCCAGCTTGCCGGGCAGGCCGGCGCCGCCCATGAGTCCCTTCCGGCTGCGGGCGGCGTCGCGCGCCTTGCGGGCGGCCACCCGGGCGATGGCGGCGCTCTGCGCCTTGCGGGCGATCAGCTTGCCCTCAGTGGGATTCTGCTCGAACCACGCGCCGAGCTCGTTGTTGACGACCTTCTGGACGAAGCTCTTGGCTTCGGTGTTGCCGAGCTTGGTCTTCGTCTGGCCCTCGAACTGCGGCTCGGCCAGCTTGATGCTGATGATCGCGGTGAGGCCCTCGCGGACGTCCTCGCCGGAGAGGTTCGGGTCCTTCTCCTTCAGCACGCCCCACTCGCGGGCGAACCGGTTGACCAGCGTGGTCAGCGCCGCCCGGAATCCCTCTTCGTGCGCGCCGCCCTCGTGGGTGTTGATGGTGTTGGCGAACGTGTGCACCGACTCGGTGAACTGGTCGTTCCACTGCATCGCGACCTCGAGGCTCATGGCCTGGCCGTCGCCGTCCTCGGACTCGGCCTCGAAGTCGATGACGGTGCGGTGCACCGGCGACTTGGTGTTGTTGAGGTGCTGGACGTAGTCGACCAGCCCGAGGTCGTACTTGTAGCGGACCTCGCGCGGCTCGGAGCTCTGCTCGGCGTCGACGTCTTCGTCGGCGCCGGCGTCGATGCCCTCGGGCCGTTCGTCGCGCAGGACGATGGTGAGGCCCTTGTTGAGGAACGCCATCTCGCGGAAGCGGGTGGACAGCGTCTCGAAGTCGTACTCGGTGGTCTCGAAGATGTCGGGACTGGCCCAGAAGGTCGTGGTGGTGCCGGTGCGGGTGGACTCCTCGTGCCGTTCGAGCGGGGCGTCGGGCACGCCCAGCGAGTAGGACTGGGTCCACCGATAGCCGTCGCGGTGGATCTCGAGGTCGACCTTGCGGGAGAGCGCGTTGACGACCGAGACGCCGACACCGTGCAGGCCGCCGGAGACCTTGTAGCCGCCACCGCCGAACTTGCCGCCGGCATGCAGGACCGTCATGACGACCTCGACCGCCGGCCGCTTCTCGATCGCGTGCATGTCGACAGGGATGCCGCGGCCGTTGTCGATGACGCGCACGCCGTCGCCGTTGTCGCCGGGCAGCAGGGTGATGTCGATGAGATCGCAGACCCCTGCCAGGGCTTCGTCGACGGAGTTGTCGACGACCTCGTAGACCAGGTGGTGCAGGCCTCGCTCGCCGGTGGAGCCGATGTACATGCCGGGACGCTTGCGTACCGCTTCGAGACCTTCGAGTACGGTGATGGCGCTGGCGTCGTAGGACGTAGTGTCCGTCACGAGCGGTGGACCTCCTGCCAGGGATCAGGCCGCACCATGCCCCTGCAGGCCGCTTCAGAGGCCCAGGAGACCGTGCGGCCTGGATGGACAGCACTCAGTCTACCTTGTGCCGACGCGAGAATGCGCGTTCTGCGGCCCTGAATGCCCCGTGGAGCCGCACAGACCGGTTCGCCTGTGTCCCCATACCCGCACCGGGCGCCGCGGGCACACTGAGGGCCGTCTGGCGCCGCGGAGCGGATCGACAGATTTCGGTCAGCCGTAGGTGTCGCGCGGACCGCGGCCGGGTACGCTCCGGGGCCCCCGCCGCCAGCTCGGCGCCTGTGGTCCGCGCACGTCGACCCTGGTGACGGAGCCGTCGCCGATCTCGGTGCTGAACCGGCGCACCAGCTCGGCCGCGAACAGCCGCACCTGGGTGGCCCACGCGGTGGAGTCGGCCCGGACGGTCAGCACGCCGTCCTCGTAGTGCTCCGGCTGCACGTGCGCCGCGACCTCCGGCCCGACGATCTGGTCCCAGCGGGCCACCGCGCCGTGCACCGCCAGGTCCTCGGCCCAGCCGTGCTCGCCGATCAGCCGGTCGACGGCCGAGCCGACGGCCTGCGGGTCGCGGTCGTCCTTGCCCGGGCCGCTCCAGCCGGCCCCGGGTGCACGGTAGCGGGACGACCAGGTCCCGGTGCCCGAGCGGCCACCCTTGCGGGCAGGTGCACGGCCGCCCTTGCGCCCGGCCGCCTTCGCCCGCGCGACCAGCGCCTGGGCCAGGTCCTCGCCGTCGGGGTTCCACGTGAAACCGTCTGCCGGCCCGACGGGGGCTGTGGCCGGCGCCGGCAGATCGACGCCGGGCGCCGGGACGGTGACATCGTCGTCGTCACTCATGGACCGTCGTCACCCCTCCCGCCACACCCAGCCTAGACCCGCCGGACCTCGCCGCCGAGCACGTCGACCCGGTCGCCGGACAACCCCGGCGGCACGTCGGCCGCGACCGCGGCGGTGACCAGCACCTGCTCCGCGTCGGCCGTCAGCTCGGCCAGCCGGTCGCGCCGGCCGCCGTCGAGCTCGGCGAAGACGTCGTCGAGGATGAGTACAGGGTCGCTGCCGGTGGAACGCAGCAGCTCATAGGACGCCAGCCGCAGCGCCAGCGCGAACGACCACGACTCGCCGTGGCTGGCGTACCCCTTCGCCGGCATCGGACCCAGGGTGAGCACGAGGTCGTCGCGGTGCGGCCCGATCAGTGACACGCCGCGGTCCAGCTCGTCGCGCCGGACCCCGGCCAGCGCCTCCAGCAGCACCGGTGCCAGCGCCTCGCGCGACGGCGGCAGCTCGGCGTCCGGGCCGAGCGAGGACTTGTACGTGAGCCGGGCCTCGCGGTCGCCGGACGTGCCCGAGCCGCCGGCCACCGCGTCGTACGCCTTCGCGACCAGTGGCCGCAGCGCCTCGACCAGGTCCAGGCGGGCGGCGAGCAGCTCGGCGCCGGCCTGCGCCAGGTGGGTGTCCCAGACATCGAGCGTGCTGAGGTCCGGGCCGCGCGACGACCCGCCGCCGCGGCTCGCCCGCATGGCCATGCCGGCGGACTTGAGCAGGGCGTTGCGCTGCTTCAGCACCCGCTCGTAGTCGGACCGGACGCCGGCGAACCGGGGCGCCCGCGCGACCAGCAGCTCGTCCATGAACCGGCGCCGCTCGGACGGGTCACCCTTCACCAGCGCGAGGTCCTCCGGCGCGAAGAGCACCGTGGTCAGCACGCCGAGCAGTTCGCGCGGCCGCGGGACGGGGGACCGGTTCAGCCGGGCCCGGTTGGCCCGGCCCGGCGTGATCTCGATCTCCAGCAGCGTGCTGCGGTCCTCGCCGCCCACGGTCTCGACGACGCTGCCGCGCACGACCGCCCGCTCGGCGCCGAGCCGGACCAGGGGAGCGTCCTGCGCGACCCGGTGGCTGCCCAGCGTCGCGAGGTAGTTCAGCGCCTCGACCAGGTTGGTCTTGCCCTGGCCGTTGGGCCCGACGAAGGCGGTGACCCCCGGCCGCAGCGGCAGCTCGACCTCGGCATAGGACCGGAAGTCGGCCAGGGACAGATGGGCGACGTGCATCGCGCGTCAGGAGCGGGTGTCGCCGGCCCCGGACGTCGGCCCGGCCTCGGCCGCCTTGACGGCGTGCCCGCCGAACTGGTTGCGCAGCGCCGCCACCGCCTTCATGGCGGGGGAGTCGTCCTGCCGGGACTCGAACCGGGCGAACAGCGCGGCCGTGATGACCGGCGCCGGCACGGAGTTGCGGATGGACTCCTCGACCGTCCAGCGGCCCTCGCCGGAGTCCTCGACGTAGCCCTCGATCTCGGCCAGCGCGGGATCCTGCTCCAGGGCTCGGACCAGCAGGTCGAGCAGCCAGGAGCGGACGACGGTGCCGCGCGACCACGCCTTGAGCGTGCCGTGGATGTCCTCGACGACGCCGGAGGCCGCGAGCAGCTCGTAGCCCTCGCCGTAGGCCTGCATGAGGCCGTACTCGATGCCGTTGTGGACCATCTTGGCGTAGTGACCGGCGCCGACGCCGCCGGCGTGCACGAAGCCCTCGTCGCGCGGGCCCTCGGGCCGCAGCGCGTCGAAGATCGGCATCAGGTGCTCGACGTGCTGCTTGTCGCCGCCGGCCATCAGCCCGTAGCCGACGTCGAGGCCCCAGATGCCGCCGGACACGCCGCAGTCGACGTACCCGATGCCCTGAGCGGCCAGGATGTCGGCGTGCGCGCGGTCGTCGGTGAAGCGGGAGTTGCCGCCGTCGATGACGATGTCGCCCTCGTCGAGCAGCTCGCCCAGCTCCTGGACGGTAGCCCGGGTCGGCTCGCCGGCCGGCACCATGACCCACACCGCCCGCGGCGCGGACAGCCGCCCGACCAGTTCCTTGAGGCTGGCGACGTCGCTGACGTCAGGGTTGCGGTCGTAGCCCACCACCGTGTGGCCGGCCCGGCGCAGTCGCTCGCGCATGTTGCCGCCCATACGGCCGAGACCCACCAGCCCGAGCTCCATGACGTTTCCTTCCGTGGCCACCAGAGTTCCTCCCCGTCGCGATGTCACCATCCTCGCTCGCCGGACTCGCGGTCCGCGACCGGGTGCCGCCGAACGGTCGTCAGCCGGACAGCCGGATCGGCATGGCGAGGTAGCGGTAGCCGCCGCCGGGCTCGGCCTCGGCGCTGTCGACGCCCTGGATGACCACCGGCTTCAGCGGGGTGTCGGTGAAGGACAGGTGCACGAACGGGGTGCCCAGCGCCTGCAGGCCGTCGAGCAGGTACGTCGGGTTGAAGCCGGTGGCGATGGCCGGACCCTGGACGTCGGCGGGCAGCGCCTCGGAGGCCTGCGCGTCCTCGCCGCTGCCGGCCTCGAGCACGACCTGGCCCTCGTCGAAGGCCAGCCGGACCGGGGTGTTGCGCTCGGCCACCAGCGCAACGCGCTTGACCGACTCGACCAGCGCCGAGATCTCCACCCGGGCGACGGTGGCGGTCTCGGCCGGGAACAGGCGGCGGTAATTGGGCACCCACTCGCCGTCGATCAGCCGGCTGGTGGTGTGGCGGCCGCCGGCGGCCAGGCCGAGCAGGCTGTCCTGCGTGCCGGTACCCAGCGCCAGCGTGACCTCGCCGGCCGGGCCCAGCGTCTTGGCGGCGTCGACCAGCGTGCGGGCCGGCACCAACGCGACCGCGGAGAGGTCGGGCGTGCCCGGGTTCCAGGTGAACTCCTTGACGGCCAGCCGGTACCGGTCGGTGGCACCCAGGGTGACGGTCTCGCCCTCGATCTCGATGCGGATGCCGGTGAGCGTGGGCAGCATGTCGTCGCGGCCGGCGGCGACGGCGACCTGGGTGACAGCTTCGGCGAGGACCGCGCCGTCGACGGTGCCGGAGGCCGCGGGCATGACCGGCAGGTCGGGGTACTCCTCGACCGGCAGCGTGAGCAGGGTGAACCGGGCGCTGCCACAGGTGATGGTGACCTTCGAGCCGTCGGCGTTGAGGTCGACCGGCTTGTTCGGCAGCGACCTCGCGATGTCGGCCAGCAGCCGGCCGGACACCAGGACGGTGCCACCGTCGGCGACGTCGGCGTCGACGGACACCCGCCCGGACACCTCGTAGTCGAACGACGAGAACGTCACTTGGGTGTCGGACGCGTCGATGCGCAGGCCGGCCAGGACCGGCACCGTCGGCCGGTTGGGCAGGGTGCGGGCCGTCCAGGCCACCGCCTCCGCCAGTACATCGCGATCGAGCCGGAACTTCACCGGTCCGTCCTCCCCTCGGGCGCCAGCCCGGGTCGTTGTGGTTCGACGTCATCCTTCCACGGGCCGCCGACAGTGACTGCCAGAGGCGTCAAACGCCGGCCGTGAATCACACGATCCACAGGAACCGGCCCGCCAGGCTTGTGCGCTGCCCATTGATCCATGGATAGGTCAGTCAGGTTCATAGCGTTGGTGGAAAGTGTGGAAAACCATGAACGTCGCAGGTGAGCGCCGCTACCGTTGTCCACGGAGGCTGTGGGCACGGCCAGTGGGTGACGTGGACGGTCCGAGGTTGTCCACCGATGGGTGACACTTTCCCCGTGCCGGTCCACGGCGGTGGCACTCATGTCCACAAACTTGTCCACAGCCTGTGAGAAGTGGATCACGACTGCCGGGCCTGCTGCTTGATCCGGTTGGTCAGTTCGGTGACCTGATTGAAGACGCTGCGCCGCTCGGCCATCAGCGTCCGGATCTTCCGCTCGGCGTGCATGACCGTCGTGTGGTCGCGGCCGCCGAAGTGCTGGCCGATCTTCGGCAGCGACAGCTCGGTCAGCTCACGGCACAGGTACATCGCGATCTGCCGGGCCGTGACGAGCACGCGGCTGCGGCTGGTGCCCTGTAGGTCCTCGATGGTCAGGCCGAAGTAGGCCGACGTCTGCGCCATGATCGTGGCGGCGGTGATCTCCGGCCCGGAGTCGGTCGGCACCAGGTCGCGCAGCACGATCTCGGCCAGCGAGAGGTCGACCGGCTGCCGGTTGAGGCTGGCGAACGCCGTGACCCGGATCAGCGCGCCCTCGAGCTCACGGATGTTCGTGGCGATGCGGCTGGCGATGTACTCCAGCACGTCCGGCGAGACGTTGAGGTGATCCTGGGTGGCCTTCTTGGACAGGATCGCGATGCGGGTCTCGAGGTCCGGCGGCTGCACGTCGCACGTCAGGCCCCACTCGAACCGGTTGCGCAGGCGGTCCTCCAGCGCCGACAGCTGCTTCGGCGGCCGGTCGGACGTGATGACGATCTGCTTGTTCGCGTTGTGCAGCGTGTTGAACGTGTGGAAGAACTCCTCCTGCGTCTGGATCTTGCCCTCGAGGAACTGGATGTCATCGATGAGCAGGACGTCGACGTCGCGGTAGCGGCGCTGGAAGGCCGAGGCCTTGTCGTCGCGGATGGAGTTGATGAAGTCGTTGGTGAACTCCTCCGAGCTCACGTAGCGCACCCGGGTGCCGGGGTACATCGTCCGCGTGTAGTGCCCGATCGCGTGCAGCAGGTGGGTCTTGCCCAGGCCGGACTCGCCGTAGACGTGCAGCGGGTTGTACGCCTTGCCGGGCGCCTCGGCGACGGCGACGGTGGCGGCGTGCGCGAACCGGTTGCTCGAGCCGATGACGAACGTGTCGAAGGTGTACCGCGGGTTGAGGTGCGGCTCGACGTCACCGCGCCGGGTGACGTCGGGCTGCGACCGCGGCGGCGGGAACGGCGCCTCGATGGCGGCGCTGACCAGCGGGATCTCCTCGGTGTCGACCGAGGACGACGGGCCCGGGTCGGTGCCACCGAGCGGGGGCGGCGGCGGGACGGGGTCGAGCAGCGCGCCGGGGACCCCGTCGGGCGGCGGGCTGACGCTCACGGCGAGGCCGACCGGACGGCCGATCACCGCCGACAGGGCGTCGATGATGTGCGAGCGCAGCCGCTGCTCGACCTGGGCGCGGGCGAAGTCGCTGGGGACCGAGATGACCGCGGTGCCCTCGACGAGCGTGACCGGCCGGGCCTGCGACAGGAAGGCCCGTTGCTGCGGCCCGATCTCGATCGACTCCAGGTCGGTCAGCGCCTTGGCCCAGGCGGTGGCGAAGTCGGTTCCGGCCTCGTCTGCCACAGTTCACTCCAAACTGGCGGCAACTGGCTGGCCACCCCCGTTGTCGTTGTCCACACGGTCGTCCACAGGGTGTGGAGGGTGTCGACACGTGCGTTTTGTCTCCATCCGCTCCATTGTGACCTGCGCGAACGCGGAGCCGGTTCGGGCCTGCCGGACCGGACGGACAGCGTGCTGGAGCACGTGACGCTAACAACATGCGGCCAGCGCTTCAACTGATGTCCACAGGTTGCCCCCAGATACCGGCGTGTCGTTGCCGGACTCGTGGTAATCGCGGGTGCCATGATGGGCGGTTGCGGCCGTCCGGTCAGGCCCGGGCCACCGAGTTTGACCTGAGACGCGGCCACCGCGTACCGTAAATCGGTCCGACGAGGGCTCCTTTTGTCATGCCCGGGCGTTAGCTACCCGTGGATGATCGGATCCCGCACGGCACCCCGAAGCACGCACATCTCTCATCGAACGACACAGGAGCCCGGACGTGGTCAAGCGCACCTTCCAGCCGAACACCCGCCGTCGTGCGAAGACTCACGGCTTCCGGCTGCGTATGCGTACGCGCGCCGGCCGTGCCATCCTCGCCGCCCGCCGCAGCAAGGGCCGTGCCAAGCTGTCCGCCTGATCCGGCCGGCACGCTTGCGCTCGCTCGACGATCAGAGGTGCTGAAGGCCGAACACCGGCTCCGGCGCTCAGCCGATTTCCGGGTGATCGTGCGCCGCGGTGTCCGCGTCGGGCGGCCGACCATGGTCGTGCATCTGCTGCCGGCCGGCGATTCCGCCGCCGCGGCCGATGCCGGCCCCGCGTCGGTGGGTCTGGTCGTCGGGCGCACGGTTGGGGGTGCAGTGGTGCGGAACACCGTGCGACGCCGGCTGCGCCACCTCCTCGCCGAGCGAGTCGACCGGCTCCCCACCGGCTCCAAGCTCGTCGTCCGCGCGCTGCCCGGTATCGCCGGCGCTCCCAGCTCCGCACTCGCGCGTGAGCTCGACGCGGCCATCGACCGCGCCGTGACCCGGGCGGAGCAACGGCGATGAAGACCATCCTGGTGGCCCTGCTCAAGGGCTATCGCCTCGTCATCAGCCCGCTGTACGGGCAGACCTGCCGCTACTACCCGTCCTGCTCGGCGTACGCCTTGAGCTCGGTGGAGCGGCACGGTGCCCTGCGCGGAAGCTGGCTGACCCTGCGCCGGCTCGGCCGCTGCCACCCCTGGTGCGCCGGCGGCGTCGACCTCGTGCCCACCCGCGAGAACTACCGCTGGTGGGGCCGGGCCGCCGGGACTGACGGCGACGACGAGCCGCACGCGGCCCCGTCGCATCGAGCTTCCGCGCCGCGGGCGGACCTGCCGCCAGGCGCACCGACCTCTCTCCGAGGAGTCTGATACACCCGTGGATACCATCCTCGCGCCGTTGTACTACCTGGTCAGCTGGATCATGATCGGCTGGCACTGGCTCTTCTCAGAGCTGCTCGGCATCAGCCACGACGGCGCCAACTGGGCGCTGGCCATCATCGGCCTTGTGGTGGTCATCCGCATCCTGCTCATCCCGCTGTTCGTGCGGCAGATCAAGTCGCAGCGGCGCATGCAGATCCTCCAGCCGCAGCTGCGCGAGCTGCGGAAGAAGTACAAGGGCGATCGCGAGCGTCTCCAGCAGGAGATGATGAAGCTCTACAAGGACACCGGGACCAACCCGTTCTCGTCCTGCCTGCCCATCCTGCTCCAGGCGCCGTTCCTGTTCGCCCTGTTCCGGGTGCTCGACGGTGTCGCGAAGGGGCACGAGCGCGGCGCCTTCACCAGCCAGCCGGAGCTGTTCGAGTCCGCCGGCCAGGCCGAGATCTTCGGCGCCCGGCTCGCCGACACCTTCCTGAACGCCGACACCATCAACACCCGGATCATCGCCGCGGTGATGGTCGTGCTGATGGTCGTCACGCAGTTCATCACGCAGCGCCAGATCATGCGCAAGAACATGCCGAAGGAGGCCCTGGAGGGCCCGTTCGCGCAGCAGCAGAAGATCCTGCTGTACGTGCTGCCGCTGGTGTTCGCGTTCTCCGGCGTCTACTTCCCGCTCGGCACCGTCCTCTACTGGCTCACGTCGAACCTCTGGACCATGGGCCAGCAGCTGTACGTCATCCGGCGGATGCCGGCGCCCGGCACGGAGGCCGAGAAGGCGCATCAGCGACGGCTTGAGGAGAAGGCCCGCAAGAAGGGCGTCGCACTGCCGACACCCGACACCGGCGAGACCGAGCAGGAGCCGGAGAACACGCAGGTGGTCCGGCGGCAACCCAAGAAGACCTCGCGCTCGCAGCGCAAGAAGAAGTAGAAGGAGTCGATGGTGAGCGACGCTGGCACGGAGCTGGATGTGGCGCAGGAACGCGAGACCGAGGCCGGGGAGGGCACGGCGAAGCGGCTCGAACGCGAGGGCGACATCGCGGCGGACTACCTGGAGGAACTGCTCGACATCGCCGACCTCGACGGCGACATCGACATGGACGTCGAGGGCGACCGCGCGGTCGTCTCGATCGTCGGTGACGGCCTCGACGCGCTGATCGGCGAGGACGGCAAGGTGCTCGAGGCGCTGCAGGAGCTGACCCGGCTGGCGGTGGTCCGCGAGACCGGCGAGCGCAGCCGGCTCATGCTCGACGTCGGTGGCTTCCGGGCCAACCGGCGGGCCGAGGTGCTGGAGCTGGCGAAGCGGGTGATCGAGGCGGTCCGGACGTCCGGCGAGCCGGAGTCGCTGGGCGCGATGTCCCCGTTCGAGCGGAAGGTCGTCCATGACGCCGTCGCCGACGCGGGCCTGCGCAGCGAGTCGGAGGGCGAGGAGCCCCGGCGCTACGTCGTGGTGATGCCCGCCTAGTGGTGCGTGTTTCACGTGAAACAACACGATTGAAACTCTCTGGAGGCCGAGTCTTGGACGACGTTCTCGCCGTGCCGGACTCGGCCTCCGCCGTGTTCGGGGACCGGCTGGAGCTGGCGGTGGCGTACGCCGCACAGCTCGCCGGCGCCGGCATCGAACGCGGCCTGCTCGGCCCGCGGGAGGTCCCGCGGATCTGGGATCGGCACATCCTGAACTCGGCCGTTGTCGCCGAGCTCGTCGACGAGGGCCGCGTCGTCGCGGACGTGGGTTCCGGTGCGGGGCTGCCGGGTATACCTCTGGCGATCGCCCGACCCGATCTCGAGGTCGTGCTGATCGAGCCCCTGCTGCGGCGCAGTGAGTTCCTGACGGAGACCGTCGCCGCGCTCGGGCTGGACGGCGTGAGCGTTCTGCGCTCGCGCTCGGAGGACGTCCGGCCACGAGCCCGGTTCGACGTCGTGACGGCCCGCGCGGTCGCGCCGATGGATCGGCTGGCCGGTTGGACGCTGCCGCTGCTGCGGCCCGGCGGCGTGCTGCTGGCGCTCAAGGGCCGGTCGGTTTCCGAAGAGTTGGCCGATTCCGCCGCGTCATTGGCGAGAATGGGCGCGGCGTCGTGGAGAGTTGAGGAGGCCGGTGCAGGTGTGGTCGACCCGGTGACGCGGGTGGCCGTCGTGGTCGCCGGCAGTTCGGGGACGGGGCCGAAGAAGGACGTACGACAACGGAGGACGAAGAGATGACCGATACCACCGTCGTGGCGGGCCTGGGCTGGCCCGCAGCCGGTGGGGTCGTCGCAGTCGACAGCGCTACGGGGGAACGGCGGTCGGCCAACGGCTGGCCGCGGCTCAGTGGGACCATAGATACGACGGGCGGACCGTCGAACCTGGAGCGTGAGATTTCGGTGAATGCGGGCGACCGACCGGCCGAACCGGCCGCGAGCACCCACGTACGTTCGACGGCAGATCTGGCGGAGTTCGCGATGTCAGGCTCGCTGGCCGACCTGGACACCCCGATCGCCCGTGAGGCGGCGGTCGCACTCATGGCGGTCGGACGGCGGACGGCACCGATGCCGCAGCCGGACCAGCTGCGCATCATGGTCGTCGCGAACCAGAAGGGCGGCGTCGGCAAGACCACGACGACGGTGAACCTGGCCGCCGCGCTCGCCGTCAGCGGGCTGCGCGTGCTCGTCATCGACCTCGACCCGCAGGGCAACGCGTCGACGGCCCTGGGCATCGACCACCACGCCGAGATCCCCAGCATCTACGACGTCATGGTGGAGGAGACCCCCATCGGCGACGTCGTGCAGAAGGTCGAGGAGATCGACGGCCTCTGGTGCGTGCCCGCCACCATCGACCTCGCCGGCGCCGAGATCGAGCTGGTCTCGATGGTGGCCCGCGAGTCGCGCATGCGGAAAGCTCTCGACCAGCACCTGCAGACGCCCGGCGTCGAGTACGACTACGTGTTCATCGACTGCCCGCCGTCGCTCGGGTTGCTCACGGTGAACGCGCTGGTCGGCGGCGACGAAGTCCTGATTCCGATCCAGTGCGAGTACTACGCGCTGGAGGGCCTGAGCCAACTGCTCAAGAACATCGACATGGTCCGCGCCCACCTCAACCGCGAGCTCGCGGTCTCGACGATCCTGCTCACCATGTACGACGGCCGCACCCGGCTGGCCGCGCAGGTGGCGGACGAGGTCCGCCGGCACTTCGGTGACACCGTGCTGCGGACGGCGATCCCGCGCTCGGTCCGCATCAGCGAGGCGCCGAGCTACGGTCAGACCGTGATGACGTACGACGCCGCGTCCAGTGGCGCGCTGTCGTATCTGGAAGCCGCGCGCGAGATCGCGGAGCGGGGAGCATCGGGCAGTACATCTGGGGAGACGAGTGATGGCTGAGAAGAGGCGGGGGTTGGGGCGCGGTCTCGGCGCCCTGATCCCGACGGGGGACCCGGCAAGCGGCGACGCGCTGCGCAAGGCGCCGGTGGACGTCTTCTTCCCCAGCAACGGCTCGTCCGTCGTTTCACGTGAAACGACGGACGACGACGGTGGGGACCTGCTCCCCGTCGACGGCGCCACGTTCGCGGAGATCCCGGTCGACTCGATCGTGCCGAACCTGCGGCAGCCGCGGCAGATCTTCGACGAGGACGCGCTGGCCGAGCTGGTGTCGTCCATCCAGGAGGTCGGCCTGCTGCAGCCGATCGTCGTCCGGCAGCTGGAGACCGGCCGCTACGAGCTGGTCATGGGTGAGCGACGGTGGCGGGCCACCAAAGAGGCCGGCTTCCCGACCATCCCGGCGATCGTCCGCACCACCCGCGACGACGACATGCTGCGCGACGCGCTGCTGGAGAACCTGCACCGCAGCCAGCTCAACCCGCTGGAGGAGGCGGCCGCCTACCAGCAGCTGCTGGACGACTTCGGCTGCACGCACGACGAGCTCGCGGTGCGCATCAAGCGCAGCCGGCCGCAGATCTCCAACACGCTGCGGCTGCTGAAGCTGCCGCCCCTGGTGCAGCGCCGGGTCGCCGCCGGCATCCTCTCGGCTGGGCATGCACGCGCTCTGCTCGGTCTCGGCGACGGCGCGGCGCAGGAGCGGCTCGCCCAGCGGATCGTCGCCGAGGGCCTCAGCGTCCGCTCCGTCGAGGAGATCGTCTCGCTGGACGACGCCGAGACGCCCAAGTCACGCGCTCGTCGTTCCGCCCGCCCGGTCGCGCCACGGCTCGGCGACATCGCCGCCGCCCTCTCCGAGCGGCTGGACACCCGGGTGAAGGTCGACCTCGGCCGCTCGAAGGGCAAGGTGACCATCGAGTTCGCCAGCCTCGACGACCTCGAGCGCATCGTGAGCACCATTGACCCCCGGATGGCGAAGGCCGTCCGCGACGCCGACGGCGCTACCGCGTCCGACTGACGTCCGGTCGGCGGGCGGGGATGCCGTCCCCGCCCGCCTCGCTCGTTCCTCGCTCGGACGCCCGCGCCTACCCCTGACGGCATCCCCGCCCGCCGACCTGGCTGGTCTGTCGGCTTGCGGTCAGCCGTCGTGTCGGCGAGAAACGGCAGAAGCGAGCAGCTCGTGGGCCAGGACGCCGAGGTCGAGCCCGGCCGCCTGGACCGACTGCGGCAGCAGTGAGGTCTCCGTCATGCCCGGTGCGACGTTGACGTCCAGCAACCACGGCACGCCGTCGCGATCGACGATGAGGTCGGTGCGGGACAGGTCGCTGAGGCCCAGCGTCTGGTGCGCCGCCACCGCGACCTCCGCCACGGCCCTCGCCGCGACCTCGTCGAGCCGGGCCGGCACGAAGAACTCCGTCGCGCCGGCCGTGTAGCGGGCGTGGTAGTCGTACGTCCCGGACTCAGGCACGATCTCGACCGCCGGCAGCGCGCGCGGCCCGTCGCCGGTGTCGAGCACGGACACGGCGACCTCGGTGCCGTCGACCCAGCGCTCGATCAGCGCCCGCTCGCCGTAGGCGAAGCACTCCACCATGGCCGCGGGCAGTTCGGCTGCCGAGCGGACCACCGTCGTGCCCAGCGCGGAGCCGCCGCGAGCCGGCTTCACCACCAGCGGCAGCCCGAGCCGGGCGACCAGCGCGTCCAGCAGCACGCCGGCGCCCAGCTCGCGGAACGTCGACTGCGACAGCACCGTCGACTCCGGGGTGGCGATGCCGGCCCGGCGCACGATCGCCTTCGCGACCGGCTTGTCGAAGGCCAGCCGGCACGCCGCCGGCGCCGAGCCCACGTACGGCAGCCCGGCCAGCGACAGCACCTCCTGGATCGCGCCGTCCTCGCCGGAGACGCCGTGCAGCAGCGGGAACACGACGTGCGGGGGATCCTGGCGCAGAGACGCGAGCAGGTCGGCGTCGGCGTCGCGCTGTTCCACGTCGAGACCGACCTCACGCAGGGCCTCGGCCACCCGCCGCCCCGAGCGCAGCGAGACGTCGCGCTCGTGCGACAGGCCGCCGGCGAGGACGAGGACGCGGCCGAGATCACTCATGCTGGAACGAAACCCCTCAACTCTGGTCCGGCGCCGGCGCGTCGAGGCCGGGCCGCTGTGCGGAGCCCCACGCTCCGAACGTGGCCCGCAGCTCCATCTCCTGCTCGATGACCTGGGCCAGCCGGCGCACGCCCTCGCGGATGCGCTCGGGTGTCGGGTAACAGTACGACAGCCGCATCGAGCGCGCGCCGAAACCGTCGGCGAAGAACGCCGTGCCGGGGACGTAGGCGACCCGGTTGGTGACGGCGCGGGGCAGCATCGCCTTCGCGTCGATGCCCTCCGGCAGCGTCAGCCACACGTAGAACCCGCCCGTGGGCCGGGTCCAGTGCGCGCCGGCCGGCATGAGGTCGTCCAGCGCCTCGAGCATGGCGTCGCGCCGTTCGCGGTACATCTCGCGGAAGTCCTTGACCTGCGCCATCCAGTCGTGGCCGGACAGGTACTCCGAGACGGCCAGCTGGCTGAACGCCGGCGGGCAGAGCACGCTGTTCTCCGACGCGAGCACCAGCTTCTCGCGGACGGCGTGCGGCGCGAGCGCCCAGCCGACCCGGAAGCCCGGCGCGAACGTCTTCGAGAACGAGCCGACGTAGACGACCTGCTCGGCGTCGTCGGCCCGGATGGCGCGCGGCACCTCGCCGTCGAACCCGAGCAGGCCGTACGGGTCGTCCTCGACGATCAGGACGTCGGCCTGGCGGCAGATCTCCAGCACCTCGGCCCGGCGCTGCTGTGGCAGCGTCACGCCGGCCGGATTGTGGTAGCTCGGGATGGTGTAGAGGAACTTGATGGTCTTTCCGGCGGCTCGCACCGCGGCGATGGCCTCGCGCAGCCGCTCGGGGACCAGGCCGTGGTCGTCCATCTCGACGTGCACGATGTCGGCCTGGTACGACCGGAACGTCCCCAGCGCCACGACGTAGGACGGCGCCTCGGCCAGGATGACGTCGCCCGGGTCGATGAAGATGCGGGTCAGCAGGTCGAGGGCCTGCTGAGAGCCGACCGTGACGGTGACGTCGTCGGGGTGGGCGTTGATGCCGGCCGGGCGCATGACGTCGCAGATCTGCTCGCGCAGTGTGGGATCGCCCTGGCCGGAGCCGTACTGCAGCGCCGTCATGCCGCGCTTGGTGACCAGGTCGTTCATCATCGAGCCGACGACGTCGAGCGGCAGGCCGGAGATGTTCGGCATGCCCCCGGCCAGCGACACGACCTCGGGCCGGGAGGCCACCGCGAACAGCGAGCGCGTCTCCGACGCCGTCATGCCGTGCGTGCGGGTGGCGTAGCGGTCGACGTATGAGTCCAGACGTGAGCCGGTGGCGGCTGCTGCGTCGGTCGTCTTCCGGTGCGGGCTGGACTGCTGGCTCACGTACACACCTCCCGGAAACGGACCGACACAGACGACGGGGCCGGACAGCTCCGATACCCCAGGGTCAACTGTGCCTCATCGGGGCAGGTGGTGGCGAATCGATTGCCCGCGATTCGGTCAGTTCGCGGCCAGATCGTGGAACCGCAGCACGCCGGTGGCGGCGTCCTCGCCGGAGGGCAGGTACACCCGCTGGATGGCGACGACGATGGCCTCGGCCACGACGTCACGGAAGTCGGGGTCGGCCAGCCGGGCGGCGTCGCCGTCGTTGGTGATGTAGCCGAGCTCGACCCGCACCGCGGCCATCCGGGTGTGCCGCAGCAGGTCCCACGTCTTCGGATGCGCCCGGCAGTCGACGAGGTCGGTGCGGGCGACGATCTCGCGCTGGACCAGACCGGCGAACTGCTCGCCGATGGCGCTCGCGGTGCCCGGCTCGTGGCTGCCGTAGAAGTAGGTGGCGACGCCGGCCGCCTCGGGGTTCGGGTGGGAGTCGACGTGCAGCGAGATCAGCAGGTTGGCGCCGGAGTCGTTGGCGAACGCAGCGCGCTCGGCCTCGGTGGGCGAGCCGTCGGCGCCGGGGCCGCGGGTCAGGTACGTCTGGACGCCGGTGGCGGTCAGCCGGCCCTCGATGCGGGCGGCGAGGTCCTCGACGACGGCGGCCTCGTCGAGCCCATTTGCCTGGTGGCCGCGGTCGGCGCCGCCGTGGCCCGGGTCGATGACGACGACCTTGCCAGGCAGCCGCTTGCCGGCCCGGCGCAGCGCCTCGACGGCGCGCAGGCTCTCGGGCCGGCCGCCGGTGACGATCGGGGCCAGCCGGCCCAGCGCCTTGAACGTGCTGGGCCCGCAGGTGCCGTCGGCGGGCAGGCCGATGTTGCGCTGGAAGTCGCGCAGCGCATCGCCGGTGCGCGCGCCGAACACGCCGTCGATGCGGCCGACGTCGAAGCCCAGCTCGGACAGCCGTCGCTGCAGCGCGATGACGTCGTCGCCGGCCTGCGGGTTGCCCACCACGTAGGACAGCAGCCGGTCGCCCAGCCGCCAGCGGGCCTCGTCGAGCACCCGGTAGGTCGTCGCGTCGACGACCCCGGTCGCGGTGAGGCCGCGTTCCTGCTGGAACTGCCGGACCGCCTGGGTGACGTCCTCGTCGAACGTGTGGGGGCCGGGCGCGGTGTCGTCGAGGAGTCCGAGCTGCGTGAGCTTGGAGCGGATCTCCGCGATTGCCGGGCCGGTATCACCCAACTGGTAACGAAGCGAGGTCATCCGGGGGTGGTTCCTTCCTGGCAGTGTCGCGCCCGATTCTACCCACAGCGGGCGGCTCCAACCGCCCCGTGTCCGGACCGGGTTTCCCGGCGCGGCCAGCGGAAATGACGCCTGCCGTTCATGCTGTTCGTGTTGCCACTGTCACGTCTTGATCGCTATTGTCCCTGCATGAGCGGCTCGTTTCCCCGGACGGGCCGGCGCCTCGTGATCGGTCTGGCGTGCATCACCATCGTCGCCGCGTGCAGTGGTGACGACGACGCCACCGACCCGGCGGCCCCGGAGCCGACGGCATCCGTCTCGGAGACCACCGCTTCGCAGGATGAAGAGGAGATTCGAACGGTGTTCGAGCGATATGTGGACGCGGTGGTCGAGGCACAGAGCGGCGCCTCCGACGACCCTGCCGCGCTCTTCGAGGGCCTGGCCACCGAGTCGACGATCGAGGTCAACGCCGGCATTGCCAGCCGCTATGCCGCCCAGGGCATCGTCCGAGTCGGCGCCCCGGTCATCACCGATGTCAACGTGCAGGTCGTCGACCGCTCCGGCGTCGTCAGCGCCTGCATGGACGAGTCGGAGTGGCTGCCCCAGCTCACCAGCGGCGAGGAGATCCCACCCGCGCCCGAGCAGCTGGAGCCGCACCCCGTGGTCTACGAGATGGTCCAGTCCGACGGGTCCTGGCTCGTCGGCGATCCGATCGAGCCTGGAGGCACCATCACATGCTGACCCCCCGACGCATGTCCCAGGTCCTGCTGGCTGTGGCCGTCCTGCTGGCCGGCCTCTTCGGAGCGGTCGCGTCGAGCCAGGCGGCCGAGCCGGCGTCCGACCCCTGCTGGGTGTCGCTCGAGGTTCGCCCGGGCGAGTTCGAGTACGTCAACATCTGCCCGGATCCCGACGAGGAGGACGGTGGCAGCAACGGTGGCGGTGGCGGCGGGCCGCGCTGCGACCTGACCGAGGAGCCGTACAACGAGTTCTGTCTCGGCATCAAGGCATGCCAGGCCGACATCCCGTCGCCGCTGGACGAGTCGAAGTGGCCGCCGGAAGAGACCATGCCCGGGCCGGACTACATCTTCACGTTCGTCCGGTGCCGTGTGCCCGGTCAGGAGGAGCTCTATGAGCGGTGGCGGTGGATCAAGCCGTACGACGGTGCACTTCCCGAACTGGGCTGGCAGGCGCTGGGCCGGCTGCAGACACCCGCGTTCACGATGAGCTTCGAGCCGGCCGGCATGACCTACGTCGGCGCCGACACCCGGTTCCTCATCGACGGCATCGGCGACGGTGAGATCATCGGCAGCGTCGCCGGTCCGCTACAGGCCACCGGCACCCTCAGCCACGTCGAGATCGACCCGGCCGACGGGTCCCCGACCATCGAATGCCGGCCGGACCTGCGGACGAACGCCTGTGAGCACGTCTACCTGCTGATGTCGCACGAGCAGACGTCGCTCGACATCGACGGCCGCCCGGGCTTCCCCGCCCAGGCCCGCCTCGTCTACGACGTCACGTTCACCATGAGCGGCGCCGAGGTGGACCTGCCGGGCGTGCCGGAGACTCTGGAGAGCCCGTGGAACGGCACCGTCATCCCGGTCGGCGAGATCCAGGCGCTGGTGCAGAACCGCTGAGCACGTCGGCACAGACGAAGGGCGCCGCCCCCGGCCATCCCGGAGCGGCGCCCTTTGTGTGGTCGGCTAGAGCCGCTCCGGCACGCCGGAGTGCTGCGGCGCCGGGCTGGTGAGCTCTGCGATCAGCTGCACCGTCGTGTCCTCCAGGTCGTCGCCGAGGTCGGCGCTGATGGCGGTCATGCGGGCGATGGCGTCGTCGATGCCGGGCCGGTTGCCGGCCAGGTGCTCGGCCTTGATCCGGTCCCGCCAGAGCAGCTCCATGCCGGGCTCGACCTGCAGGCCGATGGTCGACGCCTTGCGGGCGAGGTGGGCGTCGCCGGCGCGGAGGGCGCGCTGGGCCAGCTCGTGCGCGGCGTCGACGATGGCCGAGATCATCTCCTGCTTGAGGTGCTCGGCCCAGCCGTAGCGGCGCGGATTCACGCCGGTGAACGGCTGGCCGCGGACCAGTTCGAGCGCCGCCACCAGCTGCTGGGTGCCGGCCAGCGCCGGGTCGTCGCCGACGAGGGAGCGCCACTCGTCCCAGTCGGTGGTGACGCCGGGCTGGAAGCGGTAGCCGGAGTCGACCCGGGGCAAGTAGTCCTCGCCGGCGGCGTCGCTGCCGAACCAGCGGCGCAGCTTCGAGATCGCCGTGTTCCGGGTGTTCTGCGTGACCCGGCTGCCCGGCCACATCGCGTCGTCGAGGGCGGCGTGCCCGCGGCCTGGGTGCAGCGCGATGAACGCCGCGATCTCGGTGAGCTGCCGGTACTTGGACTGCTCGACCGGTCCCTCGGCGTCTTCGACCTCGACCGGTCCGAGCAGCAGGATGGTCGGACCGTCGGGCGCCGGCGCGGGCGACGTCTCGGGGACGGCGTCGGCGGCGGGCGGCGGCGGCACCGGGTCGAGTTCGGCCTCCAGGCTCTCCAGCAGGTCGGCGTCGGCGTCCTCGGGCGGCGGCTCGACGGCCGGCGACCCGGCGTCGGCCCACGGCCGGGCCGGCTGCGTCGTGATGCCCAGCAGCTCCAGGATCTGGTGGTACTGGTGCTGGTCCAGGCGTTGCGGCTGCACGTCGACGCCGACGGGCTGCAGCACCGCGGCGTCGCCCAGCTCCAGCGACCACTGGCCGACGGCGCCGGTCCCGCTCGTCACCGCCGCGACGGCGACGCGGGGGAGTGACTGCACCAGCTCGGCCAGCTGCGCGTCCTGATCCGGGCCGAGCGGCTCGCCGAGCAGCACGATCTCCGGCGTCCAGGCCGCGACGGCCACACCGCGGGCACGCGCGTCGTCGAGCGAGTAGGCGCCGGACTCGGCCATCGCCGCTCGGTCGTGCCGGGCGCGGTTGCTGAGCTCGCCGAGCAGGCTGCCGATCGTCGGCAGGTACCGGATCCGCCCGGTGTCCAGCCCACCGGCCAGCTCGGGGCAGGTGCCGACCAGCGTGACCTGCAGGTCGTCGGCCCACGGGCTGGTGGCCAGCTCGACGGCGAGCGCGGCCATCACCTCGCGCGACGCCTCCCGCTCGCCGACCACGGCGAGCGTGCCGAGCCGTTCCAGGTCCAGCAGCAGGTGACCGTTCTCCGGTCCGTGCCCGACCGTGACGAGGCTCGGGTACGGCGCCGGCACCTCGCGCAGCGCTTCGGCGTCGTAGCCCTGCGCGGCGGCGGCCGGCAGCAGCCACACGTGGCCCTGGTCGGTCGCGACGAACGGCGGCGGCAGCTCCGACTCGTCGGCGAGGTACAGCTCGAACTGCTCCGACGTCAGCCGGCCGATGCGCAGCGGCGGCAGCGAGACGCCGCGGGCGGCGCAGTCGGCGGCCAGCCCACGCAGCGCGAGGTCGACCAGCTCGACGCTCATCGGGTCGGCGACGCCGCGCAGCTCCTGCTCGGCGCCGGCCAGGGCGCCCTCGGGCATCGCGATCCGCTCGCCCGGCTCGCGTCGCCGCTGCTGACCCCGTCGCCGGACGGCGAGGAACGCCAGCACACCGGCCGCCATCAGCGCGCCGACACCGGCCGCGGTGCGGACGGGCAGGTCGTCGCCGACGGCCTGAGTGGCTGCGTCACCCGCCTCGGAGTCGCCGGGCTGCTCGGCCGCCGGCGGTTGCACCGGTTCCTCGGCCGGCGGCTGCTCCTGCGGAGCCTCCTCCGCGGGCGGCTGCACGGGCTCCTCCGCCGGCGGAGCCGGCTGCTCCGCGGGTGGCGCCGGCTCCTCGGCGGGTGGCGGAGCCGGGTCGTGTGCCACCGGGTCGCCGACGACCGGCGGCTCGCCCGCCGTCCCCGGCACCGTGATGGTCCAGCCGGGCCGGATCAGGTCCGGGTCGGTGAGGCGGGCGCCGTCGGGCTGGACGGTGTCGCGCGAGGCCTCGACCAGCTCCGGGTACCGGGCGCCGTCGCCCAGCCGCTGCTCGGCGATGCCCCACAGCGTGTCGCCCTCGACGACGACGTGCGTGGTCGCACCGGTGTCGGCGACCGGCTCGGCCGGCGCGGGCTCCGGCGGCAGCAGCAGCTGCCAACCCGGGTCGATCCAGTGGGTGTTGTCCAGCGACCGGCCGCCGGGCTGCGGCGTGCCGTAGTTGAGCTCGGCGATCTCCGGCCAGCGCATGCCGTCGCCCAGCTCCTGCTCGGCGATCCGCCACAGCGACTCGCCGCGCTGGACGATGTGCGTTCGCTGCACCATCGCCGGCTGCGCGGCCTCGGCCGCGGGCGCCGTCTCGGCCTCCGCGACGGGCGCGGCCTCGGCCGTCGTCGCCGGGGCGGGGGCCGGGGGTGGTGCCGGCGCCTGAACGGGCTCCGCGGCGGTGGCGACGCCGACCGGGCCGACGACGAACACCGCGGCCACGGCGGCGACCAGGCCGGCGGCGGCGCGCTGCTGGAACCGCAGCGCGGGCAGCCGTGGCGCCTTGCGTCCGCTCAGCGCGGCCGGGATCTCGACGACCAGGCCGACGGCGAAGCTGATCCAGCCCAGCCAGCCGATCCACACCAGCGCCTGCAGGAACAGCGAGCCGTCGTCGGGCTCGGTGAGCGCGCTGCTGACGTCGTCCCAGCTGGGCATGGAGTCGGGCAGCGGGTTGCCGGCGACGGCGAGCAGCGCGAGCGGGATGCCCACCAGGACCGCGAGGATCACGACCAGCGCGCCGAGGCCGCGCAGGACCGAGCCGATCGTGCGCCGGGAGCGGGTGCTGCGATGAGTTCGAGGCACTGGAGTACTCCTCACTGTTCCGTGCCGACGCCGCGTGCGAGCCGGGCCTGTGCGCTGCCGGTGGCCTGAGCGGTCGGGGGACCGATCAGCGAAAGGAAGACGTGGTCGTAGGTGACGGTGGTGTCGACCTCCACCGTCGTGTCGTCGACCCGGCGGCAGTCGGTGGCCTGCCCGCCCGCCGCCGTGACGTAGCTGGCGGCCGCCGAGCAGGCCCGGGTGAAGTCGATGGTCGGGTGGCCGGCGCCGTTGCCGTCGATGATGACCGCCTGGGCGGCCGTGCGGGCGGCCTCGGCGGCCATCGCGTTGGCCCGCTGCATGGCCCGGACCTTCGCGCCGCCGTCGACGACGAGCCCGATGGCCAGGAACAACGCCATGACGATGACCACGACGAACACCGCGACGGCGCCCTGTTCACCGTCGCGCCGGAGCCCCCGGTGCCGCCGGGCCGTCATCCGCGCATCCGGTAGGTGTCGAGCGGGCTCTGCACCGTCTCGGTGATCTCCCGCGAGCCGGGCAGCCCGGGGATGGCGACGTCGGAGAGCTGGACCCGGCACGTGACTGTCGCCGTGACGGTGGCCGGCTCACCCGGCGGGCGGCTGAACTGGCTGGTGTCGATCTGAATGCTCGGCCCGCCGACGCACAGCAGGTCCTGCTGCGCCAGCGACGCCTCGGCGGCGTCGCGGCCCTGGATCGCCGCGTCGCTCGCGCTCCGGGCGATGGACGCCGTCCGCGCCGCCTCCGCCGCCGCGTGCTCGACCGAGCCGCCGGCGATGGTGATGCGGCCGCCCAGCACGAGCAGGGCGACGATCATCAGCAGGCCGGGCGCGACCACCGCCAGCTCGACGGTGGCCGACCCACGCTCCCTGCGTGTCCGGGTGGCCATGTCAGCCCGGCCCGGTGAAGCGCTCGACGGGGCCGCTGGCCGTCTGCGAGACCTGGTGCCCGGACCAGCCGGGGAACAGGCTCTGCGACGAGCCCTCGACGGTGATGGTGATCTCGACCTCGCCACCGCTGCCGGTGACGGTGACGGCGCTGAGCACGCCGTCGGCGCCGGCCTCCGCGGCGAACGAGCGCGCCTCGGTGAGGCCGTCGGCGAGCGTCGAGCCGTTGCCGGTGGCCACGCGCACGCCTTCCTCGGCGGCGGCGAGGGCGACGTTGCGCGCGTGGTACCACAGCGCGCCCTCGATGACGCCGAACGTGATGAGCAGGACGACCGGGAACAGGACAACGAGCTCCAGCGTCGCCGCGCCTCGTTCGGGACGTCCGGGGAGGCGGCGCCGGGGACGACGCCGCTGCCCGTCACGTGGCCGGCGGCTCATGGCCTACTGGATCTTCGCTTGTTCGCGGTTGATGACGCCGATGATGATGCCCACCAGCGCGACGGCGGCGACGAACACCGCGGCGGCGATCACGACGTACTCGAGCGTCGTGGCGCCCTGCTCGCGGCGACGGCCGGCCAGTTCGGAGAAGCGGTCGCGCAGCTCTGCGGACAGGACCGTCATCCATGTCTGGAGTTGCAGCATTGTCGTGTTCCTCTCGGGGGTGCGGGCTGGTCCCGACCCGTCACAGCTGTAGGCATGTCGGGGGAGCCTTTTGTGACGCGTCAGGGTCGGGGGAATTCCTGACTGAGGAAATTACGGACAATTGGCTATTCGAGCATACGCATCACCGTGGGAGCCGCGAGTAGAGCCATGAAAACCACGCCCAGAAGTGCGACGGGCATGACCATTCGTTCGCTGTCGGCGTTGGCGCGAGCGTGCTCGGCCGACAGGGTGGCGTCGCGTAGTCCGCTGGCGCGGGCGCGCAGGCTCTCGTAGACCGTGGCGCCCTCCTCACCGGACAGCCGCATGATGTCGGCGAGGTCGTCCAGGTCGCTGAGGCCGAGCTGCACCGACAGCGTGTGCAGCCCCTCCCAGGGGGTCGTGCCGGACCACCGGGCCCGGGCCAGCTCCTCGCGCAGCCGCTGGAACACCCAGGAGTCGCCCACCTCGGCGGCGTTCTCCAGCGCCTGCGTGGACCCGGCGCCGCCGGCGCGTTCCAGCGCGACGAGGTCGATGTAGGCGCCGAGCGCCCGGGTGAACTCCTCGCGGGCGCTACCGGCCTTCGACCGGGTCTCGATGTCGGGCAGGAACCACATGACGACGGCGAGGATCAGGCCGACGAAGGCCGGCACCGTGAACGGCAGCGAGACGCCGGTGATGGCCAGCGTCAGCGTCAGGATCGCCGGGAACGCCAGGCCGAGCAGCGCCCACAGCGCCTTCTCGCCGTAGTAGCGGTAGGCGGGGATGCGCAGCAGGTCCAGCTCCTGGCGCGGCAGCCGGAAGCCGACCAGCGTCGGCAACCGCTGTTCCAGGAACCGGCCGAGACGGTCCTGGAACAGCGAGCCGGACTGCGTCGTCTGCGGCTCCAGCGACCGGGTCGACTCGGTGCCGGTGTCGTGCAGCCGGACCAGCGTGGCCCGCAGGTGCGGCTGCGCCGGGACCAGTTCGCGCACGACCAGTGCCAGTCCGAGGCCGGCCAGCGCGCCGGCGAGGATGCCGAGCTCCCAGATCATCGCGCCTCCGCCCGGGTCGGTCCGGCGGACGAGCGCAGGTCCCAGCCCATGATCCGCGGCAGCGGCCGGGGCTTGGTGATCTGGCGCATCCACAGCAGGCAGAGCACGTAGCAGCTGAGCAGCACGATCAGCACGATCTGGCCGATGGCCGAGCCGTACGGCTCGATGTAGGAGCTGTTGAACGTCATGAAGCCGAGCACGACCAGGGTGATGATCGTGACCATCCGCGCCGTCGTGCGGGGCTTGGACCGGTCCGCCTCGATCTTGCGCCGCACCTGGACGTCCTGCGCCACCGTCGCGGCCAGCCCCTCCAGCACCGCCGCGAGCCCGGCGCCGCGCCGCGTCGCGCCCAGGATCAGCGACGACGCGATCAGGTCGCCCGTGGCGTCGCCGAGGTCGTCGGCGAACGCGCGCAGCGCCGCGACCGTGGGCCAGCGCGCCCGCAGCCGGGCCACCAGCGTCGTCACCTCCGAACGCAGCGCATCGGGGGTCGACTTCATGGTGGCGGTGATGGCCTGCTCCAGCCCGACGCCGACGGTGAGCACGCCGGCCAGCGACCGCGTCCACTCCTCCATCGCCTCGAGCTTGGCGACAGGTGTGGCCGTCGGCGGCGGCGCGAGCAGGGCGGGCAGGCCGATCAGCGCGGCCGGCACCAGCAGGACGAGGATGAGCCAGCCGGTGAGCAGCCAGGCGACCAGGCCGCCGGCGATGCCGATGCCGAGCAGGATGCGCAGCTGCCGGGCGGCTGGGTTGCGACCGCCGGTCATGCTGACGAACCGGGCCTTGATCCGCTGCCCGGACGTGGCCGGACGGGCCCGCACCGGCTGCGGGACCAGCCCGAGCACGACCAGCAGGATCCCGCCCAGCACGAGGATCGCCGCGAGCGCCGCGGCGAACGGGGTCATGGCACACCGCCGTGGTCGAGCAGCCGCGGGTTGAAGCCGACCCGTTCCAGGTCCGGCAGCCAGATCGGCGGCGTGCCGGGGACGGCGCGGCCGTCGGGCCCGGGCTGGAACACGTCGGTGACGGCGGGCAGGCCGTGCTCGCCGGGCTCGAGCGCGATGATCTCGCTGATATAGCGGTAGCGCTTGCCGCCGGAGTGGCTGTTGTCGACCAGCTCGATCTGGACGATCAGGTCGATGTGCTCGGCGATCTGCCGGTACGCGAACGACTCGGTGACGTGCTGACCGGCCTCCATGGCGCAGGTGACCAGACGCTCGATCGCCGCCCGGGCGGAATGCGCGTGCGTCGTCGACAACGAGCCGGCGCCGGACTGCATCGCCTTGAACATCGGCAGCACTTCGCGCCCGCGCACCTCGCCGACGATCAGCCGTGACAGGTTCATCCGCAGCGAGTCGAAGACGAGGTCGTCGAGCGTGATCTCGCCGACCGCTCGGCCGTCGGGACCGCGCTCGCCGCTGCCCGGCCGGGCCTCCCAGGCCACGATCCGCTTGTGCCGTTCGGGCATGTCGTGCAGGTGCAACTCGTACTCGGTCTCGATGGTGCCGATGCGCTCCATCGGATCGAGCTCGTTCGTCAGGGCCCGGACCAGGGTCGTCTTCCCCGCGCCCTGCGCTCCGGACACGACGAGACTCTTGCGGGCGCGGACGGCCGTCGCCAGGAACGCCGCCGCGGCCGGGCTGAGCATGTCGAGATCGACGAGCTCCTTGATGCCGATGTCGGTCAGCCGGTGCTTGCGGATGACGGCGACCGGCCGCGGGGTGATCCACGCGGTGGCCGCGAGCCGGGACCCGTCGCGCAGCCGCAGGTGCAGCCGCGGGTTCGACGGCGAGAACGGCCGCTCGTTGGTGCCCGTGCGGGTGGCCAGGAACGACAGCGTCTCGATCAGCTCCTCGTCGCTGTCGGCCACCGCCGGGCCCTCGACGATGCGCCCGTCGTGGTAGATCAGGTGGACGTTGTCGTGGCCGTTGATCTCGATGTTCTCGATGCCGGGGTCGTCGACCAGCGGCTGCAGCCGGCCCAGGCCGAACAGCGCGGCCATGATCGCCTCGGCCAGCTGGATCTGCTCGTCCGGCGTGATGATCGGCAGGCCCTTGGTGAGCGCCCGCTCGGCGTGGTCGGCCAGCAGTTCGACGACGATGCTGCGGCCCAGCTCGCGCCGGCCGGCATCGTCGAGGCCCTCGCGGGTGCGCAGCGCGTGCGCCAGCTGGTCGGCGGCCTGCTCGCGGTAGGCGCGGACCAGGCCCCAGTCGACCTCGCCGTTGGGCGCGGTACGCAAGGTGTCGCCGTTGCGCTCCAGCGCGGTGAGGACCTCGGCGCGCCGGGCGTGCTGCCCGCTGCCGCCGGGGCCCCGCTGTGCCGACGCGAGCCGCGCCTGCAGCGACCGGCGCAGGTCGCTCTGGCCGGCCGGCCCGCTCAGCGAGTGCCCGTCGCCCCACTCGTCGCCGGCGCCGTTGCCGCCGTCGGGCTCGGCGAACAGCGGCAGGTTCTCCAGGCTCGCCGCGGCGTTCGTGGGGTCAGCCATAGGTCTCCTCCATCATGGACTCGGCGACCGGGGCCAGCCGGGTGCGATGGCGGTCGATCAGCTCGTGCACGGCGCCGATGACGACCCGCGTGCTGCGGAACAGCGGAGCCGCCGCGAACCGCCGTCCGTACGGCGCCCCGACGCTCAGCGAGTCGGACGCCGCCTGGTCCCATGCCATCGAGGCCAGCACCGGCGCGCCGAGCGCGGAGTGGATCTCGCGGGCCCGGTACGGCTGGCCCTCGCCGATCAGCAGCATCGCCAGCGTGTCGTCGCCCTGCCCGAGCTCGACGAGGTCCTCGCGCAGGACGTTGACCCGGGCCCGGGCCGCGCTGACGGCGGGCAGCGTCGTCCGCGTCACCAGCAGGACGGCGTCGGCGGAGCGCAGCAGCGGCATCGGCCCGTGCCGCATGCCCAGCCGCCCGGCGTCGACGATGACGTCGGTGCCGGTGCGCTCCAGGTTGGCCAGCACGATGCTCAGCGGTGACCACAGCTTGTCCATGCTGGCCGCCTGCTGCGCGTTGACCAGGCCGGGCACCAGCCGGACGCGGTCCTCGATGAGCGCGATGGTCTGGTCGTAGAACTTCTTGTCCAGCACGCCGCGCCGGTGCGCGACCGCCAGGCTGACCAGCCCGCGGTCCGGCGGAACGGTGCCGCGCAGGTAGCCCGCGAGGATGCTGCTGCTGCCGGCGACGTCGGCCTCGACCAGCACGACCGGCCGCGGCCACAGCATGGCCATGGCCAGCGCCGTGGTCGTGACGCCGGGGGCGCCCCGGGCCGAGGTGAGCGCGACGACCGCCATCACTGGCCTCCCGCGCGCGACATCAGGACGACGACGATCCGGGTGGTGGCGACGCGGGCGGCGAGGTCGGGCGCGCGGACCTCCGGGACGATGACGTTGACCATGTGCTGGCCGGACTCCTCGTCGGTCGTCGTGGACACGACGGTCGCCTCGATCGAGTCCGGCGTCGAGCCGGGCGGGTCGTCCTGCGGGTTCGGGGTGTCGACGATGCGGACGATGTCGCCCGGGCGCAGCGCCTCGCCCGGCAGCTGGGCGGCGGTGACCGCCACGCCGACCATCGCCTCGCCTTCGCCGGGCCGGACGTCGCTGCTGTACGAGCCCTCGGTGACCAGCGTGCCAGCCGGTAGATCGACCGACGCGTACTGGCCGACGATCTCGCTCTGCCGCGCCGCCGGGATCGGATCCAGCGCCGGATCGGTGTTGATGTTCGCCGTCGTCAGGTCGTCCTCGGTGATCTGCTCGCCGCGGGCGACGTCCTCGCGGACGGCGACGACCCGAACCGTGTCGCTCATGCTTGTCGCCAGCCAGGCCGCGCCCAGGCCGCCGAGCGCGACCAGGGCCACGCCGAGGCCGATCAACGCCGGTCGGCGGCGCTGCTTCGGCGGTGCTGCGACGGCGGGCTCGAGCTTCGCCTCGGCGATGTCGAACTCGTCGTCGAGGTGGTCGGGCGCCGGCTGATGGGTGGGGGGCGAACTCATCGCTGCCGTCCTGCGTTGTTCCGGGGAATGGTGCTGAGGGCTGGTCGCTCAGGTGGTGCTGTCGAGGTAGTGCGCGAGGGCCAGGGTGGCCAGCCGGCTGCGGGAACCCGCGCCGAGCTCGGTGACGAGCCGGTCCAGTACCTCGTAGTCCTGCTCGTACAGGCGGACGTTGAGGGGTGAGAGCGGCTCGGCCACGGGAAGCTGGGGCTTCGCCGTGCGGGCGGTGAAGAGGCGGCCTCCGATGCTGCTGGACTGGTTGTGGAGTTGTGTCAGGTGCTCGTGTCCGGCCTCGATCGCGTCGATGAGGATCTGGCCGTTCGACCGGCCGGACCGCTGCCGCTCCGCCGCCACCAGCGACAGCAGCGACGACGGGACGTGCACCACGCTCGGCTTGATGACCGGCGCGTCGTCGGCGACGGTGCCGGACCCGACCGAGCGGCGGGCCAGGACGGTGTCCAGGTCCGCTGTGTCCACCACTGGGGTCGTGCTCCGTTGCAGGAACTCAGTGGTCGGAGTGCTCTCGGTCAACGCCGGCCTCCTCGCCTCAGGTGCGAGACCGCGCCCTGCACGGGCGATCTCGTGGCATGAGGGTAGGTGACCGCCGCCACACCTGCATAGAGCGTGCATGGTTAAGACTTGGCGAGCGTCTGGTGACTGTATGACCCATGTATGGGCTCCATCCGGGGTGGCCCGAACCGCCCTGCCGGCTCGGCCATTCAGCCGATCTTCACCGCTGACCTGCGGCTGCGCAAGCCGAATCGGTCAGTTGGAGGATCACGGAGTGGCCCAAGTGGCGGACGTGAACGATGTGAGCCGGGATGCCCGTGATACGGGCATCTGGTGCCGCGACGACGGGCCTCGTGCGGCGAAAGCGGGTGCTGTGGGGTCGCGCGGCGGCGGCGGTTGCCTACGGCGGCTGCGCTGGCCTGGGATTGGGGTGCTGTGTCCGGGCGGACTTCTTACGCCGCCTCCGGCAACCGCCGCCGCCGCGCTGGGGTGGGTGCCCAGGCCGCTGCCGCGCTTGGCTGAGTGCTCTGCGGCCTCCGGCAACCGCCGCCGCCGCGCTGGCGTGGGTGCATCCGCTCCTGCGGTGGTGTGTTGGGCGGCCTTGGCACGCCGGAGTGCTCCACAATCACGGCATTTCGGGCGTGCCAGGTGACCTGCGGCGTGCCGAGCACGACGCTGGAGCGTGCCAAGCGTGCTGCGCCGCGGACCAGGATCGGGCAGCTGCCAGGGGGCGCGGGCGGGCACGCTCCCGGCGTCTGCTGCCGTGGTCCGGATCCAGCGTGGCATCCCACGCGGCGACGTGATCTGGCCGCACGTGCGGCGGGTGCCCCCACGTGCGCCGGAGGTACCTCACCCGCGTCAGCACCGCATGATCACCGACGGCGACGGCCATCCGGCGCGCCGGGGGCGATGTACCCGCGCGACGAGTCAGGCCGCAGGGCCGAGCGGCGTCGTCCCCGCCGCGCGACGTGCCCAGCCTTGGCACGCCGGAGTGTTCCACAAACGCGGCATTTCGGGCGCTCCTGGTCGCCTCCAGCGTGCCGAGCACGCCGCTGGAGCGTGCCAAGCCCGCGAGCTTCGCGGATCGCGTCGCGCGCTCGCGTCCGCCCACAGACGACGGTCGCACACGGTCCGGCGTCGGCTCACCTCGGGCGGCGGCAGCGGTGGCCGGCCTCCGTGCGGCGCCGGGCCGGAAGCCGGCACCTCGTCCTGATCTCGATGTGCAGCCGTCGCCGGCCGCATCGTTGTACGCGTCGCCCCCTGCGTCGCCGGGTCACGCTGCCGCGGGGACGTCGGCGCGGACCTGGCGCGCCACCTTGCGGATGGCCCGGCTGGCCCGCTGCCGCGCGGCCGGCCAGCTGAGGCCGTGCCGCTCCGCCGCCGCGGCGCCGCCCTCGCTGCCGGGCGCCGGCGAGTAGATGTCGAGGACCAGCGTCGCGTCAGCCGCGGTGATCGTGCCCTCGTCGACCGCCCAGGTGAGCAGGTTCAGCAGCTCGTGGTCGGCGGTGGTCCGCCCGGACGCGGCCGGCGGCACGAGATCGGCGGCCAGGATGTCGGGCGGGGTGGGCGTCTCGCTGAGCTGATGGGTGAGCTCGCCGGTGACGGCGCGCAGGGTCTCCATCGCGATGTTCGCCGCGACCTTCGCCGGCCGGCGCTCGATCGGGTACGTCGCGACGATCGTCCACAGGGCCGCGACGGCGGTGTGCTCCAGCGCCGGCTTCGTGTCGCGGCCGGCGCGCGTCATGGCGATGCGGACGGCCTTGCCGAGCATCAGCTGCAGCACCGTCCGCCCGGCCAGAGAGTCGCCGGCGCGGGCGAGGCGCAGCAGCGCGAGCAGGATCCGGTCGGCCTGCTCCGCGTCAGCCGCCGCGACCGCCAGCTCGACGTCCTCGAGGGCGAGGCAGCCGGCCAGTTCGGGGTGCCGGCCGGCCCAGTGGGCGACGGCGGACTCGGTGCGCGGGTCGGCGCGCAGCCGGGCCCACTCGGCGTTCAACCGGCCCACGAGACTGTCGTCGGCGCGGCGCCGGGCGCCGGTGCAGGTGACGTCCTGGGCGGTGGTGGCTGGGATCGGCATCGGGGTTGCTCCTCCGGGGTGGATCGACCCGTCCACCGTCGCCGCCGGGGCTTGCCCGGCTTCTTGCCCGGAGCGGTCCGACGCCGGAGAAACTTCTTGCCCTGACGCGGAGTGTGCAGGTCAGCGGCTTGCCCACTGACCGTGATGACACGAATGCCCGATCTTCGCCGCAACCCGCGCCGATCGCCCCGTCACAAGACGCCGCCCGCCGGCACCTACGCAGACAACCGACCCGCCGACCGAGGAGCCCGACATGACAGAGCGCTTCAGCAACCGGCAGTCGCTGATGGACGCGGCCACGGTGCTGGCAGCGCGGCGGGCCATCGACCGGGAGCTGGCGCACCTGATCGCCGACCCCTTCGACCGCGACGCGGCCAAGCGGCTGCACGACGCGGTGGGCGCCAACGCGGACCGCGCGCAAGAGGCGCTCGAGCGCCTCGTGCACGTGACGGAGCTGCGCGAGCCCTGGGAGCTCGGCACCGACCCCGGTGCGGGCTCGAACGGTGAGGTGGCTCCGCCGTCCTCGAGCCCGCACCGGTACGACGCGACCCACGAGGAACCGGCGCCATGAAGATCAACTGGGGCTTCGGCCCGCCCAAGGAACCCGGGGAGAAGGGCGGCGGACGCGACACCGCGCCCGGCGGTGAGTCGAACTCGGAGCAGCACACGTGGACCGGCGGCTCCCAGCTCGCCACCAGGGTCGTCGTCGGGCTGCTCTGGGCCGCGCTGATCGCCGGCCCGCTGGCGCTGGCACTCCAGGTGCTGGTGCCCGAGAGCCGGCCCGTGGTCCGCCAGGACGGCTACGTCGACCGCATCGGCGAGGCGGCCGCGGTCAGCGAGTTCGCCGAGCGCGCCGTCGTCGCCTGGCTCGAGACGCCGGGCGAGCAGTCCGACCTGTTGCGCGCCTACTTCGGCGACCTCGGCCAGAGCCGCCCCGACATCCCGTGGACCACCTCCGGGTCGGCCGTCGCGGAGATCGTCAAGGACGACACCGGCCTGTGGTCGGTGACGGTGGGCGTCGACGCCGCCGAGGGGACGCCGCCGCCCGACGCCGCGCCCGCGGAGACGCCGGAGACCGCGGAGACCCCGGCGGCCACCGAGACGCCGGCGGCGGAGACGGACGAGAGCGGCGAGGACGGTGACGCCGAGGCGACGCCGGTCCAGCGCATCACGTCGGGCCGGCTCTACTTCCAGCTCCCGGTCCTCTACGTCGACGGCCAGATGATCGCGCAGGCGCTGCCCGCGCCGGTGCCGGCGCCGGCCGAGTTCGATCAGCTGGCCTCGGCCTACGACCACGGACTGGCCGCCGACCACCCGGCGTTCGCCCGGGTAGCCAACTTCCTCAGCGCCATGCTCGTCAGCGGCGACCAGGCCTCGCTCGAGGCGTACAGCAGCCCGGGCACGTCGTTCCGGGTGCTGAACCCGGTGCCGTACGCGGCGGTCCGCGTCGACACGATCGTCGCCGCCGGCGGCGAGGCGCCCAGCGCGGAGCCGTCCGACGGCGAGACCGTCGAGGTGCAGGCGAACGTCACGCTCAGCGGCTCCAACGGCGAGCAGATCGGCGCCCAGTACGCGCTGGCGCTCCAGGCCCGCGAGGGACGGTGGGAGGTCGCGCGGCTGCGCACGTCGCCCGCGCTGGCCGAGCCGGTCCCGCTGCCCGAGCCGGCGCCGGTCACCACACCGACTCCTGGGACGAGCACCTCCTCGTCCCAGGGCCCACCCTCCACGGAACCGACGAGGGAGGCCGGAACCGACGCACCCGAGGGCTCGACCACCGAGACCCCCTGACCCGTAGCCCAACCCGCATTCACGCGGCCGTTCACAAGGAGAAGGAGCCATGAGCCTCATCACCGGACTCACGGCGGCGGCGCCCGACCTCGCCAGCTCGTCCATCACCATCCAGGCCGGTCTGCTCGACTGGACCACCGACACCGCGTCGAGCCTGCAGACGGTCCTGCGCGTCGTCGCCATCACGGTGGCGATCGTGTTCGTCGTTTACAAGGCGGTCCAGTCGAAGTTCGCCATCGGCACGATCATCGTCTCCGCGCTGGCGGCGGGCGTCTTCATCTGGATCGTCTACAACGTCACGGCGCTGCGCGACACCGTCGGCGAGGACCTGCCCGGGTCGGCGCCGGTGTCACAGCACGTCGATCTGACCTAGCCGCGCGGCAAGCCGGAAGACCACGAGACCCCAGGGCGGAGGTGACGATCGATGGCCGAGGATCCGGAGCAGCTGGAGACGGTCAAGTACTACACGCGGGCGCGCAAGTTCCCGCAGCTGCTCGGGCGGATGCCCGACGGCACCAAGATCCCCGGCGGGCCGTACACGGTCCAGCAACTCATCGCGGCGATCCTCATCATCGTCGTCGGCGGGCTGACGATCGACACCTGGGGCGTCTTCGGGGTCTTCGGCAACATCGCGCTGCTGTTCGGGACGGCGTTCGCCGCGGTCTTCCTCATCGGCCGGCTGCCGATGAACGGCCGCAACCCGCTCTACGCGCTGATCGGCCTGTACCGCAGCCTGAACGCGCCCGCATCGGGCCGCTACCAGGGCCGGCCGGTGCGGTTCCGCCGGCCGCGCCGCATCCGGCACCGGACGACCGTCTATCTCGGCCCGCTCCCCGGCACCGATCCGTGGGCCGAGCTCGAACCGGGCGTGCTCGCCGCGGCGGTGGCGGAGCTGCCCGACGGGTTGCGCCAGCGCCTGGAGCGCACGCCGGCCGCGCCACCCGCGGCAGAACCGGTCGCGATACCCGAACCGGCAGCGGCGCCGGCCGGGCGGCCACTGAGCGGGGTGCAGGCGTTGCTGGCCCTGCTCCCGGCCGACCAGCAGGATCAGCCCGCGAACGGACGGCGCCCGGCGCCGCGTCCGCGGGGCCAGCAGCGCACCGCCCTCCGGCACGGGAGCGGCGCGGTCAGCGATTCGTGGGGTGAGGACGATGCGTAGTCCGGCGCGGGCCATGGCCGGCCATCTGCTGTGGTCGCGGGGCGGGACGGTGTGGGCGACGTGGCGGCTGAACGCGCTGCCGTACGGCTTCCGTCCCGACAAGGACAAGCACGGCGTGCGCGCGGCGCACCAGGCGCTGCTGCGGGCGTTGCCCGGTGAGGCGCTGTTGGTCGGCGCCTGCGCGGCACTCGACCCGGCGGCGATCGTCGAGCGGATGATCACCGGCATCCCGCTGGAGCACTGCCCCGAGTGGGCGGCCGAGTGCGAGGCGACCCTCGACACGCTCGACGAGCTCGCGCTGGGTCAGCGGACCTTCTGGCTCAGCGTCCCGCTGCGCAACGGCGGTCGGTTCGGCAACCTCGGCGAGTCCTTCCGGGCCGGCCTCGACGACTTCCGCGACCACCTGGCGTTGCCGCGTCACGGCATCTCGCCGGCCGAGCTGAAGATCCGGACCGACCAGGCGCACAAGGTCGAGGTCGGAATCCCCGCGGTGTTCCGGCCGCGTCAGGCCACCGTCGCCCAGCTGGTGTGGCTCTACCAGCACACGCTGCAGCGCGGCCTGTTCGCCGACATGGACCTGCCCGAGACGCGAGCCGACCACGAGGCCGCCGTCGTGCCCCGTCACGGCGTGCTGTGGCCCGACGCGCTGATCGACGAGGGCGGCCAGTCCGAGCTGGACCGCCGGCAGCTCAAGAGCTGGAACCCGCTGCGGCGCAAGTACGTCAAGATCACCCAGCCGGACCAGCCCGACGCCGTGTCCTACCAGGGACTGCTGGCGCTGGCCGACACCCCGGCCGACGGCATGGTGTTCCCCGGCGGCGAGTACCTCGGCCGGGTCGACGACGCCGGCCTCGACGTCGACTGGGCGGTTCGGCTGCACACCCGGACCCGCGAGGAGGTCATCGCGCGCAACCGCCGCGCCGTCGCCAACCTCAACGACCAGTTCCTCCAGCAGGAGGGCCAGCTCAGCACCGGCATGCACGCCATCGAGCGGTCCGCCCGCGACCTCGCCGAGTACGAGGCGCTGCTGTCGGCCGACGACCTGGAGGTCGAGGTCGAGGCGACGGTCATCTTCTGCGTCGCCGGCCCCACCGGGGAGCACGTCATGGAGCAGGCCAAGGAGCTGCAGGCGTTCTACGGCGGCTCCGGCTTCAAGCTGACGCACCCGCTGGGCAACCAGGAGGACCTCTGGTGGGCGATGCTGCCCGGTACGCCGCTGTCCAAGTCGGTCCGCGAGTTCGCGCAGATCACCACGTCGCACTCCTTCTCCGCGGCGGTACCGGTGGTCACCTGCGACGTCGGCGACAACAAGGGCACCCTGCTGGGCCTGAACATCTCCACCGGCCAGACCGGCGTCGTCCACCACGACCCGGCCGGCGCCACGACCCGGCTGGACGTCTCCGGCTCGCTGGCCATCGCCGGTGAGCTGGGCGCCGGCAAGTCGGTCGCGCTGAAGAAGATCGCCGCCGACACCGTCGACCGCGGCGGCCGGTTCATCGCGCTGGACCGCACCGAGTCGGGCGAGTGGGTGACGATGGCCCGCGCGCTCACCACGCCGACCATCGTCTCCGTCGTCGACCCCACCATGAGCATGGACCCGCTCCGGGTCTTCGACCGGCACACCGGCTCCCGCGTCGCGCAGTCGTTCCTCACCCCGCTGCTCAACGTCTCGCCGACGTCAGAGCGGGGCGTGCTGCTGTCGGAGGTGCTGGAGGTCGGCTACCTGGCCCGGCACGGCATCCGCGGCCTGGGCGACCTCACCAAGCACCTGCTGGAGAGCTGCACCCTCGACGGCGCCTACGAGCTCGGCCGCGTGATGAACGTGTTCGCCCGCAAGGAGTTCGGCCGGGTCATCTTCGACACGTCGCTGCCGCCGGTGGAGCTGAGCGACCGCGCGATCGTGTTCTGGACCCGCACACTGGAGCTGCCCGACCGCGACGAGCTGCAGCACGCGCACCTGTTCGAGCAGCTGAAGCTGGAGAAGATCTTCGGCCGGGCGATGTACGCGCTGATGGCGAGCATGGGCCGGCAGGTCTGCTTCGGCGACCGCTCCGAGCTGGCGCTGTTCATCGTCGACGAGGCGCACCACGTCACCGCCTCGCCGGAGGGCGAGCGCGAGATCACCGTGTTCGTCCGCGACGGCCGCAAGCACCAGGCCGCGGTCGCGCTGGGCAGCCACGATCCCGAGAGCGACTTCGGCGACGCCACGCTGCGCGGCCTGATCCCGACCCGCATCCTCATGCGGCACCGCGACAAGACGCTGGCCAAACGCGGCCTCAAGTGGCTCGACCTCGACCCCGACGACGAGGCGCTGGTCGCCCTGATCACCGAGCACACCAGCCCGGTCGGCCCCGACGGCGTGCCCGAGATGCGGCGCGGCGAGGCGCTCATGCGCGACGCGCTGGGCAACGTCGCCCGCATCAAGGTCATGCCGCCGTCGCGGCCGGAACGGTTCGAGGCGATGAAGACGTCGCCGCCGGAGGTCCTGATCGGTGGCCGTCCGGGCGGGCCGGCGCGCGCCGGCATCCCGGCCCGGACCGGCGTCGCCGAGCTCGAGGCCGTCGACGGCCCGCCGGAGCTGACCGCCGGCCGCACCGACCGGACCGTCGGGTCGAGGCCCGCATGAGCCTCGCCGCCGGCGCCGTCACGATCGCCGCCGAGGCCTGCCAGGTCGCCGGCGGCGACGGCCTGGGCGACCAGTTCATCAACCCGACCGGCAACTGCGAGCTGTCGGCGTTTCACGTGCAACTGTCGCTGGCCGGCGGCATCACCGACCCGTTCCACCTGATCTTCAAGGTGCTCATGACGATCACCTGGGCGATCTACCAGTTCCAGGTGATCGCGCTGGCGTGGATCACCGACTTCGTGCTCGGCATGACCTGGCTGGACTGGTTCACCGGCATCGCCGGCGACTTCCAGGACTCCATCGCCGGCATGCTGTCCAACCTCAACATCTACGTCGCGATGCTGACGATCACCGCGTTCGTCTGCATGCTCTGGATGGCCAGAGGCATGTGGGGGAAGGGGCTCGCGCAACTCTTCCTCTCACTGGTCATCGCGAACTACGCGGTGGCGACGATCAGCTACGACAGCCAGCATCCCGACAACAACCTCGCGCCGATCAACCCGATCAGCTGGCTCATCGGCGACAACGACGCTCAGGACGGCCTGCTCTACGACGCCCGCGACACGTCCCAGTACCTGGTCGGCCAGATCGTCAACGACGACGACTATCTCGACGACCTGACGAACCCCGAGAACCAGCAGGTCAGTCCCGGCGAGAGCATCCTCAACACGTTCCTGTACCACCCGGCGATGCTGGTGAACTTCGGCTACATCCTCGACGGCGACTGCGAGGAGGCCTACGTCGTCGCGCTGTCGCACGCCGGCAACAACACGTCGAAGGACGACCTCAAGGACGACCTGAACGATCGCGACCTCGCCGGCGAGGGCTCGGCCGCCGAGGGCGTCGACACCGGGTCCGAGCTGACCGACCCGGGCACCTGGTGGGGCGGCACCGGCGACGAGCCGGTCGACTACGACCCAGAGGTCTGGAAGGTCGTCGGCAGCTGCCTCAACGACGAGGTGGACACGTTCGCCAAGATGGCCCGGCCGGACAGCTGGATGGCGCAGTTCGCGATCCAGCCCGCCGTCACGATCCTCGCGGTGCTCATCCTCATCATCGCCGGAGTCGTCTTCATCGCCGGCCTGTCCGCACTCCTCCAGTGCATCAAGCTGCTGGTCACGCTGCTGCTGGCGATCCTGCCCGGCGGGGCCAGAACCACGCTGTGGCGCAACATCGGCCAGCTGTTCGCCACGGTCCTCATGCTGATGTTCTGCATCGTCTTCCTGGGCGTGTTCCTGCACGTGATCACCGACGTCATGGCGGCCGGCCGCGCACCCACCGGCAACCCCGACGACCGTTCGATCCGGTGGGCCGAGATCGGCAAGTTCCTGCTCATCGACCTGTTGCTGATCGCCGGCATCGTCCTGTTCTGGCGCGGCCGGGGCGCGGTGCATCAGACGAAGGACCGGGTCGCCGCCGCCATGGCCTCCAAGTTCGGCGCCGGCGGCGGTGGTGGCGGAGGCGGCGGCTTCGGTGGCTCGCCGCTGGCCCCGACCGGCGGTGGTGGCGCCGCCCTGAAGCGCATGACCGGCAACTTCAACATGGTCAGCGATGCCGCACGCAACTCCGGCGTGGTCGGCGGGTCCGGCCGCCTGCAGGGCATCATCCGGCGCACATCCGGCCTGGTCGGCCAGGCCGGCCTCGCCTGGGCCACCGGCGGCGGCTCCCTCGCCGTCAAGGGCGGCGCGGTGGCCGCCAAGAGCGCCGCCGTCCGGGGCGCCGGGCGGGCGGCCCGGAACGCGATGGCGAACGGCGCCGGCCGTACCGTCCAGTTCGCCCGGCGGCAACGCGTCCAGCACTACCTGCGCCGGGGCGACCACGCGGCCGTCAACCGCATCAACAGCCGCATCCGCGGCTCCGAGATGGCCCGCGCCGACCGCGCCGACCAGGCTCGGCTGAGCCGGTACGACGGCGGGACGCGCCGGGCCGAGCGGCTGGCCCGGCTGACCCGCGGACGCTACGGCGCCGAGCGGGTGAACAACGCGCCGGCCGGCCGGAGCCGCCTCGTCGCCGACATGCAGCGCGCCCGCCAGACCCGGGCCCAGGCGTACGGCCGGCGGCACCAGGCCGAACGCAGCCGGCTCAGTCCGTGGGAGCGGCGCGAGGCCTACGAGCGCGATCGCCGCGAGGCGCACCGGATCCAATGGCAGCGGATCAGGGAGGATCAGGAGAAGGAGCGGCGGATCCGCCGCCCGAGGAAGGGCAAGTCCTGATGAACGATCGATCCGACGGCGCCGGCCTACGGCAGAACGCACCCGCGAGCCAACTGGACCGGCTGCGCGCCCGCCCGGCGGTGAGCCAGCCGCCCGCGCTGCCGGCCCAGCCGTCCGGCCGGCTGCCGCAACTGGTCCGCGAGGTGCTCGACGGCATGGCCGCGGTCTACGACGTGGACGGCGACGACCTGGTCGGGGCCTGGGAGAACGGCATCTTCGACTTCAGCGTCCTGCCCGACGACGAGGGCCGCGCCGAGGTGCTGCAGGTGCACGGGTCGTGGGAGCGGATGCTGCCGGACCAGCGGTTCAAGGAGGCGGTCCTCTTCGCGAACGAGTGGAACGCCGAGCACGTCTGGCCGAAGGTGTTCGTGCTGCCCGACGACGAGGGGTGGCTCGGCCTGCACGGCGAGTTCACGGCCGACCTCGGCGCCGAGCCGGACGTCGACCGGGTCGAGCTCGCCGTCAACACCGGCATCATCGCGAGCCTCGCGGTGTTCGACGCGGCCGAGGTCACCTTCCCCGACGCCCGGCTGCTCGGCGGCGACGACCTGGACGAGACCGAGTGACAGCCCGACCTTGATCGACCTAGGGTGTGTCTGAGCACGTCAGGAGCGGGACGGGGCGGAGCAGATGTCGGAACTGGAACGCGGCGGCGGGTCCGTGCCGCAGCGGCGCCGCACGTCGCGGGCGGAGGTCGACACCGGTCCGTCCGGCTCGACGCTCGACGTCGACTTCGTGGCCAGCGCAGCCGGCGACTGGTCCAGCTGGCGCTACCTGCCCATCGACGTCCGGGCCGTCCTCGACCGGGCCGGCCACGCCGGTGAGCGGGCGTTCGCGTCCGGCGCCGTGCCGCCAGAACCCGCGGTGCGCGACGGCGTCGAGGTCGAACTGGGCCACGCCTGGACGGTCGACCACACCGCGCTGACCGTCGTCGACGCCGTCCGTCCGCTCGACGCGCGCGGCCGCGGGCCGTGGCGGCTCACGACCTACCGGCATCCGTTCGCCGGCCAGGTGAAGGAGCGCCGGGGCACGGTCGCGCCGGACGCGCCCACCGGCAGGCGTGGACCGGCGGCCGCCGGGCCGGACGACCCCGGGGCGCTCGACGTGCTGCCCGCGCCGGTGCGCCGGCAGCTCCTCACCACCGTCCCCGACCCGGACTTCGAGGACGAGCGCCTGGTCCAGACGTCCGAGCGCGGGCGGCCGGTCGAGGAGGAGGTCTGCCTGGTCCGCGCCACCGCCCGGATCGTCATCGCGGTGGTCGCGACCCGGGCGATCACACCGGCCCGCGGTCAGGACGCGGCGGCCGCGGCGGCGGCGCTGGCGGCCACGCCGTGGCAGGTGCACGCGTTGACGGCGGCCCTCGGCCGGTCGGAGGCGCGGCTGCTCGGCGGTGACGGGACGGCGCTGGACGGTCCCGGCGCGCGAGGCGGCCGCCGGCAGATCGGCTGACCCGTGACCGACCTCGACTACTACGACCTGCTCGACGTCCCGGCCACGGCGACGGCGGCGGAGATCAGGGAGGCCTATCGCCGGGCCGTGCGGACCGCGCATCCCGACGTCGGCGGCACCAGCGGCATGTTCCGGCTGATCACCGTCGCGTACGAGACGCTGAGCGATCCGGACCGGCGGGCCGCCTACGACGCGACGCTCGGCCGAGCCGGTGAGCCCGCGGACGGCTGGCACGACGAGCCCGGCGTCACGCCGGACGACCCGGGTGACGCGGAGGCGGACTGGGGCCAGGAGACCAGGTGGACCGCCGCCGAGGGCCGGCCGGAGCCGTCGCTCGCCGACACCGAGATGTGGCGCCGCCGCCGGCCGCGGCGCGTGACCCTGGTGACGCTTCTCGCCGCCACGGCCGTCTTCTTCGTCCTCGGCGCCCTCGTCGTGCTCTACGACCCGGGGTTCCTGCGGCCGGGCGAGGCCGGCTCGGACCTGATCGGCTGGTGGGACCGGCAGCCGGTGCCGCGCCTGGCGGCGACGCTCGGCTACGTCGTGCTGCTCTGGTCGGCGCGGACGGGAGTCGTCCAGGGGCTCGTCGTCGTCCACGCGGTGTGCACCGTGCTCCTGCTCCTGGTCTGGCCGATCGCCTACTGGGACCTCGCCTCCGGCGCCGAGCGGTGGACGTACCTGCTCGGCGTGCTCGCCTGGCTCGGGTACAACGGCGTGCTCGTGGCCCTGGCCTCGGCTCTCGGGCGGTGGGACGAGGCGCGGATGTTCGAGCAGACCTCCGGCACGTCCGGCGTCAGCGACGTGACGCAGTGGGCCCGCGGTGAGGCCGGCGCCCGCGCGGTCCGGGCCGGCTACGTCGTCATCGGCGCGACCTTCCTGTTCCTGGCCGTGGTGCTGGTCGCGGCGCACGGGCTGATCCGGCCGGCGGCGGCCGGACCCGACGCGCTCGACGTCGCACTGCGCTATCCGGTCGCCGTCGCGGTCGTCGTGGCCGCCTACGGCTATCTCGCCTACATCTCGATCGGGCACCGCAGCGGCCTGGAGCTGCTCTACGCCCCGGTCGCCGTCGCGGTGCTGTCCTGGCCGCTCGCGTACTGGGACATCGCGACGACGGGGGAACGCTGGCTCTTCGGCCTGGTCGCCCTGGCCTGGGCCGGGCACGTCGGCGCGATGTACGCGACCTCGTCGCTGATCGACCGGCGCCGGCCCGAGCCGGAGTGGACCCGCTAGCAGCTGTCACAGAACCACCCCCGCGCCGACCTACACAGGTGTCCACCTCCGGCCGCCGTGGTGGACGCCCGGATGGAGGGCGGGGTATGGCACAGGGTTCGGTCGCCGCCGGTGGGGCCGTCGTCGCCAGACGCACGAAGGCGAAGCCCGCGCGCACGCCGGGCGGCAAGGGCTCCAGCGGGTTCAAGAAGTGGGTCCTCGGCATCGCGCTGGTGACGCTGCTCGGTGTGGCCGGTGCGGTGTCCCTGGCGTTCATCCCGGTCGCGACCGTCATGGCCGTCTGGTGCGAGCTCACCGAGCGCGCGCCGCTGGCCGAGTGCACGATGACCCCCGGCGGCGAGGTGTGCAGCGGCGGCGCCACGCTGGCGAACGTGCCGGAGCCGTGGGCGGAGATCTTCACCGCCGCCGGCGACGAGTTCAGCATCGACCCCGCGTATCTGGCGGCCATCTACCTGACCGAGAACGGCAACACCTGGAAGCCCCTCGACACCGACTGGCCCAGCTCCGGCTGCTGTCACGGTCCCATGCAGTTCAACACCGGCGCCGGCACCTGGGACGCGTACAAGTACAGCGCCGGCGGCGGCCCACCCGACTACATGGATCCCTGGGACGCCATCTTCACCGCGGCCAACCTCTTCACCCATGCCGACGGCGTCTACGGCAGCGTCACCGCCGAGACGCCACTCGGCGACGCCGCCACCTGGGAGCCGGGCACGTTCGTCTACTCGGCGGCCAGCTACAACGCCGGCCCGGCGGGCAACTGGAACAACAACGAGACGCTGCGCTACGTCCAGAACGTCCACGCGCTGATCTCGTCCAACTTCACCCAGGGCGGCACCGGCGACTACGGCGAGTACGCCACCTACCCGCCGCCGCACGGCATGGGCATCGGCGAGGGCGAGGACGGCGAGCCGACCGAAGGCGGCGGCGTCAGCGGCTGCGGCGGCGGCATCAGCGGCGGCGGGCTCGACGGGGTCGTGCGCATCGCGGAGCAGGAGTACGCGAAGGGCATCGTCGAGCAGCCGATGGGCAGCAACTGCGGACCCACCATCAGCGACACCTACATCGCCACCGGCTGCGAACAGTGGTGTGCCGACTTCGTCAGCTGGGTCTTCCTCCAGGCCGGCATCCCGTTCCAGCCCGAGGCCGGCACCCAGGGGTACTTCTGGCGACATGACTGGCAGATCCCGGCCGTCATCGGCATGAGGGCGTGGTTCGAGTCCGGCGGCCAGGGCCAGGAGTTCATCCCCGTCGGCAGCGGCGGGCCCACGAAGCCGCCGCGGCCCGGCGACGTGATGATCCACTCCGGGCACGTGAGCATCGTCGTGGCGGTCGACGACGCGACCCGCACGCTGACCACGATCGGCGGCAACGAGAGCGACGGCGTCCGGCGCTCGAACGGCACGTTCTCGGTGGGGCCGAGCGGTCCGGTGGTGGGCTACGGGCGGATGAACCCATGACCCGGTCGCGCTCCACGCTGCTGTTGCTCGGCGCCGCCGTGGTGCTGGTCGTGGTCGGCCTGGTGCTGGTGCTCGGTGGCGGTGGGAACGACGGAGGCAGCGACGACACGGTGGCCGGTTCCGCCGGAGGACAACCGGGAGGCGCGGCGTCCACCGGGGCCGACGGCTCGGGCGGCGAGCCGACCACCGGGTCCTCGGCGTCTACCGGGTCGTCCGGTGCCGACGGGGCCGGGACGGGCGCCGCGTCGCCGGGTGAGGAGCCGTTCGGCGACGCCGACGAGCCGCTGGAGCCGTCGGACACGCCCACCGCCCAACCC